>JAZSQK010000022.1:0-57503 GCA_045537915.1 Acutalibacteraceae bacterium
CCAAAAATCCCGTTCACTTAAAGTGGACGGGATTTTTACTTGTTAACACTTTTTTACTTAAAACTAACCCCTTGAATGCAAATGCATTTGAGGGGTTTTCATATCTACATAAATCAATATTATTCAATTATAATTATATAATAAAAGTATTTAAAATATTGTTTGTTTATATTCCGTCTATTGTATTTTATTTTTTGCTTTGCTAAAATTGAGACAGAAGAAATGTTCTGGAGGATTGGAATGAAAGCAATTATAAACGGTAAAATCATTTTAAAAGACCGCATAGTTGAAAGCTGTGCACTACTTTATTCTGATGTTATTGAGGGAATTGTCCCAAGAGAAAATATTCCAAGCAACGCTGAGGTTATTGACGCTGAAGGCGGTTATGTTTCTCCTGGACTTATTGATTTACATATTCACGGATATCTTGGTAAGGACGTATGTGACGGAGAAGAGGAAAGTATCAGAACAATTTCTGAAGGGTTACTGAAAAACGGCGTAACGGGATATCTGCCAACAACGATGACTGTAGATATGAAGGTTATTCGTAAGGCGCTCGAAGTTTGCCGTGCTCTAAAAGAGGAAAGCAAGAGTTGGACAGGCAGTGAAATTCTAGGTTGTCATGCAGAGGGACCGTTTATCAGCGAGAGCAAAAAAGGCGCCCAGGATGCTAAATACATTCTAAAGCCTGACGCTTCGTTCGTTAAGGAATATGCCGATATTATTAAAACAATAACCCTTGCTCCCGAAACCGATGAAAACGACTTTGCGGCAATTCGTGAGATCTGCCGAGACACCGATGTTGTTGTTTCAATAGGGCACACTTCGGCGGATTATGACACGGCGATGGCAGGTTTTAATGCAGGAGTCAGTCATGTTACACATTTATTTAACGCAATGACACCTCTCGCTCATCGTGCGCCTGGAGTTGTAACTGCGGCGCTGAATTCTGATGCTAGTGTTGAGCTGATTGTCGACACATTCCATGTTGATAAATGTTTTTATGATTTGCTCTGGAAGTTAAAGGGCAGAAGGCTCTGCTTTATTACAGACTGTCTACCCGCAGGTGGTTTACCCTACGGCGAATATACACTTGGCGGCGCTAAAATAATATATAGAGACATTGTTTGCCGTTTAGAAGACGGAACAGTTGCAGGTAGTGTTCTACATCTTAATCACGGTGTCTGGAATGTTTATAAAAACTCTAACATACCGCTTTATGAATGTGTAAACTGCGCATCATTAAACCCAGCTACAACAATTGGACTTGCAGACCGCAAGGGCTCTCTTGAGGTTGGCAAGGATGCTGATATAATTATCACAGATCAAGACTTTGAGGTTAAGAAAACCATAATAAGAGGAGAAATAAAATATGAAGCTTAAGGTTAATGCTAAATTAGATCCTAAATTCCAGCCGCTTTCACTTGTTTGTCGTGAGATGCGTGAGAAAACAAAAGTTGATGGACAAGATATTGTTATAGCGATTGAAAGGAATAAGGGCTATACATCTACATACAAAACTCGTATTTTTAAGGATAATACCGGACATGATGATGAAAATTTTCGCTTTGTTGAAAGAATTGCTAAGTCGTTATTGTGGGTTGCGGGCGGTTATAAAATTATAATTGCCGGCAGTGATATTGTCGGAAACAAAATTAAAGATGCCTATACTTATGGAGGCCTTCGAGATTTTGATGTTCATTTTATGGAGAGAGTATACGAGCAGAAATTTGAGGTTAAGGTTTGCTCTATTGAAGACGCACCCAAGGACAAGTCTGCTGCTGCGCCCATCGGACGACATCTTGACGGTTGCCGAATCGGCTTTGATGCAGGCGGAAGTGACCGCAAGGTTAGCGCTGTTATAAACGGTGAAAGTGTTTATTCGGAAGAGGTTGTTTGGTTCCCCAAAACTAATTCTGATCCCAATTATCATTATGAGGGAATTAAAAACGCAATGAAAACGGCTGCTTCTCACATGCCTCGTGTTGATGCAATTGGCGTATCCAGCGCAGGTGTTTATGTTGATAATCGTATAATGGTAGCATCCCTTTTCTTAAAGGTAAGCGATGAGGATTTTGATAAAAAGGTAAAGAACATGTATCTTGACGTTGCAAAGGAAATTGGAGAAAATATTCCGATTGAGGTAGCAAATGACGGAGATGTTACTGCTCTTGCAGGGGCTATGGACCTTAACGATGATTCGGTTCTCGGTATTGCTATGGGTACAAGCGAGGCTGGCGGTTATGTCGATCCGCAGGGAAATATTACTGGTTGGTTAAATGAACTTGCTTTTGTTCCTGTTGATTTTTCTGAAGAGGCAATGGTTGACGAGTGGTCGGGGGATTATGGCTGTGGCGTTAAATATTTCTCTCAGGATGGTGTCATTAAACTTGCGCCCTATGCAGGTATTGAGCTTGATGAAAAGCTTTCACCGGCAGAAAAGCTTAAGGTTGTTCAGGGTCTTATGAAGGATGGCGACGAGCGAGCTGCCGCAATTTACGACACAATCGGTGCATATTTCGGTTACGCAATAGCCTACTATTCGGAGTTTTACGATATTAAGCATGTTCTTATTATGGGCCGAGTTACCTCGGGAGAGGGTGGAGTGATTTTGCTTAACCGAGCGCAAGAGGTTCTTGATACCGAGTTTCCAGAGCTTTCTAAGCTGATAACACTTCACATTCCTGACGAAAATTCTCGCCGTGTAGGCCAGTCTGTTGCAGCCGCAAGCCTACCCAAGCTTTCGTAATATTATTATAGAAAAAACCAATCGATTGATTGGTTTTTTCTTTTAGAACGGTATGAAACCTTGAAGGTTCTCGTCCTGCATACAAAAAATTAACAGCACCAATCTAAAGATTAGCACTGTTAATTTGGCAGGGGTGGCAGGATACGGTGCGCTCTCGATTTCAGAGAAGACTCCGAGCCTTTCACTCTGAAATCTTCGTGCTGCCGACTTCACAGATTCAAAATGCTCTCGCACATTTTGAACTGCTTCGACGAACCACGGTTCTCATCCTGCATACAAAAAATTAACAGCACCAATCTAAAGATTAGCACTGTTAATTTGGCAGGGGTGGCAGGATTCGAACCTACGAATGACGGAATCAAAATCCGTTGTCTTACCGCTTGACGACACCCCTATATTAAATTTAGATATAAAAAAAGTGGGGTGGATAATCGGATTCGAACCGACGGCCTCCAGAGCCACAATCTGGCGCTCTAACCAACTGAGCTATATCCACCGTACACGACCAATATTATATCGATAATATTGGCATTTGTCAATAGGAAAATCACTAAACTTAAAGAAAAATTAAATTATAAAATCGTCTTTGTTATAGTTATTTGATACATCGTTAATCTGAGGTATTCTCTTAAGAGGATCATATTTATATTTCATACATTTTGAAAACTTGTTAACAAACCCTTTTTTCGTGCAGAAAACCTCATCAGAATATTCCAGATATTTGCCTTTGGCGCAGTACATACAATATTTAGGCTGCTTTTTATCAAATACTAACTTTTTCATAAAACACCTCAATAAAGTTTGTACAACCATTATATCACAAAATTCTGGCTTTTTCCACATATTTTTCGTTTATAGAGACGAGCAGTGTGATTGACATAAATATCATTGCAGCGCAAAGCGGCAACGAAACACCTGTAGGCATAAGGGTGTAGACATTTTGTGTCGACATTACAGGTAGACTTATTCCCGATATTTTTATCTGAATGAGAGTAATTAGACAACTGCACACTCCATTAAAAATTCTGAAAATTAAAAACTTGAGATAATTTACCTTGAATGCGGTACAGCTGGTAAGTATCTGCATATGGACACAAAATCCCGAAAAGGCAGAAAGAAAGGAAAGATAATATACATTTCTGACCAGTGATACTCCGTTACTGATTTCAAGCAGTGAAACAAGGTACTTAACAATTAAAACGTCTGAGCCTAAATCCAAAACCAGACTTATGACTGTAGAAAAAAGAATTACAAAACCGCAAATGTTTATCACTGCAGAACAAGCGCTCGCAACAGAATCAACAAACATATCTGAAATAGGCATCTCGGTTCTCTTTGGCATTAAATAGGAGATTTTAGCGCTATTTTTTGATGTGAGTGAAAATAACAGACAGGTAAATATAGCAGATAAGAGGTTGGATAAATAAATCATTATCCCAAGAACTTTGTTACCAAGCACCGCCTGACCTATAGCAATTATTACAAAGGCAGGACCCGGATTTACACAATAGCAGAGCATTTGCTCTGCTTTGTTTTTTGTAATTGCTTTTTGAATAACGAGCTTATTTATTAGAGTTGCTCCTACGGGAAAGCCGCCGAGAAAGGACATCAACATTATGCAGAATTCTTGCCCGGTTAGTTTAAAAATACCTTTAGTTAGAGGGTTTATAATCCTTTCAAGCATCTTGATGATATTTGTGTTGAACATAAATATACAGATTGCGGAAAACGGAAACAAGGAAGGTATAATTACATCCGAGCAGATAAGCATTCCCTTTGTAGCACCCATTATCATTGAATCGGGAAACATTATAAATAAAACAATTATTAAAATTGCAAATATTCCGCCGATTATATATCTTATTTTCATAAAACCACCACTGTGAAATATATGAAAATGCGTATTATATTATAACGGAAATCATATATATAATCGGAGTGTGATTTTGTTGGCTGACAGAAAAATTAACGATATAAACTCAGAGTTAAACTCCTCTGAATTGCCGTTATTTGCGATAGGAAATGACATACATATAGAGCTGTTTTCTAATAAAAAAATAATTGTTGAAGGATGCTTTTGTGTTAGCGAGTATTGCGAAGATTTAATATCTATCAGAATAAAATCCGGTTATTTACAGATAACCGGCACTTGTCTTTTTATCAAGTCAATCGGCGAAGACAATATCCTGATTACAGGTAGAATTAACGATATAGCTTTTCTTTAAAGGAGAATAATGTGTTTGTAATTCGAATAATTAAATGGTTAAAGGGATATGTAATAGTTAACCTGAAAGGAGAAAACACTGCGGGTTTTTTAAATTTTTGTGCAAAAAACTCTGTAGCGGTTTGGGATGTAAATAACGAAAAAGGTGTTTTGATTTTTTCGGTTTCGATTAAGAATTATTTTTTACTAAGGGGTTTAAAACGCCGATTTAATGCAAAGATAAAACTTCGTCATATATCGGCCTACGGTTTCCCATTAAAAGCAAACCTTATTAATAAAAGAAAGAGTGTTGCTGTCGGATTTGCATTATGCGCTTCTGTTCTGATAATTATGTCGCAGTTTGTTTGGGGTATAGAAATTTCTGGGAATAAGGCGGTCTCAAAGGAGGAAATACTTAGAGCTTGTAACGAAATGGGGGTAAGAGAGGGGATGCCAACTGCCTCGATCGAGCCTTATCATATGAGGGACAGACTTCCGCTTCTAGTTAAAAATATTTCTTGGTGTTCCTTTAATCTTGAAGGATCTAAACTTACGGTAAATATAAGTGAGAACAGAGAAAGTGATAGAACGGGGAAGAACTCATATTCTAATCTTGTAGCAACGCAGGACGGTATAATCAGATCAATGGAGATAACGTCAGGAAACAAGCAGACAGATATAGGTCGTGTCGTCAGCAAAGGGGATGTTTTGGTTTCGGGAGCTCCCAATCTCAATGCGCAGAAATTTACATATTCTGAAGGAAAAATATTTGCAGACGTCGAGAAGGTAATTTCTGTTTTAGTTCCTAAAAAGCAGACTGTTGCTAAAAAGAGTAATGTTTATGTGACCAAGAGGATTCTCGAAATTTTTACCCTGAAGATACCGTTATATTTGGATACGGTACACTTTTACAATGCAACGCAAGAGCGTAAAAGTCAGCTGAACCTGTTTGGAGGCACCTTACCGATATGTGTTTATGAAAAAAGATTCAATAAGGTTGACTTATCGGAGGTTACGAGAAATGATGATGAAATGCTAAATGATGCTTACGCCGAACTAATTTCGCTCATTGCCTCAATGGATATTACCGATATAAAAATCCTGGATATCTATACACAGGACAGCTCTGATAAATGCACATTTACATTTAAATGTAAATGTATTGAAAACATTGCCGAGCAGCGACAAATAAATATTTCTGTAGGAAATTGAAATATTTAAATATATGTGTTATAATATAAAAATACATAAAGTTTAAAAGCGGTGATTAAGACGGAAGAAATCATTAATATTGAAAGAATGGAAGAAATCGTCAATCTCTTTGGAGCCTTTGATGAAAATATTTTGAAACTTGAAAGGTTTTATTCTGTTTCCATAACCTCCCACGGCAGTTACATCAGAATTAAAGGTGAACAGGAATCTGTTTCTTCGGCTGTCAGAGCTATAAACGGCCTTATTCAGCTGATAAATAACGGGGAACAGCTTACCGACCAAAGCATAGATTATGTCTTGTCTTTAGTTACTGACGGGGATGAAGATAAAATTTCAAGCTATTCAAACAGCGACTGTATATGTGTTACTGCAAAGGGTAAACCCATAAAGGCAAAAACACTAGGACAAAAGAAATATCTTGATGCAGTAAAAGCCAACACGGTAACGATTGCAGTAGGCCCTGCGGGAACAGGCAAGACCTATCTTGCGGTTGCCGCAGCAGTAAAGGCCTTCAGAGCAAAAAAGGTTAACAGAATTATATTAACCAGACCGGCGGTAGAGGCCGGAGAAAATCTAGGATTTCTTCCTGGAGATCTTCAGCAAAAGGTTGATCCGTATTTAAGACCGCTTTACGATGCTCTTTTTGATATGCTTGGAGCTGATAACTTCCGTCGCTGTCAGGAAAGGGGAGATATCGAAGTAGCTCCATTGGCGTATATGCGAGGCAGAACCCTTGATGATAGCTTTATCATCCTTGACGAAGCGCAGAATACGACCTGCGAACAAATGAAGATGTTCTTAACCCGTCTGGGCTTCAACTCAAAGATTGTTGTTACAGGAGATATTACACAGATAGATCTGCCTGAAAAGAAGAAATCAGGACTGTACGACGCTATATCTGTTCTTAAAAATATCGATGATATTTCTATTATAAAACTGTCAGCAAAGGATGTTGTGCGACATAAACTTGTTCAGAGCATTATAAATGCGTATGAGAAAAGAGATAGCCAGAGGAATAGAAAAAATGTTAATAGTTAATCTATCTAATGAACAAAATATTAAAATTTCTGAGCAGATAACCCAGCTTCTTAAGGATGCTTGCGAGGCGGTGCTTAAGAATGAAGAGTTTAATGATGACGCTGAAATCAACATAACTCTTGTTGATGATGAGCGTATCAGGAGACTGAACTCAGCTTTCAGAAATATAGATAAATCAACAGATGTTTTGTCATTTCCTTTAGGGGAAAACGGAAATTACGATTTAAATCCCGAAAATAATTGCTTAATGCTTGGAGATGTTGTAATTTCGGTAGAACATGCATTAAAACAGGCAAATGATTATAATCATTCTACCGAGCGTGAAATTGCTTATCTCACGGTTCACTCTGTTTTACATCTGCTCGGATATGACCATATTGACGAGGCAGAAGAGAAGAGGATAATGCGAAAAAAGGAAGAAGAAGCATTATCGATTTTGGGATTAGATATTAAAGGCGAGGGAAATTAATGAACACAAGATCGGCATTTATTGCGGTAATAGGACGCCCTAATGTTGGTAAATCATCGCTTATTAACAGACTTTTAGGACAAAAGGTTGCGATAGTTTCGGACAAGCCACAAACAACCAGAACGAGAATTATGGGGGTAATGACCAAGGACAGCGACCAGTATGTTTTTGTTGACACCCCTGGATTTCACAAACCCAGAAACATACTTGGCGAGAATATGATTAAGGCAGTAGGCAGCGGACTTTCTGATGTTGACGGGGTTATTCTGGTGGTCGAGGCTAAGACAAAATTCAAGATTGACGAGGATTCACTTCCTCCTGCCGAAGCAGAGCTGATTGAAGAAATCAAAAAGCGTGGATTAAGGGCCGTTTTGATTATTAATAAGATTGATTTGCTTGAAGATAAATCCGAGCTTCTCAGTGTAATATCGCATTACAACAAATATTTTACATTTGAGACGGTATTTCCGGTTTCGGCAAAAACAGGTAATGGCATAGATATAGTTTTAAAAGAGGCTTCACGTTTTTTAAGACCATCTGTACATTATTTTGAAGAAGATGATTTTACAGACCAGAGCGAGAAGTCAATGGTATGTGAAATGATAAGAGAGAAGCTTCTCAGAGAGCTGGATAAGGAGGTTCCTCACGGTATTGCTGTTGACATAGAGAGAATGTTTGAGCGTGATAATTCAGAAGGAGAGCCCATATTAGAGCTTGAGGCTACTATTTTCTGCGAAAAGGCCTCTCACAAGGGAATTATTATCGGCAAGGGCGGAGAAATGCTTAAGAAAATCGGAAGCTTAGCCCGAGCTGATATTGAGAAGTTTTATGGCATTAAGACCTCTCTAAAGCTGTGGGTAAAGGTTAAGGAAGATTGGCGAAACAGACAGGGAATTATTCACACATTTGGTCTTGACTAATATTACCTTAAATATTGTCTGAATTTTTCGTAAAAGATATTTGTAGTTTCTTTTACGGAGGATAAAAAATGGTTTCAGATATATATTGGCAGATTTTTAAATACGATGGTTCGGTCTATTCATATATCAAGTATGCAGATGCGGTAAGAAAAGAAGGTGAAATGGATAATGACGGCTCAGCAATTAACTGTCGAGGCACTTGTTATACGGGAACAGCAGATAGGGGAAAGGGATAAGCTCTTAACCCTTTTGACAAGAGAATTTGGTGTTATAACAGCCTTTGCAGTTGGTGCAAATTCAATTAAAAGCAAAAAGGGAGCCGCCACCAGTTTGTTGGCTTTTTCATCATTCGTGCTAAAATGTAAGGGTGATACATATTCCATTAACGAAGCCTCTTCTATAAATGTCTTTTTTGAGGCGGGCAGTGATATTGAAGAGTTGTCATTAGCACAGTATTTTTGTGAACTTTGTATCTATCATGCTCCAAGCAGTGAAAATTGCGAATCGGTTTTAAGGCTTGTCCTGAATTCTTTACACTTCCTTTGTGAACGAAAGAGAAATATTTTTCTTTTAAAGGCCATTTTCGAGCTACGCCTTATGGCATTGACTGGGTATTTGCCGAATTTGGTTGCCTGTAACACCTGCGCTTGTTTTGAGGACGATATAATGTATTTCGATACCGAAGAGGGAAATCTTTATTGCAGCAAATGCCACGAGTATAACAATAACTGTGCGGTTATAAACTCTACGCTTTTAATGGCTTTAAGGCATATTATTTATTCCGATTTAAAGAAGCTGTTTTTATTTTCAATACCCGATGATGCTGCAAAGGCCCTGTCCTCTATTACCGAGCGCTATTTGCTGAATAAAACCGAGTATAAATTAAAAACTCTTTCATTTTTTAATTCTCTTTTTAAGGATTTCTAAGTATGTACGAAAAAGAAAAGTATTTAAAAACAATAGAATTTGATGAGGTTCTTAAGCTTCTGAGCGCAGAGGCTTCTCTTTCATCTGCAAAAGAATTAGCCCTTAAGCTTACACCCTTTGATGGTTTTGATGAGGTTTCATCAGAACTCAAAAAAACAGAGGACGCTTTTTTACTTACCGCTAAATTTGCGGCCCCTTCCTTTGGCTCTCCACGGGATCCGTCGGGAATTCTTGTTCGCAGTGAAATGGGAGGTGCTTTAAGCATTTCCGAGCTTCTTGATATTGCCGACTGTCTTAAAACTATTCGGCTTCTCAAGGAGTGGCGTGACAATATTTCGTCAGATATAACTACTTCGCTGGATTCATATTTTTCTCTTCTATATCCTAACAAATATATTGAGGATAAAATTCATTTTGCAATCAAAAATTCGGAAGAATTAAACGATACCGCATCCCCAAAATTAAACGACATCAGACGCAAAATTAAAGCCGCATCTTCTGGAATTAAGGACAAGCTTAACCATATTGTTCGTAGTAAGTCCAAATTTTTGCAGGAGGCATTGGTTACTCAAAGGGACGGCAGATTTGTCGTTCCGGTTAAAGCTGAGTTCAGAAGTGAAATTCAGGGTATTCTTCATGACACTTCAGCTTCTGGCGCTACGCTCTTTATTGAACCGATGAGCGTTGTTGATGCTAATAACGAGATAAGAGTGTTGACTTCGGCTGAAAGAGAAGAAATCGAGCGAATTTTGGCTGAATTATCGGCAGAGGTCACTACATTTGCAACAGCGATTAAGGACTCATTCAAGGTTGCGGTTGAGCTTAACCTTATTTTTGCAAAGTCATCTCTTGCTTATAAAATGAGGGCTACGGTTCCTAACCTAAACAGTAAAGGGAGAATTGTTCTAAAAAATGCCCGACACCCTTTAATTGACAGAAAAAAGGTCGTGCCGATATCACTTACCTTAGGGGATACCTATGACTCTCTGATAATTACTGGACCTAACACAGGCGGTAAGACCGTAACTCTTAAGACAATAGGTTTGCTAACCGCAATGACAATGTGCGGTATGATGATTCCGGCAGATGATTCGAGTGAAATATCCTTTTTTGACAGGCTTCTCGTAGACATAGGCGACGAGCAAAGCATTGAGCAGTCGCTTTCAACCTTTTCGTCACACATAGTTAACATAGTTAAGATAATCGAAGAAGCTCCATACAACTCTCTGGTTTTGCTTGACGAGCTTGGCGCAGGAACCGATCCCATCGAGGGTGCGGCCCTTGCAAAAGCTGTTTTAATCAGACTGCATCAGCTTGGAGCAAAGGTTGCCGCAACTACACATTATGCAGAGCTTAAAAGTTACGCCCTTGAGACCGATGGGGTTGAAAACGCTTCCTGTGAGTTTGATGTAAATTCATTACAGCCTACATATAAGCTTCTTGTAGGTGTTCCAGGCAAGTCCAATGCTTTTGCGATTGCAGGAAAATTAGGCGTTGAGGAATATATTATAGAAACGGCAAAGGGTTATATCTCTGAAGAAAATCTTCGTTTTGAACAGGTTCTTGAGGCTCTTGAAAAGGCAAGACAGACTGCCGAGAAGGAAAGAACTGCGGCAGAGCAGTTAAGACGGGAATCTGAGCTTCTTAATGCCACCGCCAAGCAGTATATCAGTGAGGCGGAGGAAAAGAAAAATAAGATTCTTCAAAAGGCTAAAGATGACGCATCATATATTATTGATGATGTAAAATTCAAGTCTAATAAACTATTATCAGAACTTGAGGAGACAAAGAAAAGCTTTTCTGCAGAAAGGGCGGCAGAGATGCTATCTTTGGCTAAATCCTCTGTCGGTAAAACAATCAGATATATGGAAGAAGTGTCTGATCCGGTCGGTAGCAATGATAAGGATAATTATGTTCTTCCAAGAGAGATTCAGGTGGGAGATAATGTAACGCTGTTTGATTTAAACGAGAAGGCTGTTGTGGAGCAGGTGTCTAAGGACAAAAAGAAGGTTTTTGTCGCAATTGGTTCGGCAAAGCTCTGGACAACCGTAGACAATCTTCAATTAGAGGTAAAACAGAAATTACCGCAAAGAAACAAAACACGTAATGTTACTGGTATAAAATCCTCGGCCGAAAGGGATATCTCATTTGAAATTGATATCCGTGGCATGAATAGTGAGGAAGGTATAGTGGAGCTTGACAGATACATCGATCACGCTCTGCTCTCGGGTGTTACGACGGTAACCGTAATTCACGGAAAAGGAACGGGAGTTTTAAGAAAGGCCGTTCATGCTTTTCTGAAGAACAACAAGTCGGTAAAAGGTTTTAGGTTAGGCGTTTTCGGCGAAGGAGAAAGCGGCGTTACCATTGTTGAACTTAAAAATTAGTGTAATTAGGCCGGACGGGATTTTCTCGTCCGGTTAAAAATAGTTACAAAAACCCTGAAAGGTTGACAAGTACTGCATTTATTTGGTAAAATAAGCTGATAAATTTATAATTGGAGTAGTGTTATGATTTGCAGCATGACCGGTTACGGTAGAGCCCAGGAATCGATTTCAGGACTTAATATAACTGTTGAAATGAAATCAGTAAACTCAAGATACTTTGAGTTTAACTGTCGATTACCCAGAGGACTTATGTTTTTGGAGGATAAGCTAAAGGCTTATTTGTCCTCACGCATTTCCAGAGGTAAGATTGAAATGTTTGTTTCAATAGAATCCGAAAACGATGACAATGCTTCTATTGAGCTTAATACAGCCTACCTTGATTCATACATCTCAGCACTTAATGCTTTATCTGAAAAATATAAAATTAAAAATAAGATTACAACTGCTGATTTTATTGGAAATAATGAAGCATTTATTGTAAAAAAAGCTCAGCTTGATGAAGATATATATCTTGATGCAGTTATGAAGGTTACCGAACAGGCTGTGAATAATTTTATTGCAATGCGACAGGTTGAAGGCGAAAAATTAGCAACAGATATATCCGGAAGGATCGATTTAATAAGAGCTAAGGTTTCTTTTATTGAAGAGAAGTCACCCAGAACTGTTGCCGCATACAGAGAACGGCTTGAAAATAAAATTAAGGAGCTTTTGTCAAACCCTCAATTTGATGATACAAGAATTATCGCAGAAACAGCTATTTTTGCCGATAAGGTTGCCGTTGATGAAGAAACCGTTCGTATTCGCAGTCACATGGACCAGCTTGTTTCCTTGCTAAAGTCGGATGATGCCGTTGGAAGAAAATCAGATTTTATAGTTCAGGAGATGAACCGTGAGGCAAATACTATCGGTTCTAAGGCACAGGATCTTGAGATTGCGCAAACGGTTGTTGATATCAAAGCGGAAATCGAAAAAATCAGAGAACAGGTTCAAAATATTGAATAAGGAGTTTGTATGAAACTTGTAAATATTGGATTTGGTAATCTTGTTTCCTGTGACAGAATAGTTTCGGTTGTCAGTCCTGAGTCTGCTCCTATAAAAAGGCTTGTTCAGGAGGCAAAGGAATCGGGAAATTTAATTGATGCAACACAGGGTAGAAAGACAAAATCTGTGGTAATAACCGATAGTGAGCTTATTATACTTTCTTATCTGACATGCGATGTATTAGGGTTAAGAATAGATGAAAATTTACAGATGTTAAAGGACGAAGATGATGAGTAAAGGCACTGTTTTCATTATTTCCGGTCCGTCAGGCTCGGGCAAGGATACAATTTTAAAAAGAGTTTTTCAGGCTCAGCCAATGATGAAGTTCTCAATTTCCAGCATTACCAGAGCAATGAGAGCCGGAGAGGTCGAGGGAGAGAAATATAATTTTATCTCGGAACAGGACTTTGTCAGAATGCTTGACAATGATGAACTGTTAGAGCATAACAAATATCTTGATAATTATTATGGCACTCCCAGAGGCCCTGTTGATGATGCGGTTAATAACGGTTTTGATATTATTATCGAGGTTGATGTTAACGGCGCTGCACAGATCAGGGAGAAGCTAAGCGATGCTGTATCTATATTCATTATGCCACCTTCCTTTGAGGTGCTGAAAAGTCGTTTATCAGCAAGGGGAACAGAGTCACACGAGCTTGTTGAAAAACGGCTGTGCGAAGCCCTCGCAGAGATAAAAAGAGCTAATGAATATGATTATATTGTTGTCAATGACTGCCTTGATGAAGCAGTTTCGGATATTTTGTCAATAATTAGTTCCGAGGGGAATAAAACTAATAAAAAATTATATTTAGTCAATGAGGTGTTAGGTAAATGTTAAATCCTGCAATTGGTAAACTTATTAACTCTTGCGATAATCGTTATGCTCTTGTAAATAAAATCGCAAAGAATGCCAGAACAATTTCTGAAGAGTATGAAAAAAGGGAAGAAATTTTAATCGAGAAACCGGTTTCTATCGCAATCAACCAGATGGCTGAAAAAATCGACTGATAACTATTATATTATGGGGGGCTTGTTATGATTATTGCTGGTGTCGTTATCGAACAAACGGCATTTTCATTCGACAAGCCATACAGTTATTTAGTTCCAAACAATCTTGTTTCTACTGTACAGTCGGGTTGTAGAGTTATTGTGCCGTTCGGAAAGGGAAACACTCATCGTCAGGGTATGATAGTTAGCCTTTCCGATACTAGTGAAGATTGCGGAGAGTATAAGTCAATTATTAGCGTTATTGACAGTTCTCCAGTCTTAAATGATGAGCTTCTTTCAATGTGCGAGTGGATGCATAACAATCTTCTTTGCACATATTTTGACGCTATTAAGGCGGCCTTGCCTGTTGGTATAAGCTTTAAGGTCAATGAGCTTTATTCCTTGGGCAAGTTTTCTGACAAAGACAAATACAATGATCTCATTTGCTTTTTGGAGTACAATCCTTTTGTTTCTAAAGAGACCTTACTGAATAACTTTTCCTATTTAAATGATAACTCAATAAATCTTCTTGTAAAGAATGGCTCACTTATTAAAAGCGGCTCTGCAGTCAGAAAGATGAATGATGCATCACTTAAGTCAGTTAGGCTCCTCATATCTAAGGAACAGTCTGAACTGTACAATCTTACAGATAAGCAAAGATCTGTTCTGGAACTGCTTTTTGATATCGGTTCGGTCAGCCTTAAGGAGTTATTGTATTTTACAGGAGTTTCATCTTCGGTTGTTAACACCCTGGAGAAGAAGGGGATTGTTGAGTTCTTTGACAAGGAAGTTTACAGAACGCCTGATTATGAACGGTTATATTCTTCCTGTGAAAAGGTAGTTCTTACAGAAGAACAAAACAGAGAATACATTAAGCTGGAAAAGCTATATGAATCCGAACAACCGTCAGTTTCGCTTTTGTATGGCGTTACAGGCAGCGGAAAAACAAGTGTGTTTTTAAAGCTTGTTGAACGTGCTGTAAATGAGGGCAAGGGTGCAATTGTAATGGTGCCCGAGATCTCGCTTACCCCCCAGACCATCGAACGCTTTGGTCGCTATTTCGGCAGAAAAATAGCTGTATTTCATTCTGCCATGTCAATCGGACAGAGAATGGATGAATTTAAGCGGGTACAGAGTGGAGAGGCACTGATTGCCATCGGTACTCGGTCGGCAATATTCGCTCCCGTAAAAAACTTATCCTTGATTATTATTGATGAGGAACAGGAGCATACCTATAAATCCGAGAAATCTCCAAGATTTCACGCAAGAGATCTTGCAAAATTCAGAACAAATTATAATAATTCCTTACTTGTATTGGCTTCTGCAACTCCTTCTATGGAGTCTTACGCTTTGGCACTAGGCGGAAGATATTCTCTTTGTAAATTACCTAATCGGTACGGACATGCAACACTTCCCGATGTCGTGACGGTTGATATGAGAAAGGAACTCGTAAAAGGAAATACCTCGGCTATCAGTTGCCAGCTAAGTTCAGCTATATACGATGCTCTTAACTGTAATAAACAGGCAATTGTTCTTTTGAACAGAAGAGGTCATAACACCTATATTTCCTGTTCAACCTGTGGATATGTTGAAACATGCCCAAACTGTAGCGTAACTTTAACCTACCACTCGGCAAACAAGCGACTCATGTGTCATTATTGCGGTCATAGTAAGTCTGCTGGGGATATTTGTCCTTCCTGTAATTCGGGTAAATTGAGGTTTATGGGTATCGGAACACAAAAGGTTGAAGAAGAGCTTAAGATTATTTTTCCGGACGCTTCTATTTTGCGTCTTGATGCCGACAGTACTTCAGGAAGAGGCTCTGTCGCAAAGGGTCTTGAAGCCTTTTCAAAGGGTGAATATGATATCCTTTTAGGTACCCAGATGGTTGCAAAGGGTCTTGACTTTCCAAATGTTACCGTAGTAGGTGTGCTTGGCGCAGACAGTGCTGCCAATAGCAATGATTACAGAAGCTTTGAGAGATCCTTCTCGCTTCTGACTCAGGTGCTGGGCAGAGCCGGTAGGGGAAATGACCGAGGAGTTGCTGTTATCCAGACCTGTGACCCCGACAGTAATCTAATAAGAATGGCAGTTTCTCAGAATTACGATGCATTTTATAATCAGGAAATTCTTACCAGAAAAATGATGGTATATCCGCCGTTTTGCGATATTTTTGTTGTTGCGGCAAGCTCGTCCTCAAAGAGCGATTCTGAAGAATGTATCAACAATATTTTTTCAAACATAAAAAAGCTTGTTGATAGTGAATTTACTGACATTAAACTCATTATTTTAGGGCCTGCGGCTGCAACCGTTTCTAAAATAAACAACAAGTACAGATACAGAATAATTATTAAGTCAAAGAATAGCAAAAGATTCAGAGAAATGATAAAAAAAGCTCTGGATGTCAAATCTAACAGAGATACAAGTATTTATTTTGATATAAATCCCGAAATGATAGTTTAACGGAGGAATCAAATTTGGCGATCAGAACGATTATTAAAAAGGGAGACAGTACCTTGAAGATGGTTTGCAGAAGTCAGCTCACCTTTGATGATAGATTAGCTCAGCTGCTCGATGATATGGCAGAAACAATGTACAATGCAGATGGATGTGGCCTTGCGGCTTCACAGGTTGGCGTTCTTCGCAGAGTTTGTATTGTAGATGTTGGAGACGGACTGATAGAACTTGTCAATCCTGTTATTGTTGAGAAAAGCGGCTCTCAGGAGGAAGAAGAGGGATGTCTTTCTTTCCCCGGAGAATATGGGAAAACCCGTCGTCCGATGCATGTTAAGGTAAGGGCACAGGATAGGGATGGTAATACCTTCACGGTGGAAGGCAGTGGGCTAAAGGCCAGAGCTTTTTGTCATGAAATTGACCATCTGGACGGTATAGTTTACAAAGACAGACTTATTAAGGGATAATTTTATGAGAATAATTTTTATGGGCACACCTGATTTTGCTCTGCCTACCCTCAAAGCCTTGTACACTTCAGGGCACGAGGTTTTATGTGTATATACGCAACCCGATAAGGCGGTTGGAAGGAAGCAGATAATGACACCCTCTCCCATAAAGGTGTTTGCGGTTGACAATAATATTCCGGTAATGCAGCCTGCCAGCCTTAAGACTCCTGAGGTTGCCGAGCATATCGCATCTCTAAACCCGGATGTCATTGTTGTTGTAGCCTACGGCAAAATTCTGCCTGAGAATATTTTGCAAATTCCTAAATTCAATTGTATTAACGGTCACGCCTCGCTTTTGCCTAGACACAGGGGTGCATCCCCGATTCAATGGTCAATTGTTTGCGGCGACAAGGTAACAGGCGTTACTACAATGCTTATGGAAAAAGGACTTGATACGGGAAATATGTTGCTATGCGAAGAGGTGGAAATCTCTAATGAGGAAACAGGCGAAGAACTTCACGACAGATTATCCGAGCTTTGCGCCAAGGTTATGATTGAAACGCTTGACAAGGTTGAAAGCGGCAGCGTTACACCTCAAAAACAGGATGACAGTAAAGCAAATTACGCTCCCATCATTACACGAGAAATGGGACATATTGATTTTACAAAGTCATCAACCGAGATTTATAATCTTATAAGAGGCTTTTATTCATGGCCCGCAGCATATTTTATGCTTAACTCAAAGAGGATTAAGGTGCTTTCTTCAAAAGTATCCGACAAAACCTCACTTTCGCCCGGAACCATTGATATTGTTGATAATAATTTTCTGGTTTCTTGCGGCGACGGAAAGATGCTTTCACTCCTGGAAATTCAACCCGAAGGCTCTAAAAGAATGTCTGCGGCTGACTATCTTAAGGGCCATTCAATAGAGAAGGGTACTGTGATTGTCCGTGAATAAGACATTAAATCCCAGAAAAATTGTCGTAGATGCTCTATGTAAGGTTGAAGGTGAAGATGCCTATTCTAATCTAACCCTCAATGTGCTATTAAATGACAATCCCTTATCTTCAGAGAATAAGGCTTTGTGTTCAGCAGTATTCTACGGCGTGTTAGACAGAAAAATCACTTTAGATTTTATAATTAAAAGATTCATTAAAGTAAAATTTGATAAACTTGATCCCTTTATTAAAAATCTTTTGAGATCCTCTGTTTATCAAATTAAGTTTATGGATAGAATTCCTAACTCGGCTGTTGTTAATGAGACTGTGAAAATTGTTAAAGCATCAAATCTTTCTCATTTATCAGGCTTTGTAAATGCAGTTCTCAGGAATGTATCTGATACAGATGTTTTGCTTCCGGCAGGAAGATCGCTTTATGATATTTCTGTCAGATATTCCTGTCCGACCTGGATTATTCAGAGCATTATAAATGATTATTCGGTTGATGATGCAATCTCTTTTTTAGAGAATAGTCTTTTGCCGCCTCCTACATTTATAAGGGTTAATATTACTAAAATATCCGTTAAGGAATTAACCGAAAGGCTTAATTCAAAGAATATAATGGTTGAAACAACCGATCTGCCCAATACTCTTATAATTAGCGGTTATTCAGCTATTGAAAAGCTCCCGGAATATACTCATGGATACTTCTTTGTACAGGATTACTCCTGTCAGACGGCAATATCAATGCTTTTAGTTGAAGACGGTAACAGAGTTCTTGATATTTGTTCGGCTCCAGGCGGCAAGTCGTTTTGTGCCGCACTTTCGGCAAACAATGTCAGCATTTTAGCAACTGAGCTGTATGAGCACAGAGCAAAACTGGTTTGCGAGGGTGCTCAAAGGCTTTCGCTTGACAGTATCTCTGTAAAGGTTGCCGATGCAACAGATTATAACAGTGAATTTGGGTTGTTTGACAGAATTATTTGTGATGTTCCGTGTTCTGGCCTTGGAGTTATAAGAAGGAAACCCGATATAAAATATCGGTTAACTCAAGACTTGAGTCAGCTTGAACAAACCCAACTGAAAATTCTTCACAATGCAGACAATTATCTTGTAAAGGGCGGTCGTATCCTTTACTCAACCTGTACTGTCAGAAGGGCTGAAAACGAGCAGATCGTCGATAAGTTTTTATCTGAAAAAAGTAATTATCGGCTAGTTTGCAAAAATACCTTCTGGCCAAGGGAAAATAATTCGGACGGATTTTTTGCCGCCGTTTTGGAAAAGTTCTAGTTTGGAGGTGAAACGCCTACGAAGATTGATATTCGGTCAATGAATATTGATGAAATTAAATCGGAATTTGATAAAATCGGAGAAAAAGCCTACCGAGCTACACAAGTATTTAACTGGTTATCGAGCGGCATTGCAGATTTTGATTTGATGCTGAACCTGCCGCTAAAACTCAGAGAACGTTTAAAGGAAGATTATTTTATTCCTGATGTTGAAATCTGTGAAAAGCTTGTTTCAGCTATTGACGGTACCGTTAAATACCTGTTTAGACTTTATGATGGGGAATACATCGAGTCGGTTGTTATGAAATATGAGCACGGATACACCATCTGTATATCTACCCAGGTCGGTTGCAGAATGGGATGCAGTTTCTGCGCTTCAGGACTGAACGGCGTTTCACGAAATTTACTGCCTTCTGAGATGTTAGCTCAGGTTATAAAAGCAAATATTGATAATAATATCAGAATTTCGAACATTGTACTTATGGGAATGGGAGAACCTCTCGATAACTATGACAATGTTGTTAAGTTCTTAAATCTTGTGTCGGACGATAACGGATTAAACATTGGTCTCAGACACATTTCTTTGTCTACTTCGGGTGTTGTTACAGGCATTTTGAAACTTGCAGAAGAAAAAATGCCGATAACACTTTCAATTTCGCTTCATGCGCCTTTTGATGATATAAGATCGCAAATGATGCCCGTGAATAAAAAATGGAATATAGCTGAACTTTTGGATGCCTGTAAAAGTTATCAGAAATCAACAGGCAGAAGGATTTCGTTCGAATACGCTATGATAAAGGGTGTAAATGATACTGTCGAGTGTGCTGTTCAACTCTCAAAAATTCTAAAAGGCATTATGTGTCATGTTAATCTGATACCGGTTAATCCGGTTAAGGAAAATTCTTATAAAAAAACCGACCGAGCGGGTTTACAGCGTTTTTGCGATAAACTCAACGGTCTTGGTATAAACACGACAATCAGAAGAACGCTGGGAAGCGATATAAATGCATCCTGCGGACAACTTCGTCGTAAACATCAGGAAAAGGAGGGACTATAAATGAAGATCTACAGTAAATCGGATGTTGGCAAAAAGCGTGATACAAATCAGGATGCTTATATTGCAGGCGAATTCGATAGCGGCGCTGTGTTTGCTGTTGTTTGTGACGGTATGGGTGGCGCAAATGGCGGAAGCATGGCAAGTGAAACTGCCGCAAGAATAATATCGGATTATATCGTAGGCTCTTATTCACCGAAAATGAGTAGCAATTCCATCGAGAATATGCTTCGGGCTGCGGTTGAAACCGCAAATGCCGATATATATACAATGGCGCAGCAGGACGGCGAATACAAAGGTATGGGTACTACGGTTGTTGCGGCGCTTGTAGTTGATAATTTAGCTCACATCGTGCATGTTGGGGATAGCAGAGCATATCTCTCATCTTCTGACGGTCTTGAGCGGCTTACTATTGATCATTCGGTAGTTCAAACCTTAATCAATAAGGGAGAAATAAGTGAGGATGAAGCGAAATCTCATCCGAAGAAAAATATTATCACAAGGGCGGTTGGTGTAGAAGAAACGGTTTTTTGCGATTACAATATTGCAATTAAGCCTGAAAACAATGTTGTTCTCATCTGCACGGATGGTCTTACAAATTATGTTTCTGAAAATGAGATATCCACTATTATAAATACCTCTGATAGAGAAAAATGCGCCGACCTATTAGTCGACAGGGCTAACGATGCCGGCGGCGGCGATAACATAACAGCAGTTTTGTTCTACTGATTAAACTTTTGAGAAGAATGGAAGGTTTTTATGGATAAGTATGTCGGAAAAAGATTAGATGGCAGATATGAAATTAGAGAAATAATCGGCGTCGGCGGAATGGCAGTTGTTTATAAAGCCTACGACAATGTTGACGCAAAGATCGTTGCAATTAAAATTCTTAAGGATGAGTTTACCGGTAACGATGAGTTTTTGCGTAGGTTTAAGAATGAATCAAAGGCAATCGCAGTTCTGTCGCATCCGAACATTGTAAAGGTTTTTGATGTTAGCTTCGGCGATTTAATTCAGTATATTGTAATGGAATATATTGAAGGTATTACTCTTAAAGAGTACATTGAACAGCAAGGCTCACTTTCTTGGAATGATGCCGTTCACTTTACATTGCAGATCTTAAGGGGCTTGCAGCACGCTCATGATAAGGGGGTCGTTCACAGAGATGTGAAGCCTCAGAATATTATGGTTCTCTCTGACGGAACTATCAAGGTTACGGATTTTGGAATTGCCCGTTTTGCAAGAAGTGAGCAGAAAACCATCACAGATAAGGCAATTGGCTCAGTTCATTATATCAGTCCCGAACAGGCAAGGGGAGAGAACACTGATGAAAAGGCTGACATTTACTCTGTCGGCGTGATGCTTTATGAAATGATCACAGGTCAACTTCCTTTCCAGGCAGAAAGCGCAGTTTCAATTGCAATTATGCAGCTTCAGAAGGATCCTACGCTTCCCCGTGATTTAAACGGTTCAATTCCGCTCGGACTTGAGCAGATAACTATGCACGCAATGCAGAAGGATTCAACCAAGCGCTATAAGTCGGCGGCAGAAATGCTTTGCGATTTAGAGGAATTTAAAAAGAACCCTGCTGCGTCGTTTGATTATGATTATTTTGTTGATGACTCTCCTACAAAGTTCATAAGTTATGAAAAAGATGATGAGGATAAAAATGAGGAAGAGAGTGGAAAGTCGCCAATAATTCCTATACTGGCAGGTATTTCCGCTACCTTTGTAATTGCTATTATTATTCTTCTCGCAATTCTTATTCCAAAATTCTTAAAGAGCACAGGAGAAGAATTCCCTTGTCCTGATATGACAGGGGTTACCTATGATGTTATTCAGTCAAATGAAGAGTATCAGGATATGTTTGAGTTGGATTTCGTATTTGAACCCAGTAGTGAGTTTGAGTATGGTGTAATTATAAGACAGTATCCGGAACCTAATACTGCAATTAAGGAAGGCGGTAAGGTTACTCTTTATGTCAGCTCTGGCGATAAAACCGTAAAGGTTCCTGACGTCTATGATATGCCTGCTGCAAGAGCAGAAACCGAGCTTAAGGCACAGGGCTTTAAGGTCATAATTGAACAGGAAAACCACGAGGATATTGCTGTTGGTAATGTTATCAGAACCTATCCCTCCAGAACCACCAGTGTTCTTCCTAATTCTGAGGTTACTCTTTATGTAAGTACCGGTGCGCCCACCGTTTATGTTCCTCTGCCAAATCTCGTCGGTCTTACTAAGTCTGAGGCTGAAAAGCAGCTTCAGAGAGACGGCCTTACATTAGGTGAGGTTATCGAGGTTGACTCAACTCAGCCAAAGGGATATGTTGTTGAGCAGACACCTGCTTTTGGCAGCGTTGAAGAAATAGGTATGGGTACTGCTGTTGATATCAAGGTCAGCTCGGGAAAAATTTCCTTCGACCTTTCGGTTAAGCTTCCTCCAAACTATGCCGACAACTATGTCTATGTTTCTATCTGGGATGAGAGTGGTAGCAGAATTGCCGTATCACAGCAGATCGACATCAGCAAACTTAAGGATGGCGTTTACACCTTTAAGGATTTCTCTGTTAAGGAATTAGCCTCAGAATATACAGTTAAACTCTCAACAAGCGAAAATTCCAACTATCACGATATAATGTATATTAAAAATCTTGATGCTGAAGGCAATTATAATGATGTTCCGATCGACGGATACCCCACCAAGCCTAACAGTAATACAAGTTCGGATAGTGTATGATTGGTATAATAATCAAGGCTGTTTCGGGTTTCTATTATGTAAGAACCGAAACCGAGCTGCTTGAGTGTAAAGCGAGAGGGAAGTTTCGCAAGGATGGAACTTCTCTTCTCGTGGGAGATAAGGTTGAAGTTAATCTCACAGAGGACGGCAAGGGCGCTGTTGAGGCTGTATTAGAACGGAGAAATTCTCTTTGCCGTCCACCGATAGCAAATATTGACAAACTGTTTATAGTCTCTTCTGCAGTAACTCCGACTCCTAATTTTCTGTTAATCGATCGATTAACTGCCCTCTGCGAGTTTAAAAATATAACTCCTGTAATTGTTTTTAATAAATCAGATTTGGCTGATTTAAAAGAATATGCAGCTGTTTATTCAAATGTTGGTTATAAGACTATTATCTGTTCTGCATATACTAATGAAGGACTGGGTGAGATAATCTCTGAGCTTTACGACTGTATTAGTGCTTTTACCGGGAATTCAGGTGTAGGCAAGTCAAGTATTTTAAATGCACTGTTTCCTGATTTGAATTTGGATACAAGCGAGGTTAGTGATAAGCTTGGCAGAGGTAAACATACAACGAGACATACTGAATTGTTTCTGCATAAGTACAATGGATTTGTTGCAGACACCCCCGGATTTTCATCATTGGAATCAGATATGAATTCGTTAGAATTTAAGGATAATTTATCCTCTTGCTTTCCGGAATTTAATACCTTTAGCGATAAATGTATGTTTTCAGATTGCAAACATATATGTGAAAAGGGCTGTGCAGTATCAGACGCTGTTCATAATAAACAGATATCCGAACACAGACACAATTCATACATAACTATATTTAACGAATTAAAAGATTTAAAACATTGGAATATACACTAAAAAGGTCTAACTAAACGGTTAGACCTTTTAATTTTGTAACAGATTTTTTCTATTTAAATATAATATATTAGGTTGATTAAGGCGGTGGCTTATGAAAAACAGAAATAAGGGCATAAAGAATGGCATTTTAATTGCGTCATTCGGAGTAGGACTATTGATTGCCTGTTTTTTACCCCTTAAATTTTTGGTTGGTATGCTTGCTACGGTCATAGTCATTCTGGGTATATATACTGCTAAATGCTGTTGAATGGAGTTGCTGTTATGAAGGTTGTTCTTGTCAAAAGTCCAAAAATTCTCAGTGGTTTTCTAAGATTTATTTTTAAAGTAAAAAAGACAAATGAATAATATTATACATAAGACCGAGAAATATTTCTCGGTCTTTTTTCATATTTATACCGGAAGGGCAATATATTTTAGTGTAAAGATTAAAAAGGAGAAAGTATTATGGAAAATAAATTCAGCAAATCAAAGCTCTGCGTTAAGGAATGCTTACTAAAATGCGAGAAGGAATCTCCCGTTAATGCGGAGTTTGTTCTGCCTGATTACTGTCCGCCGATAAAACGTATTCTTACATATCGGGCTGAACCATCAATTTCATCGAAGAATACTTCTGGAAATACACTTATTCTTGACGGAATTGTATCATTTCGTATGATATATCTCGATGATAAGGATTGCTTGTGTAATTTTGAAAGTAGCATGATATTTTCGGAGAATTTTGAGTGTGAGTTTGAATTTTCACAAACACAAATAAAGGGCAATGTCAGAGCAGACAAGGTTAACTGCAGGGTGTTAAGTGAGCGAAAAATTGAAATAAAGGGTTCAGTTTGCATAAATTTATGTGTAAACAAGGTAAAAGAACAGGAATTTATTTGCGGAGATTTAGGAAGAAGCATTGAGAAATTAACGACGAAAACAAACGGCAATAACTGTATGTTTTTTGGAGAGAAAACTCTTATTATTGAGGATGAGATTGCTTTAAGCGATTCACAGGCGGCAATAGGTAAGATTTTGAATTACTCTGCAAACATATGCCCGGATGATTGCAGAGTAATGAACAACAAGGTAATTTTAAAGGGTAATTTAAATTTGAAAATTACCTACCTGTCAGCAGATTCTTACTCGCCTTGTCATTTTGAACAGAAGATACCGTATAGTCAGGTTTGCGATATGGATGGTGTGAGTGAAGAATGTAATTGCGTTTCATCGGAAAGCCTTATTTACCTCGAGGTAAAATGCAGGAACGACGGATATGACGAGAGTAGGGTAATGACCGTTACTGCAAAGATGTGCATTGACGTTGAAGCTTCCTGCTGCACCGAAGCCGAAACAATTAAAGATATTTATGCAACCAAGGGTAATGCAGAAGCAACCTGTCAGTCTATAAAGACGCAAAGGCTTATTGATAGGGTAAGGGATCAATTTACTGCCAGAAAAATGCTTGAGTTTTCCAAAGGAGCGGTAGGCTCAATTATAGATATATGGTGTGATGTAAACACTCGTGGTATAAAAAAGGCTGAGGATTGTATACTGATTTTTGGCGTAGCGTATGTGCGGATGATAATTTGTGATGCAAACGGAAACCCCGAATTTTGTGAGAGAGCAATAGATTTCGAGTACAAATATCCTATGTCTGTCGCTATAGAAAAAACGGTCTGTGATGCAGATTTAAGGGTAAATAATATATCCTATATTATTTCTTCTGACAGTTGCGTTGAGGTAATATGTGAATTATCTGTATATATGGATGTCTATGAATCAATTGAACAAAGCATAGTAACTGAGATATCATTATCTGATGAGTGCGAATCAGAGGATAATGCCTGTTCAATCATAATTTGCTATATCGACGAGCCAACTGATATCTGGAGTATCGCAAAGCAGTATAAAAGTAGCGTAGATAATATCAGAAAGGTAAACGGAATAGATATTAATGCAAATACGGTTACAGGTTCGGTAATAATACCATAAAAGATAAAACGGTAAACACCAATAAAGTGTTTACCGTTTAAATATTTTTGTTTTAATTAGTCGAAGAACTTGGAGTGAACTGCGGAAACAGCTCTGTCGGCTTCCTTCTGATCAATAAGAACAGAAATTTTAATTTCACTGGTAGATATCATCTGAATGTTGATGTTAGCATCTGCAAGTGCCTCGAACATCTTCGCAGCAACACCGGGATGTGTTTCCATACCTGCGCCAACTATAGACACCTTAGAAACAGAGTTGTCTGAAACAATGTTCTTGTACTCAAGAATATCCTTTATGTCCTCAAGAGCTTCGATTGCATCCTTAGACTGATCCTCGGTAACAGTAAAGGTGATATCCTTTGTGCCGTCACGTCCTACCGACTGAAGAATAATATCAATGTTTACCTTAGCCTGTGCGAGTTTGTTAAAGATCTTGAACGCAACACCGGGGGTGTCGTTAAGACCTACTATCGAAATTCTTGAAACGTTGTTATCCTTTGCAACGCCTCTTATAAGCATTTTTTCCATTTTAACCTTCTCCTTTACGATTGTACCGGGTTTTCTCTCAAGACTTGATAGAACCTCAAGTTCAACACCATATTTTTTAGCCATTTCAACCGATCTGTTATTCAGCACCTGCGCACCTAAGGAAGCAAGTTCTAGCATTTCAGAATAGGTAATTTCATCCATTTTAACGGCGCCCTTAACCTTTCTGGGATCCGCTGTATAAACGCCATCGACATCGGTGTATATCTGACAAAGGTCTGCGTGCATAGATGCAGCAATTGCTACTGCGCTGGTGTCGGAACCGCCTCTGCCTAAGGTGGTCACATTATCATATTTACTGACACCCTGGAAGCCTGCAACTATTACGATCTTCTTTTTATCAATCTCATTGCGGATGCGCTCTGAATCGACCTCTTTAATTCTTGCAACTCCGTGAGCAGAGTTTGTCTTAAACCCAGCCTGCCAACCAAGCAATGAAATTACGGGACAACCAAGCTTTTCAATAGCCATTGCAAGAAGAGCAATGGAAATCTGTTCGCCTGCCGCAAGAAGCATATCCATTTCACGTTTGGAAGCTCCGTCAGGATTAATTTCTTTAGCCTTTTCAATGAGATCGTCGGTTGTATCGCCCTGCGCAGAAACAACCACAACAACATCGTTGCCTTTTTTATAGTCTTCAATAATTATGTTAGCTACATTAAAGACCCTTTCAGCGTTGGCAACAGAACTGCCGCCGAATTTTTTAACTATGAGTGACATAACTTTCCCCCAAAACTTATACTAATCAATCGCATGAAAAATGCTGATTATTTCTACTGATGTTAGCTTTTCAATCTGTTCACGCAGAACCGACTCTATATCGTTTTCTGTTATGAATCCAATTTCATTATGTGCAGAATTTTTGAAAATTGTAACCTCATTAAAGAAGTTTTCAATCTGAGCCTGAGTGATTTTTAAATTTTCGCTCTTAAGGCGAACAAAAAGGCGAGTAACATCGTTAAGCGGATCGGCAACATAGTCGTCACTGCCGTCCTGCCAGAAGAGATACTTTCGTGCCGTCAGATGCTTTACACAGTCAATAACATCGCCGACAACAGCACTGGCTGTAGGAAACTTACCTGCGCCTCTGCCGTAGAACATTACATCTCCGACTTCATCTCCACGAACCATAACCGCATTAAAAACATCGTTAACTCCTGAGAGCATATTTCGCTTGTTGACAAGTGCAGGGTAGACTGAAGCAGTTATCCGGCCGTTGTCAAGTTTTCTGGTTTTACCGATAAGCTTAATGACATAGCCGAGTGAATCTGCCATATCTATATCTTCAAGGCTTATTTTGGTAATGCCCTCTGCCTTTACCTGTTCAGGATAGACATGTTTTCCAAAGCCCAGAGAAGCAAGAATACAAATTTTTCTACAAGCGTCCAGACCCTCTATATCGGCTGTGGGATCCTTTTCGGCATAACCCAATTCCTGAGCAAGTTTCAGTGCCGATTCAAAATCCATATTCTCGCTAACCATTTTAGTTAGTATAAAATTTGTTGTACCGTTTAATATGCCTGTGACTTCGGTTATTTCGTTTGCAGTAAGACATTGAGCCATAGGACGTAAAACAGGTATTCCTCCGCCAACACTGGCTTCAAACAGGAAATTAACATTTTTCTCAGATGCTATCTTCAAAAGTTCGGCACCCTTTTGCGCAACAAGCTCCTTGTTTGAGGAACAAACACTCTTTCCGGCAAGAAGACAAGCTTTTACATAGTCGTAAGCAAAGGTGCAACCACCCATAACCTCAACAACCACCTGGATGTCCGGATCATTAAGTATTATGTTAAAATCTTTGATGAATTTTTCAGAGTAACTAACCTCATCAAAATCCCTAAGGTCGAGAATGTATTTTACATTAACCTCTTGCTTTGCTTTTTCAAACACTCGATCCTTGTAGTTTATAAGTATTTCTGCGACACCAGAACCGACAACACCGTGTCCCATTATTGCAACGTTTACCATTTTGTATCTCCTAATCAAACTGTTTTAATAGAAATAACGCCTTCGATCTGAGAGGCAATATCAAGCATCTCTTTTATCGAGCCGTTAAGGTTTTCAATACCGAGGGTAATAAAAACGGTAGCAGTGCCGTTTTTAGGTTCGTTTTGCGTTAGAGTAATGATATTTGCGCCTTTTTTGAATAAGGTGTTACTGAGTGCGGAAAAAACTCCTGCTTTATCCTGTAAAATTGCTTGAATATCAAGCTTGTTAGTGTTATTATCTTTACAGAGGAACACTTTATCCTTATACTTATAATATGCGCTTCTCGAAATACCTGCCATTCTTATGGCTTCGGTAATGTTTGATGCCTTTTTGTCGTCTAATAACTGCTTGACCATAATTACTTTTCCGAAGACGTCGGGCAAAGCTTTCGAGTCTATCATATAATAGGTTTTCTTTTGCAAACTATCCACCACCCACGCACAACTGTATTTCAATATGATACAATATAACACACTCCTTGGTTTAAATTCAAGTATTATTTGCAGTTTGAATAATATTTGTCATTTTAACCAATAATTCTTAAAAAAATAAAGATTTTTGGAAGGAAAAGACATGTTACGTGAAACAAAAAAGAACTTCTTGATTGATTTATTATTCTTCATAACGGTCGGCGCCTTGATTTATTTCGGCTTTAAGTTTCTGGCCGCCTACCTTTTTCCGTTTGTTATAGGACTAATTCTGACCGTTCTGGTTCAAAAACCGGCGGTTTATGTTTCAGAGAAAACGAAATTAAAAAAGGGACTATGCGCTCTGATTTTCGTTTTACTTTCATACCTATTGGTAATTACTTTGATCGGTTTGTTAGGATATTTTGTATACAGCCAGGGTTCAAAAATCGTCAATGCACTTCCGTCGTTGTTACAGGAGTTTTCTGCCACACTTAATTCGTTAGGCAGTAAGGTTGAGGAGCTTTCGGTATCAATGCCCGATGAGCTTCAAAGTTCAATTTCAAATATGTTCAACAATCTTATTTCCGGTATTACAACCTCAGTAACCGGGTGGATATCTGGCTTTGCTGCTTCTCTTGCCAAGTATGCGCCTGGATTCCTGATAGGTGCAGTCGTTACAATTGTTGCATCCTGCTATATTGCGAAGGATTATGAGAACTTCAAAAAACTGCTCAGAAGATGGATAAAGCAAAAGCATCTTGATACTGTATCCGAAGTAAAAAATATTGTTTTTGTTAACGTATTTAGAATCATAAGAGGATATTTGATAATGATGGCAATTACATTTGCTGAGCTATCAATAGGCCTTATGATTATCGGCATTAAAAATGTATTTTTATTAGCGCTTTTGATTTCGTTTGTTGATTTACTTCCTGTATTAGGAACGGGTACTGTATTAATACCTTGGGGAATAATATCACTGCTACAGGGTAATATAGGACTTGGAATAGGCCTTTTGATTATTTATGTAGTTGTTCTGATAATCAGAAACATGCTTGAACCCAAGATAATTGGAGACCAGGTTGGCTTACATCCCTTAATTACCCTGTTGACGATATTTATCGGACTGCGCTTGTTTGGAATTATTGGAATGTTTGCCTTCCCGATTATTACAATAATTTTGTATCAGTTCTATAAGTCGGGAAGACTGGAATTTTTAGTTTTGAACAAGAATGAATAGCCTGAAGCCGCACTTGTGTGCGGCTTCATTATTTTTTGTCAATATACCGCTACAAGACATAAACTGTAGTGTGAAATAAAAGAATAACACTCTTGCTATATCGGAGTTGGTGATATGAATGGTAATATGATTATTACCGGAACGATAACCTATGCAATACGTGGGCGAGATATACTGCGGAACAACTCATACAGAGCATCAGTTGAGCGAAATCTTACGGGAAACAAAAGATACGGCTGCGGTTATGGTATATCTGTCATAGGTGATATCGATAAGGCTGTGCAAATTTTAAGGGAGCATAACATTAAAATTCTTGATATCGCACCACAAATTTAAAGGGCACAGGAGATTATCCTGTGCCTTGTTTTGAAAGGAGTTATTATGATTTATTTGGATAATGCAGCAACCTCCGGCGCTAAGCCAAGGGAGGTTAAAAATGCTGTAAATTACGCCTTAAATTATCTTTCGGCAAATCCGGGAAGAAGTGGTCACAAGGCTTCTTTTGATGCGGCAAATGCCGTATTTTCAGTTCGCAGCAAGGTTCATAAGCTTTTCAATTCGGAATCTGAGAATTCGGTATGCTTTGTAGGCAATTGTACTGCCGCAATTAACTATGTTTTGCAAGGAAATTTAGGACAAGGGGACCATATTCTTATTTCCTCATTGGAGCATAATGCGGTTTACAGACCGCTTTTTTCAATGGCGCAGGACGGAAGAATAACTTTTGATGTTGTTAATATCGATGTAAATTCACCCGATACTTGTGTTTCGGAATTTGAAAGGAAAATAAAAAATAATACAAAAATGATTTTCGTTACTGCTGCCTCAAATGTAACAGGAACGAAGCTTCCTCTTAAGCAGCTAGGCTTACTTTGTAAACAAAAAAATATTATGTTTGCAGTAGATGCGGCTCAAGCTGCGGGGCATATCGAAATTAATATGAAAGAGCTTGGAATTGATTTTCTGTGTGTTGCGGCACACAAGGGGCTGTTTGCGCCGATGGGAACAGGAATTCTAATTGCTGACAAACCTATAAAAAACGTAATAATTAAAGGCGGCACAGGGGTTGATTCTATGAATCCGATACAGCCTGAAATATTACCTGAAGGTGTCGAAAGCGGCACTTTAAATGTACCGGGAATTTGTGGAATAGGCGGTGGCATTGATTTTCTGAAAAGAATAGAGAAAGTAAAGCCGTTACAACAAGAAAAACAGCTGCTGAGCAATCTGTATTACGGACTCAGGCGTATTGGTGCTGAACTTTATACTGATGATCCATCGAGAGAAATATATCTGCCTGTTCTTTCTTTTAATATTAAGGCAAGGTCAGGAGAGGAGACTGCAAGATATCTCGCTTCAAAAAATATTGCAGTCAGAGGAGGGTTTCACTGCGCCCCGCTTGCACATAAAACAATCGGCACGGCAGATAGGGGAACAGTAAGAGTATCTCCCTCCTTCCTAAATTACTCGGAGGAGATTGAAAAATTATTATATTATATAAAAAAATTATAAATTTTTGGTTGAACACTTAATAAAATTATGTTATTATATAATAAATATTGCAAAGGGGTTGAGACATCAATGAACGGAGTTGCTGAGTTTTTTGTTAATCTTTGGTCGAATTTCTGTGATTCGGTCTATTCTTTATTTAATCAGATTTTCTTTGCGATAACAAATTATTGGTATCTTGGCATCCTCGATGTAATAATCGTAGCGTTTATTATTTACAAGGCAATAGAGTTTTTGCGTGAGAGCAGAGCGGCATTACTCTTAAAGGGAATTATCATTCTTCTTGCAGTATCTGTCTTTGCAAATGTTTTTGGTTTGGTTAGTCTTAAATGGCTTCTTAATAAGGTGTTTGACTATGCACTTATTGCTATTGTAGTTATTTTTCAGCCTGAGCTCAGAAGAGCGCTTGAAAAGGTAGGCAGAAGTAATATTGCAGCTATAGCTAAGGGACAGCTCAATGATAATCTGGATTATGACATTAAGGCCTGTATTGATGCAGTATGTAAATCGGTTGTTGCTATGGCTGACAAGAAAATAGGCGCTCTCATCGTTTTTGAAAGAAAAACAATGCTTGGTGATATTGCGAACACGGGTACGATTATTAATGCAGAGGCATCATATGAAATGATCAGCAATATCTTTTTCCCGAAATCTCCTTTGCACGACGGTGCACTCTTGATTCGTGACACTAAACTGTTTGCTGCAGGTTGTATTTTACCCTTGACAGTTAATAGTGATTTAAACTCTCAACTTGGTACACGGCACAGAGCAGCTATAGGTATGAGTGAGAATTCTGATGCGGTAGTAGTTGTTGTTTCTGAAGAAACCGGAACGATCTCAATTGCAATTAACGGTAGTATTAAACGTGACTATAATTCGGTTACGCTTAAAGAGGAACTTTTAAATCAGTTGCTTGATTCAGAGAACACTAAGCCTAAGTCGATAATCAGTGATGTTGTTGATAAATCTATTAAAATTTTCAAAAAGAAATGAGGTGGCTGAATATGAAATGGCTTAAAAATTTTTCTTTAAAAGCGCTATTTTATAATAAAAAGTTTGCTGTTTCATTTTCTGTTATTGTTGCTTTCATTTTTTGGCTGGTTATTACCATAGATCAGAATCCCGAGAGGGACATGACCTTTAATAATGTTCCTGTTTCTATCAGCGTTAGCGGAACTGTGTTAGAGGATCTGGGAATAGACGTTGTTTCAAAGGATGTCGTTCAGACGGTTTCGGTTACCGTTCACGGTCCTAACTATATTGTAAGCGCTCTGAAGTCGGATGATATTGTTGTCAATGCTTCGGTTTCTCACATAGTTGAACCCGGTGTGTATTCTATAAATCTTGTAGCTTCAAGGAACAGCGGAAAATCGGGGTATAACTTTGTGTCGGTTTCGCCTTCAGCAGTATCACTTACCTTTGACTATATTGATACAAAAGATTTTACCGTTACAGCTCAGGCAGAAGGTGTTTCTGCAGTTGCGGGACTTATTGCCGAAACACCGGTAATTTCTTCAAGTGATGAGTCAACTGTAAAAATCAAAGGTCCTCGCACTGAAATTGAGAAGATTTCGAAGGTTTGTGCTGTTGTTGATGATGTAACTATACTTAGCGCAACCAAGAGCTTTAACGGAAAAATAGTTTTATATGATGCTAACAATAATATTTTGGATGATAAATTACTGACATTTTCCAAGGAAACAGTCAGTGTTTCGGTTCCGATATTTAAAAAGGCTACTGTAAGAATTGTTCCGTCATTTATAAATGCACCTGCTAATTTTTCATTATCCTCAATCGTATACACATTGGACCAGGACCCCTCTATTACGATTAAAGGACCCGCAGATATAGTTGATGTCTTGGATTCAATCTCACTTTCTCCCATTGATTTTAATGAGATTTCAACCAAGAAGACAACTTTTGAAACTGCTCCGGTGTTACCCGATGGAATTAAGCTTGTTGACAATATTGAGAATGTTACCGTCAGCTTCAATCTATCCGGATATATTGAAAAAAGCTTTGATATCACAGATGTTCGTCTAAACAATCTTTCAGGAGGACTTACTGCTGATTGTCAGAAGATAAGAAATGTTAAAATTTGCGGTCCTAGAAGTATAGTTAATAGCATTTCTGCTTCAGATTTGTACGCAACGGTTGATCTGACAGGTAAAACTGTGGGCGAGTACTCTATGGTAGCAAACATTTCTTCTTCGGTTAGCGGTGTGTGGTCGGTTGGCTCATATAATGCATCCGTAACCGTTAAATAGATAAATTTCTTGGGGATTTCAATTTGAAATCCCCGATTTTTAGCATCTTAAGCGCTTGAACATATTATATTATGAGGTGATTTTATGTTTAAGCTGTTTTGTTGTGTTTTACTAACTATCTTTACGGTTCTTGGCGTGTGTGACTTTCTTCATGGTATTTGGATGCTCATATTAAGACCGCCGACACGTCTGAAAAAGACTTTACTTTGTCAGCTGAACTCAGAGTGTGATTTTTTAGCACTCAATTATATCGTTGAGCGTCAGCGTTGGCATGGAAGCGATTTTGCCGATAGGATAATTGCAGTATCGGAATATGATATATCCGATGAACTCATGAATGAATTTGAAAATAAAGGAATAACCTTTATTAAACAAGAGGAAATTTCTGCGGATTTTAATATAATGGGAGTTTTTAATGAGTAATCCTGAACTTAAGGGCGTCGTTGAAAAAATTACATACAGAAATGATGAAAACGGATATACCGTTTTCAAGCTTAAGGCCGGCAAGGAACATATTTCCTGTGTCGGCTCTGTTGCTGTTATAAATGAAGGCGACTCGGTTGTTCTGAACGGTCGTTATTCTACGCATTCTGTTTACGGAGAACAGTTTAACATAACTTCATTTGAAATTCTTCCCGTAAAATCAGCGCTTCAGATACTTAAATTTTTATCCAGCGGCGCAATAAAAGGCATTGGTCCTGCTACTGCCTTGAAAATTGTTGAAAGGTTTAAGGAAGATTCTCTTGATGTTATTGAAAATTATCCGTTAGAACTAACCGCAATTAAGGGTATTTCCAAGGAAAAGGCTTTAGCTATCAGTAATGGATATCAAAATCAGGTCGGAATAAGGGAGATAATGCTTTCCTTATCAGCCTATAATATAAATCCGTTAGAAGCCACCTCAATATATAAGGTTCTCGGAAACAGGAGCGCTGAAATCATTAAAGAAGATCCTTTTGTTCTTTGTAAAGAGGGGATAAATTTTTCTTTTGACAGGGTAGAGGAGATTTCCGAAAATCTAGGAATTCCTATTGACAGCGATTCAAGAATTTGCGCCGGAATTATCCATATCTTAAAGAAAAATCTCTCTAACGGGCATACCTGTCTGCCTTATGATAAATTGTTAGAGGTCGCATGCGAATTCTTGTCGGTAAATAAAATTATTGTTGAGGATTCAATTAAGCTCCTTGAAGGCAGAATGCAAATTACTATAAAAGAATATTGCGGTGTAAAGTATGTATTTTTGTTTGATTATTACAGCGCCGAGGAGTTTTCTGCCGCTAAAATAAAAGCAATGGCTTCAAATAATATGCCCCTTTATGATTTATCCTCGATTGAAATAAAGCTTCTTGAAAATAAACTTGGATTTTCCTTTGATGAAAGACAGATTGAAGCAGTAAAAGACTCCCTGAAGAGCAATATATTTGTTTTGACAGGCCGTCCGGGAACCGGTAAGACCACGACACTTAATGCAATGATCAGCATACTTTCGGGTAGAGATAAAAGCATCGCTTTGGCAGCCCCTACAGGCCGGGCGGCAAAACGGATAACTGAGCTTACCGGAGTTGAGGCAAAAACAATTCACAGACTACTTGAGGCAGAGCTTACAAAGGACGGAAAACATTCTTTCGGACGTAACAGTAAAAGACCTTTAGATGAAGATGTTATAATTATTGATGAAATGTCGATGGTTGACACGTTGCTTTTCAAAGCGTTGCTTGAAGCTGTAAGGGTAACCTCTAGAATTATACTTGTAGGAGATTCTGACCAGCTTCCAAGTGTTGGTGCAGGTAATGTTCTGGGAGATATTATTGCTTCAGGAAGAGTACCTGTCGTTCGTCTTGCAAGAATATTCAGACAGTCACAGGTTAGTGATATTGTTAAGAATGCGCATAAGATAATCTCAGGAGAAAAACCGACACTAAACAACAATTCCAACGACTTCTTTTTTATTAAGACCAGTGATCCAAGAGTTGTTGCAGAGCAGACAGTTGATTTGGCAACAAGACGCTTACCCGCCGCCTACGGCTATTCTGCACACGATAACATACAAATTCTGTGCCCTTCAAAAAAGATGACCTGCGGCTCTGTAAATCTCAATTTAGTGCTGCAAGAGGCGGTAAATCCGCCTGAAAAGAATAAAAAACAATTGTTTTTCAAAGGCATAAATTTTCGAGTCGGCGATAAGGTAATGCAAACTAAAAATGACTATGATATTACCTGGACGGCAGCCTCTGGTGAGGTAGGTACCGGTGTTTTTAACGGAGATATCGGTGTTATTGCAGATATAGATGCTAAAAACAAAGCGATAATGGTTCAATATGAAGATAAAACAGCGACATACTTTGAGGATAACCTTGATATTTTAGATCTTGCCTTCGCTATTACCGTACATAAAAGTCAGGGCTCTGAGTTTGATTGCGTAATAGTTCCGCTTTGTGATACGCCAAAAATGTTGCGCTACCGAAATCTTATCTATACTGCGGTTACCCGAGCAAAGAAGACGATTGTTTTTGTAGGTCAAGAAGATATTCTTTATGAAATGATAAGAAATGACAGAAAAACCCTGAGGTATACAGGCCTTAGGTTTATGCTTGATAATTATGATAAAATATATTGATGCTTTTATAGACGCTCTGTTTCCCCCAAGATGTATGTTATGTGACCAAATAGTAACGCCGGATAAACACCTGTGTAATGAATGCTATCCAAAGATAAAACAAATTACCGGTGAAATTTGCTTAGGGTGCGCAAGACCGATAAAAAGATGTGAATGCATGAGATTTATATATCATTTTGATGGGATAGTCTCTCCGTTTCATAATTCCGACTATGCACAGAAAGCCTTTTATGCATACAAGTTTCACCGTGCAAGACGTAATGCAAAATTTTATGCAGGATATATGTTCAAGCTTTTAAAACAAAAATTTCCTGATATAAAATTCGATTATATTACAAGCGTTCCGCCTACAAAAAGTAAACGGAAGAGAAATAAATATGATCATAGCATGTACCTAGCAAAAGAACTTTCGCAAAAATATTTTGTAACCTACAGAAAGCTACTGACTTCCTGTGGAGATGAGAGACAAACACAGCATAAGCTGGAATTTTCAAAGAGATTCAGCAATGTTCACAACAAATATATCGCAACGAAAAAGCTTAAGAATAAAACAATTTTGCTTGTTGACGATATACTGACAAGCGGCGCAACTATAGATGAATGTGCAAGACAGTTGAAGCTTGCAGGCGCAAAAGCAGTATTTTGTGTTACTGCTCTTCAAAGCAAGGGAAAAACAGGTTGTTGAATTTCTACTTATTTTATTGTATACTTGACAAAAGAAGGGTGGTGCTTAAATGGCAATACAGATTGGTATAGACCTAGGTTCATACAAAACTGTTATATCTGAGTCATCAAGAATAGCTCTTGAACAGTCCAGTATTGTAACGGTTGAATCCGAGTCGTATAAACCTGTGTATTACGGAGATACTGCTAAGTCATCGGTGGGCAGAACTCCCGAAGGACTTTCATATCTTCGTCCTATCGAACACGGTGTAATTGCCGACTATGATATCACACTTTCTATGCTCAGCGAGTTTATGAGAAGAGCCTTTGGAAGTAAGATAGTACGCCCATCGGTCATAACCTGTTTGCCGACAGGCTTAACCGAGTTACAGCATCATTCTTTATCAGATGTTATTGTTGATGCGGGCGGCAGAAACGTAACTGTTGTTGAAACACCATTGGCTGTTGCAATCGGTCTTGGCATTGATTTTAATTCTCCTGTTGGGAGTATGGTTGTAGATATCGGCGCAGGAACAACTGATATTGCTACCATTTCAATGGGTGGAATAGTGCAGTGTGATTCTTGTAAAATAGCCTCCTTTGATTTTGACGATGCCATTATTAAGTACATAAGGCGTGTATATAATATTGCTATCGGTGAGCTTACCGCAGAACAAATAAAGATTCAAATTGGTTCAGTAGTAAAAAGAGATGTTGAGATCACCATGATTGCAAAGGGAAGAAATCTTCTAACCGGGTTACCAGAAGCCTTTGAGATTACCTCAAAAGAGATTTACCAGACGGTTTTTGATACCGCAATTCAGATATGTAACGCTGTAAGAAAGGTAATTGAAAGAACCGATCCCGATATTGTAGCGGATATTACTGAAAACGGCATTCATCTTACCGGTGGCGGAAGTCTTATTAACGGCATGGCAGCCTTTATGGAGGAGTTTATCGGCGTTAAGATTATTCCTGCAACAGACCCCATTCACAGCGCAATAAAGGGAATGGCTATTGCTCAGAAAAACCCGAAATTGCTTAAAAACATTGATTATAGACTCCGCTCGATAAAAGAGTTAATTATTGAATAAATTAGTGCTTGACTTTTAAAAAGCGTTAGTATATAATAGTTCACGACAATAAAGCAGAGCATAACCGTTCTCACCCTAAAGTTTACTGAAAGGGTCAATAAGAAATACATTTTTTGTACTCTTATATTCTGCGGACGGTATTATGCCGTCCGCTTTGTTATTATATTCGGAGGTGTTTCATATCAGCGTAAAAGATATTCCTGTCAATGAACAAATAACTTTCAATGAGGTCCGTGTTATTGATGCAGACGGCTCACAGCTCGGTATTCTTCCTATTAAGGATGCTATTGATGCTGCTTATGCAAAGGATCTGGATTTAGTTGCGGTTTCTCCCAATGCGAATCCACCTGTTTGCAAGATTATGGATTACGGTAAATACCGCTTTGAAATTGCTAAACGTGAAAAGGAAGCAAAGAAAAATCAGAAGGTTATTGAAACCAAGGAAATCAGACTTGGACTCAGTATTGACAAGCATGATTTTGAAACCAAGGGCAATCACGCCATTCAGTTTCTGAAATCCGGTAACAAACTTAAGGTTTCAATTCGTTTCAGAGGCAGAGAGCTCGGTCATCCCGAAATCGGCCTTGACATTATGAAACGTTTTGCCGAGTATTGTGAGGAATATTCCGTTGTGGAAAAACCTGCAAAAATGGAGAGTCGAAATATGTTAATGTTTTTGGCTCCGAAGTCAAGCAAATAATTAAATCAATTCTTTAGGAGGATTTAAAATGCCGAAAATTAAAACACACAGTGGTGCAAAGAAACGTTTTAAGCTTACCAAGACCGGTCAGGTAAAGCGTGCCCATGCCTACAAATCACACATTCTTAACAAGAAGACAACAAAGCGTAAGAGAAACCTTCGTAAGACTGTAGTTGCTGACGTAACAAACGTTGCTACACTCAAGAAGCTTATTCCTTACAAATAAACCATAAGAATAACGGAGGATATATAGATGGCACGTGTTAAAGGTGCGTTAGCTACACGCAAAAGAAGAAATAAAACATTAAAACTTGCCAAAGGCTATTTTGGCGCTAAGTCAAAGCTTTTCAAGACAGCTAAAGAAGCTGTAATGAAGTCTGGTAATTATGCATATATCGGAAGAAGACTCAAGAAGAGAGATTTCCGTCGTCTTTGGATTACCAGAATTTCTGCTGCTGCAAAAATCAATGATATGAACTATTCAACATTCATGACCGGTCTTAAGAAGGCCGGCATTGCTATGAACCGCAAGATGCTTGCTGAGTTGGCTGTCAATGACGCTGCTGGCTTTGCTACACTTGCAAAAGCAGCTAAAAAGGCTTTAGAAAAATAGTTTTGAGACCGGGGAACTCTTTGTGCCTCGGTCTGAATTTTTTATTTGAGGAAATGATTATGAGCAGTTTTGAGAGAATTACCAGCAAGGATAATGATGTTGTAAAACTAGCTTCTCGTCTTATTTCAGATGCTAAATCAAGAAAACAGTATAATAGTTTTGTTCTGGACGGATTAAGACTATGCAGAGATGCCATTTATAATGATTTTCCTGTGGAAGTGTTTATTGTTGGTGAAAGCGCATATGAAAAAGCAAGACAGGATGCTGAAGCTTTATCATCAAAAGCTAAAAAATCATACCTTGTCCCCGATTATATTATTTCAAAAATATCTGATACTGTTAATCCTCAGGGATTTATTTGCATATGTAAAAAGAAAGGTCAAACGTCATTTTTATGTAGTGAGGAAGGACTATATATAGCGCTTGAAAACACTGCAGACCCATCAAATCTCGGAGCTATAGCCAGAACCGCAGAGGCGCTGGGAATCGACGGAATTTTGATTTCAAGTGAGGGCTGCGATCCTTACAATCCGAAGGCTTTAAGAGCATCTATGGGCGCTCTGCTCAGAATTCCTGTTTTTGTAGTGTCAGACTTTGTTGACTATATTAAAAATTCAAAACTTGATACATATGCTTCAGTTGTTGACAATAAAGCCAAAAGCGTCAGAGAGGTCTGCTTTAAAAAGGGAAGTATTGTTCTTATCGGAAACGAGGCTAACGGGCTTACAAGTGACGCTGTAAGCGTTTGTGATGAGAAAATTACTATCAGAATGTCAGGCAAGTCCGAATCGCTCAATGCGGCTGCAGCGGCAGCTATCTTAATTTGGGAGATGTCGCAGGCAATATGAAATATTGGATTTGGCTTTCAGGCTGCCTCGGTTTTGGCTCTAATAAATTCAAGCCATTGATTGAAAAGTTTAAAACTCCTGCTGAAATTTACAATGCCGACATAAGTGCGCTTGCATCAGAATATGAGCTTTCGGTCTCACAAATTAAAAGACTAAAGAATAAATCTTTAGCAAAAGCGGAAGAAATATATCGAGTTTGTATAGTCAGCGGCATAAATATTCTAACATACTGCGATGATTCATATCCAACAGCCCTAAAAAATATAGATAATCCGCCGATTTGTCTTTATTATAAAGGCGATTTACCCGACTTTAACAATATTCCTGTTTTAAGTATTGTCGGTTCAAGAAATGCTGATGATTATAGCTGTAAGGCAGCTTGGTCGTTAGCGGCACGATTGTCCTTATCAAACTGTCTTGTCGTAAGTGGTGGAGCTGTTGGTATTGATAGCTGGTCACATAAGGGCTGTTTGGATGCAGGCTACAAAACGGTTGCAGTCCTTGCCTGCGGAATAAATTATCCTTATCTGAAATCAAATATAAATTTGCGCAAGACCATTAGTGAAAACGGTTGTTTAATCTCTGAATTTCCGCCTGATTTTCCTGTAATAAAAACCGCCTTTCACATAAGAAACCGCATAATATCAGGTCTGTCGCAAGGTACTGTAATTATTGCGGCATCAAAACATAGCGGAGCTCTGCTTACGGCAAAATATGCTGCAGAGCAGGGTAGAGATGTTTTTGTTGTTACGGGTAAACCGAATGATAAGAATTACGGAGGCTCAAATGATCTTATCCGTGACGGCGCAAAGCCTGTATTTGATTTTACTGATATAGTTTTAGAATATCAGACCGAGTACGGAAATATTATTGATTTTGAAAGACCGCACTCATTGAACCTATCTCAGCTTTACAGGTCAATATATCAGAATAATTTACCAACGAAAGAAACAAAAATTGACAGTAAAAAAGTCTCGCAAAAAATAGTTGAAAAAAATATCAACGAAACTCTTTCAAAAAATGCTCAAATAGTATATAATTATATAAATACGGATAATTTTTCCGTTGACGATCTAATTGAAACCGGTCTTTCGGTAAGCGATATCTTTTCTGCTGTTACCGAACTTGAAATTACTGGCTTTGTTTCGGCAGTTCCCGGTGGCAGATATTCTAAATTGAATTAGAGGAGAAGTAAATTGTCTAAGTTAGTTATTGTTGAGTCACCAACAAAGGTTAAAAGTATAAAGAAATATTTAGGCTCTGACTACACTGTTATGGCTTCAAAAGGTCATATCAGAGATCTTCCTAAATCCAAACTCGGAATAGATGTTGATAACGGCTTTGCTCTTCAATATGTCAATATTCCAGAGAAGAAGGAACTTATTAAACAGTTAAAAGCGGCTGCATCTGATCATGATATGGTTTTTCTTGCGACAGACCCTGACCGTGAAGGAGAGGCTATATCCTGGCATCTGGCTCAGTTACTGTCTTTGAATTTCAATGAAGCTAACCGTGTTTGCTTCAACGAGATTACCGAGTCTGGCGTTACCGCAGGAATGGCAGCCCCTAGAAAAATTGATCTTAATCTTGTTGATGCACAACAGGCCAGACGTGTCCTCGACCGAATAGTTGGCTACAAGTTAAGTCCTTTTCTTTGGAAGAAGGTAAAAAGCGGACTTTCTGCAGGTCGAGTTCAATCGGTAGCATTACGGTTAATTGTTGACCGTGAGCGTGAAATAGAGGCCTTTAATCCTGAAGAGTATTGGACAATTGATGCAAAGTTTACCGCTTCTAGAAAGACCTTCTCGGCAACCCTTCACGGATTTACTAACGGAGACAAGATAACTATTGCCAATGGCGAAGAGGCAGATGCTGTTTTGAATAAAATTGAAAACGGCAGTTTTGTTGTATCGGGCATTAAAAAGGCGTTAAGAAACAAACAACCTTCTGCGCCGTTTATTACATCAACACTTCAGCAGGAGGCATCAAGAAAGCTTAACTTTGCCGGTCAGAAAACTATGAAAATTGCTCAGCAGCTCTACGAAGGCGTTGATGTTTCTGGCTATGGAATCACAGGTCTTATTACCTATATGAGAACCGATTCGCTTCGTATTTCCGATGAAGCACGTCGAGCTGCAAGTTCTTATATACTTTCTACCTTTGGTGACAAATATCTGCCAAAGACACAAAGATATTTTAAGTCAAAAAACAATGCGCAGGATGCCCATGAAGCTATCCGTCCGACTAATGTGTATATAACCCCTGATAAGATTAAAGACAGTGTCAGCGCAGATCAGTACAGGTTGTATAAGCTCATTTGGGAGCGCTTTGTTGCTTCATTAATGTCTAACTGTGTTCTTAATACGGTTTCGGTCGATATTGATGTTAACGAATATCGTTTTAAAGCCTCGGGTCATTCGGTTAAATTTGACGGATATACCGTGCTCTATGAAGAGGGCAAGGATGACGACGCTGAGAACGGAAGTGAACTTCCCGAGCTTTGTGAAGGAGAACTTCTTAAGGTAAAATCTATAGGCTCTAATCAGCATTTTACTCAGCCGCCCGCACGTTATACCGAGCCTACTCTTATTAAGGCTCTTGAGGACAACGGTATCGGCCGACCCTCTACCTATGCGGCAATAATATCTAATATTACACAGAGAGAATATATAGAAAAGGAAAAGAAATCCTTTAAACCGACCGAGCTTGGCAAGGTAACATCAGACTTAATTGTTGAACATTTTAAGAGGATTGTTGATGTTAAGTTCACTGCAGGTATGGAAACCAGTCTTGATAAGATTGGCGCAGGAGATCTTAATTGGATAGATACTATAACAGATTTCTATCAGGATTTTGAAAAGGCATTACTAAAAGCAGAAGACTCGCTTAATGGAAAAAGGGTAAAGGTTCCGCCTGTAGAAAGTGATGTTGTTTGCGAGAAATGCGGCAAGAAAATGATTGTCAGAACAAGCAGATTTGGCAAATTTCTTGCTTGTCCGGGGTACCCTCAGTGTAAAAACACCAAGCCCGTTCCTGAGGATGAGATTAAGACTCCCTGTCCCAAGTGTTCTTCTAAACTTATCAAGAGAGTTTCAAAAAAGACAGGAAAGACCTTCTATGGTTGTTCAGCATATCCCTCTTGTGATTTTGCTGCGCCCAGCCTTCCTACGGGGGATGTCTGCAAGGAGTGCGGAAGCTATATACTGCTTGGAAAGCGTGGCAGAAAATATTGTATGAACAACGAATGTGTATCCAGACAGACAAAGGATAAGAAAGATTCTGCTAAGGATGAATAAGATTTGTGTTATAGGCGCAGGCCTTGCAGGTTGCGAGGCAGCTATGCAAATTGCAGATAGAGGCATATCTGTGGAGCTTTATGAGATGAAGCCTTTGAAAAAGAGCCCTGCGCACCACATGGATACGTTTGCTGAACTTGTATGTTCAAATTCGCTTAAAGCTGAACGCACATCCTCTGCCGCAGGTCTGCTCAAGCAAGAAATGCGCAGACTCGGTTCGGTTTGTCTTGAAGCGGCTGATTTCTGTCGTGTTGCCGCAGGCGGCGCTCTTGCGGTAGAGAGAACAGCTTTTTCAGAATATATCACAAATAAAGTACGGTCACACCCCAATATTAAGGTTATTAACAGTGTAGTTAAAGAAATTCCTCAGGACGTAATTACAGTTATCGCAACCGGCCCTCTGACCGATAGCGATCTTGCGGACCATATTGTTTCGGTTTGCGGCTCTGATACCCTAAACTTTTATGATGCAGCAGCACCAATAATATCCGCTGATTCTATTGATATGAATAAGGCTTTTGCCGCCGCTCGTTACGGAAAAGGGGAGGACGATTATATAAATTGTCCTTTCAATAAGGAGGAATATGAGCGGTTTCACGAAGCTCTTATATCAGCTAAGCAGGCCGAACTTCATGAGTTCGATAAACCTTTTAAGGTCTATGAGGGGTGTATGCCCATAGAAGTTCTTGCAAAACGAGGTAAGGATTCTATTAGATTTGGCCCTCTAAAGCCTGTGGGATTAACCGACCCTAGAACCAATCATCGTCCTTGGGCGGCTGTTCAGCTAAGAAAGGAAAACAGTCAAGGTACGCTCTATAATATTGTCGGTTTTCAGACAAATCTGAAATTTGACGAGCAAAAAAGAGTGTTTTCTATGATACCGGGCCTTGAAAATGCCGAGTTCGTCCGCTATGGAGTTATGCACAGAAACTCGTTTATTGACTCCCCAAGATTATTAACTCCAAATCTTTCGCTAAAAACCAACCCAAAGCTTTTCTTTGCGGGTCAGCTTTCGGGTGTTGAGGGTTATATGGAATCTGCGGCATCAGGAATAATTGCAGGTAAAAATGCTGCTCGATATCTGTTGGGTGAAGAACCAATTATACTACCGAATATTACTATGATAGGAAGTCTTTTGTCCTATATATGCGATAATTCGGTTAATGATTTTCAGCCTATGGGCGCAAACTTCGGTATTTTACCTCCGCTGTCTGAAAAAATAAGGGACAAGCAGGAACGATATATGGCTTTAGCGCAGAGGTCACTTAATTGGTTTTGCGAAAATTTTAGTTAGAGGTGTTTTATGAGAATTGCTGTTGATGCTTTTGGAGGAGATAACGCTCCGCTTGAAATTATCAAGGGGGCAGCACTTGCCGAAAAGGAATATGGTGTACATATAATACTTTGTGGTAATGAGAAGATTATTGAAAAATGCATAGCAGATAATAACATTGAATTCAAGGAGCTTGATATAGTACACGCACCTGATGTGATATCGATGCACGATGAACCAACCTCGCTTCTTAAAGCACATAAGGATTCATCAATGGCAGTGGCCTTCAGACAGCTTGCCGAAGGCAATGCAGATGCCTTTGTTTCAGCCGGTAGTACGGGCGCTGTTGTTGTTGGCGGAACGTTTATTGTAAAACGCATTAAGGGAATAAAAAGACCTGCTCTCGCAACGCTAATTCCTTCTCCCGATTCGCAGTATATGCTTCTCGATGTTGGAGCTAATGCCGAGTGCAGACCTGAAATGCTCTGTCAGTTTGGCCTAATGGCTTCAAGATATCTTGAAAAGGTTGAGGGTATAAATTCTCCGTCTGTGGGATTACTTAATATCGGCACTGAGGACACAAAGGGTACAGATTTACAAAAGGAAGCATATGAATTGCTCAGCAAGGCTGATGTTAATTTTATTGGTAATATTGAATCACGTGAGATGCCTAAAGGCGTTTGCGATATAGTGGTTACCGACGGCTTTACAGGCAATATTTCTCTAAAACTGCTTGAGGGAACCATTTCAACCCTTTTTACAATGTTAAAGCCTGTTTTTGCAAAGAACATATTTACAAAACTTTGTTATTTGATTTTAAAGCCGGGACTTCGTCAAATCAAGAATAAGATGAATGCTAAAGAGGTTGGCGGAGCTCCGCTTCTTGGCACAAAAAAACCTGTCTTTAAGGCGCACGGCAATTCTGATGCATATACCTTTAAGAATGCAATATATAAAGCAAAACTGTTTGCCGAAAACAAGGTTATTGAATCTATCGAAAACTGTTTTTATGAAGAGGAAAACTTACTGTGATACACGAGCTTGAAGGAAAACTAAATTATAAATTTAAAAATCTGGATTTGCTTAAAAATGCCCTTACGCACTCCTCATTTGCAAATGAGGAGCATTGCCGTTTTGGATCTAATGAGCGGCTTGAATTTCTTGGAGATTCTGTTTTGTCTATAATTGTTTCTGAGTATATATATAAGAATTTCAAGGATCTGCCCGAGGGTGAGCTTACAAAACTTAGGGCTTCCTTGGTGTGTGAAAAAGCCTTATGCTCGTTTTCGAGGACACTTGAATTGGGTAAATATCTTTATCTTGGCAAGGGAGAAAGTCATAATCACGGGGAGCAGAGACCATCAATTCTTGCAGATGCTTTTGAGGCAGTGTTAGCAGCAATTTATCTTGACGGTGGCTTTGAACCTGCTAAAAAGCATGTTTTACGTTTTATTACAGATGAAATTAAGAGCAGGGATGTTGATTCTTTTAGGGACTACAAGACCATGCTTCAGGAGGTAATTCAAAAGAATCCCGAAGAAAGACTTGTCTATATTTTAACCGATGAAACCGGTCCTGACCATGATAAGAGATTTACAGTTGAGGTTCATCTCAATTCAAATGTAATCGGTTCAGGGGTTGGAAAGAGCAAAAAACAGGCTGAACAGGAAGCCGCAAGACAGGCATTGCTTTTAATGGGAATCAGCGAATGAAACACGCTAATATTTCTATTTTTGTTCCACATATGGGCTGCACGAATGATTGTAGCTTTTGTAATCAAAAACACATAACAGGCGTAAATACTCAGCCAACTAAAGAAGATATTGATTCTGCGGTAGAGGTTGCTATAAAATCTAAAAACTATTCCTCCGATAATTTTGAAATTGCCTTTTTTGGAGGAAGTTTTACCGCAATTGACAGAGAATATATGATTTATCTTCTCAAAGCTGCTTATAAATATGTCAAGTGCGGCGCTGTAAGCGGTATAAGGATTTCAACCAGACCTGATGCTATTGATACAGAGGTGCTTGAAATTTTAAGCCGCTATGGTGTGTCGGCTGTTGAGCTTGGTGCCCAGAGTATGAATGATAAAGTACTGGCTATGAATAACAGGGGGCATACCGCCAGTGATGTTATTAAGGCTTCAAAACTTATTAAAGACTTTGGCTTTGAGCTAGGCCTACAGATGATGACGGGACTCTATTCAGATACAGATGACTCTGCGATAGATACAGCAGAAAAAATAATCGAACTTGCTCCTGATACCGTTAGAATATATCCAACAATAGTTTTAAGAAACACCGAGCTTGAAAGGCTTTATTGCTTGGGAGTTTATACTCCGCAAACCCTCGATTCTGCCGTTAGCCTGTGTGTCTGTCTTGTATCGATGTTTAATAAGGCGAATATTAAGGTCATCAGACTTGGACTTCATTCTATTGAAGAAACAGCCTACGTTGCAGGTCCGTGGCATCCCGCTTTTAGCGAGCTTTGCGATTCTTTAAGATTTTATAATCTTATTACTGACAGTATTGATAAAAACACTCTATATGACGTTGAAGTCAATCCGTCAGATATTTCTAAGGCGATAGGGCAAAAACGCTCTAATTTGCAAAAAATGGCCGATGATGGCTATCTAATCAGAATTATTCAGAACAATGATGTAGAAAGAAACACTATTAATGTTAGGGAAGTGAAACGTGCGTGATACTCTCATCAATTCAGGTACAGGGTTTTAAGTCCTTTGCCGATAAGACAACCCTAAAATTCGGCAAGGGAATAACTGCGGTTGTCGGTCCAAACGGAAGCGGTAAGAGTAATATTTCCGATGCAGTCCGTTGGGTGCTTGGAGAGCAGTCAACGAAAAATCTGCGAGGTCAGTCTATGGAGGATGTCATTTTTGGAGGCACATCCGATAGAAAACCGCACGGTTTTTGTGAAGTTACCCTTAATATTGACAACAGCGACAGAGAGCTAAATTTTGATAATGACAGCGTTGCGGTAACCAGACGTTATTTTCGTTCACACGACAGTGAATATCTTATCAACGGTAATGTTGTAAGACTTAAGGATATTCATGAATTGTTTATGGATACCGGTCTTGGCCGTGACGGTTATTCTATGATCGGACAGGGTAAGATTGACTCAATTATCAGCTCTAAGTCACAGGAGCGTCGTGATATTTTTGAGGAGGCTTCTGGAATTTCTCGTTACAGATACAGGAAAACCGATGCAGAGCGCAAGCTTTCTGCAGCAGAAGAAAACCTGGTAAGACTTCTTGATATTTTAAAGGAGCTTGAGTCAAGAATAGGTCCACTAAAGGATCAGAGCGCCAAGGCAGAGAAATTTCTCCAACTTGCTGCCGCTAAAAAGGAACTCGATATCGGCTTATGGCTACATATTATAAACAATTCTAAAGAGCTTTTAAAGGCACAGGATGATAAGATTGCCGTAGCTCAGGCTCATTATAAGGAAATTGACGAGAAATTAGCTGAATTTGACCTTAAAAACGAGAAAAATTCCGCTGATTTTGCCCGTTTTTCTGCCGAAATTGAGGACAGACATCTTCGCATTACAGAATACAATGAGAATATTGCAAGACTTACCGGAGATATTTCTGTTTTAAACAACGATATTCTTCATAACAATGAATCTATTGAAAGACTTAAAAACGAGATATCTGTAATTCTATCCTCAAAGGATGAAAAAACTGCAGAAATTAAATCTAAACGTGACTTTGCAGCTGCAAAAGCTATTGAATCGGAAAGCCTTTCACATAGCCTTTCTGAAATTGAGAAACAGCTCTCTCAAATGATTCTTGAGAGTGAAGTTATTTCCAGAAAAATTGAAAATGATGCTATAAAGCTCAACGAACTTGCTTCTCGTCTTGCTGATGCAAGAGTAAATCTAATGTCTTCTTCGACATCAATTGATGAAATTGAGGCCCGTTCTAATACAGTTGATCAGCAGATTTCTGACACCAAGTCTCGAATTGAGGAGTTTAACGGTGAATTCGAACAGGCGAATAAGCTTCTTGATGCAATTGAGGAGGATATTTCTACCTATAATAACTCTCTGGAAGGATACAAAATCAGACTCAGGAATAGGGAAGAAACGGCACAAACTGCTAAGGATGAGCTTGATAAAATCAGGCTAGATATTGAGGCTAAGAAGCGCCGAGTTCAGATCCTTGAAGAACTTGAAAAGAATATGGAGGGCTTCAATCACTCGGTTAAAACCGTTATGAAGGAATCTGAGGAAGGTAGGATTAAGGGTGTTTACGGCCCTGTTACCAGACTCATAGACGTTGAAAAGCAGTATTCAATTGCGATTGAAACTGCACTTGGTACTGCTGCACAAAACATAATCGTTGATACTGAAGGTACGGCAAAATATGCAATTGAGTCGCTAAAACGGTCAAATTCCGGTCGAGCAACATTTTTACCCCTTACTTCAATAAAATCCCGTGAGTTTACCGAAAAAGGCTTTGAGAACGAATTTGGATATGTAGGAATCGCAAGTGACCTTGTCGAGTGCAACTCAAAGTTTAATGAGATTGTTAAATACCTCCTGGGCGGTACTGTAGTTGCCGAAGACATTGACTCTGCAGTGTCAATTGCCAGAAAATTCAAATTCAGATTTAAGGTTGTTTCTTTAGACGGACAGGTTATAAATGCAGGCGGTTCTTTAACAGGAGGCTCTCTTGTCAAAAATGCAGGATTGCTTTCGAGAGCTAGTGATATCGCCAAAATGAAGGATGATATCGACAAACTCATTTCAAAGGAAAAGAAACAGTCTGACACATATGAAAAGGCACTTCTTGAACGCTCTAAGGTTGAAGGTGAGGTTAAGTCTGCTGAGGACCTTTTGAAGACTGCAAATGAGGACAAAATCCGTGCACTTGGCGAACTCAAAAGGGTAGGAGAACTTCGTGATGCCTTAAAAAAGACCCTGTCCGAGTTAGATTACGAGAAAAATAATGCGGCAGACAAGATTAAAGCATTAAATTCAACTGTTGAAGCGGTAAAACTTGAAATTTCAGAGCTTGAGGAGCAAAAGACTCAGCTAGAATCCGCTATTTCTGATATGAACGGCGGTAGAGATGTTATGTCTTCAGCCAGAGAAGAACTGACCGCTCAAATCACAGATATTAAGCTCAAGATAATTGAGATAAATAAGGACATTGAAAATCTTAATGCCTCTGCTGCAGCTCTTGAGCTGGATGATAGTCAGAGCAATGTAAGAATTACCTTGATAGAGGCGGAAATTTCTGCAATTAATGATGACAACGCTTCCATCGAGAATAAGATCAAGGAAATAGAAGTTAGCATAGAATCCTTGAAAAATACCTGTGTTCAGTTTGATGCCGATATCGCCTCATTTATTGAACGCAGAGCAGAAATTGAGAAATCGACTACACAGCTTCGTCTTTCAGAAAAGGATCTGACCAGCGACCGCGAAAAAATCAGCGGAGAACTTGCAAGACTTTCTGAGCGAAGAGAAAATATGACTCGTGAGTGCGATGATGTAATTAAGCAACTTTTTGACGAGTATCAGCTAACAAGAAGCGAAGCAGAAAACATTTGTCAGCCTGTCGAAGACGTTGCCGCCGCAAAGAAAGAGCTAAGCGAGGTCAAAAGCAAGATACGTGCGCTTGGAAATGTGAATGTTTCGGCAATAGAAGAGTATAAGGAAGTTAATGAACGTTATACATTCCTTAAAGAGCAGGTTGAGGATGTAGAAAAATCCAGAACCGAACTGAACAAACTTATAGCTAACCTGACCGAACAAATGAAGGAACTCTTTGTGCTTGGTTTTAACAGTATAAATGAGCACTTTTCCAAGACCTTTGTTGACCTGTTTGGAGGGGGAACCGCTAAGCTTGTTTTTTCTGACCCCAATAATGTTTTGGAGAGCGGAATTGATATTGTTGTCAAACTTCCGGGCAAGAATGTTCCTACCCTTGACGGTCTTTCCGGAGGTGAGAAGGCGCTTATCGCTCTGGCAATTTATTTTGCAATTATGCGTGTTAATGCTCCACCATTCTGCTTCCTGGATGAAGTCGATACTGCACTTGATGACATAAATGTCGACAGGTTTGCAGATTATATGAGAAGTAATGACTTTAATACACAGTTTATTTGCATTACTCACAGAAGAGGAACAATGGAGGCTGCAGATATGCTATACGGTGTTACAATGCAGGAAAAGGGAATATCCAAACTTCTTGAACTCAATGTTTCTCAACTTGAAAAAATGCTAAAACTTGAAAACGGGTGATATTGTTGGGCTTTTTCGATAAGATAAAAAAAGGTCTTTCCAAAACCAGATCGGGATTTATTGATTCAATGAACTCGGTTATTGGCAGTTTTACAAAAATTGATAATGACCTTATCGAAGAACTTGAAGAAATTCTTATTATGGCGGATATGGGATGCCTTTGTGCTGAGCAAATCTGTCAAAAATTAAAGGAAGAAGTTAAAAATAACCGCACAACCGATCCGAATGAGATAAAGGTTCTTCTACGGAACATAATTAAGGATATGCTTGAGGGAGATTCTTCTCTGAATCTCACCACAAAGCCTTCTGTTGTTATGGTAATCGGTGTAAATGGAGTTGGTAAAACTACAACTATAGGCAAAATGGCTGCTTATCTGAAGTTGCAGGGTAAAAGCGTTATGCTTGCCGCCGCAGATACATTCAGAGCGGCAGCTATCGAACAGCTTGAGGAATGGTCTAAGCGTGCAGATGTTCAGATAGTTAAAAGCCTTAAGGGAACCGATCCCGCTTCTGTGGTTTACGATGCAATTTCTTCTGCTAAATCAAAGGGTGTTGATGTTCTTATTTGTGATACTGCGGGTCGCCTTCATAACAAGAAGAACCTAATGGATGAACTTGCAAAAATGTACCGTGTTGTTCACAGAGAACTGCCTGACGCCTCTGTAGAAGCCTTGTTGGTGTTGGATGCGACAACCGGACAGAATGCAGTAAGTCAGGCTAAGGAGTTCAGCAAGGTAACCGAGCTTACCGGAATTGTGCTCACTAAACTTGATGGAACGGCAAAGGGCGGCGTAGTCGTCTCTATCAAAAACGACCTTGGTATTCCCGTTAAGTTTATAGGTGTCGGAGAACAAATTGATGATCTGCAACCCTTTGATCCCGAAGATTTTACAAACGCCCTTTTTGATTCGGAGGACTAAATGAAATTTTTTGTTGCAACAAAAAACAATAAAAAGCTCAAAGAACTGTGCAGAATTCTTTTGCCGTTAGGTATAATCCCTGTTTCTGAAAATGATCTTGATTTTGAGATTAGCGAAGTAGAGGAAACAGGAAAAACATTTGAAGAAAACGCATTTATAAAGGCTAGAGCCGGTATGTTAGCAACAGGACTTCCGACTATTGCCGATGATTCGGGGCTTTGTGTAGATGCTCTTGGTGGTCAACCGGGAATTTATTCTGCTCGTTATGCGGGAGAGCCTGTAGATAACGACCGAAATAATCGGAAGCTTTTAAGGGAACTTGGAAATTTGCCGATTGAAAAGAGAACAGCCAGATTCGTGTGCAGCATAGCATGTGTTTTTCCTGACGGTAGAGAGTTTTCGGTAAACGGCACATGTGAAGGATATATCGACTTTTACCCAAAAGGCAATAAGGGGTTTGGATACGATGTTCTGTTTGTCTCTGAACTGGGTTGTTTCGGGGAAATTTCAGATGAGCAGAAGGATAGTATAAGCCACAGAGGAAACGCATTGAAAAATCTAAAGGAAAGACTTATTAAAGAAATTGAGGAAGATATATAATGTTGAAATCTAAGCAAAGAGCTCAATTACGTTCAATGGCAAATAGTATGGAAACTATTTTTCAAATTGGTAAAAGCGGAATTACCGAGCAAACTGTAAAGCAGTTTGATGAAGCCTTGGAGGCAAGAGAGCTTATTAAGGCAAGAACGCTTGAAACATCTCCTGTTACTGCACGTGAGGCTGCAGATGAGATTGCAGAAAGACTAGGTGCTGATGTAGTTCAGGTTATCGGAACAAGATTTATTCTTTACAGGGAAAGTAGAGAAAACAAAACCATAGTTTTGGTAAAATAGAATGAAGCATTTAGCAGTTTTCGGAGGAACCTTTAATCCCTTTCATAACGGACATTTTCAGATTTTAAATGCAGTTTCACTATCAGGAATTGCCGATAAAATACTTTTGATACCGTCAAAAATTCCTCCTCACAAGGAGGTTGGCTTTTTGGCTGACGAAAAACACAGATTGGATATGTGTCGCATTATTGCCGAAGAGTTTGAAAATGTCAGTGTAAGTGACATTGAGCTTATGAGGAACGGGAAAAGCTATACAATTGATACCTTGAGGGAGCTTATTAAAATGTATCCCGATTACAAACCTGCATTAGTTGTAGGCGGAGATATGATTGCATCTTTTTCCAAGTGGAAAGACTACGAGCAAATTATAAAAATTTCAGACATAATTGTCTTTTCAAGAGAAGGCATCAATGATACTGATGTTAACAGCTCGATTAGCGACCTTGCAAATAAAGGCGCAAATATTTTTATTTTTGATAACGATATCTGCTACATATCATCAACGGATATCAGAAATAATATTGGTAACCGTGATTACTTAGTAGAGAATATTCCTAAGAATATTCTTGAGTACATTATTTCTAACGGTGTTTATGATGAAGGAAATTAACTTAAAAGATTTAAAGGAATTATTACGTGATAAACTTGATGAATACCGACTAAATCACTCTCTTTGTGTGGCTGACGAGGCGGTTCGACTTGCTGAAAAATATGGCTTTGATAAAGACAAAGCATATCTTGCAGGGCTTCTTCACGATATTACCAAAAACAGATCTGCTAATGAACACTTGAAGATTCTTGATAGCTTTGATATAATACTAAGCGACATTGAAAAGAAGTCACCTCAGCTCTGGCATGCAATTACTGGGGCAGGGTTTGTGAATAACATTCTTAAAATAGAGGATAGCGACATTATTGATGCTATAAGATATCATACAACTGCAAAGGCTGATATGTCGCTTCTTTCAAAAATTATTTATGTAGCGGATTTTACATCGAGTGACAGGAGTTATCCTGATGTTCAGGTAATGCGTGATTTAAGCAATGTTTCTTTAGAGAGCGCCATGGAATATGCTCTTAAATATACTATTGATGATTTGTCATCAAAAAACAGAACGATACATCCTGATACTCTGGATGCTTATAATTTTTTAATTTCGAATAAAAGTGAGGGTTCTTTTTGAATAGTGAGCGGATTATAAATATTGCGGTTAACGCTCTAAACGATAAAAAAGCAAAGAATATTAACGCTATACATGTCGGAGAGCTGACCGTGATTGCTGAGTATTTTATTATTGCGACAGCAACATCACAAAACCATATAAAATCACTTGCAGATTTTCTTGAGGAAAAGCTTGAGGTAGCAGGGTTTAATGCAAACCACATTGAAGGAAAGGCTACCGGTTGGCTTTTGCTTGATTTTGACGGCGTTGTAATTCACATTTTTACTGCTGACGCAAGAGAATATTACAGCCTTGACCGTATGTGGAATGACGGCGAAAAACTTGATTTAGACAAAATTCTTACATCTGACAGAGAGGATGATTAAAATGCAGTATAGTTATGCAGATATTGAAAAGAAATGGCAGAAAATATGGGACGATAAACAGACTTTTGTTGCCAAAAAGGACTATTCGCTTCCCAAGTTTTATGGCTTGGTAGAGTTTCCTTATCCTTCGGCACAAGGCCTTCATGTAGGACATCCCCGTTCATATACAGCCCTTGATATAATCGCCCGTAAAAAGAGATTACAGGGCTATAATGTGCTATATCCAATGGGCTGGGACGCATTCGGACTGCCTACCGAAAATTTTGCAATAAAGAACCATATTCATCCTGCTATTGTTACCGAGAATAATGTAGCGAATTTTAAAAAGCAGCTTAAGAGTCTTGGATTTTCTTTTGATTGGTCGGCTGAGATAAATACAACCGATCCCTCATACTATAAGTGGACTCAATGGATATTTATTAAGCTTTTCGAAAACGGTCTTGCGTATAAGAAGCAGATGGCTGTTAACTGGTGCACCTCGTGTAAATGTGTTCTTGCTAACGAAGAGGTTGTCGGAGGCGTTTGTGAGCGCTGTGGCAGTGAGGTCGTTCGCAAGGAAAAAAGTCAATGGATGCTTAAGATTACCGATTATGCTGAGAAGCTTCTTAACGGTCTTGATGACCTTGATTTTATTGAGCGTGTTAAAATTCAGCAGAGAAATTGGATCGGTCGCTCGACAGGAACTCAAATTAAGTTTGCAACAACTGCTGGGGATACACTTGAGGTTTTCTCTACCCGTGCTGACACCCTTTTCGGCGCTACATATATGGTTATGTCGCCCGAGCATCCCCTTTTGGAGAAATGGTCTGATAAGCTTAAAAATTCAGATGAAATTAAGGCATATCAGGAGGCTGCTGCCAGAAAATCTGATTTTGAGAGAACCGAAATGGCAAAGGATAAGACGGGAGTTCGTCTTGACGGTGTTATGGCGATAAATCCTGTTAATAATACCGAAATCCCGATTTTTATTTCAGATTACGTTCTTATTTCCTACGGTACAGGCGCCATCATGGCAGTTCCTGCGCACGACACACGTGACTGGGAGTTTGCTAAAAAATTTGATCTTCCCATAATAGAGGTTGTTGCCGGTGGCAATCCTCAGGAAGAAGCATATACCGACTGTTCTGTTGGAAACATGGTAAATTCAGGATTTCTCAATGGTCTTTCGGTTGATGAAGCAAAGGAAAAAATCACTGAATGGCTGTCAGAGCGTGAGCTTGGGGAATTAAAGGTAAATTATAAGCTACGTGACTGGGTTTTCTCACGACAGAGATATTGGGGAGAGCCAATCCCCGTTGTTCACTGTGAGAAGTGTGGTTATGTTACCATACCGGAAAGTGAACTTCCTCTTGTTTTGCCTAATGTTGAGTCATATGAGCCAACAGATAACGGAGAATCTCCTCTTGCAAAGATGACCGACTGGGTAAACACAACCTGTCCGAAATGTAACGGTAAGGCTGTAAGAGAAACCGATACAATGCCTCAGTGGGCGGGTTCCTCGTGGTATTTCCTTCGTTACTGCGACCCGCATAACGATGAGCAGTTTGCTTCTAAAGAAGCTCTTGAATACTGGGGACCTGTTGACTGGTATAACGGCGGAATGGAGCACACAACTCTTCATCTGCTTTATAGCCGTTTTTGGCATAGATTCCTTTATGATATCGGCGTTGTTCCTAATCCTGAACCATATGCAAAACGTACCAGTCACGGTATGATTCTGGGAGAAAACGGCGAAAAAATGTCAAAATCACGTGGAAATGTCGTAAATCCTGATGATATAGTTCGTGACTACGGCGCAGACACTATGCGCCTTTATGAAATGTTTATCGGCGATTTTGAAAAGGCTGCGCCCTGGAAATCTGACTCTATTAAGGGATGTAAACGCTTCCTTGAAAGAGTTTGGAACCTTACCGATATCTTAACTGATGGAGAAGAGTATTCTGAAAAGCTTGTAACCTCATTTAACAAGACGATTAAGAAGGTTACCGAGGATATTGAAGAGCTTAAAATGAACACTGCTATTTCAGCTATGATGGCTCTACTTAATGAAATTACCTCTATTGGTTCTATTACAAGGGGAGAGTTTAAAACACTACTAATCCTTCTTAATCCCTTTGCGCCGCATATAACCGAAGAACTTTGGGTAAATTCAGGATTCGAGGGTATGCTAAATGAAACCAAGTGGCCGACCTTTGATCCTGATAAGTGTGTTGACGCTTTAGTTGAAATAGTGGTACAGATTAACGGTAAGATAAAAGCAAGACTTAATATCCCTGCCGACATATCATCTGATGATGCGATTGCGTTAGCGCTCAATGAGCCTTCCATTATCAAAGAAGTTGAAGGCAAGGCAATTATGAAGCAACTTTATGTTCCTAAAAAGCTAGTCAATATTGTTGTAAAATAGAATAATATTCGGGAGGATGCAGTTAACTGTATTCCTCCCGAGGAATAACTAAAAAATAGGGAAATTGCCACTTGACAATTATATTTCTTATTGTTATAATATACCAGTCGCAAATATGATCTATTAGCTCAGTTGGCAGAGCACTTGACTTTTAATCAAGGCGTCTCGGGTTCAAATCCCGATGGGGACATTCCTATATGGTATGTTGCCATATAGAAAGCGAGGTTCAAATCCATGTTGGAGGGGCTGGTACGATTCCAGCGGGTGATGATCTTACAGGGGGCGAGATTATCACCTAACGCTTAGACCATTTGTTTCTTGCATAGGAGGATAGCGTCCATACCACCGGGTCGCTCCTGGGGAAAACAGCTGAAAGCAGGGACAAATGGCGCTGGGTACTGCGAGAGTGTATAAGTCAAGGAAATGCTGCCTTGGCGCGGGTTAATGAAAGCAAGTGCATCCTCGTCAGTTGGAGTTTGGCATCCAGCGATCCCTGATCGCTACAAACATACGCCGGTTAAGCTGACACCCGTATTGAGGCGTCGTCAAGTGGTTAAGACATAGAGCTTTGACCTCTATATGCGTAGGTTCGATCCCTACCGCCTCAGCCATGCTGTCATAGCTCAACTGGTAGAGCAGGCGCGTTGTAAGCGTCAGGTTGTGGGTTCAAGTCCCGCCGGCAGCTCCAGCCC
>JAZSQK010000055.1:0-28297 GCA_045537915.1 Acutalibacteraceae bacterium
TTTGCCTGCATTCAAGACTTAACTTTTCTTCGATCCTGCAGGTCTTATATCGAAGAAAGCTTTATGCCTTTCGGCAATCAAAACACACAAACGGTTGCTTATGTGCTTTGATTGCCGCCTATCCCCCGAAGGGGATAGGACGGACTTAAATAATTACTTTACTGTTACCTTTGCAGTGTCTGTAACCAACTCTGCAATGTTAGCGTCGGTCAAAGCAACGCCGTTCAAGGTGCAGTTTTCGAAGGTCACGTCAGCTCTCGGGTCGAGAGTATAGCCAGCCTCGAACTCGCAGCCCACGAAGGTGGTAGGAGCGTAGGGACGGCAGTATGCATAGCCGTTGCCTTCGCCGAATTTGCAATTTTCGAACTTGGCATTACCGAGAGTTGCAGCATAGGAAGTCCAGCCGTTGAAGGTGGAGTTGTATGCTTCAAAATTCTGGTTCATACCCTGGTCGCAAGAGATAGTGTAAGTAGTTCCGTCAATGGTTACATTTTCAAGAATAACGGGCTCACTGTGTGTGCTGTTGTGGTTAATGAAAATGCCACGGAAAGAGCCGGTAACAGTGATGTTCTTGATAAGGCCGCCAGTGGTGTTAATGCCGGAGTCCCAAGTACCGCCTGCACCCTTAATGTCGAGGGTGTTGCCGTTGCCGTCGATTGTCTGGCCGTTCTTAACATTAATACCGGTGGTGCCGTAAGCATTACTCATTCCTGCAGGATCGATCTTTACGTCGTCTGTAAGAACAACATCCTTGCCATTCTCCAGAGCTGCAACAAGCTCATCTGCAGTGCCTACAACAGTGGGAACAGAAACACCGTCAGTCCAAGGATGATTGGTAGTGGTAATATCTCCAAAAGCAGTGTCAAGAGCAGTCTCGGCATCAGCAAAACCAGCAGTCTGTACAGCCTGAGAAAAAACGAGGATGTCGAGTGTGCCGTTGCCGTTGCCGTCAAGAGCTTTCATATCTTCATTTGTAGCTTCAGACTTGATGTAAACCTGAGAAAGGTTAGGATAGGAGGTATCACCTGCGGGGAGGATACCGTTGCCGTGTCTCCAGCTGCCGTCACTTAGCTGTCCGCCGGCGTAAATATACTCTTGGAGCATATAGTTCTTACCATCAATCTGAATGTACAAGGGCTCAGAATCGTTAGTGGTAGAAGGGTCGAAGTCAGTATCAGTCCATGTAGAGTGATAAGAAGTACCAATCAAACTACCGTCAGTAGAACCGATTTCAATAGCAACGAGAGTACGGATGTAAGCATCGGTATCGCCGGTGTTTTCAACAGTAACGAATTTATCCTGTGCATTGGAAGCAGCCTTAAATACCTGCATTTCACCGTAGGAATCCACCTGAGTCATGCGTACAACGGTGGAATCCCAATCCCAGCCTTCCCAAGTAGTAGTGTCTATAGCAGAAGGAAGAAGCGGTTTAGCTTGTGTGAAGTCTTTTAAGACATAGCTAGTCACATTATCAATGGTTTTGGTAATATAAGTTCCGTCTGCATTTTGACCACGCTCATATTCGTGTTGAGCGATAGACACATTACCGAGAGTCATAACGTTAACATCATCATCGGTAGAGGTTAAATAAGCCACGGTTCCTCCGATAGCAATAGCTGTCACGAGAACAAAGCTTAAACCTGTGAGAATTATGTTTTTGATTTTCATTGTTTCTTTCCTTTCTTAAATCAGAATTATTTATGCAACGGCTATGCCGCTTACATTAAAAGAAGGTTAATTGCTGCCAATCAAAGCCCATGCTTCTGCAGCAGTGTCGATAGCTTCAATATCGGCATCTCGCTGAACTGCGTATGCTGTGAAGGTAAGAGAGGGATAGTTTGTGTCATCGAGCTCGGAAATCATTTCCTTTGTAACGGTTTGCTTGACGGTTACCTCGTCGGCTGAAAGAATGCTGTAAACTGTATCGTTTGTGGAATTGTTTACCTCTTGGTAATACACGCCCTTTGCTCCGTCAAGCTCCTTCCAGCCCGTTGCGACCGAATATGAGATATAATCCGAAAGCTTTGCATCGTCAGATTCCTCAATTTTTACAAACAACCAGCAATCCTCGCTGTCTGCAAGAACGGTTACCTTTGGATCCTTGCTTATGGTGTTTCCGGGTACCATTTTATAACTGCTACCGGTTGTTTCTTCCAACGTGATGGTTATGTCTCCGTATGTAAAGACGTTTTTAATGGGATCGGTCGAGGTCATAAGCCAGGCAACCGAGCCTCCCACAACGCACAGCACCGTTAAAGCAAAGGAAATATAAATGATCAAACCCTTTATTCCGTAGCTTCTGCCCTCTGCTTTGCGATAATGTTTTTTTCTTTTCATTTTTGCTCCTCCTTCCTAAGTGCTTATATCCGCCGACAAAGACTCCTGCCTTTGTCGGTATGGTTGCTTATTTTTTAAATGCCGCCCAGGCATCTGAATCTGTTTCAAAGCCCTCCTTCTGAATAGCGTGTGCCTCTACAGTTATCTCGAGGTCGGCTATAGACTCAAGCTGTTTGCCTGTTATTTCAAAAGGCACTACGATTTTTTCAAAAAGGGGTTCGAGAACGGTGTCGGCGGTTTTGCTAGAAGTTACCGTCTTGTAATAACGGAATTCGTATATTGCTGTGTTTGTAGCAGTATCCTTTTTTATTTCTCCCGTGCTTACCCAAACGTTGTTTTTCCAGCCCTCAACGAAATTTTGCGGAAGGAAGGGCTCACCGTATATTGTTGCCAACTGACTGTAGCAATTTATTGTAACGAGCATACGGATATAGGCTTCTTCGCTGCCCTTAATGACGGTTACCGTCGGGTCCTTGGTGTATTTGCCGCCCGGTATAAGATGATATTCATTTCCGTCTGCAGTACGCTCTGTGCCTATCGGCTCTCCGTTCACATTTACAAGGGCCTCGTCCAGACCTATATCCACCTGTCCTATCGTAAAGGTGTTGACCGTTTGCGCCGAGTCGGTCAGGTATGCCACGGTTACGAATACGGTTGTTGCTATAAGCAGCACTGCGCTGCCGAGCAGGACTAAGTCTTTAAATCTTTTCATAGCATATTCCTCCTTAAACTCATTCGTTTTTTTGTTTATTCAGTCTTTCCAAAAATGCTGTTAAAACAAGCGCTGCTGCGCAGATTATTATCAGAAAATAGCTGACGGGGGTTCTTATAAGTCGGGATAAATATCCGAGGTATGGTATACAAAAAACGACCTTACCTATCACTTCAGATTCTTCGACAGGTTTTTTGTCTTCGGCTTGGTTGTTATCTCCTTTTGTATAAAAAAGCCGTTCTCCGTTTTTTTCTTCTATCCTTATTATCCTGTGTGTTGCGGTGGTTTTTTCGGTCAGTCTAAAGGTTATGACATCCCTTTTCTCCAGACTGTCGGTATCGCAGTCGGCAACATATATTACCGAGCCGGTAGGATAATCGGGCTCCATAGAGGGCGACAGCACATTGTATACCGACAACCCAAAAAGACGTACCCCTACAAGAGCAGCTGCCAAAAGAAAAACAGCGACAAAGAGGAGAGAAGAATATATTTTAAAAATTTTAAAAATAATCTTTTTTGCCACTATCTTTTTCTGTCCTCTTTTCTAATGCGGCCTCCTAAAAGGCCAAAGGTCAAAAGCTGAAGTTTTCTTCTTCTCCAGATCTTCCTCTCATAGCCGTAGCTTCGTTTGATTTCGGTATTTAACATTTTGAGCTTTTGAAAAAAACGGGGAAGCCGACTAATAATACCGACCGCCGCCACGCTAAAGCCAAGCAAAAGAGCAATGCCGAGAAGTTCAGAATCAGTGTTGTTTATCAATGTATTTAAGTTCGCCTTCTTCTCTGTCGATAAGATCCTCGACCTCGTTTTTACCTGCAGCAAAAATTAAAATGGCCCAAACAAACCCAACTAGACCGCCTAGCCCGGGTCCTGCAAAAAAGTACCACATTTAAATATCTCCTTTTTTCTGTGCTGAATACTTTGGTTTAAAAAAGAGAACAATATTAAAAACTGTTCAACGTAACCTCTTTTTCGCAGAGTTATATACTCTGCATTTTTTGGCGCAAAGCTCCGTTTGTTATGACCTTTGTGTCTTTTTTTGACCACTTTTTTGACGGCGTTAAAGCCCTACCGCAAAATCGAGCTTGTTCATATTGCTGCGTTTTAATTCGAGGGACGAATGAACATATCTTTCAAGGGTTATTTTGACACTTGCGTGTCCCAGTATCTCGCTGAGCGACTTAATCTCAAACCCAGCCTCCACACATCTCGTTGCAAAGGTGTGTCGTAGTGTATGAAAATGTACCCCCTCAAGCTGACAGGCGGCCGTGTATTTTTTTAGCTTGTTCTGCAAGGTCCTCGGCTCAACGATTGTATTTGGACTTGCGCTCAGTACATATGCCTTCGGGTTGTCAGCATAAAATCTTTTACAAAGCAACAGAGCGGTTTGTGTAAGGGGAATTATTCTGGCAGAGGTATCACTCTTAGGTCTGCTTATTAATATTTTGGTTTTACTTTGTCCATCCTCGCTCTTTATTCTCTGCATTGTAGCGTCTATTTTAAGTGTTGCTTCGCTAAAGGATATATTCTCCCATTTGAGAGCGCATATTTCTCCTATTCTAAGCCCTGTTATTAAGGAAAGCAGGATTCCGAATTTCATACAGTCAGTATCTTTAAGCAAAAATGCAGTTAATTTTTCTTGTTCGTCATTGTTTAGCACACGCATTTCTTTTTTTTCGGTCTTTGGTCGGCAGATTTCAATGTTACGGTCAACATATGAATTCTGTCTGGCGCAAAACTTTATAACAGAGCTCAAAACGGTCAGTATATCTCCTACTGTTTTTGCGCTTAAGTGGTTGACATTTAATAGCTCGTTTGTGAAATTACCTATAAGCGATGTTGTCAGCGCACAGACGGGATAACCGCCCAGCTGAGCCTTTATATGCTTCTCGACAATGGTGGTATATTTAACAAAGCTTGATTCCTTTATCCTGACCTTGTTGAGCCTTAGCCACTCGTCGCAATAACAACTAAACCGTGTTTTTGCTCCTTGTGACCGCTCGTTTCCCGAACTCTCCCTTTCCCTTGCGACCAAGGCCTTTTCCTTTGCCTCTCGATAGGTTTTTGCGTAACAGTATCCGTATTTTGCCTTTCCTTCGGAGTTGTAGCAGCTGATATACCGTGCCTCCCATCGACCGTCCTTTCTTTTGTAAATGTTTTCTCCCTTTTTAGACATATTTTTGCCTCCTGATTTTTGCGTTATGTATTTCTTCCTTTTTCTGACGGAAGTTTTGACGGCGTTAAAACAGGTGTTATTAAACATTTCCTTAAAGCTACAACAAAATTTTTTGCTATTTTTATATAAAAATGGAAAAATTTTCAATTTTTTCTTGCTATTAGCTTTTTTCTATGCTAAAATAAAGCCCCTAGAGTATATAACTCTGCGAAAAAACAGCCTCGGAAAACTCCGAGGCTGTTTTGCTTTACCTGTTTGTTCTGTAATGGATTTCAATATCAAAGCTATTGATATGTATAACGAATAATTTTACTTTTTTGTGAAAATATAAAATAAAAAAGGCACAGATTAAAATCTGTGCCTTTTGATTTTAAAGTGTCTTTTTCCAGGTTGCTTTTGAAAAGAGAATTAAAACGGGGAAAATTTCAAGTCTGCCGACAATCATATTAAAGCAGAGCAGAAGCTTTGAAAAATCAGTAAGCCAAGCATAGTTTGCCGCCGGGCCGACAAGGGAAAGCCCAGGTCCTATATTATTAAGTCCAGAGGCAACCGCCGTAAAACCGCTGACAAGGTCACAGCCCTCTGCCGCTATTATTGCAAGTGTGCTTAAAGCGAAAATCCCGAAATACACAATGAAATAAGAGGTTGTTCCTCTGAGTGTTTCGTGGTCAACCGTTCTGCCCTCGAGCTTTACCGAGTGTACCGAACGGGGATAGAGTATATATTTTACCTCTCTGGCCGCATTTTTAATGAGCAGCACTATTCTTGAAACCTTTATTCCGCCCGCCGTACAGCCTGCGCATCCACCTATAAACATAAGTGAAACTAACACCGCCTGACTTAAGGTTGGCCAGAGGTTAAAGTCTGTCGTTGCAAAGCCAGTTGTCGAGATGATAGATGCCACCTGAAAATATGCCGTGCGGAAGGTTTCCTCCCCTGTCATAGCAGAGGTTTGGGGAGAAAGCGTGAGGGAAAGGGTTATTGTTCCGACCGCTATTGCAACGATTGCAACAAACCATCTTAATTCCTCGCTCTTTAAAGCCTTTATAAACCGACCGATAAGTATTCCGTAAAAAACATTGAAGTTTATTCCGAAGCAGAGCATAAAGGTTGCAATTACATACTGACAGTAGGGCGAGTATGAGGCGATAGAATCGTTCTTTGTTCCAAATCCACCCGTTCCTGCCGTTGCGACTGCATGACAAAAGGCTTCATAGAGGCTCATTTTGCCGAAAAGAAGTAAAATGAAAAGTATAGCGGTCAGCAGGATATATATTCCGTACATAACCCGAGCGGTTTTTGCGATTTTAGGCACAACCTTTTCAACCGATGGTCCCGGAGATTCCGCCCTCATAAGATGCATAAACCTTGTACTCTTCATATCCGAGCGAGGCATAATGGCAAGAACAAAAACAAGTATTCCCATTCCGCCAATCCAGTGTGTAAAGCATCGCCAGAGGTTCATACCCTGGCTCATTGCTTCAACATCCGAAAGAATCGAGGCTCCCGTTGTTGTAAACCCCGAGACCGTTTCAAAATAAGCATCGACAAAGGAGGGTATCTGACCGCTTATAACAAAGGGCAGAGCCCCAAACACCGACATGATAAACCATGAAAGTCCGACACAGGCAAAACCGTCCCGAGAGCGCACACTCTTGTTTTCGGGCGGTTTTATTGTCAGAATAAGGCTTATTCCTATCAAAATCAGTATCGGAATAACAAAGGGTATTATGCTTTCCTTATATATGAGGGCGCAAAAAAGCGGAACAAGTAAAAGCACCGCTTCGGCGCCGAGAATTCTGCCGATTATAAACAAAACCATTCTGTAATTCATAAGACACTACCCTTACAAAATAATTTCATCAAGGTCGGAAAAGGCCTGACCCGCCGTAATAACTATAACGCTGTCGCCCTCGTTTATAACGGTATTACCGTCAGGGATAATGACGGTGTTGTGTCGGCTGACACAGGCGATGATTACATTCTTCTTAAGCCTGGTTTGTTTTAGCGGAAGGCCTATGAGCTGACTGCTCGGCGCCGCTATAAATTCAACCGCCTCGGCCTTTCCGTCGAGAATTCTGTAAAGGGTTTCTATCTGTGAGCCCTGTGAATTGTTAACCGCTCTGATATACCTTAAGATTATTCCCGCAATTATGTCCTGAGGATAAACGGTAGTGCAGTCCTCAAGCACCGTGGGTATCATCGAAAGAAGTGCAGGTCTTGTAACCTTGCAGATTATCTTCTTTACAGAACGGGTTGCGGCATACATTGAGATTATGATGTTTTCCTCGTCCTTACCGGTAAGGGAAACTACTGCATCGGCCTCCTCAATTCCGTACTCCGAAAGAATCTCGGTATCTGCTCCGTCGGCGCAAATGACCGACACTCCCGAAAGTTGAGCCTCTATTTCGGCCGCCTTTGCGGCATCCGCCTCGATAAGACGAACCTTGATGCCTGTCTTTTCAAGGTATTTTGCAAGATAATATGCGGTTCGGCTGCCTCCGATGAGAAGCACCGATTTTATCTTCTTTTTCTGAATGCCGAGAGCCTTTAATACTCCTGAAAGCTTTAGCTTTGCGGCAGAAAAATGCACAACATCTCCGGCTTTGAGCACAAAATTACCGGATGGAATTATTACCTCTCCTTCACGCTGAACGGCGCAGACAAGCATTGGCGTTTCGACCGCCTTTTTAATATCGAAAAGGGCAAGATTGCAAAGAGGACTGTCCTCGGTAATCGTAATCTCAACAAGGTCAATTCTTCCCTTTGCAAAGGTTTCAACCTTACTTGCCGCAGGGATTTCAATCGTTTTCGCAATTTCACTTGCCGCCTCAAAGTCGGGATTGACAACAAGGTCTATGCCGAGCTTTTGCCTCATAAAGTCCATCTGGAGAGAATATTCGGGGTTTCGCACCCTTGCGACCGAATGCTTTGCGCCGAGCTTTTCGGCAACAAGGCAGCTCATAATATTAAGCTCATCAGAGCCGGTAACCGCAATAAAAACATCGCACCTGTCTACCCCTGCATCACGCTGCACAGGGAATGAGGCGCCGTTTCCGCAATAGCCGATAACGTCATAGTCGTTGATCATTGCCTCTACTACCTTGGAGGCGGTGTCAATAAGAGCAACGTCGTGTCCCTCTCCCGACAAAAGCTCGGTAAGGGCGAGTCCCACCTTTCCTCCTCCGACAATAATAATATTCATAAAAATCATTCTCCCTTTGAAAAAGAGTCTGCAGGTTTCTTAACTATTTTTTCTACATTATATATTATATCTATAAAAATATCAAGTAAAGACTAATGCCGAGCGATTAAGACCGCTCGGCAGTTTTTTGTTATTCTATCTTAATTTCCTTGTAGTCAAAGCCCTCAAAAAGCTCGGGCTGATGGGTAACGGCAATTATAAGCCTGTCATTATATTCCGCTACAATATCTGCAATTATTTTTTTTGCAAGAGGCTCGTCAATTCCGTTAAAGGCCTCGTCCAAAAGGAGCACATCTCCCCCGAAGGCAAGGGCTCTGGCTATTGCAACCCTCCGCCTCATTCCGCCCGAAAGCTCACTCGGTAAAAGGTTTTGTGAGTCGGCAAGGCCGACCTGTGAAAGCCTTTCCTTTGCCCTTTCGGTATCGCTTACGAGGGCTACATTCTCAAGGGCAGTAAGACTTGGAATAAGTCTGTCCTCCTGAAAAACGGCAGAAATTATATGGTCGTTTGTCTGCACACTGCCGCTGTTTTGGGAAACGAGTCCTAAGATTAGTCGCATAAGGGTTGTTTTTCCGCTGCCCGAAGCCCCAGTAATAAGATATAACCCGCTTGTGTCGAACTTTGTCGAGAAGTTATCCAGCACCTTTTTCTTTTTGTAGGCCACAGTAACCCTATCAATAACTATACTCATTTGCGAAGCCCCCTTTTTACTGCGGCTTTCAGCAGGGTTTCAAGCAGAAAACTCAATGCCACCACGACCACCGTCCAGACAAGCACGTCGGCGGTTTCAAGGATAACCCTTGCATTGTTCATTTCCCGTCCTATCGCAATGCTCGGATAGCTTATAACCTCGGCGGCAATGCCCGATTTCCAGGCAAGGCCCAAAGAGGTAAGACATCCCGAATAAAAATGAGGCAAAACCGACGGGAATATAATTTTCTTAAGGGTGGTAATTCTCCTGAGTTTAAAAACCTTTGCCATTTCAAGCAGATTTTCGTCAAGACTGTCGAGCCCTGCCGTAAGGTTTTCCCAGACTATAGGCATTACCATTAAAAATGCTATGAAAATCGGTATAATATCCGAATCAAGCCACAAAAAAGCCAGAAGTATAAAGGAAACTACAGGGGTTGCTCTGACAGCGTGAAGAGCGGGGGCAATTATCATCCTTGCCGCCGCAACATATTTGGTTAAAAGGGCAATTAAGCCGCCAAGCAACACTCCGAGAACAAAGCCTAAAAGTATTCTTACAAGGGAAATTCCCGTAATACTCCAAAACTTAGGCTCTGCCGCTAGAACAATAAACCTTTTTGCTACGGTAAGCGGACCGGGCAAAAATAGCTCTTTATCAATGAGAATTGCCGCAATCTGCCAGACGGCAATCCAAAAGACTGCCGCCGCTACACCCTTTAATATTTTAAGGAATAAAGTAGAACTCTTCATCCGGTACAGCTCCTCCTACAGAGGTGGGATTTGCGGTGTGAAGAAGATTGAAGTAATCCTCTATAGCGGGTTTCATATCGGCTCCGCTGACAAGTGTCAGATTGCAGTTGGGGATTGCCTTTGTGGCGATTGCCGCCTTGGGAACGATGCCGTGCGCTTCGCATAGGGCTCCCGCCTCGGCAGCATTTTCTTTAGCGTAGTTTATCGACTCGCCGAGCTGCTTTATAAAGAGCTCAACCTGTTCGGGATACTGCTCTAAAAACTCGGTGCGAACGACAACACAGCCCATTGTCAGTTTGCTGTTTTCGTCTGCGACCTTGTTCCACTCATCGTTGAGGTTAAGGGCAATACGAAGCTCCTTGTTCTGCACCATGGAAGAGGTAACATTCGGCTCGGGAAGCATACCTATTGCAACCTCGTTTGTGGCAAGAAGCGTGGCAAGTTCGGTGTGCTCACTCTTAAATTCGACCGTAACATCCTTACCTACCTCGAGTCCGTTTTTCTCGAGCAGGTAATTCAGGACATATTCAGGGTTTGCTCCCTGTCCTGTAGCGTATATGGTCTTTCCTCTTAAATCCTCGAAAGAGTTAATGGTGTTGCCGTTTTCAAGGATATAAAGCGAACCGAGGGTGTTTATCGCTATCATTTTTATGCCCTTTTCGGTTCTCTTGTAGAGGGTTGCGGCAAGGTTTGTCGGAAGGGCGGCTATGTCTGCCTTTTTAGAGGATATTGCCGATACAACCTCGGTCGGCTCGCCCGCAACGCTGAAGGTGTATTTGCTGTTTTGGTTGGCCTTTGCATCCTCCATCATCTTTGCCATACCGATGCCTGTCGGACCTTTAAGGGTAATTATTTTTGTATCGACGGCCTCTACCGTCGGCTTGTTACAACCGACTGCAAAGATTGCAATCAAGGCTGCCGCAAGTATTAAAGCAATTATTTTTTTCATTTTGCATACATCCTTTAACTATTTTTATATTCCGTTCGCAAACGGTTATTATTCCCTGTTCGCAGAGGGTGTTTCTCGCTCTGTAAAGACTTGCTCTGCTGATGTCAAGCGCTCCTGCCAGACGGGAGAAATTGACATTCTCACAAACACCTTTCTCATCTGCATTTTTAAAGATATACTCTGCCAGTCGTTCAACCGCCTCGCCTCCCGTAAAGGTGGCTATTCTGCGGTTCAAAAAGGCAACCCTGTCGCTTAAAAAGCAGATATATGAAACCGCCCTGTCAAAGTTCTGGCTTAAAAGCCTCTCTATGCCCTCTCGGGTTATGAAAAGCACCTCGCATTTTCCTGCCGCATTTATTCGGCTAAACGGCTCTGCCGATTCTTTGCAAAAGACCGATGCGGCTCCGAAAATGTCGGAGGGAGAAAAGGTTTTAAGAGAGGTGTTTTTGTCACTGTCGCAAATGGCGGTTGCCCGACCTTTTAGTATTATTCCGAGCTTTGATTTAGTCTTGTCTGTGCCGTAAATTGTTTCTCCCTTTGAGAAGCTTTTTCGCTCACAAACACCGCTATTGCAAAACTCAATTATCTCATTCGGGCTCATAGAGTTAAAAAGAAAGCTTTTGCCGATAATTTCTGCCTCGCAAAGAGAAAGCATACCTAAATCTCCTTAAAAGTGTTTCATATGATACACTTTTATATTATCATAGGTATGCTTTTTTGTCAATTATCTTTTTCTGATTAAAATAACGGTCGGAACAAAGGTTATGAATATACAGCCAAACAAAAGTATTATGTAAACCAAGTCGGAAGATGCAAAGAAGCCGAGCAGAGTATCGGCAAGAAGGGCTGCCAGAACACTTGCCGTAAGGGGCATAAAAAGGTCTTTAAAAAGTGTCATTTGGGCGCCGCTCGTCTTTATAAGACAGGTCAGATTTAAAAGCGATGTAAAGAGGTTACTCGCATACATTATTACTATAAAACCGTTAAAGCTGAAAAAGGGCAAAAATGCGAGAATTGCAACTATTCTGCCCAAAGAATCGAGTATCGAATGACGGAAGGTAACCATCTGCTTATCGAGCGCCTTAAGAAGTGCGTCGGATACCGAGTCTATATACATAAAGGGAACCAGCGGAGCCAGTGCCTTAATGATGCCACCTACCCCGTCCTCCTTATATATCAGTCTGCCGAGGGGCTCGGCGGCAAAGAAAAAGCCGACCGCAAAGGGAATAGAGGCTAAGAAGGTTACGGTTAGACTTCTCTCTGCAGCATATTTTATACGAAGCCTTTTCCCTCGTACCGCAGCCTCGCTCATTTCAGGAATAAGCAGACTTGTGACCGAGGATAAAAGCCCCGCCGGGAAGAATAAAAGCGGGAGCGCCATTCCCTTTATCATACCGAATTTTGAAAGGGCGTCGGCCCTTGTGAGTCCCGATTTTACAAGGGTGGTTGGCACAATCATATTCTCGACCGTTCTTAAAAAGGAATTGAGGTATTTGCCCAGAGCGATAGGGGCAGCAATTCGGCTGACTGTCGGCAAAAATCTGTAATCGGGATTCTTTCTGCCCGAAAGCCCCGAGAGCTTTTTACGGTCAAAGACATAGACCAAAGAAAGATAAGCAAATGAGGAGAACTCGGCTACTGCATCGCCGAAAAGCACGGCGGCACAGGATTCGGCAACACCGATATTATCACTCCTTAAAATGCCCATTATAAAGGCAATTCTGACCCCCTGTTCTATAAGCTGTGAGGAGGAGTTTGGCAGAGCCTTTTTCCTTGCGAAAAAGTAACCCTTGAAAACGGCAGATACCGCCATAAATGGCAGTGAAAAGGACATTATCTTAAGGGCTGAAATTGCTCTTGTATCCGATATTATGTAAACCGATATAGGTTTTGCAAAGCCGTATACTGCGCTTCCCGATACCGCCGCTATAACCAAAACCACTATTATGCTCTTAAAAAGCACCTTTTCGACTCCCCTGCGGCAGCCGAGGGCGATTTCTTCAGACACAAGTCGGGTAACGGCTATGCCTATTCCCGAGGTTGCAAAGACCGATACAAAGGCATAAACCGAGAAGATCTGCTGATAGAGTCCCATGCCCTCTGCACCCACGCTTGAAGCCAACCAGACACGAAACAGCATACCTACAAATCTTAAAATAAGACTTGTTGCCGTCAAGAGTGCGGCATTTTTAATAAATATTACTCTACCTTTGCCCATAACCGATTCCTCCCGCAGATTAAAATATATGAGCAAGGCCTGTTTAATATTCTGTGTTTCACGTGAAACAATAAAGCCTCGCAACCTTTGTTGCGAGGCTTAAATCTTAATTTAGCGCATTTATCATTTTGGGGAACAGAGGTTCTTTGCTGAACAGCTTGTCGAGCAAAATTCCCCAAAGCCGTATAAGGTGGGAGTTTACAACCGTCACAATTACCGTTCCGATTCCGACTCCAACAAAGTCCTTGAAAAGTATAAGACTTAAACCGAGCGACAGTAAAAGCATACTAATGTCAAATATCATTTTTATTTTGTGTGTCGGCGTATTGAATCTGTCGGCAACCGCAACAACGAACAGTTCGTAGACGCAAAGGGGCAAAGATGTTCTGAAATAACAGGCTATGGAGAGAGAAATCACAGTCTCACTGACTACAAAGGCTATGATTCTCAAGGTAAGGCTTTGGTAAACCGCCTGTCCGCCAAGCACCCAGAGGGCCGCATCCACCATATTTCCGAAAACAAAGGCGGTTGCAAATGAGAATATGTATTTCCAGTTGAACTTCCTTATAATGACGCACATTATTAAAAGCAATACCGCCTGGAAGACATATTCACAGGCGCCCTGACTGAAAAAGGAGGAAAACCGCACCAGGTACTGATTAAGTATGAAGGGCGGCGCCGCTATCATTGAAAGGCCAAATCCCGATTTCGTACAGAGGGCGACACCGATGGCGCAGAAAATGTTTCCAAACAGCCAATAAAGTTCGTTCATTTTTAGGGTTTTCTTTTGTTTAGATTGCATTTTACCTCTTACCTTTGAAAAAACTTGTTAACAGCTCGGCACATTCCTTTTCATATATTCCGCAGTAAACCTCTGGCTTGTGATTGTAGCCGAGGGAGAAAAGGTCAATTACCGATTCCTTTGATGCCGAACCCGCCTTTTTATCGAAAGCGCCGAAAACCACCGTTTTTATACGGGCATTGATAATTCCTCCAGCGCACATCGGACAGGGTTCAAGGGTAACATAGAGCTCACACCCGTCTAGATGGCGGTCGCCCAAGGTCCTACAAGCCTCTCTGATTGCAACAAGCTCGGCGTGGGCGGTAGCGTCATTGTTGTTTTCACGCAGATTGTAGCCTCTGCCGATTATTTTTCCGTCCTTTACAACGACTGCGCCGACAGGCACCTCACCGATAAGGGCGGCCTTTTTAGCCAGAGCAATTGCCTCTGTCATAAATCTTTTATCCACAAAAAGCCTCCCTTTAGATTTGTTTCACGTGAAACATTAAGTAAAAACGAAGAGCCGAGCCAACCTACATTACAAGTATCGTTTCGACGGCTATAAGAATAATGTATATTATTATACACGGGTGGGTTAGAAAAGCCACCGCAAACTGCTTTTGATTAAGAATTGTTTCGGGGGCACCAAGCTCGGCAGCCTTTTTGCTTTTACCTTTAAGCATAAGCACTCCCACAAAGGCGCATAAAAAGCAGATAGCAAAATAGAGGCAGTAAACGGCATTCTGGAATGCAATCGAGCTATCCTCGGGGATAAGCCAGGTAATAACTGTCGCAAGAAAATTATTTATAAAGTGAATTAAAACGCCCGTCCAGAGTGAACCTGTCTTAATAACCGCAAAGCCGAGCGCAAGGCCGACTATAAAGGCAAAGGGCATCTGCGCCAGATTTCCGTGCATAAGACCAAATAGCAGAGCCGAAATGCAGATTGCAAAGCCGTCGCCAAATTTTCTGAGTGTCCCCATAACAACGCCACGCATTGCAAACTCTTCAGCTAGCGGAGCTATTATACAGGCTCCCGCAAAGACCAAAAACTTTCCGAAAATGCCGTCGGGCTCCTCAATCATCGGATTTGAAACGTAAATTCCAAACTGAGCCAAGAGATTAAGTATAAAGGTTCCCGCCATATTGGCAAAGGCGCAAAGTCCAAGGCTGATCAGGATTATGGGGGCTAAAAACTCCTTATCCGGCTTTTTGAAGGAGGCAACCTCTAAAAGCCTTTTGTTGCAGCCCGAAAGCACAACAAAAAAGGGCAACGTGAACATAACCGCAGACAGAAGCTGATTTACAAGCTGAAGCACAGCGGGGTCCTCAAGCAGACCGACAGCCGTAAGACTGTCAACTCCGAGGGCGGTCGCAATATTTATATATATGGTAGCCCAGAGAAAAGTAACCGCAACCGTAATAAGCATCGCAAGGCCTATAAATCCTGCGGTTTTTTTAATTTGCTTTTTTTCTTCGATTTTCAAAAGAATTTCACTCTGGGATTCGTTTTCATAAAAGATAGCAGTGTTTTTCAAGAATATTCCTCCGAATTATTTGCTGTTTTCTTTAAAATTCGCAGTTTTTCTCCTGTTTTCTTAATATTTCTAAAATTTAACTAACGGAGCCGCATATACGGCTCCGTCTAATTTTATTCTTCTGCCGATTCCTCCGGCTCGTCTGCCGGCGCCTCTGCGGCATCGGCATCGGGAGCGTCGGGCACATCGGTAACCTCGTCCTCGTTATGAGCGGCGGTAGCAACCGAGAGCACTCTCGCATCGGGGTTTTGGCCGAACTTCATAATGCGGACTCCCTTTGAGGGACGGTTAAACATACTGATTGTATCGGCGGCAATTCGGATTATTATACCGTCGGTCGAAATCATAATAACATCCTCGTCCTCGCTGACGGCTACAACCGAGCAAACATCACCGTATTTTTCACAGCGGTAGTTTGTAATACCCTTACCGCCTCTCGACTGCAGTCTGTGGTCGGCTATAGAGGTTCTTCGTCCATAACCCGTTTCGGTAACGGTCAGGAGAACAGTGTCATCGCTGCAGGCCGCCATTGAAACAACCTCATCGCCCTCACGAAGTCTGATAGCACGAACACCTCTTGCCGTTCTGCCCATAGGACGAACGTCATTTTCATCAAAGCGGATAGCGTAGCCCTTCTTGGTGGCAACAAGCAGACTCGATTTGCCCTCGGTGAGCGCTACAAAGCGAAGCTCGTCGCCCTCGTCGAGCTCAAGTGCTATGATACCTGTTTTTCTCGTGTTCTTAAAGGCCTCCATAGAGGTTCTCTTGATTACGCCGTCCTTGGTACCCATAACAATAAACTGCTCGTTATCAAGCTCGGGACAGGGGAGAATCTTTGTAACCTTCTCGTCCGGCATAAGCGGTATTATGTTAACCACGTTCATGCCCTTTGAGGTTCGGGTTCCCTCGGGAATCTCGTATGCCTTTAAGCGATATACTCGGCCGAGGTTGGTAAACATCATAATATAGTCATGGGAGGAGCAAACGAACATAGACTCAACAAAGTCGTCCTCTCTGGTGGTCATGCCCCTTATACCCTTACCGCCACGGTTTTGTACAGAGTAGGTGTCACTGGGCAGCCTCTTTATATATCCGCCTGTGGTCTTTGTAATTACGCACTCTTCCTCGGGGATAAGGTCCTCAATATCAACCTCGCCCGAAACGGCAGAAATCTCGGTTCTTCTGTCGTCGGAATATTTATCTCTGAGATTAAGAGCCTCGGTCTTAACAATATCAAGAACCCTCGAATGAGAGCCTAAAATCTCCTGACATTCCTTAATAAAGGCATATTTCTCCTTGAGCTCGTCCTCAATCTTCTGCTTTTCCATACCTGCAAGCTTACCGAGCTGCATCTGAACAATAGCTGTGGTCTGGACATCGTCAAAGCCAAAACGCTCGGCGAGTCTCTCCTTGGACTCAGGGATAGTCTTTGAGGTGCGGATTATCGAAATAACCTCATCAATAAAGTCGATTGCGGTATTAAGGGCCTCTAAAATGTGGGTTCTCTCCTGAGCCTTTTTCATATCAAAGGCGGTTCTGCGCTCGATTATCTCACACTGGAAATCGATGCAGTTCTGAAGCATATCCTTAAGGGTTAAAAGCTGCGGTTTACCATTAACGATTGCGATAAGGTTTGCGCCGAAGGTGGTCTGAAGCTCGGTATAGGAATAGAGCTTGTTGAGGACTACCTGCGGATTAGCGTCACGCTTTATGTCAACCACTATTCTGATGCCGCCGTCACGCTTTGAGGAGTAGTCGACAACATCATCGATGCCCTCAACCCTCTTTTCAGCGGCGAGGTCGTAAATCTTCTTAACAAGGGCTTCCTTTCTGACCTTGTAGGGAATCTCGGTAATAACAATTCTGAACTTTCCGTTTGAAAGCTCTTCAATTTCCGCCTTGCCTCTTACAATTATCCTACCCTTACCTGTAGCGTATGCGGCACGGATACCCGCTCTTCCCATAATAATTCCGCCTGTTGGGAAGTCGGGTCCCTTTATATACTCGCAAAGCTCCGAAAGCTCTGCCTCGGGGTTGTCGATAAGATAGCACATGCCGTCTATCGTTTCGCCAAGGTTGTGGGGCGGAATTTCGGTTGCCATACCAAAGGCAATTCCCGAAGAACCGTTTACAAGCAGTTGGGGAAAACGAACGGGGAGAACGGTGGGTTCTTTAAGACGGTCATCATAGTTTGGCGTAAAATCAACCGTATCCTTGTCGATATCGTCAAGCATATGGAGAGAGAGCCTGTTCATCTTGGACTCGGTATAACGGTAGGCGGCGGCGGGGTAGCCGTCGATATTACCGAAGTTTCCGTGTCCGTCTATAAGTGGATAACGCAGAGAGAAGTCCTGCGCCATTCTGACCATAGCCTCATAAACAGAGGAGTCTCCGTGCGGATGGTAACGGCCGAGCACCGCACCGACCGTATCGGCGCACTTGCGGTAAGCCTTTTCGGGTGTCAGTCCGTTTTCATACATTGTATAAAGGATTCTTCTGTGAACCGGCTTCAGTCCGTCTCGCACATCGGGGAGAGCACGTCCGACAAGTACGCTCATTCCGTACTGGAGCATACTGCCCTTGACCTCGTCGACAATTTCGACGGGGACAATATTGGTTTCTTCACTTTCGGGCCAATAAACCTTTTCCTGTTTAGCCATTATAAGTCGCTCTCCTTTCCTTAAATATCAAGGTCGGTCGCAAAGACCGCATTTTCTTCAATAAACTGCTTTCTCGGCTCAACCTCTTCGCCCATGAGCATTGTAAAGGTTTCATCTGCGAGCATAGCATCGCTCATTGTAACACGGAGGAATGTACGGGTTTCGGGGTTAAGGGTTGTTTCCCAAAGCTGATCGGGGTCCATTTCACCAAGACCCTTATAACGCTGAACGTCTGCAGTGCCGCCTAGACGCTCGATATACTCTGTCTTTTCCTCTTCGTTAAAGGCATCAAAGTGCTGTTTACCCTTTGAAACACGGAATAGGGGAGGCTGTGCTAAATATATATGTCCCGTTTCAATAAGCTCTGGCATATAGCGGAAGAAGAAGGTGAGAAGAAGTGTTCTGATATGGCTACCGTCAACGTCGGCATCGGCCATAATAACTATCTTGTCATAACGAAGCTTATTTATATCAAAATTCTCACCGATTCCGGTACCGAGCGCCACGATAACGGGAGAAAGCTTATCGTTTGAGTAAACCTTATCGTCTCGTGCTTTCTCAACATTGAGCATCTTACCCCAAAGTGGGAGAATTGCCTGATAGGTCGAGTTTCTGCCCTCAACGGCAGAACCACCGGCACTATCTCCCTCGACGATATAAATTTCGGTCTTGGTCGGGTCATCTGAAATGCAGTCCTTAAGCTTTTCGGGCATTCTGGTCTTTCCGCCGATGCCCGACTTATTACGGGAGGCATCTCTTGCCTTCTGGGCGGCCTCCCTTGCATTTGATGCCGCAATTGCCTTATCGATAACTATTTTAGCGTCACTGGGATGCTCCTCTAAATATCTGTAAAGCTGGTCGTTTATAAGGTCACGAACCATCTGTCCGATAGATGTATTACCGAGCTTTGCCTTGGTCTGTGACTCAAACTGTGCGTCGGCAAGTTTAACCGATACGACCGCAATAAGTCCCTCCATAATATCCTCGCCCTTAAGGTTGTCGGAATCAACCTTGAGCTTTTTAAAATCGTGAGCGTATTTATTTACTACACGGGCAACGGTCTGACGGAAGGCCTGTTCGTGAGTACCGCCGTCGATGGTGTGAAGTGTGTTTGCGAAGGACATTATCTTATTGTCATAAGCAGTTGACCACATAAGCGCAATCTCTGCGGTAGAGTCGCCCTTAGTGCCCGAAAGATAAATAATATCCGAAATAGGATCCTTCTTTATGCCCTGACGAAGATAATCTACATATTCCTTGATACCGCCCTCGTAGCAAAGGTCGTCAGTTTTTGGCTCGAAAACATCGGTACGCTTATCCTCAAGGATAATTCTGATACCTGCATTAAGGAAGGCTTGTTCTCTGAGTCTATTTAAAAGAATATCGTAATCATATGTGGTGGTGTCGGTAAAAATAGAGGGGTCGGGCTTAAAGGTAACGGTGGTGCCTGTCTCGGTTGTGGTGCCGATAACCTCAAGCTCGGAAACAATATTTCCCTTTTCATATCTCTGCCTGTAGATATTAGTGCCGTCCTTTACCTCAACCTCAAGCCAACTTGACAGAGCGTTAACAACCGAGGCGCCAACGCCGTGAAGTCCTCCCGAAACCTTGTATCCGGAACCGCCGAACTTTCCGCCTGCATGAAGTATTGTAAAGACTACCGTAACGGTGGGGATACCCTTTTGAGGGTTTATTCCTACCGGAATTCCTCGACCGTTATCGGTAACACGGATAATTCCGTCGTCAAGTATTTCAACAACTATTTTGTCACAGTAACCCGCAAGAGCCTCGTCGATAGAGTTGTCCACAATCTCGTAAACCAGATGGTGCAAACCTCTCTCTCCGGTCGAGCCGATATACATACCGGGTCTTTTTCTTACCGCCTCAAGTCCCTCAAGGACCTGAATGGAGTTTTCGTCATAACTCTCGGTAACCTGTAAATTTTTTTCCATTTCGTTGCTCATTTTTTTCTCCTTGAAATATTTTGAGTGAAAATTTTTTAGAACTTATCCTCGCTTCGCTTTTGAAGTGTCGGCGGGGCAATTTGCGAAATATATACCTTTCTTTTTTTGCTTCCTTTTTCCTGATAAACAATAAAGGATTTTGGAAGCTCGTATGAAAGGGTTTGGGCAATACCGTTTTTCTCGGCCATATTCAGAAAATTTCTGGAGGCTTTCATAACGGTTGCGGTATCCATATCAAAAATACCTATTATGTTTCTTTTTTTAACCGCTTTTTGTTCTCCTAAATGAAGATACATAATTTACTCCGTAATTTTATTTAATGAATAGTTAATAGTGAATAATGAATAATTATTGTGTGGCTTCGCCACGATATAATTACGATACGAGATAAATCTATCTGTTTTCGTTTCGTAATTTCATTTCGTTCCCGTAGGGAACACCAAAATTATTCATTCTTCATTCTTCATTTTTAATTCTTCCAGCTGATAAGGTAAACACCTTACCCGATTCGAGATTTTTGATATTTGAGGGGTCGCAACAGGTAATAAAAACCTGTCGGTCCTTAATATTGTTTAAAATATAGCTCTGACGGTCGGGGTCAAGCTCTGAAAAAACATCGTCCAGTATGGCAACCGGCTCTTCGCCCGTAATATCCTTCAAATTTCTTGCCTCGGCAAGTTTTAAGGCTATTGCAACACTTCTCTGCTGTCCTTGGCTTCCAAAGGTTCTGGCAGAAATGCCGTTGATTTTAAAATCAATATCATCTCTGTGGGGACCCACCGATGTAACCCCCGAATAAATATCCCTTGCCCTTGACCTTAAAAGCTCTTCTGCAAGGTCAGGGGCTCGACAAGAAGAGATATATTCAGCCGAAAGTTCCTCTTTATTTACCGAGAGCCCCGAATAAATGTCGGTCAGATGTGGTGTTATATCCCTACAGTAATTTTCTCTGAATTCAATAAGCTTTTCCCCGTTTTGAGCTATCTCATTTTCAAATGCCGAAAGCATTTCGGGTGAGGAAAGACCGCTTTCCTTCAGTAGCATGTTTCTCTGGGAAACCGCCCTTGTATAGCTTTTTAAAAGCTCAATATACTGTGGATAAAGCTGTCCGAGGGCAATATCCATAAATCTTCTGCGAAGGGCGGGGCCTCCCTTTACTATATCGAGGTCACAGGGGGAGAAAACTATAGCGCAGAAATTACCCGCAAGAAGTGAGGGGGAACGGAGCTTTTTATCATCAAGGGTAGCTGCTCTTCTCTGCTTTATCCTTATTTCTGCTTTTTGTTCAACCCCACGGCTTACAAATTCCATCGTGAGTAAGGCTTCCTCAAAGCCAAAGCTTACCGTTTCAAAATCCTTTGCGCCTCTGAAGCTTTTAGCTCCCGTAAAAAGCCAGATTGCTTCGGTTATATTTGTTTTACCCTGGGCATTTGCGCCGCATATAATATTTACATTACCGCACGGTACAATCTCGCCCTCGGCTAAATTTCTGAAATTTTTAAAGGTTAACCTTTTTACTTCCATTATTCGATAATAAAGCCTTCCTTATCAAAGACTACAACATCTCCGCTATGAAGCTTTTTTCCTCTCATAATACAGACCGTGTCATTAACCCTGACCTCTCCGCCCTGTATTACTATTTTTGCGTGACCGCCGGTTGAAACAAGCCCTGCCAGCTTTAAAGCCGAATCCAATCGGATAAAATCTTCCTTGATAGAAATTTTTTTATATTCCATATTTTTTTCCTCAAATTTTTATTTGAGCATCATAGGCATTATCATATAGATAAAGCTGTCACTGTTTAAAGGTTCTATGACAAAGCCTTCCTTGCTTCCCTTAAACTTAATTGTTACCTCGTCGGTTTCACAGGCTCTCAGCGCCTCTAAAAGATATTGTGAGTTAATACCGATTTCAAAGGGTTCTCCATCAAGTGCAATTTCATATGTATCAACCGCTCTTCCGACCGAGGAGGTACACATAAATGTAGCAACCTCTTCTTCAAGCTTACAGCGGATAGGAGTTGTAAACTTATCGTTAACAACCAGCGCAATACGCTCGATTATATCAATGATATCCCTTACCTTAACGGTAATCTTCTGCATATATTCTTTTGGAAGGGCTTTTTCATAATTTAAAAATTCTCCCTCAAGCAGACGGGAAACAAGGGTATATCCCTCAATTTTAAAGGAAATAAGCTTTTTAGAAACAAAGATTTCAACATCTTCTTCATCATTGTTTATAATTTTAACCGCTTCGCCGATTGCCTTACCTGAAATTACAAAGTTAAAATCTCCGGAGGTTGCAATTTTTTCTTTTCTTATAGCAATTCTTCTGCCGTCAATACCTACAAAACAGCCGACACCGCCGTTTATCTTTATATTAAGTCCTGTAAGAATGGGACGGGAGCCCTCGGTGGTGGAAACGGCAAAGAGGGTTCCTCTTACCATATCCTTTAAAAGACCACCCTTTAAGATTATAGATTCTGTTTCGGCAACAGAGGGTGTTTCGGGAAAATCTTCAGCCTTCATACCCATAATATCAAAAACAGCATTTCCGCTTTTTATGTGGCACATAAGACGGTCGTCGGTTTCAATGGTAATCTCGGGAGAGTTTGACTTTCTTATTATTTCACAGAGAAGTCTTGCATTGATAACAACATCGCCCTCCTCCTCACAGGAGGCATAAATCTCTTTTTTCATACTCATTTCAAGGTTATAGCTGACAAGGGTAAGCTTTCCCTTTTCTGCCGAAATAAGAATTCCCTCCAAAACAGGAAGACTGGTTTTTGAAACTATGCGTGAAAGGTTTTGTACGGCATCTAAAAGTGCTCCTCTTTCGGTTGTAAAGCGCATAAAAATTTCTCCTTTTTATTAACTAAATCATTTAAAAAATAACAGTAGTCATAGATGTGGTTAAAACTGTTAAAAATAGGCTTTTTTCCTTTGGACAAGCCTTTTTTATCTGTTAACAGTAAATTTTATAAAAACTTGATAACTCGAATAAAAAAAGCCTTGTGTTGATAAGTTTAATAACCCTTATGTTAATTAAGGTTAAAAACAGTTAATAATTCTAATTTTCGTTTTTAAGATTTTTAATAATATCCTCAATTATTTCCTTATCGTAAGGGGAAATTCGGAGCAGATCTTCAATCTTTTTAACCGAAAATAAAACGGTTGTGTGGTCTCTGCCAAATGCCTCGCCTATCATCTTATAGGAAAGCTCGGTGGTTTCACGAGCGATATACATTGCAATCTGTCTTGCCTTTGCGAGTTCGCTTGTCTTATGACGGGAGATAATATCGGTCTCGGAAACGTCATATGTACGGGCAACCTCGGAAATTATCTTATCCATCTTTATAGGCTCGGGCATTGTATCCGAAACAACCTCTTTTACAATGTTTTGAACCGTCATAAGAGTCGGCTTCTGGTCCATCTGAATATAAGCCTGAATTTTCTTTACAACACCTTCAAGCTGACGGGTATTAACTTTAATGTGATCGGCAATGTAATAAACTAAAGAATCATCAATAGAAATACCGAGGGATTCTGCCTTTTTCTTTATGATTCCGACACGGGTTTCATAATCCGGCGGATTAATATCCGAGAAGAGTCCCATCTCAAGACGGTTTCTGATTCGGTCGTCAAGGGTTTTTACCTCTTTGGGAGGACGGTCCATAGTTACGACTATCTGCTTATTGTTCTGGTAGAGGGAGTTAAAGGTGTTAAAGAATTCCTCCTGTGTCTGCTCCTTACCTGCAATAAACTGAATGTCGTCTATGAGCAGAACATCAAGATTTCTGTACTGGTTTCTAAACTCCTCAACCTTGCCGTAATGGATTGCGCTGATAAGATTGTTTGTAAACTCTTCGCAACGGGTATAGGCAATTCTCTTTTCGGGGTATTTTTTCTTTATCTCGTTTCTGATAGCGAGAAGAAGATGTGTTTTTCCGACACCCGAGGGACCGTAGATAACAAGGGGGTTGTAGATTATATGTCGGTTATCGGCAACCGCCATGGCAGCAGCATGGGCAAAACGGTTACAGCCGCCCACGATAAAGTTATCAAAGGTGAGGCTGTCCTCAAAGGAGGCATCGGGAGAACTTTTTTCATTCTGCATTATCTGTCCCTGCTCATCCTCTGCCACAATGACTATCTCCATATCAATTCCCATAATCTCACGGATGACAGGCATTAAGACCGGCATATAGTTGCTTTCAAGAATACTCTTTTTATAGCCTGAGTTTATTCCGAAAACCATCTGACCTTCTCTGATTTCGATAAGATGAAGATCCTTGAACCAAACATTATAGGAAACGGTATTAAGCCTTTCAACCAGAAGCTTCGAAATTTCATTCCATATATCGTTCAGGGAATGTATTTCCATTTTTGCACATCCTTTTTTTAAATATTTTAGGGCATATTTATCCAATTTTCTAATTTTAAATCATTATAATTGAATAGGTTAGGCGAAACAATTCTGTTTCGCAGCAAAATCTCTGATTTTGCAACAAATTTTTTAAACTTTGTCCCTTTCAATTACAATAATTGTATCGCAAAATTAAATAGTATTATTTAATTTTGCTAAAGCCTCTTGAAAAGAGGCTTGTCGAAACGCATAAAATGCGTTTCGCATAACTACAATCATTATATCACACTTATTAACATTTTTCAATGTAAATATTAATAAATATATATAAATATATATTATATTTTATACAATTTAAAAAAGTTTCTTCTTTCTTCCTTTTTTTATTTACAAACAGAACTATTTGTGTTAAATTAACACTGTAATTTTTAAAAAAGGAGGGGTTACTTTGGAAAATAAAAAACTTTCCTTTAAAGCAACCGTTGCTCTTTCCTTTTTGGTCTATTTTTTCAGCTATGCCATGCGGCTTGACTATGCGGCATCGGCAGGAACGGTTTTCGTTTACCTTTCGGTTCCGATTATACTGAAGCTTTCGGTTTAGAGAATTGTCTTCAGATGCATGTCCTTACTCGGCGTGATAATGCTTACGGTTTGGTTTTTGGCTACCAATAAGCTGACAATGGGCAAGGCTGTGGCAAAAGAAAAAATAAATGGCGAGAAAAAGATTTCGGCACTAGGCCTTATCGCCCTTGCAGGACTGGTTCCTGTCTTTATTGTCATAATATTGCAGGGAATTCTGCGTGACGGAATTCAGACCTGGCTGCCATCAATTGTAAAGGAGCAGTTTGGTCTGGGCGAATCCTCCTCTGTTCTCAGCACGGCGGTACTTCCCATACTCAGTATGCTAAGCATTGTTGCGGCAAGCTTTGTATACCGTAAAATTAAAAATGAGCTTAAGACCTCATTTATAATGTTTTTAATTTCATTTGTAGCAACCATACCCCTTGTTTTCGGGGGTGTTCCCGCAATAGTAACAATCCTTGCGGCGTCCATAATTTCGGCCTGTATGCACGGAATAAACCTTATGCTGATATCCTTTATCCCAAAGGCATTTATGAAATACGGGATGGTTTCAACCTTTTCGGGAATTCTCAACGCCTTTACATATGTCGGTGCGGCGCTGTCAACCTACGGCTTTGCGGCTGTTGCCGACCGATTTAGCTGGAATGCGGTTATAATCAGCTGGTGTGCAATTGCCCTTTTTGCAACCCTTATCTGTCTATTTAAAATTAAAGGTTGGCGAAATTTTTTAGCAAACACCGATAACTAAATCTTAAATTCATATTTCCCGGTCTTTTTTCATACAATTAAACAGTCCTTACAGGAGTTGATGGTATGAGAGAAGCAGACGGACGTGCAATGGTCCTCGGAGAATATATTGCTACTTCGGGAGCGACGGTAAGAGCCGCAGCAAAGGTTTTTAAAATTTCAAAATCTACCGTACATAAAGACGTTACCGAAAGACTTAAAAAAGAGGACCCGATTCTTTATAAAGAGGTTAAAAAGGTTCTTGAGAAAAACAAACAGGACCGTCATATAAGAGGCGGCCTCGCAACGAGAGAAAAATACAAAAAGCTGAAGTGAGGAGTCACTTCAGCTTTTTTAATGAATAACGAATAATTAATGTGGCTTCGCCACAAAATTTAATTTCTGTTCCCGAAGGGAACACCGAAATTATTCATTCATAAAAAACCGTCGCAAAATATTGCGGCGGATTTATTTATATGATAGAATATGTATAAAAGGGGGTTTAAGAAATGAAAAAATTAAAAAAAATGGTTGTACTTGCACTTTCGTTGACCCTTTGTCTTTGTCTTTGCGGTTGCGAGAAGTTCCTTTTTGTTAATATTCTGGGCTACTCTGAGGAATTTGTTGAATATTATAAAAACCCCGAAGGATATGTTGTATTCTCAACAGATGACGAGGAGATTTATATTCCGACAGAGGAGCTATCAGCATATACCACCGCCTATCCCGACTGTAACGGGGAGATGTTTAAAAACTTGCTTTCGGGCGAGGACCTTTTGGTTTACAACGGATACCTCTTTGCAATGGAAAACTGTTATACGAGATTTATGCTTTATGTTGAGGATAACAGCAAGGATTTCGGGTTTATACGTGAGGCGGTAAGCCTTGATTCACCCTTCCTTGAGCAGAATGTAAATGTCGATGGAGAAACAACTACTCGCTGGGAGGATAACAAAAAGATAGCCTTTACGGTAGAGCAGTTTGAAAGCGACCGATGGGAGCTTAAAATGGAGGCGCTGGAGGTCTTGAGAGAGGTTGTCAGTAAAATCCCCGCCGAGACCGACACCGTGCTTTCCAAAATGCAGTATCTTTACCACTATGTCTGCGATAATATTGAGTATACCTCCTACGAAAAGTTCTACGGGAATGATTTTCTTTACGATGCGGTCTGCAAGGGAAAGACCAATTGCGACGGCTACAGCAACATGTACAGTCTGCTTTTAAACCTCATCGGAGTCGAGTGCTGTGAGGCAATGGGAGATGATATTGAAGATGAATCTCTGCTGAGCGAGGAGGAGCTTAGTGAAGAGGAGGGGCACACCTGGGTGGTTGCAAAGGTAGACGGAAATTATTATAATTTTGACCCAACCTTTGAGGATACCATGGAAGAGTTTCTTGAGGAAAGGCTGGTTTATTTCGCCTTTTCTGATGAGCTTGTTGATATAAAATATTTTGACAGCGAGGAATCAAGGCCCAAATGCACCGATACCTCTCTTGATTTTGATTATGTCGGGCTTACGGTAGAAAATATAACCGACTGGTCCCAAATTAAAAAGATAGCAAACTTTACCGACAGTCAGACGGCAAAACGCCGCTACACCAATTTTGTTCTTGTGAAAAGCTTAGTTGACGAAGCTACACACGATGCCTTTTTGAACAGATATATAGAAATGGTTTACAATATCAGCCACGTCTCTACACTTTCTGTTGATTTTAACAATTGTTCGGTTATCAGATTTGTGACAGAACCGTGGTAAAAGAAAAGCTGAAGTGAGGAGTCACTTCAGCTTTTTTCTAATGCAAAACGCAAAATTAATGTGTGGCTTCGCCACGAAATAATTACGATATGGAAATTTAAAGCTTATCAAATAAAAAATTGAAATCTACGCTGAAAATATGGGTTAACGCAACAAGCTCACTAACCCTTATATTTATACGGTTGGTTTCTATTTTTGCATAGGTGCTGCGAGACATTTCTATTCCCATAAGTTGCAATTTTGCGATGGTCTGGTCCTGTGTTAATCCTTTGTTTTTTCTTGCTTTTTGAATATTAGCGCCAATATCCTTATCGGGACGTATTTTAATCATCAAAACACCTCTTGTTCCATATTGTGAACATTTTTCTTGATAATACCCCTTTTTTGTGTTATAATGGTTCGCAATACAGAACATTTAGGAGAGATAAAAATGGCAGAATTTTGTTTTGACTGTTTCAATAAAGTGTTTAATAAGAACGACCCTGAAAACAAATATATAATTTCAAAAGAATTATGCCTTTGTGAAGGGTGCTGCGAAATGAAAAGGGTCGTAATCACTCCAAAAAAATATTACTATAAATATAAATTCAGATTTTTAATAATGCCATTCATTATTATCTGGCGTATTATTCTTTTACCTGTTTCATTATATAAAATTAAAAAAGCAAAAGAACGTGATAAATGATTTCGGTGTTCCCTTCGGGAACGGATAGTAAATTTTGTGGCGAAGGCACACATTAATTATTCATTTATAAAATCCGTCGCAAAATATTGCGGCGGATTTATTTATATGATAGAATATGTATAAAAGGGGGTTTAAGAAATGAAAAAATTAAAAAAAATGGTTGTACTTGCACTTTCGTTGACCCTTTGTCTTTGTCTTTGCG
>JAZSQK010000020.1:0-17298 GCA_045537915.1 Acutalibacteraceae bacterium
AATAGGGATGGTTTTTTTATTTTATTGTAAACCTAAGAGTCGAACCCGAGAGGGTCTGACGTTTAGAAAAACAGTACAGTGTACTGTTTTTTAGTCAGAGCGTGAAGTCGGGCACCGTTGCCGTAAGGCAATGGTCGACAAGCGAAACAGTATGCGAAGCAGACGGTCGACTCCTTGGGCCCCTGCCATAATATATTGTTTCCATCCTAATAGGGATGGTTTTTATTTAATTTCAGAGGGAAAAAAGTACGATATTGTTAACGTTTTTTCTCATTTTGTGCTATTGACTTTTGGTATATTTTGCTGTATAACACAAGTGTAGCATGGCTACTGTACAAAAATGCATTTTTGGAGGCAATAATTATGGAAAACAGACCAGTACGTTTAGGTATGATCGGCGCAGGTAACTTCTCAAGCGCACACTGCGGCGGAATCTGGGGAGCTGGAAAGGATGTTTGCGAGCTTGTTGCAATCTGTGACTTAGATATCAATAAGGCAAATATTCGTGCAAACAGCTATAAGATTCCTCATGTGTACACTGATTATCATGAGCTTCTTGCGCGCGATGACATTGAAGCAGTTACACTTCCTCTTCCCGACCAGGAGCACTGCAAGATAGCTTGTGACGCTCTTCGTGCCGGAAAGCATGTACTCTGCGAAAAGCCGATGGCTCTTAATCTTGATGAGTGTAAGGAAATGGTTAGAGTTTCAAGAGAAACAGGAAAGATCCTTATGGTTGGTCAGATTGGCCGTTACACTCCTGCTTTTCTTAAGGCTAAGGAAATTTATGAATCCGGCGCAATTGGTGAACTCTTCCTTATCGAATCTGAGTACGCTCACGACTATTCTAAGATTCCCGGAACTACATACGGCGACCACAAGATTCCGTGGAGACAGGCTCCCGAGCGCGAGCCCATTCTCGGCGGCGGATGCCATGCTATCGACCTTATTCGTATGATCGCAGGAGATCCTATCGAGGTATTCTCTTATGCTAATAACAAGTGTCTTACCGAATGGCCGATTCATGACTGCTCTATGTCTATCATGAAATTCGCAGACGGCGCTATCGGTAAGGTTATGAACTCTCACGGATGTAAGAGAAAGTACACTATGCGTTCTGTTCTTTACGGAACCAAGGGAACAATTATCTTCGATAATACTTCTACAACAATCCAGCTCTTTATGCCCGGCTTCAGTGATAGCCATGTATTTGACAAGTCTGATCAAAGAACAGTTTCTATCGACATTCCTGTTGGTCTTAACAACCATAACTTCGCAGGAGAAGTTAGAGATTTCTGTGCTGCAATCGTAGAAGGCAGAAATGTTGTTACCGACGGTGTTTCGGGTGCTAAGACAGTTGCTGTAGGACTTGCTATTATTGAGTCCTTTAAGACCGGCAAACCCGTTAAGCCTGACTACGACATTTAATTTGCAATATAGTTTGAAAGAGCGTGAAGAAGTTCTTCACGCTCTTTGTTTTTCGCAATAAGATTGTAATGTTATCTAAACGAACGGTTTTAAATTGTTGGTTATACACAATAAAGTTCATTACCAGACAATACATATTGACAATATTGACATATATATGCTATATTTAGTGTGTAGTTTTGTGTAGCAAAATCGAAAAAACACAAAGCAAAATAAAAGTAAAGGGGTAACCTTATGAAAAAGCAACCTAAATTGGATGCAAACGGCTACCGCAAGTTTGGCATCCGCGACAGCATTGCATATGCAGCTGGCGACCTTGGCTGTAATATGAGCTTTGCACTTAAGGGTACTATGTCTATATTCTGGACACAGTTTATGGGTATGGACCTTTGGTACGCACTTCTTCTTATAGTGGTTCAGGTGTGGGATGCCATCAACGATCCTCTTATCGGATCTATCATAGACTCCGACAGACACACCTACAAGAGAAACAAGTTTCTAACATACATCTGGGCAGGTTCTATCGGACTGATAGTGGGCGGAGCCTGTTGTTTCCTTCCGTTCCCGAATGCTCCTGACTGGGCAAAGGCAATTATATTCATTGCCGGATATGTGGTATGGGATGCTTTCTACACTGTAGCAAACGTGCCTTATGGCTCATTACTTTCGCTTATTTCTAACGATGTTAAAGACAGAGCTTCTCTGTCGGCTTGGCGTTCAATCGGCTCGATCTTCGGAAATATGCTTCCGATGGTAATTCTTCCTTTCATCATGTACGATGAAAATGATAATCTGATTGGAGAAAGAGTTTTCATCGCAGCTTTGATAATGGGCGCTCTGGGCTTTATCTGCTTCCAGTTTATGATTAGGAATACCGAAATTCGTGTTGATCAGTCGGTTACACTCAATGAAGAAGCACCTAAGTTTAATGTTTTTCAAGCTTTCGGAAACTTCATTAAGAATCGTCCGGCAGTTGGCGCTACGGTTGCTGCTATGGGCATGTTTATCGGAATGCAGGGCGCTACCACCGCAGTGACCGTTATATTCCAGTCTTATTATAATAATGTTAAAATTTCAGGTATAGTACAGCTGTTTGCTATGATTCCGATAGTCGTTTTCACTCCTCTTGCACGAAACGCTGTTGCAAAGTTCGGCAAAAAGGAGTTAGCGACCTTTGGCTCTATCGTTTCTATAATAGCCGGACTCGGACTTTTCGTGATTATACCGGAAAACACCGGACTTGATCTTATTATATATGTTGTTTGTCAGCTTTTCTTCTCGCTTGGACTCGGCATATATTCAACAGTTTCCTGGGCTATGATGGGTGATGCTATCGACTACAATGAGTGGAAGACCGGTAAACGTGAGGAAGGAACTGTTTATTCACTCCATTCCTTCTTTAGAAAACTAGCTCAAGGCATCGGACCTTCGCTTGTTCTGATTATTATGGTTGCTTTCGGCTATGTGGGCGAAAACGAGGGAAATCAGCTCTGGGAAGTAGCTGTAAATATGCGCTATATCGTGGCTTCTACATTCCTCTTCTCTGCAATTCTTCAGTTTGTAGGCCTGGGACTTATCTACAATCTTGATAAGAAGAAGCTTGAAAAGATGAATGTTGAGCTTGGACGAGGCGAAACAGAACAGGCTGAATAGTAAAATTTGTGCATCGAAAATCCTGACAGATTATTCTGTCAGGATTTTTTATCCTTTTTAAGTTTTCTCTTTATGCTTTCTTTTAAAAAGCATAGCTGACACAGCAAGAGTAGTCGCCGTCACTACCAAAAGAATAACCGAAAAAATTACACAAATCCAAAGTATTCCTTCAATATATGTAACGGTCAGAGAATAAAGAGCGGGGGAGGAAAGGCTTATCTTTCGAACCTCTTTGGTTATAAGAAGTAACAACGGAATAATTCCCGATAGGAGCGCTGCGCCTGTTAAGGAAAAGCAAAAATATTTTACAAAACCTCTGTTTTTATTTAAAACAATAAGCAAAGCAGAACACAGTATTCCTATAACCAGTGAAACAATTACGGTAATGCGCAAAGGTCTTGGCATATTGGTAAGATAGGAAGTAACATACTTTACGGAGGAAGGGTTTGAATATCTCATATATCGGGTTGCACACTCGGAGGAGAACTGTCTGAGAGCTTCCTCCGATTCACTGCTTATAGAGTCAGAATGTGCCCTGGCATACTCCATCGACCAGGCAAAAAACTCCTCTGTGACGTCTTCCTTTGTGTAGGAAAGCTCACTTTTTGTCATATTTGCCTTAAAGGTGTCATAGACACGCTCGGAATAAAGACTTTTATCCAACTTGTCGTCAAAAAAGTCTATTGGCAATCCGCTTGGTATGGTAAGGTCGGAAAGCTCGGTTAACAGAGAGGTAAAAGATAATTCTGCATAACTGCTTTTGCTTACAGATTTTTGCAGATATGCGCCCGAAGATGCGATACCGAGCGCCAAAGCCATAGCGAGAGCAAAAAGACATATGCACAGGATGAATGAAACCACAGTACAAAGTATCTTTTGAGTCAAAACTGTTTTGTCAAAGCTCATAACTTTACCTCCTATTCATTAACAAGAACCTTGGGACCCGACAGAAGCTTTGTGTATACAAAATATCTGTTAGGAGTAAGGCCTAAACGGTCGAAGGGATAGCAGGTATACATTACAAGGTTCTCATATTCGGCATTGAGGTCATAGGCCGCTTTATCGGTATTGCTTTTTACCGCAGTTTCGGTTACTTCATATTTATAAGTACCATAGTTGGTGTTAAGTGTGATAATATCGCCGACCTTAACATACTGCAGACAGTTAAAGTATGTATTGTTGTGGCCAGACACTAAAATGGTTGAGGACTCTCCAGGAAAATGACTGCCGAGATACTGTCCAGCGCCCTTTCTCAGAATGGAGGAATTATCCCCGAAATAAAGGGGAATAACATATTCCGACTCATCGGCGGTTATTGTTATTTCGGCATATTTGGTGCCGTTTTTTGGATATACGATAAGACTTGCAGGAACAAACTCATCGTAGCCTTCGAGTCTATCCTGGCCAAAAATATCATTATGAATTTCTTCAACCTGAAGCTCATTGCCCGACGAGGAGAAGAGTTCCCAACCGCTCAAGACAAAATTGATGAACGGAGCAAACAACAGGTAAAGAAACAGTAGTCCAAAAACAAAAAAAGCTAACGGAAAAACGATATGCTCCGTTAGCCTTTCTATTACTGTTTTATTCGCCAATTACTTAACAAGAAGGCCCTTTTTGTGAGCAACAACTACACATGCTGCGAGGACAGCTATGACACCTGCAACCGAAAGAATGATAGCGGTGTAATCAACCTCGGCGCCTGTAACCTTAATGATAGGAGCGTCCTCAAAAACGGTCTGGCCGCCATGAGTAACCTTAACATTTTCTCCGTCATATATGAATTCGCCGTTTACGGCAGCGGCAGCAGCCTTACCGTTATCAAGAAGCTTCTGCTTTTCCGACTGAGGAAGAACCTTAAGGTCGGAGGTCTTTGTAATATGGCCTGCAGTGATGATTTCTTTTGAGCCGGCAATCTTTTCAAGGATTATATTAGCCTGAGCCTCGGCAAGATCGATAGTCTTAAGGAAGTTTTCAGCCTGAGTGATATATTCCTGAGGAACATGGAAGAAGGTGTCATCTACCTTAACATTCTCATCAAGAGCCTCAAGAACCTTCTTTTCAAAAGAGTTGATAGCGCCTGCTGCAGAAGCAGAGATGCTCATAGGAACAACAAGAAGGGCAATTACAAGTAAAACAGCGAATAACTTTTTCATAATTCAAATACCTCATTTCAATTTGTTTTATGCACAAGCGTAAAACTATACACATACATTATAACATCTTTTTTGAAAAAGTAAAGTAGTTTTTGAAGAAAAAATTGAAAAAAATATTTTTTTATAACTTGAACAGAAGCATTATATAGGGTATAATATTATGAATAATAATATAAAAGGGGAAAGTATGCAATATACGGAGAATGTAACAGGCGCTCAGCTTGAAGCATTATTAGGATATGCGAAGAGGGTTAAAGAAATTCTGCCTCTCATATACGGCCATGTTCCCAAGGCCTGTATAAATACCTACGGCTGTCAGCAGAATGTTTCGGACAGCGAAAGAATAAAGGGTATGCTTGAGGCTATGGGATATGAGCTTTGTGAAGAGCCGGGCGAGGCGGACTTCATCCTTTTCAATACCTGCGCTGTCAGAGCCCACGCCGAAGACAGAGTTTTTGGAAATATCGGCGCCACAAAGCAGATAAAAAGGGAAAATGGTAAAAGAATAGTCGCAGTCTGCGGATGTATGGCGCAGCAGCAGATAATCTGCGATAAGATAAAGAAAAGTTATCCTTATGTAGATATCCTTTTCGGAACACACGTTACCCACAGACTTCCCGAGTTTATTTATAAGAGGCTTACGGGCGGCGGAAGAATTTTTGAAATATCAGAAGAAAACAACGATATAATCGAGGGAATTCCGATACATCGTGACGGCAGTATCAAGGGCTGGCTTCCCATAATGCACGGCTGCAACAATTTTTGCACATACTGCATAGTGCCCTATGTAAGAGGCAGAGAGGTATCACGTCGCAAAGAGGATATTGTAGCCGAGGCAAGACAGATGGTAGAGTCGGGCTTTAAGGAGATTATGCTTCTCGGACAGAATGTCAACTCCTACGGAAAGGGCTTGGAGGAAAGGGTTAACTTTGCAGAGCTTTTAAGAGAGATAAACGCCATCGGGGGAGATTTCAGGATAAGATTTATGACCTCCCACCCGAAGGATTGCACCGTAGAGCTGCTTGACGCTATCGCTGATTGCGAAAAGGTTGAAAGGCATCTGCATCTGCCCTTCCAGAGCGGAAGCGACAGGATACTGAAGGAAATGAACCGTCGGTATGACAGCGAGGGCTATTTGAAGCTCATTAGGGAAGCTAAAAAGCGAATCGACGGGGTAACCTTTACGAGCGATATAATCGTAGGCTTCCCGGGAGAAACCTATGAGGACTTTAAGCAAACCTTAAGGATAGTCGAGGAGGTTGAATTTTCCTCACTTTTCACATTTATTTATTCGGCAAGAAACGGTACTCCGGCAGCCGAAATGCCCGACCCTATATCCCGAGAGGAAAAGGGAAAATGGTTTTCGCAGCTTCTGGCCGTTCAGGAGGAAATATCGAAGAAAAACAACCGAGCTTTAGTCGGCAAGACCTTCCGTGTGCTTTGTGACGAGGTTGCGGGGGTAGGCAGAGTATCGGGAAAAAGCCTTTCGTCTGTAGAAATAGAATTCGACGGCGATGAAAGCCTTATAGGAAAATTTGTTAATGTCAGAATAGACAGATTCACAAATGTCCTTGAGGGCAGTATAGTTTAAAATAAATTTAAGGAGATATAAAAATGGATATCATTGAACTTACAAGAAAACTCGGAGCAGCTATTCAGCAGGAAGAATCCTACAAAAAATTTATGGCTGCAAAGCAAAGAAACGAAGAGGATTTGGAGCTTCAGGATAAAATACAAGCCTTCAATCTTATGAATATGCAGCTTGAGGCCGAAATGCAAAAGGAGGAGCCCAACAGAGACAGACTTGTGGATGTCAACAAGCAGCTTACCGAAATCTATAACGAGGTTATGGCGACCGAATCAATGTCCGCCTACAACGTTGCGTTCAAGGAGTATAATGAGCTTATCCAGAAGATAATGGGAATTCTCCAGATGTGTCAGAACGGAGAGGATCCTGCTACCTGTGAGCCGTCAAACTGTAGCGGTGACTGTGGCTCTTGCGGCGGATGTCATTAAGTAAAGTCAACTATTCTTAACTTGAAGGGAATGAAGAAACAAATGGCAGAACTTTCTCCAATGATGCGTCAGTATATGGAAATAAAGAGTCAGAATGAGGACAGCATTCTCTTCTTTCGGCTTGGAGATTTTTATGAAATGTTTTTCGAAGATGCGAAAACTGCATCAGAGGAGCTTGAGCTGACACTGACAGGAAGGGATTGCGGACAGGAGGAAAGAGCGCCGATGTGCGGCGTTCCTTATCATAGCTGCGAGTCCTATATCGCAAGACTGGTTGAGAAGGGATATAAGGTCGCCATTTGTGAGCAGACCGAGGACCCTGCTCTTGCCAAGGGCATTGTAAAAAGAGAGGTTGTAAGAATTATTACGCCCGGTACGGTCGTCGAGGACAGTATGCTCGATGAATCAAGAAACAACTTCTTAGCCTCGGTAAAGTTTCAAAAGGACACCTTTTCGGTCTGCTTTGCAGATGCCTCTACCGGCAAGGCCTTTGTGACCGAAATATCGGGAGATGACGCAGAACATAAAATCATAAATGAACTTAACCGCTTTTGTCCTACCGAACTTATAACCTCCAAGGATATAGAGCTTTATCCCGCTCTTTATAAAAGCATAACCGAGCTTGAGGGCTGTATGCTGACCATAAAGGAAAAGAACTTCTTTTCTACCGAGGCGGCAGAGGAACTCATCAAGCGTCACTTCAATATTATAAGCCCTGAAAATTTAGGTATTAAATCGGGCTCTCTTGCGGTTGCAGCCCTTGGAAGCGCCCTTTCATATCTTTATGAAACCTGTGCCAACCGAAACATTTCAATAATCGAGGCGGAGTATTATTCAATTTCCGAATATATGTACCTTGATTATACCGCAGTCAGAAATCTTGAGCTTTGCGAAACTATGCGCTCAAAAAGCAAAAAGGGCTCTCTGCTTTGGGTGCTCGACCGCACCAAAACCGCAATGGGAAAGCGAATGCTGCGAAGCTGGCTCGAACAACCCCTTATAAGCTTTACCGATATAAACGAAAGGCATAATGCGGTTGAGGAGCTTTATGACGACACCGTAATGCGTGGGGAGCTTTTTGAATATATGAGTGGGATAAGAGACCTCGAGCGTATACTATCCCGTATCGTATATGGTACTGCTACGGCAAAGGATCTTCGTATGGTAAGCGATACCTGCCGTCATTTGCCTCACATAAAAGCAGTTTTATCTTCCGCAAAAACAAAGCTGCTAAAAAGCCTTTATGAGTCGCTTGATACTATGGAGGATATCTGCTCGGTCATAGATGCGGCAATAGTCGAGAATCCACCGGCTATTGTCCGTGAGGGCAATATGTTCGAAAAGGGCTTTAACAAGGAGCTTGACGAGCTCATATATATAATTGAGAACGGCGCTCGGTTAGTAATTGAAATTGAAAACCGAGAAAAAGAAAAAACAGGCATTAAAACCCTGAAGATAAGATATAACAGGGTTTTCGGATATTATATTGAGGTATCAAACTCCTTTAAGGAGCTTGTGCCCGAGCACTACATAAGAAAACAAACCCTCGCAAACGGAGAGCGGTTTATTACCGAAGAGCTCAAAGAGCTTGAAGCAAAGATAATCAGCGCAAAGGATCGCAGAGAAGAACTCGAATACCGTTTATTTGAGCAGCTGCGTATGGAAACGGCGGCACAGCTTGCCCGTTTCCAAATTACTTCACGTTCGGTTGCAATGGTTGACGCTATTTGCTCATTTGCCGAAACGGCGGTAAAGAATTCATATGTCCGTCCGAGAATAAATACCGAGGGAACGGTCGATATAAGAGGTGGCAGACATCCTGTTGTTGAACAGGTTATAAAAACACCCTTTGTTTCCAACGACACCTACCTGGACGGCAAGGATGAAAGATGCGCAGTTATAACAGGACCGAATATGGCGGGTAAATCGACCTATATGCGACAGGTTGCACTCATTGTCCTGATGGCGCAGACAGGCTCCTTCGTTCCCGCTACCTCTGCAAATATCGGCATAGTCGATGCCATCTTTACAAGGGTAGGCGCATCGGACGATCTCGCTTCGGGCCAGTCAACCTTTATGGTCGAGATGAATGAGGTTGCGTCGATTATCAAACACGCCACCAAAAACAGTCTGCTCATACTCGACGAGATAGGCAGAGGAACCTCGACCTTTGACGGAATGTCGATTGCCAGAGCGGTACTTGAATATGTTGCAGACAAGAAAAAACTCGGCGCAAAAACCCTTTTTGCAACCCACTATCACGAGCTTTGTGAGATGGAAAATGATTTAAAGGGTATAAAGAATTATAATATCGCCGTTAAAAAGAAGGGCGATGACATTATATTCCTTCGCAGAATTGTTCGTGGAGGAGCCGACGACAGCTACGGAATCGAGGTCGCAAAACTCGCAGGAATTCCCTCTGCCGTTACAGACCGTGCAAAACAGATACTGAAAAAGACTCTCGAAGACGGAGTAACGGTTACAAAAACCGTAAAGGAAGAGAGCGCTCAGCTTCCTATGGAGTTCGGTGTTTCGAGTGAACTGATGGACGAGCTTCGGGTTATTGATGTAAACACACTCACACCTATTGAATGTATGAGTATACTTTCAGACCTCTCAAAGAGAGCGAAAGAAATTTAAAAAAGGAGGTGCCTTTATGGCTGATATAAGAGTTTTACCAAAGGAACTGGCCGAGCTTATAGCGGCCGGAGAGGTCGTTGACCGTCCCGCATCCGTCATAAAGGAGCTGACCGAAAACGCTATTGATGCCGGCGCTACAAAGATAACGGTTGAAATACAGCGTGGAGGCACCACCCTTATGCGTGTAACCGATAACGGAAGCGGAATAAGGCATGAGCAGGTGCCAACCGCCTTTTTGCGCCATGCAACCAGCAAGATAAAGGACAAAAAAGACCTTTTTGATATAGGAACTCTGGGCTTTCGTGGAGAGGCTCTGGCCTCAATAAGTGCGGTAAGCAGGGTTGAAATGCTGACAAAGACCGCCGTGGAGGATTTTGGTACAAGATATGTTATTGAGGGCGGCGAGGAAAAGGAATACAGCGAGGCGGGTTGCCCAGAGGGTACAACCATAATCGTCAGGGATATTTTCTACAATGTTCCCGCAAGAATGAAGTTTCTTAAAAAGGATGCGTCGGAGTCTATGGCGGTTGCCGCCGTTATGGACAATCTTGCCCTTTCAAATCCTCATATCGCAATAAAATTTATTAAAGATTCAAAGACAATTATTTCGACCAATGGTGACGGAAAACTCCACTCGGTAATCTACGAGGTTTTGGGCAGAGATTATGCGGTATCGCTTTTGAATGTAGATGCCGAGACAAAGGGTATTCGTGTTAGCGGAATGACAGGAAAGCCGATTAACAGCCGCTCGACAAGAAGTGGCCAGTACTTCTTTTTAAACGGCCGTGTAATCCGTTCGGGCGCTGCGGCAAAAGCGGTAGAAAATGCATATAAGAACACCGTTATGATAGGCAAATTCCCGATATGTGTCCTTAACATTGAGGTCCCGTATGAGCTTGTTGATGTCAATGTACATCCCTCAAAGACCGAGGTCCGCTTTACCGATGAATCGGCGGTATACGAGGCGGTTTATTATGCCGTAAGAGCGGCGCTTGTAAGGTCGGATGAGCGCCCTGAGCTTACCTTTACTGCTAAAAAGAAGGAAAAGGAAGCCCCTCGTCCGTTTGCAAGAATGACTACACAGGAGTACAGAGAACTTGCACAGGATAAGAATACGGTTGCCGAAAGGCTTTATAAGGATGTTATAGACCGGCCACAGTCATTTCAGTCCAACAAAACGCCCATTTTCTCAGAGCCTGTAAGGGTAGAAAAATTGCCCCCGAAAGAGCCCGAGAAACCCGCCTTAGAAAAGGAAGAAAGCTTTAATTATATAGATTATCTCAACAAGGCACAGGACTTGGTACAGACCGAAGAAAAGACGGTCGGAGCAACACCCTTTATTCCCGAAGAAGAGCTTGAATTCAAGTTTATCGGGGAGGTTTACAAGACCTATATAATTGTTGAGTTCAAGGGAAGTATATACTTTATAGATAAACACGCCGCTCATGAGAGAATTCTCTTTGAAAAGCTTAAAAAAGAGAGGACGATAGAGTCGCAGATGTTGATTTCTCCCGTCAGCGTTACCCTGTCTAGAGATGAACACAGGGCGGTATGTGACAATCTCGATCTGCTCAAAAAAGCAGGGTTTGAAATAGAAGAGTTCGGCAACAGCGCAGTCCTCGTCCGTGCGGTGCCGAGTGAACTTACCGAAAGCGATGTTATGCTTATCGTTTGCGAGGCGGCAGAAAGTCTGCTCTCGGCAGGAAGGGTAGAAAACCAAAGACTCGAAAACCTTTATCATACCGTCGCCTGCAGAGCGGCCATAAAGGGCGGTAACGATCAGTCTGCCCTTGAACTTGAGGCTCTTGCAAAGCAGGTGCTTTCAAATAAGGATATAATGTACTGCCCACACGGCCGACCTGTTGCCTTTGAGCTTAAGCGCAGCGAACTTGAAAAACAGTTTGGCAGGATAAATTAGGCTATGGAAAAGAAAATACCGATAATAGCGGTAGTCGGTCCTACCGCAACAGGAAAAACTGCTCTTTCGGTTGCTCTGGCCGAGAGATTGAGCGCAGAGATCATCTCCTGTGATTCTATGCAGATCTACAAGGGCATGCATATAGCCTCCGCCGCACCCGACGAGGAGGAAAAAGGGCGGATACCGCATCATTTGTTTGAGTTTCTGGATAGCAGTCAGACATATTCGGTTGCAGAGTATGTAAAGGACGCTAACAAGGTTATAAGGGATATAGTAAAAAGAGGAAAGAGACCTGTTTTGGTAGGAGGAACTGGCCTTTATGTAACCTCTCTCATTGACAATATAATGTTTACCGAAGGCCAGACCGACGTCCTTTTGAGACAAAGGCTTGAAGCCGAGTATGACACTATCGGAGCCGAGGCTATGATAGAAAGACTTAAATCTTTTGATGCCGAGTCTGCAAGGACGATACATCCCAATAACAAAAAAAGGGTTGTTCGGGCTTTTGAGATATATGAGCAGACGGGGAAAACCATGACCGAACAGCTTAAAAACTCAAGGTCGCAAGAGTCGCCCTATATTCCTTATATAATAGGACTGAAAAGCTTTGACCGAAGCGTAATATATGACCGAATCAACCAAAGGGTTGACCATATGCTTGAGAGGGGACTTTTGGAGGAGGCAAAAAGAGCCTTCCAAAAGCCAGGCTCCGAAACTGCCGTTCAGGCAATAGGACATAAGGAGTTTTTCGGCTATTTTAAGGGCGAGTGCAGTCTGGAAGAGGCGGTTGAGCTTTTAAAACGGGAAACCAGAAGATATGCAAAAAGACAGCTCACTTGGTTTGGCAGAGACGAGAGAACCGAGTGGATAGATATTGATAAGACTGAGGATATTGTCGCCTCAGCGGTAACAATTCTTGAAAGGAAGGGCTATTTTGAATAAAAGCCGAAGAGCCATTGAAATAATAGCGGTTTTATTGGTAGTGGGATTTTGCGCCTATCAGTTTTTTGCTGGCTACTATTTTTCCATTACAACCGAATCGGCAGTTTTTTATGAATATTCACAGGGTATTGAGATTACCGGAACAGTAATCAGAAACGAGAATATTATAACCTCGACCGACAGCGGAACCCTTCACTTTGTTATATCCGACGGAGAAAGGGTCGCAAAGGGAGGAGTTATTGCCCAGGTTTATTCGAGCGATAAGGCCTCTGCCGCTGCATCACGAATCGACGAGATAAACGAGCAGCTTTCGACCATTGAGGAAATAGAGGGCTATAACGACCTTAATGCAGTTGATATGAACACCCTCAATTTACGGATAACCGACAGGCTCAATCAGTTTATTTACTGTGTATCGGATAACAGCTTTGACACAGCGCAGCAGAAGGCAGCAGAGCTTGTAGCGGCGCTGACAAGAAAACAGGTCGCAACAGGACAGGATACAGATTTTACTGCTCTTAAAAAATCCTTAACCGACGAGAGAACCTCGCTTGAGGCGGTCAAGGGCAAACCCCAGTCGGTATGTACTGCAACCTGTTCGGGATATTTTGTCTCGGGAACAGACGGATTTGAAAACCTCTATTCCACCGAGGATCTTTCGGTCTACACCCCCGAGTATTTAAGCGGCATAAAGCCCGAGGCCACCGATAATACTCAGGTTGGAAAAATTGTTCACGACTATCAGTGGTATGTTGCCGCTATCATTCCTATTTCGGATTCAATGTTTTACAAAGCAGACGACACCGTCAAGCTGAAAATAGATGCGGCAGACCAGACCGTAACCGCAAAGGTTGAAAGAATAAACATATCGGCGAAGTCCGACTCGGCGGTAATAATACTCTCCTGCAGTCAGATGGACAGTAAGCTTGCGACCATGCGCTCGGGTAAAATGACCATTGTTAAGAATGAGTACAGCGGACTGAAGGTAAGCTCCAAGGCCATACGCATAGTTGATTCTGTTACTGGTGTATATGTAATATCGGGCCTTGAGGCAAAGTTTGTTGAGGCAAAGGTGCTTTATTCTAACAATGAGTATGTGATTTGCGAACTTAACACCGCCGATGACAGTAAGCTAAGACTGTATGACGAGGTAATCGTAAAGGGAAGAGGTTTGTATGACGGAAAAATCATCTATTGATATTTTTAATGAAAACTACAGGCAAATTCAGGATAAAATAGCCTCGGCTGCACAAAAGGTCGGAAAGAGCTCAGAGGATATAATTCTTCTTGCGGCTACAAAAACCGTCAGCGTTGAGGTTATAAACCACGCCATAAAAAGCGGTATAAATTATATAGGCGAAAACAGGGTGCAGGAGTTTTTATCAAAGGAAGAACAGCTTTTGCCCGATGCCCACAGACACTTTATCGGACATCTCCAGACAAACAAGGTCAGAGATATTGTCGGAAGGGTTGAGATGATCGAATCGGTAGACTCCGGAAAACTTGCTCTTGCGATAGCAAAGCAGTCGGTGTCAATGGGAATTACAACCGATATTCTTCTTGAGGTCAATATAGGCAACGAGGAGAGCAAGTCGGGCTTTTTAGCAGAACAACTTGTAGATAAGGTTTGCGAAATCGGTCAAATTGAGGGCGTCAGAGTAAAGGGACTTATGGCTATTCCGCCTATTTGCAATAAAAAAAGCGAGATTATGGGCTATTTTGAAAAAATGAACAAACTGTTTATTGACATTGCCGCTAAAAAAATAGATAATGTTACTATGGAATATCTGTCTATGGGAATGTCGGGAGATTTTTATGAGGCAATCCTTTCGGGCAGTAATATTGTAAGACTTGGCACAGCGCTTTTCGGCCATAGAAAATATATATAAGGAGAACGAAAATGGGAGTAAAAGAGTATCTAAAGGGAATTTTCAATGTAGCAGAGGACGAAGAGTTTGAAACCGAGAACTTCGAGCAGGAAACTGTCGAGGAATATGAGCCTGAAACTGAGAAGGCTGTAAAAAAAGAATCTGCCGTTAAAAGATATGCGCCCGAAAGAAGAAGGACACAGACAACCGATGCGCCTACAGCAATGAGAATGGTGCTTGTTAGACCTGAAATTTTCAGTGATGTGGCTCCTATTGCCGACCACTTAAAGCAGGGCAAAACGGTCGTTTTAAACCTTGAAAATGCAGACAGCGCAGCTGCACGCAGAATCGTAGACTTTTTAAGCGGCGCAGCCTATGCTATTTCCTTCAAATTCAAGCCGGTGTCTAACAGCACCTTTGTAATCATTCCCGATAATACGGATTTTTCGGGAGATCTCTTGCTTGACGATTACGGAAGCGAGAACTATTTCCTTTAATGGAATCTAGTCTGGTTGCCCCGAGAATAAGGGATGCTCTTCGTCTGTGCAGAACCTCTTCAATGCCGAAATTTGTCGGATTTTTAAGACCGATAGAGGCGGCAGAAGCAGAAAATATTGCGAAAAAAGAGGGCTGTAATTTTGAATTTTTCGGTGGCTACGAGGGCGCCGAGAGAACCTTTTTTTGCGCATATCCCGACTGGTGTGAGGACAGGGATGCCTTTTGTCCCGTAGAGGCGGTAACCTTCAGTTATCGCAAACAGGACAGCCTTAGCCACAGAGATTTTTTGGGGGCGCTTATGTCACTCGGGATTACCAGAGAGTCGGTCGGAGATATACTAATCGAAGAGTCGAGGGCGGTCGTATTTTTATCAAAGGAAATAACGCCTTTTGTGCTAGACGGAATAAAGAAGATATCCAATGTCGGAGTAACCTTGACTAAAGGGGTCGCATACCCTTTGCCGCAGATGAGGGATAAAAAGGAGATTACCGATACGGTTGCGTCCTTACGGCTTGACTGTGTCGTAGCCGCCCTTTTAAACTGCTCAAGGTCACAGGCGACCGAGCTGATTTCACAGGGACTTGTTTTCCTTAACTCAATATCGGTGGAAAAATCGGTAAAGACGGTAGCACCCGGTGATATAATTACCGTCAGAGGCAAAGGAAAGTTTAAAATAAATTCGGCACTGGACCGTACCAAAAAAGGCAGAATTGTATTAAAAGCAGAAAAATATGTGTAATACAGGAGGCAAAGTAATTATGAATCCAAAGGATATCCAGGATGTAAGATTTTCTAAATCTATGAGCGGCTATAAGGCTGACGAAGTAGACCTTTTTTGCGACAAGGTATATGAGGACTACATAATATTTGCAGAAGCTTTAAAGGCAAAACAGGAGAAAATCGAAAAGCTTGAAGCAGAACTTGCTGATAAGGAAAGCTCTGCAGAGAGTATAAACACAGTGCTTATAAGCGCCCAGAAACTTGCAGATTCAATACTCGCCGACGCTAAAAAACAGGCAGAGGAAATCATTAGCAACGCCAACAATGAAGCAGAACATATCAAGCAGCGCACAAAGAAGGCTCTTGAGGAGATAGATTCCGTAATAACCGCTCAGAAAAATGAGGCGGCAAAGGAGTCAGAAGCCAAACTTTTGGAGGCAGCAAGAAAAACCGAAGGAATGATACTTGCCGCAAAGGATTCGGTAGCAAGAGAACAGCTTTTGTTTGACAAGCTGAAATCTGAGGTTGCCGCATTCAAGACCGAAATAAAGAATGCCTACAAGGCACACCTTGAAGCCCTCTCGGCGCTACCCGAGGAGGTTCCTGTAAATCCCGAACAGGCGGCTATTGCCATTGAGGAGATAATAAAAAATCAGCCCGACCTTACACGGTTTGTTGAAAAGCCCGAACCTATTGAGGAGTTGCCTTTCGAAGAGAGTGTAGAGACCGAAGAGGTTGAACTTGAAGCGAAGGCAGAGGAACAGACCGAAGAGCAGGAAGCTCCTGCCGAGCTTAAAAAAGTAATCGACGATATGTCTGCCGGTTTTATAGTTACGCCGATAGATGATAATTGAATAGGTTAGGCGAAACAATCCTGTTTCGCCACAAAATCGAAGATTTTGCGACAAATTTTTCAAAAATTTGTCCCTTTCAATTGAAATGAGTGTCGTGCAAAATTAAATAACATTATTTAATTTTGCTAAAGCCACTTTCTAAGTGGCTTATCGAAACGCATTTTGAGCGTTTCGACTAACTACAATCATTATTATACCCTATTTTTTTCATATTGCAAGATTAGAGAGAAACAGAGAGATTTTTAATTTAAAAAATAAGGCTTGAAAGTTTTTGCTTTCAAGCCTTATTTTACGGTTGTATGGTTATTTTAATATCTCCTGTATCGGTCTCAAGTTCGCACTTTCCACCACTAACCGTTTTTGGTAGATCAATACGACCTGTGTCGGTTTGTGCAAAAAAGACCTTTTCGGAAAGCAGAAGTCGGATCGTAGCCATGTCGTTCTGTGAGCCAAGGAGTTGTAGTGGGGATTTGTCTTCCTAAGACCGCTTGGCCTCCGACTTCTCCTGTATCGGTTTCAAGTTCGCACTTTCCACCACTAACCGTTTTTGGTAGATCAATACGACCTGTGTCGGTTTGTGCAAAAAAGACCTTTTCGGAAAGCAG
>JAZSQK010000042.1:0-5586 GCA_045537915.1 Acutalibacteraceae bacterium
CGACTTTATCTTTGCCGCTATTATCCTTATTTACACCTTCCTCGGCGGCTTCAAGGCGGTCTGCTGGACCGACTTTTTCCAGGGTCTTTTAATGCTTATCGCAGTTCTCGCCGTTCCGATTATTGCAGCAGCCTCGGCTGATGCAAATCCCGACTTCTTAAATGAAGTATATACATACGGAGAAGGTGCAAAAACTGTTGAGTGCGCCTTTGTTGGCACCCCCTTTGAAGCCTCATGGAAGGATATTGTTTCGGGTCTTGCCTGGGGACTTGGATATTTCGGTATGCCCCATATCTTAGTCAGATTTATGTCTATCAAAAAGGCAAAGGATATAAACAAGGCGGCAACCATTGCTATTATCTGGGTTGTTCTGGCGCTTGGCGCTGTAATCGTACTTGCAATCCTCGGAAGAATGATTGTAGGTCCTGAACTTCTTGAATCGGGAAGCCAGTCCTTAATTTTTGTAAAAATGGCTCAAAAATATTTCCCCGCATTTATAGCAGGAATTCTTATGGCAGCTATTATTGCGGCTTCTATGTCAACCGCTGACAGTCAGCTGCTTGTTGCCTCCTCTTCCTTCACAAGTGACATCTATAAGCCTGTTATCAGAAAATCCGCCTCTGACAAGGAGGCTCTGTGGGTGGGCAGAGTTATTGTTCTGCTTGTAGCTATAGTTGCTTACTTTATAGCATCCAGCAAATCCGAAGGCGCACAGGCTATTATGAACCTTGTTGAAAATGCCTGGGCAGGTTTCGGCTCGGCATTCGGTCCTGTTGTTCTGCTCTCTGTATTCTGGAAGCGTCTTACCTATAAAGGCGCCCTTGCGGGAGTAATCGGCGGCGCATTAGCAGACGTTGTTTGGCTGAGCAGCGGACTTTCGGCTTCAACCGGTATTTATGAGCTCGTTCCCGGTTTTGCGCTGGGTCTTATCTGCGCAGTTGTCGTAACCCTTCTTGATAAAAAGCCCTCTGATGAAGCAGTTGCTGTTTTCGAGGCTGCAACAGCTCCCGAGGCTGAATAAAAAAAGACCCTTCGGGGTCTTTTTTTAATGCAGAATGCAGAATGCAGAATTGTTGTGTGGCTTCGCCACGAAATTTACTATCGGTTCCCGAAGAGAACACCAAAATTCTTCATTCTTCATTCTAAATTAAAAAAGACCGCTTCGGCGGTCTTTTTATTATTCTTCAGGGGATGTAGCGGACTCGAAAACTGCGATGGTTTCTTCTGACGGCTTTTTGTCAATAAGGGAAACAACAACGGCAAGGATAAGACCAATCGCAAAGCCGGGCACAAGCTCGTAGACTCCTGTTGAGGCCGAAAGACCGCCTGCAAGCCAGATAACATCGGCCAAAGCTCCGCCGATAACACCTGCGAGGGCGCCCTTATATGTAAGGCGTTTCCAGAAAACCGAGAGCAGAACGACAGGACCAAAGGCCGAGCCGAAGCCTGCCCAGGCATTTTCAACCAGGTTCATAATTGCTTGCGCGCCTTCAGATTTACTGGAGGCTATGAAGTAGGCGACAACTGCGACCAGAAGAACGATTACACGGCCTACCCAGAGAGCCTCCTTGTTAGAGGCATTCTTTCTGATAGCGGGCTTGTAGATATCGCTTGTAAAGGAGGAAGATGCAACGAGAAGCTGACTGTCTGCGGTTGACATAGATGCCGCAATGATGGCCGCCATAAGAATTCCTGCAACAAAGGGCGGGAAATATTTCTGAGCCATCTTAACAAAGACGAGGGACTGGCTTCCGCTCTCTAAAAGCTCGGGTCCTACAATCATACGGCCGAGAATAGCTAGAACAATAACAGCGCCGAGGGCAAGAACAACCCAGATAATAGCAATAGTAGCCGCCTTGTTTATATCCTTTGCCTTCTTTATAGACATAAATCTGACTAAGATATGAGGCATACCGAAATAGCCGAGACCCCAACCAAGACCGGAAACTATATCCTGCCAGGAAGCCTCAAAGGGTGTGCCGACAAAGGCGCATTCTACCGTTTTTGCTCCCTCACCGTAGGAGTAAACCTCGGTTAAGAAGGAGGGGTTCGCATCTCCCGAAAGACCTGCAATGATAGGAACTGCCAGTACGGCAACCAGCATTAAAAGACCCTGGAAAAAGTCTGTCCAGCAAACAGCCTTAAAGCCGCCAAGGAAGGTGTAAACCAGAATGATTGCGGCGAAGATGAGCATTGCGGTTCCCTTATCAAGCGAGGGGAAAACGCTTGTGAAAACGCCGGTTCCTGCCACAAAGGAGGAGGCGACATAAACGGTAAAGCAAACAAGGAAGATGATTGCCGAAACGAGCTGCAGAACGGGATGTCCGCCGCCGAAACGGTTTGATAGATACTGAGGAAGAGTTATGGAATCGTTTGCCGCCGCAGAAAATCTGCGAAGTCTTTTTGCAACGAAAATCCAGTTTGCTGCGGTTCCGAGGGCAAGACCAATTCCAATCCAGACCTCTCCGAAGCCGAAGGCAAGAACGCTTCCGGGCAGACCCATAAGAAGCCAGGCCGACATATCAGAGGCCTGAGCCGAAAGGGCAGTAACCCAGGGGCCCATAGAACGGCCGCCAAGGAAATATTCCTTCTCTCCGCTGCCCTTTGAGCGTAAAAAGAAGAAAACGCCTATTGCGAGAACAATCGTAAAATAAAGAATAAATGCAAGAATTTCTCCACTCATTTTTTTAAGTCTCCTTTAATGAATTGCTGTTCCGACAGGAACAGAGTCATCAACAAATATTATTTTACAACCGCAAGCGTCGTGGGAGGCGGCAAGAAGCATACCACAGCTCTCAACACCTGCGAATTTTGCGGGTTTAAGGTTTGCAACAACAATTATTTTACGGCCTACAAGCTCCTCGGGTTTGTACTCATTTTTAATAGAGGACATTATAATTCTGCCGCCAAGACCGTCATCAAGCGTAAGCTTTAAGCAGGAATGAGATTTCGGCACCTCCTCGGCTTTAAGCACCTTGCAGACACGCATATCAACCGTATCAAATTGGTCGATTGTGATTTGCTCCTTTACGGGAGCAACCTCTTTTGCCTTTTCTGCCGCCTCTAAAGCCGCCCTTTCGACAGCCGCCTTCTCATCTGCCTCCTTTTCCTCTGCGGTCTGGGGATAGGAAAAGTCAAGAAGCTTCAGATAGCTTTCCTTTTCAACTGCAAAGAGGAAGAGATAAAGACGGGGGCCCTGCTCCTTATCGATAAGAAGTCTGTAGACATTCTTGAAGAATTTGCCCTGAATTGCCTTTAAGGTTTTCTGGTCGGTGTCCTCGCCGTAAATTCTCTTGGGGATAGCATAAAGCTCACTGTTCAGGTCATCGAGTGAATATCCGTCGGTCGAGAGATAAGCGAAAAGCATTTCAATCGCCTTTTTCTCATCATTATCAAGCTCATTATAAACCTCAAAATTTCTGGTTGCTCTGAGCCTGTTTATGCTCTCGGGAGAGCATTGCTCAAGCCAGAAACGAGCACGTTCCATTCTCTCTGTAAAGTCTGGGAGCTTGTAAGGAGTACCAATCTTCTCAAATACCGTTTCAAGCATCGGAATATTGAAGTTTACGATAGAGCCGAGGGAAACGAGCAGCTGCATGGGAACCGTTTCGGCAGTTCTGCCCTCAATTAAAGCTCCCTCCATAATAGCCGAGGTGTGCTCGTCGGCAACACCGTCAACATATGCCTTCATCATACGGTCAAACTCAAAGTACTGACGGAGTATTTCATCATCAAAGCAGAAATTGAATGCCTTCGTCGGCTCGGTCTTTGAATAAAGCCAGAGAATTATCTCGGGGTCGTAGAGCTTTAAGAGGGTATCAGGGGTAAGATTCAGTCCCGATGAGCCTGACATTTTACCTGTCGTGCCCTTAATTCCGATAAACTCGTAGCCCTGGAATATAGGAGCCTCAAAGTCGAAAATTTCTTTTGCGATGATACGGCTTGTCTGGTAGGAGCCTGTGGGGGAGGCGTGGTCCTTTCCGCCCGGCTCAAAGTCAACACCCTCGACCATCCAGCGCATAGGCCAGTCGATCTTCCAGGCAAGCTTGCAGTTAAAGTTGTATTTAAAATCAAAGGTGCCCTTGTGGCCGCATTCACACTCATACTCGGCGTTTATGCAGTCGTCCGAGAGCTTTGTAATTTTTGTTGTATCCTTGCCGCACTTCTCGCAGTAGATACCGACGGGATAGTAATTTTTTCTCTCCTCTTCGGTAGCCTCCTGGGTTCTGAAAGAGTCGAGAATGTCAAAAATCTTCTCACGGTTTTTCAGAGCGTGGATAACATACTCGCTGTATCTTCCCGAACGGTACTGCTCGGCTTGATAGCGATAGTCCATATCAATACCAAATCTTTTGATAGACGCCTCAAACTCATTCTGGAAATGCTTTGCGTAGGATTCACAACATCCAAAAGGATCGGGAGCATCGACATAAGGTCGTCCGATATATGCCTCAAAGCCATCCTTTACGGCGGCAACATTTACAGGCACCTTGCGGAGTCGGTCAAACTCGTCCCAGGAAAAGAGAAGCCTTGCCTTCTTGCCCTTTTTACGAAGAGCCTTTACTACAAAGTAGCTTGTTGCGATATCTCTGAAGTTTCCTATATGAATAGAACCCGAGGGGCTTATTCCCGCAGCGCAGACATATTCCGGCTTGTTGGGGTTTCTTTCTATAATTTTCTCAGCAATTTCTTCTGCCCAATGCATAACTACACCTCGAACTTAATTACCTGTTATATGAATAACAGACATATTATTCCATAATAAAAGTATTATATATTATATATTAAGCCAAGTCAAGAATTTTAGGGGAATAAAGTGGTGAAGCCGCAAGAAAATCGTATAATATTTAGTCTATATTCTTTCGTTGAATATTTTAAAATATTTCTGTAAGGGACGAAAGGATGATTATATGCTAACAATTAAAATAGAAAACCTAGATAAACTATATGAGCTATTTTTAAAACTGTCTATGCTGACATTCTTACAAGGGCTTATTGTGACAGACGATTATATTGATTACGGAGAGGGATTTGAATTTGTTTTTAACTATGCTCGGGAGTTTTTGTATCAAGAAGAAAAGCAGATAATGTTAGAATTAAACAGCTTGATTAACAGTGAAAATTTCACCGAGAAAATCAACTAAAACGAAAGCTTACGGACGGGGTACGGTGCGAAGACTGATAAAATTTGCGGACGGGATTCGACCGTCTGCGGCGGCGTTGCCGCCACATACTTCTTCGCTCGTCGACTAAACACCGCTGGTGTTCAGTAACCGACTTCACGCTCTGCCTAAAAAACAGTACACCGTACTGTTTTTCTATACGGCAGACCCTCTCGGGTTCGAATCCCGCTATCAAGATTATCGAAAAATAAAAAGAAGAGATTCTGGACGAACCTCTTCTTTTCATTTTTGGTGACCCGGACGGGATTCGAACCCGTGTTACCGCCGTGAAAGGGCGGTGTCTTAGGCCTCTTGACCACCGGGCCGTTGGTGGCTATAGTAGGATTCGAACCTACGACACCGCGGGTATGAACCGCGTGCTCTAGCCAACTGAGCTATATAGCCATAAACGCACGAATTATTA
>JAZSQK010000064.1:0-2872 GCA_045537915.1 Acutalibacteraceae bacterium
TCAACCAAAAAGTATCTATTGTTGATTTCCAAAAGAGTACAGCTTCCTGTAACTTCGTGGGTTGCTCCTATAAACTGTATTTTCATTAAGAAAACCTCCTATATATTCATTATACAACAATTAAGGATATACTTCAACTTAAGTTTAATGCACTTTCGATATTTGTTGTGTTTGTTGATTAAATATGATATAATAAAATTAATATTTATCATTATATAAGGAGGAAATACAATGAGCTATTCCGAAATCACACCGTATATTAAAGAACTTGCTTCTTTATCAGATATAAGTAACCATATTGTTTCGGATATGTATACAAAACACGATGTAAAGCGTGGACTACGTGACATTGACGGTAATGGCGTTGTTGCCGGACTCACAGAAGTTTCATGTATAAAAGCCAAGACAAAGGATGCTGAAGGAAATGATATTCCTTGCGAAGGACAGCTTTATTACAGAGGTATCAATGTTCGTGACCTTGTAAAAGGTTTTGTTTCTGATGGCCGTCCCGGTTTTGAGGAAACTGTATTTTTGCTTTTGTTTTCCAAACTTCCGACAAGCGATGAGTTGAAGCGCTTTTGCGAGCAGCTATCATTTTACCGTTCCTTGCCGCCTTCCTTTGTGCGTGATATGATTCTCAAAGCTCCCGGCAAGGATATGATGAATATTTTGTCAAGAAGTGTGTTGGCTCTTTATGCTTATGATGATAACCCTGATGATATTTCCACTGCAAATATCCTGCGTCAATGTTTGCAGTTAATAGCAGAATTTCCGCTTCTCGCCGTTTACAGTTATCATTCTTACCAGCATTATCACAAAGGGCAAAGTTTATTCATTCATCATCCAAAAAAAGAATTGAATACGGCCGAGAATTTGCTCTACATACTACGAGAGGACGGACAGCACACACCACTTGAAGCAGAGCTGCTCGACCTTGCACTTGTTCTCCACGCTGAACATGGCGGTGGTAATAACTCAACATTCACCACACATGTCGTTACCTCTTCCGGAACAGATACCTATTCCGCTATTTCGGCGGCACTCGGTTCGCTAAAAGGCCCTCGTCATGGCGGTGCAAATATCAAAGTTATGCAAATGTTTGATGATATGAAAGACAATATCAACATCAAAGATAAAAATGAGGTTAAGGATTATCTCGTTAGGCTTCTTGATAAACAGGCATTTGATAAGTCGGGACTTATATACGGTATGGGACATGCAGTATATTCATTATCTGATCCGAGAGCCGACATATTACGCTATTACGCTGAACAGCTTTCTGTGGAAAAAGGTCTTCACGATGAGTTTGAGTTGTACCAAACCGTTGAAAAAATGGCACCTGAAATTATCGCTGAAAAGCGTAAAGTGTATAAAGGTGTCAGTGCCAATGTTGACTTTTATTCAGGTATGGTCTATAAAATGCTTGGTCTACCTTACGAATTGTTTACTCCCATATTTGCTGTTGCAAGAATTGCAGGATGGAGTGCGCACCGTATGGAAGAAATACAAAACGCAGGAAAAATTATTCGTCCCGCATATATAAATGTGAAAGAGGAAAAAGAGTATATCCCTCTGCAAAACAGATGAGTTGAGGGCGGGCAAAGTATATTCCGTGAAATCACATAAAAGAAAAATCATTATAATTATTAAAAACCTTGACGCAAAACGATAGGTATGTTATAATATCATAAAATTAGGTAATTATAATAATTAATGGATCCAGCTGTCTGCAGAGGAGGCTGAATCCATTTTGTTTTTAGGCAGTAAAATCGACTAAATATAAAAGGAGATAGAATTATGGAAGTTCAACTTCAGGAGCTTATTGAGCAGATTAAGAAGGATGGTGTTGAAACCGCTGAAGCAGAAGCCAAGGCTATCGTTGAGGCGGCAAAGTCAGATGCCGAAAAGATTATTGCCGATGCACAGGCACAGGCAGATAAAATTTTAGCCGGCACAAAAGTTGAAACTGAGCGAATGACGAAATCAAGCGAGGATGCTATTCGTCAGGCGGGTCGAAATCTGCTGATTTCTTTCAGAGAAAGTGTAACGAGAGAGCTTAACGCAATCGTTGGCGAAAATGTTACTGCTGTATATTCATCGGAGGCATTCGCAGGGCTGATTATCAGCATTGTTGAAAATTGGGCAAACAAGCCGGATGCAGAAGATATCGCAGTGATTTTGAATACTCAAGACCTTAATAAGTTGGAAGAAACCTTACTGGCAACACTTAAAGAAAAAATGTTAAAGGGTATCACTTTGAAGGCGAATGATAATTTTGACGGTGGATTCCGCATCGCTGTAAATAACGGCAGCGCATATTACGATTACTCTGCAGAGGCAGTTGTGGATATGCTTTCAAATTATCTTAGCCCTAAGGTTACCGAGCTTTTGAAAGAGGCGAAGTAATAACTATGGCTGAATATTATTTAATATCGCAGTTGCCGTCTTTGGATGGGATAAGTGAAAATACTCCGCTTCCGATTACAGAGGAACGATTCACAGAGCTTTGCAACCGATTTTTGGGAAAAAGGTCGCAGGAGGCTATGAAAAAGCTCACTTTATCACCTTCCAAAAATATTGAGAGTTCGTGTTCTGTTTTGATTGATGCCTGGAACGAAAGCGAGAGAAACCTTCGGTTTGCTCTTGGCAAAGTTCGGGCAGAGAAAATGAAAAAGCCATTCGATACAGAGAACAGAATTTTTCCTGTGGAGTATATCAAGGCTGCGAGTACGGCAATAGAAATCGAAAATCCAATGGAAGCAGAAAAATATCTAAACAGTTACCGCTTGGAAATCTTAGAAACGTTAAGACCTATGGATAGTTTTTCTGAGGATTATATTTTCTATTACGGACTAAAATTAAAATTGCTTCT
>JAZSQK010000047.1:0-4373 GCA_045537915.1 Acutalibacteraceae bacterium
TTCTCCCTGCCACTATTTCTTTAATGGCTATTTAACTTCAAAGGTTAATTAATTTCAGTGCCACCCCATTCAACAACTGTAAATCCGTTTCTATAGGGAGCAAAGAGCTGCTGTTCGGGTAGGTCTACATATTTTTCTGCCGACTGATATGTCATAAACACACGGATTAAGGTGTCGGGAAAGGGACTGATGTTTAGCTTGGCTGCATCAGTATAGATATCCGTTTGGAAAGAGATTATATTATACGGATTGTCTTGCATTAAAGGTAGCCAATAAACTATAAATTCATTTGCTTCACGGAGCGTAAGGCCAAGCTTTTCGAGTGCATCTTCAAGGAATTTTGCTGTGTCTTTGCCCTTAACACAAAAGCCTTTTGAGAGGTCATAGTTAGTATTTGTTTCGCCCTCCTTTTCGGTGTAAGACATTTTTCGGAAATTTCAAAATATCACACTCGAAGAAATGCTGTTGTAAACTCAGTTCACAAGCTGTCTTACCCTCATTCGTATGGGGGCTATTCCTGCCTTAACTTCAAAATTCCGATTTTGAGCTTCGGCTTCCCTACAGGGAATGGCGGCGGACAGACATTTTCCAATAATTCCAAAACTTACACTTCCTCTGTTTTGATGAGGGTAAAAAAACAACCCTCTTGCTTAAATTTTCTTTAAACAAGAGGGTGTTATGATATATATTCAGTTTATAGAAATTATGATATACGAGTTATAAGTTGGCAGTAAACATATACATTTTGTATTTTTTTAGCCTCCACACCATCATCAGCCTGTATAACGGGCTGGGTTTCAGATGTAGTAGTGTATAATTTAAATACAATTGCCATTTGATTCGGTCGCATATTGCGGTTTTTTTTATAGGTAAAGTTTTTACGAGCAATACCAAGATAATCAAACATTATGGTCTCAATATCTTGGTTGCTGAAACAACGCAATATATCGTCCTCGTCATACTCTTCCAAAATAACCTTTGCTTCTTCCAGCAACATATTGTGGCATTTGAACGAACCCTCATTCAATACGGACATCATACTACTATTGTCAAGCAACAGTAACGGTAAATCTTTATGTTCCATTCTTAAATCCTCCTTTATCGGTTTTGAATAAATTATTAAAGTATTTCTTACTTCATTCCAAAATTCTTTATCTTTATTATACTTACAAACTTTGGAATTGTCAAGTTAAAATGGATTTTACCATATATGGCAGACCGGATATTTTCACCCATATGTGCATACCATTCCAACAAGTTTTCACTATAACTATGGCGAAACCGCCGTAGCTGTGGTCTATGGAAATCTAATAATGTTTTTCTTTTTCTTCTCCGCATAAGTAAATGCTATCTTTGTTCCACTTTTTCTGCTTTTTGGGGTATAGTCCTCTTTATAGTAAACAATGCAGAATCGACTATTATCTATCATCTCACAGTTGCGTTTTACATAACTTGCTTTACCTGCGCCAAGCACCGCTTTAGGGAAATAAGTGTCCTCATAGCATTCCAATAGGTATGCTTTATAGCTTTCATCAATATATGGATATTCCGCCCTCACAAAAATTCTTTTTATGTGAGAGTACTTTTTCTTTATTTCGGTTACTATATCCCAACAGAGATCATCAAATTGACTCTTGCTGCCAAAAAGAAAAGTATCAACACTTTCTTCTGTAATTAAGCGTTCGATTCCCACACGTAGTTTTTCCTTTAACTCATCAGTCATATTTATTTCCCTATGACCGATAAAACAACAAGTATTCTCTAACACAGCACTCATTACCTCTCAACTTAGATATATTATACAGTCTAATATAACGGTATTTACATTACAAGTATTGGGTATAAAACCATTAAGTTAAGCGGTAAAATATACTTAAGAAAGGTGGTGAGGCTATGGATACACATAAGAGGCTTCGTCAGTTATTGGATGAGCGTGGATGGACTGAGTATCGCTTGTCAAAAGAATGCGGGTTATCCGAATCTACTCTTGCTAATATTTTTAGACGAAACACTTTGCCTTCAATAAGCACATTAGAAGCAATTTGCGCCGGATTCGGCATTACAATATCCCAGTTCTTTGCAGACGGAGATATGGTTGAGATGACACCCGAAATTAAAGAACTCTTTGACTCTTGGGTTAGCCTCACAGCCGAACAGAAAAAAGTGGTCATGCAGATGATCCGCACAATTAACTCTAATAAGTAGTAAAAGCCGCCCACTCGGGCGGCTTTTACAATGCTCTTAATATATCTTCGTTATGAAAAATTCTTCATCCGTAACAAATGCACAATCAATTTTACGGAGTCCGTAAAGGCACTCTCGATTAATAGTTTGAATGGTGTCAAAAGGTACATCTATATTCCACCAAGAATCATTAAAATAAACTCTATTCCAGGTATGGTGATACTGAACATTTTCTCGTTTATTACCGTCAACTACATAGCAGGGGATATTTTGACTACGACAAAGCGTGGCAAACAGATGGGAAAAGTCATAACAGATTCCTTTTCGGGTTTCGATTGTTTTATGTACATTAAAATATTGGACTATGGGAGTATAATCGTAGTCATACTCGAAATTATGTATCATCCATTCGTATATTGCTTTTACCTTTTCTTCATCGGTATCACAATAGACGCAAATTTCGTCAGCAAGTGCAACAGTGTTCGTATCCCACAAGGTTGCCTGACCATTCGTAAGTGAAACATTATCCTGTTTATAGACGAAAATATATGCCGAGAAGAGCAATGCCACAATTGCCGTGGATACCACCAACACATAAATTTTCGTCAATAGATTATCTTTCCCTTTATTGTCGGCAAAGCAGATAAAATACATAAAAACGATAACAAGTGATATGATTGCTAAAATGGGAAATACTCTTCGACAATAAATCGCATGAGCAATATTCATACAAGCAATGAGTATCAGCGAAATATAAACCGTCGATCTCATTGCTTTTGAATTTATATTAACAGTTAAAAACAAAGTGGGTAGAGCCGATAATAGATAGAAAACTTGTAAAGTGGGAGAGAGAACAAGAAAATCTCTCAAGTAAAATCCCAATATTAAATTATATGTAAGTGCAATGGTAAAGAAAATAATTCTTGATGTATTAGTTTTAGTTGCTTTTTTAGTCTTCATTTCAAAATCCCCTTTATGTGCGAAAATTCTTTGAAACGAAGAAGTGGCAGTACAGAGCAAAACACTCTGTACTGCCACAAACAAAGGCTATTTAACATCTTTTAAGAAAACAACAAACCCGAACGTTTCACCGATCGGTAAAAGGTTCGGGTTTGAATGCTTTGGTGCCGCTGGCCGGACTCGAACCGGCATGGCTCGCGCCCACGGATTTTAAGTCCGCTACGTCTACCGATTTCGTCACAGCGGCAAGTATGATCTTGCGCTGAATATTTTACCATATGCCGTACAAAAAGTCAATAGCGCAGTTTTTGTTGATTTCCGGCGGCGAAAATGTGCGGAAATGCGAAAATCCGAGGGCCACTAAAGCGGCGCTCTCCCGTTTTTGCATAAAAATTTTGGATATTTTGCCAATTGGTTTTGGGATAAAAACGGTGGTGCGGAACTTGACATATGCCCCGATTTTTAGTATAATGAATCAAATATAGAATAGAATGCAATCACATATCAATTTTTTTCGAAGGAGTGATGAGCTTTGGTTAACACCGATTATTCGCACAAGTTCGCTAAAGACGGGATCACGTTCGACGACGTTCTTCTGATCCCCGCCGCCAGCGATGTCCTGCCGAAAAATGTCGACGTTTCGACCCACCTCACCAATAAGATCAAACTGAACATTCCGCTCATGAGTGCCGCGATGGATACGGTCACGGAATCCCGTATGGCCATTTCGATCGCCCGCGAAGGCGGTATTGGTATCATCCATAAGAATATGTCGATCGAAGCCCAGGCGGTCGAGGTCGACAAAGTCAAGCGTTCGGAAAACGGCGTCATCACCAACCCGTTCTTCCTCTCGCCCGACAAGACCCTTGCCGACGCCGACGAGTTGATGGGCAAGTACCGCATCTCCGGCGTGCCGATCTGCGAAAACAACCGCCTCATCGGTATCATCACCAACCGTGACCTCAAGTTCGAAGACGACATGAGCCGTCCGATCCACGAAGTCATGACCCGCGAAGGCCCCGTCACCGCTCCGGTCGGCACGACGCTGGACGAAGCGAAAGCCATCCTCCGCAAGAATAAGATCGAAAAACTGCCGCTCGTCGACGAAAACTTCGTCCTCAAGGGCCTGATCACGATCAAGGATATCGAAAAAGCGCTGCTGTACCCCAACTCCGCGCGCGATAATAACGGCCGTCTGATCGTCGGTGCCGCCATCGGCGATGCTCCCA
>JAZSQK010000013.1:0-1797 GCA_045537915.1 Acutalibacteraceae bacterium
TTTGTCGATTGTAAAACTAAACGCAACCCCTAAAAAGATGTTGTTTGCATTTAATCTGACAAAGAAGAGGGGTTGCATTTAATCTGACAAATCCTATAAAGTGATTAGAATATTTTAAAAGATGAAAAAGAGAAGAAATAGAGGTATGCTATGATCTGGGGGAAGCCCCCCTCCCACCGGTGGGAGGGGGGCGTAGCGTTTAATTAGACAAATCCACCCCCCCAGTGGATTTGCAGAAGGAGTTGCATTATGGCACACCTCACACATTCCCAAAGGTCCTTGATTGAATCCGGACTGAAAAATCAGGATTCTTTCAAGGAAATCGCCAAGAGTATTGGAAAATCCCCATCTACTGTTTCACGGGAAGTACTCAAACATCGAATTGACAGCGATAAAGGAGCGTATGGCAGAATCTTAAACCGTTGTATTCACCGTAGGAATTGTGACCGGTTTAAGGTTTGTGATTCGACCTGTAAAAAACGTTGCAGTGCATGTAGAAAATGTAATTCATGCTGTCCATCTTTTGAGGAGGAAATTTGTGAATTGTTATCCCAACCGCCTTATGTTTGTAATGGATGTAAAAAGGAACACCTGTGCGTTTTGAAAAAGAAATTTTATATTCATGATCATGCTGAAAATGAATATAAATACACGCTTTGTCATGCAAGAACCGGAGCTGCGATAACGGAAGAAGAGCGTATTGAACTTGGAAAACTGCTACATTCCGGATTGGAAAAAGGACAATCTGTTCATCACATGCTGAGTTCAAGAAAAGATGAATTTCAGGTTTGCGAGAAGACAGTATACCGTTACATCAATCAGGATTTATTCCGTCAGCATCCCGGACGTGCTGAACTGCCAAAAGCTCCGGGAATGCGTCCCAGACGAAAAAAAGGACGGGAACTGAAAATAGATTCAAAATGCCGTCAGGGCAGATCGCTTGAAGATTTTCAGAATTTTTGCAGAAATAACAAGAATCCGAATGTTGTGGAAATGGACAGTGTTATCGGCGTCCGTGGCGGAAAAGTTTTACTGACAATGAATTTCAATAACTGTACTTTTCTCCTTGCTTTCATCCGGAACAGCAACAATTCACAATCTGTGATCAATATCTTTGATCATTTGGAACGATTGCTTGGGACGGAGGGGTTCAAAAAGTTATTTCCTGTAATCCTGACGGATAACGGCAGCGAGTTTTCTAATCCGGAAGCTCTTGAAAAAAGTTGTTTAACGAAAGGAAAAAGAACAAGAATCTTTTACTGCGATCCATATTCTTCATGGCAGAAAGGACATGTGGAAAACAACCATGAAAATCTCAGAAAGATTTTTCCAAAAGGAAAGAGTTTGAATTGTTTTTCTCAAGAGCAGATCAATATTGCTGTTTCTCATTTGAACAGTTTTGCAAGAGCAAGTCTGAATGATGTTCCGGCTATAAAGCTTTTTGAACAGATTTATGGAACTTCTTTTTTGAAAAAAATGGGAATCAGATTTATCGAACCCGATGATGTTTGTTTGACTCCGGATTTGATTAACAGATAAAACTTTTCTGATTCCCAAAATCTATTATTTTCAGGGATTGCGTTTTCTTTGTCCGAAAAACTTTTGTAACGCCCCCCTGTAGAACTCCCTTGTTTTATTTTTAGAATTTGTCTAATTAAATGCAACCACCTTTTCCTCGTTTATCAAAAAAAGCAAAATATTTGTCTGATTAAACGCTACTTTGTCAGATTAAACGCAAGCAACTTCTGCTTACTTGCATTTAATCTGACAAACTTGCATTTACTTTGTCAAGTGACG
>JAZSQK010000069.1:0-12814 GCA_045537915.1 Acutalibacteraceae bacterium
TCCTACATGGACCAGCTTACCTGCGTCTTCTTCCATATGGATCTGCTTGATACGGATATCCCTTTCACCTTCGGAAGTCTTGAGCTTTACAAGACCGTTAGTACAGATCGGATGGTTCAGCTGTGTGATCTGATATGCACATGGAAGGTCAGGGTAATAGTAATTCTTCTTATCAAATGTAGTGTATCTGCTGATTTCACAATTCAGCATAAGTCCTGCTGTAACAGCAAGCTCTACTACTTTCTTATTCATAATCGGAAGCATACCCGGCATACCGCTGCAGGCAGGGCAAACCCGGCTGTTTGGCTCACTTTGGGAAGCATGACCGCCACAGGTGCAGAAGAGCTTAGAGGCGGTAGATAACTCAACGTGGGTTTCAAGTCCGATAACAAGCTCGTATCTCATTTATGCTTCCTCCTTTACTAATGCCAGACTTAATATCTTGCTCTCTGCAAAATAGTCTCCGATAAGCTGAACACCGCCCGACACTACTGCGGGAAGTCCCGTAATCGAGGGGATTGCGGTGTAACTGCTCTCGTCATAGACCTTTTTAAAGGCATCCTTTGTATCGTAGGGCTTTACAGCCTTGTCGGAAATAACCCCTGTGAGAAGGGCATCATATTCCTTAAATATTTCGGTCATTTTATCAACAACTATTCTTCTTGTGCGAAGAGCCTTATCGTAGCAGACCTCGTATCTTCCCTTTGCAAGAACATCCGAGCCGTAAAGAATGGTTGCCTTTGTAAGAAAACCGAAGGCTTCGGTGCGGCTCTTTGTATAAAGCTCGTCGATATTCTTATATTCAGCCGTTCTGTAGCCGTACTTTACACCGTCAAAACGGGAAAGATTGTTGGTAGCCTCTGCCGACATTAAAATCTGCCATGCGGTCTTTGCGGCATCAACTAAATCAAGAGAAATCTCCTCGACCTTTACTCCCTTTGCTTTTAAGGACTCGGCAAATTTAAGGGTGTCGGCGTCGCTTAGTTCTTTAACAAGAGCTACCTTCATTCCCGAAACTGCAAGGTCGGTCCTGTATTCGTATTTTTCACTCGGCAGACTTGTGCCGTCCTTATCGTCGTGACCCGCAATTACCGATAGCAGCTCGGCGGCGGTTTTTATATCTGCGGCGCTGACGCCAACCGTTTCGCCCGAGGCGGCGGCAGAGATAACTCCATAACGGGAAACTGTACCGTAGGTAGGCTTTACAAAGGTTATCCCCGATACTGCGGCGGCTCTTCTGGGTGCGCCGTTTAAATCAACAGATATTGCGGCTTTAACCTCGCCTTTTCTTACCAGCTCTGCGGCAGCGCCACGAAGTGCTCCGTCCTCGCAAACCTCACCGAAATAAGAGGTTTCGCCGAGCAGGTCAAGTCCGAATTCTCCGACATTTGTCTTGCCCGAAACGGTGTAACCTGCCTTTTCGGCACGGACGACCGCCTCTGCCGTAAAGAGAGGGGTAAAGTTTTCGAGCATTTTTGAACCTGCGGTGGAGGGTACGCTCTTTATAAGAATTGTATCGTCAACCGCAAGGTTGCCCTTTTTAATCTCATTTATATAATATTTCATTACAAGCGTACCTCCTTATTTCACAAGTCTGGGAACCTGCCAACTGTCGTCGGTGCTCTGGGGAGCGCCACGGAGCAAATCGGCGCGGTCAAATTTCTGGTCACGCTTATCCTCACGGATAATATTGGTCATAGGTCTGACATATACCATAGCCTCGGTATTTTCGGTGTCGAGCCTTAAAAGTGCTTCCTCAACCTTTTCCATATCCGAGAAGATTTTATTCATTTGCTTTTTCTCGTCATCACTAAGCTTTAACTGGTTTACCGAAGAAAGCTCATCCAGCTTGTTAATCTTCTTTGCCTGAGGGCCTTCTGCAGCCGAAAGGGTTGCGGCGAAAGCTCCGTCTGTACCCGAAACCTCAGCAGCGGCGCTTCCTCTAATTGCAACATTTGCCTCAAAGAGCTGAAGCTCGGTAACCTCACTCGGTGCGCCGAGGAGCTGATCCTGAGCAGTTCCGTCAAGGGGGAATGCGATAACATCACGGATTGTTTCGGTATCTGCAAGGAGCATTACAATTCTGTCAACGCCGGGAGCCATGCCTGCGTGGGGCGGAGCTCCGAACTGGAATGCGTTATAAAGGGCCGAGAAGCGTCGCTCAACCTCATCCTCGCTGTACCCCGCAATCTCAAATGCCTTTCTCATTATCTCGGGGCTGTGGTTTCTCACTGCGCCCGAAGCAAGTTCAATACCGTTACATACAAGGTCGTACTGGTAGGCAAGAATTGTACAGGGGTCTTTTGTCAGCAGAGCCTCAAGTCCGCCCTGTGGCATTGAGAATGGGTTGTGTGTAAATATTATAGAATCGGTTGTTTCGTCGAGCTCATACATCGGGAAATCGACAACAAAGCAGAATTCAAAGGAATCCTTATCGATAAGACCCAGCTCGTTACCCAGCCAGTTTCTGATAACACCCGCATTCTTATCGGCGGTATTAGAAACAGTATCGCAGATGAAGAAAAGGGTTTCGCCCTCCTTAAGTCCCGTAAGCTCGGCGATTTCCTTTTTCTGCTCCTCGGTCAGCACCTTTGAAATCGGGTCGTCCTTATACTTATAGCCCTTTTCTTCAAGAAGGGTAATGTGAGCAAGACCTGCCATCTTTGCCTTCTTGGTTGCAAACTCGAGTGACTTATCAAAAAACCATCTTTCAGCCTTACAGGGCGCAACGATTGCTCTGACAAACTTATTCTTAAAGGGCTTGAACTCAACCCTTGTGAAAAGCTCGGTCAAATCGCAGATTATAAGGGGGTTTCTAAGGTCGGGCTTATCCGAGCCGTATTTTGCCATAGCCTCTGCATAGGGGATTCTTCTGAATGGGTTTTGGGTAACCTTTTTATTAGAGAAGGTGCGGAAAATGTCGCTAACAACACTCTCGCAAACCTCAAGAACCTCCTCCTGTGTTGAGAAAGCCATCTCAAAGTCGAGCTGATAGAACTCTCCGGGAGAGCGGTCGGCTCTGGCGTCCTCATCTCTGAAGCAGGGGGCTATCTGATAATACTTATCAAAGCCCGAAACCATAAGCAGCTGCTTAAACTGCTGAGGAGCCTGGGGCAGAGCGTAAAACTTACCCGGGTGCTTACGGGAGGGAACAAGGAAGTCTCTTGCGCCCTCGGGAGAAGATGCGGTTAATATAGGCGTCTGTATATCGAGGAAGCCCCTTTCCTCCATAAGTCTTCTCATATGTCCGATAACCTTTGAGCGAAGGATAATATTATTATGAAGCGCAGGAGAGCGCAGATCCAAAAACCTGTGCTTTAATCGGATGTTTTCATTCGTATCGGTGGCGCCTATTTCAAAGGGAATTTCCCTTGTGCATGAGCCCAGAACCGTAAGAGTGTCGGCAACAAGCTCAACCAGTCCCGTTTCTATTTTCGGGTTTACTGTAGCAGGGTCACGCTCGGTGACTATACCCTCTACCGAGATAACCGTTTCCTTTGCCACGCCCTTAAGCAGAGCCTCATTATGAACCACAACCTGTGTCACACCCGTTTCGTCCCTAAGGTCGACAAAGAGTACTCCGCCGTGGTCACGGACAACATCGACCCAACCCGCAAGGCTGACCTTTTTACCGATATGTTCTTGTCGAATTTCATTACAACGATGAGTTCTGTACATTATAAAACCTCCATCTGAATATACCTTTTAAACTTATGCCCATTTCTTTGTTAAAAATGCAAAATAAAAGTCCCGAGAATCTTCAAAGGATTCTCGGGACGAGTAAACATATACCCGCGGTGCCACCCGCATTGATACCAAAAAACAGTATCCGCTTTTTATTATTAAATTGGGATTTGCCTTTGAAGTGTTGCCGAGTCTACTACTCATCTGAGGTACGCTTTCAGCCGGTGACGCACCATCTCTTTCAGACTTTCCACAAAGGTCGGGTCTTCTATGGCATTATAGCAAAGATATTTTTTCTTGTCAATTGTTTTTTCTTACCAGCCGAGCTTGGCCTTTTCACTCTCAAAAGTAAAGCGTATTCTGCGATAGCCCTCTTTTTCAATCTCTTCTTCAACCTCGACATTAGGGTCGCAGACATTAGCCATCATATGCTTCATGCCAAGAAGCTCGGTCAGCTTGTCCCTTACCTCTTTTCTCCACTCTTCATAATCTCTTTTCGGATTAAAGTGAAGCTTCGGCTCAAGATTTTTTAGAATGTTATCGTGACAAATGTCGCTGTTAATTGTTTTAAACATAAAAAAGCCTCCTTTTTTGTCCTATTATATTATAAGGCACTTGCATCTCTTTTTCAATATAAAACAGCCTTTTTTATTGCCGTTATAATAAATTTGTGATACAATTGTTTATATAATAATTTTTATTGAGGAAAACGGTTTGAGTAAAGATGCAAATAGGTTTTTTCTAATTGACGGCATTCGTGGTTTTGCCGTTTTGAATATGGTAGTTTATCATCTGCTTTGGGACCTTGTTTTTGTTTTGGGTTTAAGGCTGCCTCTGTTTCGTTCTGATGCGGCATACCTTTGGCAGCAGAGCATTTGTCAGCCCTTTATACTGATTTCGGGCTTCTGCTTCTGTCTTTCAAGGCGCCCTCTTAAAAACGCCCTCGTTTTGCTCGGTTGCGGCTCGGCTGTAACGGTCGCAACCCTTTTATTTTCGCCCTCCTCGGTAATATATTTCGGCGTTCTCTTCTTTCTGGGTGCGGCAACCCTCATTCTCTTGCCTTTAAGAGACGTCTTTATGAAAATGCCATCTCTTGTCGGAGGCTTGTTATCGATTTTTCTCTTTGTTTTTACAAAAAGCATAAACCACGGCTCTGTTTTCTTCGGGCTTATAAAGTTGCCGACATTCCTTTACAAGAACATGCTGACAACCTTTTTCGGCTTTCCTCCTAGAAGCTTTTTCTCCTCTGACTATTTTTCATTTTTCCCCTGGATTTTCCTCTTTCTCTCTGGCTTTTTCCTCTGCTCTTTAATAAAAAGTCTAAAGGCTCCTCCAAAATTTCTTTTTTTCAGAATGCCTTTTTTTGAATGGATCGGCCGACATGCGCTGATAATATATTTGCTTCATCAACCGTTGCTTTACGGTTTAACTCTTTTAATTAGGTGGTATTTAAAATGGTAATAGACTTTCACAATCACATTTTTCCGGATGCTATTCACGAGCGTGTTATAGCCTCGCTGCAAGAATCGAGCAATAATGAGCTTTCCCCCTGTCACGACGGCTCCCTTTCGGGTCTTCAGAACAATATGAAACGTTTTGGGGTTGACCTTTCGGTCATTCAACCGATTATAACAAAGCCGAGTCAGGTAAAGACCCTGAATGAGTGGGCGGCAAAGATAACCGAGGAAAATGATGACATTATCTCCTTCGGAGGTGTTCACCCCCATTCGGATGACTATAAGCGTGATATTGATTTTGTCTGCTCTCTGGGACTTAAGGGGCTTAAACTCCACTGCGAATATCAGGATTTTGCGGTAGACGACCCCTATATGCTGAAAATATACGATTACGCCTTTTCAAAGGGCCTTATAATTTTGCATCATGCAGGGTATTACCCACCCTTTAAAGAGCCGAAAAGCAATCCCGAAATGTTCGCCAACGTAGCAAAAGAAATGAGGGGCGGCGTTATGATAGCGGCCCATTTCGGCGGCTGCAGACAGTGGGATGATGTTGAGAAGTATATCGTCGGCACCAATATATATATTGACACCTCAATGGGACAGGAGTACTATCCGCCCGAGCAATTTGTAAGGATAGTGAATAACCACGGCGCAGATAAAATCCTCTTTGCCTCTGATTCCCCCTGGAGCAAGGCTGACTATGAGCTTGAGCATATAAGGGGCTCTGCCCTATCGGCAGAACAGAAGGAGCTTATTCTGGGTAAAAATGCCGAGCGTCTGCTCGGACTGTAAAGTGAATAATTAAAAATGAATAATGAATGATTAGCGTGTGGCTTCGCCACGATATAATTACGATACGAGGTAAATCCATCTGTGTTCCTGTCGTAATTTCATTTCGTTCCCGTTGGGAACACCGAAATTATTCATTATTCACTGTTCATTCCTTTAACCGATAATTACACTTGACAAAATTGCTTTAAAGTGTTAAAGTGTTTTATATGATAATATTATTGTTTTCAGAGGATATTTTATGACTATTGTAGACCTTCTTGAAAGAAACGCAAGGGAATATGCTGGCGATACCGCCCTTGTCGAAATAAACCCCGACCAACCCGAGACCAGACACCTGACCTGGCAGGAGTTTGACCTTGTTGAGTCCACCCCCAAGGCTCGTCACTACCGCCGTGAGATTACCTGGGCGGTCTTTAACGAAAAGGCTAACCGTACGGCAAATATGCTTATTCAAAACGGTATCGGCAAGGGCAAAAAGGTTGCCATTCTGCTTATGAACTGTATAGATTGGCTGCCGATATATTTCGGTATTCTTAAAACCGGTGCCCTGGCGGTTCCCCTTAATTTCCGCTATGCCGCCGATGAGATAGACTACTGTATGAATTTGTCGGAATCCGACGCCCTTATCTTCGGACCTGAATTTATTGGCCGAGTTGAATCGGTTGCCGAAAAGCTTTCAAAAAACCGATTGCTCATTTATATCGGACCGGGCTGTCCTGCCTTCGCCGATGATTATAACGACCTTATTTCTGAATGTTCGGGAGTTTTCCCCGACTGCGCCCTCTCAGAAGAGGACGATGCGGCAATCTACTTCTCCTCGGGAACCACAGGCTTCCCCAAGGCAATTTTACATAAGCACAGAAGCCTTATCCATTCCTGCAGGGTTGAACAGGCACACCACTCGCAGACAAGGGAGGACTGCTTTTTATGTATCCCTCCCCTTTATCACACGGGAGCCAAAATGCACTGGTTCGGCAGCCTTCTTGCAGGAAGCAAGGCGGTAATCCTCAAGGGTACGAGGGCAAAGACCATTTTAGAGGCTGCAAGTGAGGAAAAATGCTCAATAGTATGGTTGCTCGTTCCCTGGGCTCAGGACATTCTTAATGCGCTGGACAGCGGAGAGCTGAAGCTGTCTGATTATGATTTCTCTAAATGGAGACTTATGCATATCGGTGCACAGCCTGTTCCACAGAGTCTTATTAAAAGATGGCTTGAGTATTTCCCAAGCCATCAGTATGACACAAACTACGGTCTTTCTGAATCTATCGGACCGGGCGCCGTTCATCTCGGAGTTGAGAATGTTCACAAGGTCGGCGCAATCGGTGTTGCAGGCTACGGCTGGGAGGTAAAAATTGTTGACCCCGAGGGTAAAACGGTAAAGCAGGGCGAGGTTGGTGAGCTTTGTCTTAAGGGCCCCGGTGTTATGGTCTGCTACTATAACGATGAAAAGGCGACCGCCGACACCCTCCGTGACGGTTGGCTTTACACGGGAGATATGGCTATGCAGGATGAGGACGGCTTTATCTTCCTTGTTGACCGCAAAAAAGATGTTATCATAACGGGCGGAGAAAACCTTTATCCCGTTCAGATTGAGGACTTTATCTCGGCTCATAACAAGGTCAAGGATGTCGCCGTTATCGGTCTGCCGGATGCCAGACTCGGCGAGATTGCGACGGCAATAATCGAGATAAAACAGGGTATGGAATGTACCGAGGAGGAAATAAACGAATTCTGTCTGGGAATGCCCCGTTACAAGCGTCCCCGCAAGATAATTTTCGCAGATGTTCCCCGTAACCCGACAGGCAAGATTGAAAAGCCGCTTCTGCGTAAAATCTACGGCGGCGAAGGCTTGGTAGACTCTCAAAACAAAGCTTAAGCAGAGGAGATACATATTATGAAAAAACTTATGATTGGTAACCAGGCGGTAGCCGCAGGTCTTTATGACGGCGGACTTGGTCTTGTGTCGAGTTACCCCGGAACTCCCTCTACCGAAATTACCGAATTTTTAGCAAAATACGAGGATATCCATTCTGAATGGGCGCCTAACGAAAAGGTTGCCTGTGAGGTTGCCTTTGGCGGCAGTCTCGGCGGTATGCGTTCTGCCTGTGCCATGAAGCATGTAGGACTTAATGTTGCGGCAGACCCCCTCTTTACACTTTCTTATACAGGTGTAAACGGCGGTTTGGTGATCTGTGTTGCAGACGACCCCGCTATGCATTCCTCCCAGAACGAGCAGGACTCACGCCACTATGCTATTGCCTCCAAGGTTCCTATGCTTGAGCCTGCCGATTCTAATGAAGCTTATCTTTTTGCAAAGACCGCTTTCGAGTTTTCGGAAAAGTTTGATACCCCTGTTCTTCTTCGTATGTGCACCCGTATTGCTCACAGTCAGTCGATAGTTGAAACGGGTGAAAAGTGCGAAAAGGTTCTAAAAGATTATGTAAAAGACCCTGCAAAGTATATTATGATGCCGGGTAATGCAATAAAGCGCCACCCCTTTGTTGAGGAGCGCACCGCAGCCCTCGCCGAATATGCAAACGACTGTATTTACAACACCATCGAGGACAACGGCTCTGATATCGGCGTTATTACCTCGGGTTGCTCTTATCTTTATGTTAAAGAGGCTCTGGGCGATAGCGTGAATATCCTTAAAATCGGTATGCCAAATCCGCTGCCCGAAAAACTCATCAGAGATTTTGCCGCCAAGGTAAAAACCCTTTATGTTATCGAAGAGCTTGACCCTGTTATTGAAAACTATGTTAAGTCCCTCGGCATTGACTGTATCGGTAAGGAGAAGTTCTCCATTCTCGGAGAGTTTTCACAGAGAACTATTGCCGAAGCCTTTAACAAAGAGCTTGACTCGGGCATCTGCGCCGATTCGGACATTCCAAACCGTCCTCCTATGATGTGCGCAGGCTGTCCCCACAGAGGAATTTTCTATACCCTCGCAAAAAACAAGATAACCGCCCTTGGAGATATCGGCTGTTATACCCTTGGTGCAGTTCCTCCCCTTGCCGCCCTTGATTCGACTCTTTGTATGGGCGCATCAATTTCGGGACTTCACGGCTTTAACCTGGCTCGTGGCGAGGAGGCAGAAAAGAAATCGGTTGCCGTTATCGGTGACTCGACCTTTATGCACTCGGGTATGACAGGTCTTGTAAATATCGCTTACAATGCAACTAATTCCACCGTTATTATCCTTGATAATTCAATTACGGGTATGACCGGCCATCAGCAGAACCCCACAACAGGCTACAACATTAAAGGCGACCCCGCCGCAAAGGTAGACCTTGAGGCGCTCTGCATGGCCCTCGGAATAGGTAGGGTTCGTGTTGTCGACCCTTATAACCTTAAAGAGTGCGAAGCGGTCATCAAGGAGGAGCTTAGCATAGCTGAGCCCTCGGTCATCATCTCCAGAAGACCCTGCGTTCTCCTCAAAAGCGTTAAGGCAAAACCCGCTTTAAAGGTTGACAGTGATAAATGTAAATCCTGTAAGCGCTGTATGGGACTCGGCTGTCCCGCAATCAGCATGAAGGACGGCAAGGCAGTAATCGATGCAACACTTTGTGTCGGCTGCGATGTGTGCAGTCAGCTCTGCCCGTTTGGAGCTATAGGAGGAGAAGAGTAATGAGCAAAACTACAAGTATTATGATAGTTGGCGTCGGCGGTCAGGGAAGTCTGCTCGCCTCAAAGCTTCTGGGCAGACTGCTTGTTGACGAGGGCTATGACGTCAAGGTTTCGGAGGTTCACGGAATGAGCCAGAGAGGCGGCTCGGTTGTAACCTATATCCGCTTTGGAGAAAAGGTTTACTCCCCCATTATCTGCGAGGGAGAGGCAGACCTCATTATCTCCTTCGAAAAGCTTGAAGCAGCAAGATATGCAAAATATCTAAAGCCTGACGGCAGAATCATTGTCAACACACAGGAGATTTCGCCAATGCCTGTAATTATCGGCGCCGCTGAATATCCCACAAAAGTCCTCACAGAGCTTTGTGACAAGGGCGTTAAGGTCGAGGCGCTTGACGCACTTACCCCTGCTGTTTCGGCAGGTTCGTCAAAGGCGGTAAACATTGTTCTTCTGGGCAAGAGTGCAAGATGTTTCGACATTCCTTATGACAAGTGGCTTTCGGCCATAGAAAAAACCGTCAACCCCAAGTTTGTTGAAATGAATAAAAAAGCCTTTGAGCTTGGATACAATTCTTAATTTCAGAAAGGTCGATGCAAAAAATGGCACAGCGCTACTATCAACCCGAAATTGAAACCATGCCGGTTGAAGAAATTAAAAAGCTTCAGTCGGAAAAGTTAGTAAAGCAGGTGCGTCACGTTTATGACAATGTGGAATATTACCGCAACCTGATGGATGAAAAGGGCGTTACCCCCGATGACATAAAGGGTATTGAGGATCTCCATAAGCTTCCCTTTTTAACTAAGGCAGATCTGCGTGATGCATACCCCTACGGACTTCTCGGCACACCCCTTTCTGACTGTGTTCGTATTCAGTCAACCTCGGGCACAACAGGTCGCAGAGTTGTTGCTTTCTATACCCAGAAGGATATTGACCTCTGGGAAGACTGCTGTGCAAGAGCTATTGTTGCGGTTGGCGGCACCAAGGAAGATGTCTGTCAGGTTTCCTACGGATACGGACTCTTTACAGGCGGCCCCGGACTTAACGGAGGCTCCCACAAGGTCGGCTGTCTGACCCTTCCGATGTCCTCTGGCTTTACCGACCGACAGATTCAGTTTATGATGGACCTAAATGCGACCATTATCTGCTGTACTCCCTCTTATGCTGCTTATATCGGAGAATCCCTAAAGGAACAGGGCTATACCCCCGACCAGATTCCCCTTAAAGCAGGTATATTCGGCGCAGAGCCCTGGACCGAGGAAATGCGTCAAAACATCCAGGACACCCTCGGCATTAAAGCATACGATATTTACGGTCTTACCGAAACTTCCGGCCCCGGCGTTTCTTTCGAGTGCGAGGAGCAGACAGGTATGCACATTAACGAGGACCACTTCCTTGCCGAGATTATCGACCCTGATACAGGTGAGGTTCTCCCCGAGGGCAGTAAGGGAGAGCTTGTATTTACCGCTCTTGATAAAGAGGCATTCCCCCTTCTTCGTTACCGCACCCGTGATATCTGCGTTCTCTCCCGCAAGAAGTGCTCCTGCGGCAGAACACATATAAAGATGTCAAAGCCGATGGGCAGAAGCGACGATATGATGATTATCCGTGGTGTAAATGTCTTCCCGAGCCAGATAGAAACTGTGCTTCTTAAAGAGGGCTATTCTCCCAACTATCAGATAATCCTCGACCGAGTAAACAATAATGATACCTTTGACATAAATGTCGAAATGAGTCCCGAACAGTTTACCGATACCGTCAGCGGAATTACCGAGCTTGAAAGAAAACTTGCTGACTCTATGAAGCTTATGCTCGGCATCAACCCCAAGATACATCTTGTTCCGCCAAAATCAATTGTTCGCAGTGAAGGCAAGGCGGTAAGACTTATTGACAAGCGTAAGCTTCACGATTAAGGAGGAGTTACAATGGCTATAAATCAGTTAACAGTTTTCGTTGAAAATTCTCAAGGTGCGCTCTGTGGCATCACCGACGCTCTTGCCGAGGCTAATATCGACATTCGTGCGCTTTCCATTGCCGACACAAAGGATTTCGGAATTCTCCGCCTTATAGTCGACGGAAATGATGAGGCTATAAACACCCTTAAGGATAAGGGATATCTTGTAAAGACCACCGAGGTTGTGGGTGTTAAGATAGGAGATGCGCCCGGAAAACTAGCAAGGGCTCTTGATGTTATTGACGAGGCGGGAATAAATATTGAGTATCTCTACGCCTTTTTAACAAGAACCGAAAAACATGCATATGTGGTTATCCGTGTTGCAGATAATGCGGCGGCCGAAAAGGCTCTCGAGGCGGCAGGCTTCCACCTTATAACCGACGCCGATGTTCACAAGCTCTGATTAAAAAACTAAAGACCGCAAGGCTTTGCCCTTGCGGTCTTTTTCTATTTTATCTTGGGTTTTATTGCGGCGTGATAATGTGCATAGGTACAGGAGGGGGTGTCGGATAAAACCTTCGACTCAGTTATCTTACCTATGAACATCTGGTGGCTGTCAAGCCAAAGGCTCTGCTCCACCTTTACCGAGATATAGGCATTAGTGTATTTAGGTATATACCTAATGCCGTTTACCGCCCTTGTATCCTCTGTGCAATCGGCAAATTTATCTAAATCTCTGCCGGTCTGCATACCGAAATGCCTTATTACCTCAAAGGGAACCTCCTCTGTGAGCACCGAGAGGTTAAATTCTCCCGTTTTTTCAATTATCTCTCTTGTAAGGTTGCCCTTCTGGCAGGATATTGCTATTCTTGTCGGGTTTTCAGAAACCTGAAAGGCGGTATTTATAATACAGCCGTTGTCCCTCTCTCCCTTGGCGGTCAGAACAAACAGACCGTAGGAGAGCTTGAAGAGGGCGGTGGGGTCGATTTTCGGTTTTTTCTCGCCCTTAACGAAAGTAGCGGTTTAGCAAACCTTCAAAAGCCTTTCCGTGACGAGCCTCATCGCGCGCCATTTCGTGTACGGTGTCATGGATAGCGTCCAGACCTAACTCTTTTGCGAGTTTTGCAAGTTCGAATTTGCCCATTGTAGCGCCGTTTTCAGCGTCTACTCTCATCTCAAGATTCTTCTTTGTAGAATCGGTTACAACCTCGCCGAGCAGCTCTGCAAATTTTGCTGCGTGTTCAGCCTCTTCATAGGCTGCCTTTTCCCAGTAAAGACCGATTTCGGGATAGCCCTCACGGTGCGCAACCCTTGCCATTGCAAGATACATTCCAACCTCTGAGCATTCGCCGTTGAAGTT
>JAZSQK010000044.1:0-33894 GCA_045537915.1 Acutalibacteraceae bacterium
GGTGCGGAACCGCCCCAGATGGAGGAACAGCCTGTTGCGTTAGCAATGTACATTCTGTCGCCGAAGAGCTGAGTTACGAGACGAGCATAAGCTGTTTCTACGCAACCTGCGCAAGCGCCGGAGAATTCGAGCATTGGCTGACGGAACTGGGAGCCCTTAACTGTGGAAGCTGGGAATGCAGCAAATTCCTTGTATTCTACGTTTTCAACAGCGTAGTCGAATACTGGCTGCTGATCGTGCTGGGAAGCCTGTGGCTTCATTTCGATAGCCTTTACTGGGCAGATCTTTTCGCAGAGGCCGCAACCCATACAGTCGAGAACGGAAACTGCCATTGTGAACTGGTATTCACCGAGGTCCTTACCGATCATTGCCTTTGTCTTGATGGAAGCTGGAGCATTAGCCATTTCATCCTTGTTGAGAGCGAATGGACGGATAGCAGCGTGGGAACATACCATTGCACACTGATTACACTGGATACACTTCTGAGCGTCCCAAGCTGGAACGTCAACAGCAACGCCGCGCTTTTCATAAGCAGCTGCGCCAACTGGGAATGTACCGTCAGGCATAGATGTGAATGTGGAAACTGGGAGTGCGTCACCCTTCTGTGCAGCAACTGGGTTGAGGATTTCCTTGACGTACTTAACGAGTTCTGGACGGTTGCCCTTAACTTCTGCTTCAACAGAGTCGTCAACGAGGTTAGCCCAGTCAGCTGGTACTTCGATCTTGTTGAGAGCCTTGTAACCAGCGTCGATAGCTGCGTAGTTCATGTTAACGATATCTTCACCCTTCTTACCGTAGGACTTGAGAGCAGCTGCCTTCATGTATTCAACAGCTTCTTCGATTGGAAGAATGCCGGAGAGTGCGAAGAATGCAGACTGGAGAATTGTGTTGGTACGCTTACCCATACCAATCTGTGCGGCAAGGTCGATAGCGTTAACGGTATAAAGCTGAACATTGTTGTTTGCGATATACTGCTTGGTTTCGGCATTGAGGTGTCTTTCAAGCTCTTCAGGAGTCCACTGGCAGTTGATAAGGAATACGCCGCCCGGCTTAACGTCCTGAACCATCTTGTAGCCCTTGAGTACATAAGAGGGGTTGTGACAAGCAACGAAGTCAGCCTTGTTAATATAGTAGGGACTCTTGATGGGCTTGTCACCGAAACGAAGGTGAGAAATTGTGATACCGCCGGTCTTCTTGGAGTCATACTGGAAGTATGCCTGAACGTACTTGTCGGTATGGTCACCAATGATCTTGATAGAGTTCTTGTTTGCGCCAACCGTTCCGTCGCCGCCGAGACCCCAGAACTTGCATTCCTTGGTGCCTTCAGCTGCGGTGTTGGGGGAAACCTTCTCCTCGAGAGAAAGTCCGGTAACGTCATCTACGATACCAATAGTGAACTGTGCCTTAGGTTCAGCCTTTGCGAGTTCATCATATACAGCGAATACGCTTGAAGGAGGAGTATCCTTGGATCCAAGACCGTAACGGCCGCCGATAACCTTGATATCGGTTCTGCCTGTAGCGGCAAGAGCTGCAACAACGTCGAGGAAGAGGGGCTCTCCGAGAGCGCCGGGCTCCTTGGTTCTGTCAAGAACAGCAACCTTCTTTGCGGTTGCGGGGATAGCTGCTGCAAACTTTTCAGCAGAGAAAGGACGATAAAGGCGAACCTTTACAAGACCAACCTTTTCTCCCTTTGCGAGCATATAGTCAATAACCTCTTCTGCAACGTCGCAGATAGAGCCCATAGCAACGATAACACGCTCTGCATCGGGTGCTCCGTAGTAGTTAAAGAGCTTATAGTCGGTGCCAAGCTTTGCATTAACCTTGTCCATATACTCCTCAACAATTGCGGGAGTAGCGTCATAATACTTATTGCAAGCCTCACGGTGCTGGAAGAAGATATCTCCGTTTTCGTGAGAACCACGCATTACGGGATGTTCGGGGTTAAGAGCACGTTTACGGAATGCTGCAACAGCATCCATATCGCACATTTCACGAAGGTCCTCAAAGTCCCAAACCTGAATCTTCTGAAGCTCGTGAGAGGTACGGAAGCCGTCGAAGAAGTTGATGAAAGGAACACGGCTCTTGATAGAAGCAAGGTGGGCTACTGCACCGAGGTCCATAACTTCCTGAGTATTGGTTTCAGCAAGCATTGCAAAACCTGTCTGACGGCAAGCATATACGTCAGAATGGTCGCCGAAGATGTTAAGCGCATGGGAAGCTACGCAACGAGCAGATACATGGAATACGCAGGGCAGAAGCTCACCTGCAATCTTGTACATATTGGGAATCATAAGAAGAAGTCCCTGAGAAGCGGTGTAGGTAGTGGTGAGAGCACCTGCTCCGAGAGAGCCGTGAACGGTACCTGCAGCACCTGCTTCGGACTGCATCTCAACTACCTTAACGGTATTACCAAAAATATTTTTTAGTCCCTGTGCCGACCACTGATCAACATAGTCTGCCATAGGACTGGACGGTGTAATCGGATAAATTCCGGCTACTTCGGTAAACGCATAGGACACGTGTGCCGCAGCGTTGTTTCCGTCCATAGTTTTAAATTTTCTTGCCATGGATTTTTCCTCCTTAATTTTTACAGTGGGATTTATATATCTTAATCCCATACATTGTTTATTTTACTACTTTTAATTCAAAAAGTAAATAGTACAAATGACAATTTTTTAACTATTTTTGTTTTTATTTTAACCATTCGGCAAAATCTGCATCCGACGGCATTTTCCAATCGGTTCTGGGGCTAAGCGATACGCTTCCGATTTTGGGGGCATCGGGTGTGCAGGAACGCTTGAACTGGGAGATGAAAAATCTTCTCATAAAGCTATCAAGCCATTTGTTTATAGTTTGGTCATCATACTGTCCCATAAACGCCTGTTTTGCCAAAAATGCAATTTTCTTTTTATCAAATCCGAATCTGACAAAATAATACAGGAAGAAATCGTGAAGCTCATAGGGCCCTATGCTCTCCTCGGTCTTCTGGGCAATTTTACCCTCCTTATCGGGTGGTAAAAGTTCGGGAGACACAGGTGTATCCAGAATATCACGCAAAACCTCTGCGGTTTGTTTGTCGCTCTTGTCGGCAATATAGCCTACGACAAAACGCATAAGGGTTTTGGGTATACCCGCATTTACGCCATACATACTCATATGGTCGCCGTTATAGGTACACCAGCCCATAGCCGACTCACTTAAATCTCCTGTTCCGACCAAAAGCGCCCCCTCTTTGTTTGCAATATCCATAAGAATCTGGGTACGCTCTCTTGCCTGTGAATTTTCATAGGTAACATCGTGTATATCGGCATCATGCCCAATATCCTTAAAGTGCTGTATACAGGCATCCTTAATGCTGATTTCCCTTACGGTTACGCCGAGCGCTTTCATAAGCTCAAGAGCATTGTTATAGGTGCGGTCGGTGGTTCCAAAACCCGGGAGGGTTATGCCGATTACATTTTTACTCTCAAGCCCTAACATTTTTACCGTTCTCGCACAAATGAGCAGAGCTAAGGTTGAATCAAGGCCTCCCGAAATTCCTATTACGGTTTTTTGCATTCTTGTATGCTCAAGCCGTTTTGCAAGAGCCGCAGTCTGAATGGAGATAATTTCCTCACAGGTTTCCTCGACCTTTTTTGCATCACTTGGAATAAAGGGATGCGGCTCAATGAAACGGTCAAATTTCGAGTTGTCAAACGGCTTTATCTCGGCTTTTATAACGGTATATCCGCCGCCCTCATAGGCAGAATTTGTAAAGGCGGTATCCTGTCTTCGAAGGCTGTTAAGTCTCTCTATATCGATACAGCCGCATATTATCTGATTATCCCTTGCAAAGCGTTTTCCCTCACAAAGAATGTTCCCGTTTTCAACAATAAAGCTACTGCCCGAACAAACAAAGTCTGTTGTCGATTCATAGACACCTGAAGAGGCAAAGACATATGCCGAAAGACATTTTGCAGACTGCATTTTCACAAGCTCTCTTCTATACTGCGCTTTAGACACCGCCTCACTGCTTGAAGAAAGATTTAATATAAGATTTGCGCCTGAAAGTGCCATTAAGGAACTGGGAGGAATGGGGTTCCAAAGCTCCTCGGCCATCTCAATTCCGACTGTCAGTTCACTCGAAAGCTTAAAGAGTATTCTGCCAAAAGGAACGGTCTGTTCGCAAAGAGATATTTCATCTGCTTTATCGGCGCTCGTGGCGGAAAACCAGCGGCTTTCTCTTGCCTCTGCCGAGCCGCCTGACAATTCCTTGGGAATAACTCCTATAATCCTTCCCTTTTGTATTGCAACGGCACAGTTATAAAGTCTGAAGCCCGACTCAACCGGCATTCCTACAACAATGAAAAGGTCTGATTCTTCGGAATATTTGAGCAGACGGTAAAGCGCCTCTTCACAGCCCCTTATAAGCCGTCTTTGACCAAACAGATCGCCACAGGTGGCGCCGCTTAAAGAAAGCTCGGGCGTTACCATTATCTGCGCTCCCTTTGCAACTGCCTTATCTATCAAAAGTTCTATTTGCTCTGCGTTGTACTCGGGGTTTGCAATCCTGACACGAGGCACACATGCTGCGACTTTAACAAAACCCAGCTCACAGTTAGTATCTTTTACCGTTTCATCATTGTTTTTGTCGGATAAAAATTCCTCGGTTGTATTAAGCGCCACAGCCAAGAGAGAAAGATTTTCACGACGAATATTCTTTATTGTACCGTTTTCCCACTTTCTGACCGTGCTCTTGCCTACTCCGGCTTTTTGAGCTACCTCTTCATAGGTAAGATTATATTTCTTTCTAAGATAACTTATTCTATCCTTAATTTCCATAAAAGCCACCTCCAAATACTATTATAAAGGTTTTTTCTCTTTTTTCAAGTGAAAATAATGGTAAAAATAAAAAAGAAGCTCTTTTTTTAAGCTTCTTTTTTTAATTTGCTATTATTTTGTCATTTTCTCCTGTTTTACCTTGTGGTCGATAATATGACGGGATGCGAGTTCCTTTTTTATATCCTCTACCGAAATTCCCATTTCTACCATAAGTACCATTATATGATATGTAAGGTCGGCAATTTCATAAACAGTTTCCGCCTTGTCGTCGGCCTTACCCGCAATTATAACCTCGGTACACTCCTCGCCCACCTTTTTGAGAATCTTATCAATTCCCTTTTCGAAAAGGTATGTAGTATATGAGCCCTCGGGTTTATCCTTTTTTCTGCCCTCTAAGAGCGAATAGAGCCCATCCATCGAAAAAGCGTGGTTTTCATCACTTTCAAATATCCTATCGTTAAAACAGGAATCGGTTCCTGTGTGACAGGCGGGACCCTCCTTGTTTACGAGAACTACAAGGGCATCCTTATCACAGTCGGCAGTAATGCTGACAATATGCTGAAAATTGCCCGAGGTTTCCCCTTTTCTCCAAAGTTCATTACGTGAACGGGACCAAAAGCAAGTTTTCTGCTCCTTTATACTTATCTCAAGGCTATCTTTATTCATATAGGCAAGGGTCAAAACCTTTTTGCTTGTCGCATCAACTACAATAGCGGGAATAAGTCCCTTTTGGTCAAATTTAAGTTCATTTATATCTATCATTATTCTATCTCCTGACATTGATGCCGTCACGGGCTAATTCGTCCTTTAAGTCCTTAATGCTTACCTCTCCAAAATGGAATATCGAGGCGGCTAGTCCTGCGTCTACCTTTGGGAGTGTGTGAAAAAGGGTTTTGAAGTGGTCTATTCCCCCTGCTCCACCCGAAGCGATAACGGGTACCGAAACGGCATTGCATACCGCCTCGAGCATTTCAAGGTCAAAGCCGTTTTTAACCCCATCGGTATCGATGCTGTTTACAACTATCTCGCCGGCACCCGCATCAGCGCCACGCTTTATCCACTCAATAGCGTCGATTCCTGTGTTTTCTCTGCCACCCTTGGCAAAGAGAGTGAATTTTCCGTCTACTCTCTTTATGTCGGCAGAAAGTACTACACACTGGTTGCCGTAACGCTTAGCCGCTTCGCCAATAAGGTTAGGATTTCGAATTGCGCCTGAATTGACGCTTACCTTATCGGCGCCGCATTTGAGCACTCTATCAAAGTCATCAAGGATATTTATTCCTCCGCCTACGGTAAGGGGTATAAATATTTTAGATGCTACCTCGCAGAGAATATCGGTAAAAAGGCGTCTTCCCTCGCTCGAGGCGGTTATATCATAAAACACAAGCTCATCGGCTCCGTTCGCACTGTAAAATTCTGCTAATTTTACAGGGGAGGAAACATCGGCAAGTCCTAAAAAGTTAACTCCCTTTACCACTCTGCCGTCCTTAACATCGAGGCAAGGGATTATTCTTTTGGTAATCATCTTTTTGCCTCCGTAATTGCAGTTTTAAGGTCAATAGCGCCTGTATAGAAGGCTTTGCCGAGTATTGCACCATAGATTCCTAAGGCTTTTAGTCTTGTGATATCGCCCATATCGGTAACACCGCCCGAGGCAATAATATCTATGGGGAACTTTTGCGACAAGTCCTTATAAAGCTCGGTGTTTGTTCCCTTCATTGCGCCGTCACGGCTGATATCAGTACAAATTACGGTTTTTATGCCGAGCCTACAAACCCTTGCAAAAAACTCCTCGCCAGACTCGTTTGTAGTATCAGTCCAACCCTTTGTAGCAACAAAGCCATCCTTAAGGTCGCAACCAACCGCAATCTTTTCGCCGTATTTTTTTCCCATTTCTGCGAGAAATTCGGGGTTAGTAGCAGCGGCTGTTCCGAGAATAACCCTGTGTACTCCCGCATCAAGATAACGCTTTATTACCTCTTCAGACCGAACTCCACCGCCAATCTGGACCTTGAGTCCGCTATACGAAATTATCTTCTTTACCGTTTCTATATTGGGGGTGTTGCCGTCACGGGCTCCCTCTAAATCAACAGTATGTATAAACTCGGCGCCCGACTCCTTAAAGTATTCAGCAACCTTTTCGGGATGCTCACTATAGACCGTCATCTCGTTGTAGTTGCCCTTATAAAGACGGACCGCCTTGCCCTCATATAAATCTATTGCAGGAAAAATTTTCATAAATTACAACTCACAAAATGCTTTAAGTATTGAAAGTCCCTTTTCTCCGCTTTTTTCGGGATGGAACTGTGTGCCGTACACGTTGCCGAACTCTGCCGAGGCGGTAAGCAGTCCGCCGTATTCAGCCCTTGAGGTTACATACTCCTCACAATCTGCGGCATAATAGGAATGAACGAAGTACATATGGTCGCCTTCGTTTAGGTATTTGAACAGCCTTGATTTCGGCTTATCCTTCGGAAAGATAAGCCCGTTCCAACCGATATGGGGAACCTTGAGTCCTTCTTCTATCACAGGCTTTATCGGCTTTACCGAGCCCGGAATAAGTCCCAAACCATCGTGTTCTCCGTACTCGTAGCTTTTTTCGAAAAGCATCTGCATGCCAAGGCATATACCAAGCAAAGCCTTACCGTTTTTTGCCTCTTCTATTATAACGCCGTCAAGTCCTGTTGTCTTTAATTTTGCAACGGCATCACTAAAGGCACCTACGCCGGGTAAAAGAATTTTATCGGCATTTCTTATGACCTCGGCATCCCCTGTTACAACCGCATCTGCCCCCACCATTTTAAGTGAGGAGGACAGGCTGAACAGGTTTCCGACCGAATAGTCGACTATCGCTATCATTATAAAACTCCCTTGGTAGACGGAAGACTGTCTGCATTTGCCGCATCAATTGCAACAGCCGCTTTGAGCACTCTTCCGACCGCCTTGAAACAGCCCTCAATTATGTGGTGGGTGTTTTTACCCGCAAGTTCCTTTATATGAAGAGTAATGTCAGCGTTTCTTACAAAAGCCTCAAAGAATTCTTCTACAAGTTCGGTATCGAAATCTCCTACTCTTGCGCTCGACAAGGGCAAATCAAAGGATAAGTGTCCTCTGCCCGAAATATCCACCGCTGCAAGAACCAAAGCCTCGTCCATAGGAAGTATTATATCTCCGTAACGGTTAATTCCCCTCTTATCTGAAAGGGCCGCCGAAAAGGCTTTTCCAAGACAAATTCCGATATCCTCTGCCGAATGATGAAAATCGACCTCGGTATCTCCCTTGCAATCTATCGCAAGGTCAAATCCCGAGTGCTTTGCAAAAAGGGTAAGCATATGATCCATAAAGCCGTTTTTAGTATCGACCTTGCTCTCGCCCTTACCGTCCAGACAGAGCGAAAGCTTTATCTCGGTTTCGGCAGTTTTTCTCTCAATTTCAAATTTTCTCATATCTATACCTCACTGAGTATTTTATCTGTTACCGCAAGAAGAGTATCCATCTGTTTTTTGGTTCCTACGGTTATTCTGACATAGTCCTTAATCTTGTCGCTTGAAAAATGTCGTACCAGAACGCCGTTTTGTTTAAGGGAAAGATAATAGTCCCAGCCCTTTATCTTGTCCGAGCGGACAAAGAGGAAGTTGCTTAAAGAATCGGTCATTTCGAAGCCTCGTTTTCTTAGCTGTTCCTTTGTGTATTCCCTTATCTTAGCCGTTTCCTGATTGCATTTTTTATAGTAATCCGCATCCTCAAGCGCCGCAACCCCCGCCGCCATAGTAAGACGGTTAATATCATAAGGGTTAGTTGAAAACTTGATTGTATTAAGGTCGGATATAAGCTCACTGTTTCCAATCGCAAAGCCGAGTCTTGCCCCTGCAAGAGAGCGGGATTTGGAATAGGTCTGAACTACCAGCAGGTTATCATACCGTTTTGTAAGCTCGACAGCGCTCTGCGCCCCGAAATCTACATAAGCCTCATCGACAAGCACCACCCTGTCGGGATTGTTTTTAAGGATACTTTCAATTTCTTCAAGGGAAAGGGCTAGTCCTGTAGGGGCGTTGGGGTTGGCTATTACAACCATTCCGTTGGCATTGTAGTAATCGGGTACATGTATTGAAAAATCATTCTTGAGGGGTATTTTTTTATACTCAACCCCACAAACGTTTGCAAAAACCTCGTAAAAGCCATAGCTTATTTCGGGAAAAACCGCCGGGACTTCCTTGTCGCAAAAAGCTATGAAAGCAAAATACAGTATATCATCCGAGCCGTTGCTTACCATTACATTTTCAGGCTCTACCGAATAAAATTCCGCTATCTTTTTTACAAGCACCTTTGAGGTGGGATCGGGATAAAGGTTGAGTTTTTTTACCTCATCCTTATTTATTGCCGAAAGCACCTTAGGAGAGGGCGGATAGGGCGATTCATTTGTATTAAGCTTAACATATTTCTGGTCCCTCGGCTGTTCTCCGGGGGTGTAAGGAACGAGGGCTGCAAAGCGGTCACTTAAAAACTTACTCACAGGAAATATCTCCTTTAATTCTGACTAATGCGCTTCTTGCGTGGGCTGAAAGGCCTTCCTTTTCTGCAAAGTAGGCTACCTTTTCGGCAACCTCTCCGAGCGCCTTATCGGTGTAGTAGCTGTATGCCGATTTCTTGACAAAATCATCTACAGACAGAGGGCTTGAAAATCTTGCCGTTCCGTTTGTGGGAAGGGTGTGGTTGGTTCCCGAAAAATAATCTCCGAGGGCTTCGGGACACATCTTTCCAAGGAATACACTGCCCGCATGTTTTACCATATCAAGAAGCTTGAAGGGCTCGTCGACACATATCTCTAAATGCTCGGGGGCAATCTTGTTGGATATCTCAACGGCATCCTCTATACTATCTACTATAATTATTTTACCATTATTGTCAATAGAGGCTCGGGCAATTTCTTCTCTTGGAAGAAGTGCTACCTGACGCTCGAGCTCGCACTGAACCTTTACCGCCAATTCCTCACTATCGGTTATAAGTACGGCGGTAGCGTTTTTGTCGTGCTCTGCCTGTGATAAAAGGTCCGCCGCAACGAATATGGGGTTACAGGTGCCGTCTGCAATAACCAGTATCTCACTCGGTCCCGCTATCATATCAATATTTACTATACCGTAGACCTGTCTCTTTGCCTCTGCAACAAAGACATTTCCTGGTCCGACAATCTTATCTACCTTGGGAACCGTTTCGGTACCGTAGGCTAAAGCCGCAACGGCTTGGGCGCCGCCCATTTTAAAGATTCTGTCGGCTCCTGCAATAGAGGCTGCTGCAAGAATAACCGGATTTACCTTTCCATCCTTAGAGGGAGGAGTTGCGATGCAAAGCTCACTTACACCTGCAATTTTAGCGGGAATACAGTCCATAAGCACGGTTGAGGGGTATGCCGCTGTGCCACCGGGGACATAAAGACCTGCACGTTCTATCGGAAGAACCTTCTGCCCGAGGACAACGCCGTTTTCCTTCTTTATCTCAAAGCCGTTGTTTAACTGTTTCTTGTGATAAAGGGCAATATTTGCGGTGGCTTCCTTTATTATTTCAATAAACTCGGGTTCAACAAGGGTCATAGCCTCATCTATTTCCTCTTTTATAACCTCAAGAGAAGAAAGAGCTACCTTATCGAACTTTTCGGCATATTTATAAAGCGCAGCATCTCCGTTTTTACGGACATCGGCAATTATTTCGGATACGATATCCTCGACACCCGAAGCGGTGTTTTCACGCTTTAAAATTTCTGATAGTTCTATTTTCTTGCTGTCATATATCCTAATCATTTGAAATAGCCTCTTCTATTTTTGCTTTCATAAGCTCTATTTGTTCGGTCTTGAAACGGAAGCCCGTCTTGTTTGCGATAAATCTTGCGCTGATATCGACTATGGTTTCATAGACCTCAAGGTCGTTTTCCTTGAGGGTTGTTCCCGTTTCGACTATATCGACAATAACATCCGACATGCCGAGAATGGGAGCAAGCTCTATCGAGCCGTTAAGCTTGATTATATCTATTTCACGGCTTTTCGAGGCAAAATATTTTTTTGCTATCTCGGGGAATTTGGTTGCAACACGGATGGTCTTATCGGTCGGTACTCTCTCCCCTTTTTTACCTGCAACTGCCATTCGGCACTTGCCAAAGCCGAGGTCTAAAAGCTCGTAAACATCAGGTTTTTGCTCTAAAATTATATCCTTTCCGACAACACCGACATCGGCAACCCCCGTAAGCACATAGATTGCGACATCGCTAGGTTTTACCCAGAAGTAGCGAACGCCGTTTGCCTCGTCCTCAAAAATAAGTTTACGGCTGTTTTCTTTTATGGCGGGGCATCCGTAACCGAGAGATTCAAAAAGATTATAGACCTTTTCGCCTAGTCTGCCTTTCGGGAGGGCGATATTTATCATATTATCCATCATAAAGCCCCTCCTAAAACGATTTTTTCTTTATATTTTATATTGTCACATTCGCAGTTTGCGGTACGGACACGCTTACCCTCGCTCTGAAGCTGGGCCACCTTAGTATAAACCTCACCGGCACTGCTCGACTCTCCATATACAAGCAAGACATCACAGTCATATTCATCCTCATTGTTATCGATATAAGAAAGCAAATCGAGATAGACCGCAAAGCCTACCGCATCGGCATTTTTGCCCATTTTACGAAGAAGATTATCATATCTTCCGCCCGAAAGTATGCTTCCCGGAACACCCTGTATGTAGCCTCTGAAGGTAACACCGTTATAGTAGTTCATATCGCTGACTATCGAGAAGTCAATATTTATCTTGTCGGTCTCCTTACAGGCTGTAAGCAGCTCACATATATCCGACAATTCCTTTACAGCAGCGGCGGTGGTATCGTTTACCACAAGCTCCCGTGCCAATGGCAACACCTTATCGACCGAGCCGTAAAGGGATGCAAGGGTACAAAGTTTTTTACAAAGCTCTGTATCAACGCTGTACTTGTTGCATATTTTTTCGATTTCCGGTGTGTTTTTCGTGCCGATACAAGCAGAAATTTCCTCTTTAACATCAAAGGGCAGTCCTGTTTCATCGAGCAAACCGATAATAAGCCCCATATGTGAAATATCAAGAATATAGTTTTCGCAGATTGCGGCAAGGCTCTTTTTCGCAAGTATCAATACCTCCGAGAGAGAATAGCCGTCTACCCTGCCGATAAATTCAAGACCAATCTGGGGAATTTCCTTGAACTCGTGCATATTGCCCGAAACCCTGTATACATGCTCTGAGTAGAAAAGCTTTCTGGACTTCTCATTCTCATCGGTATTCTTGGCTATTGACAGAGTGACGTCGGGTTTTAGCGCTAAAAGCCTCCCTGTCGGATCATTGAAGGCAATTACATTCTCACTCTTTAAAAAGTTTTTATTCTCTAAGTATAGGTCATACTCCTCAAACTTGCTCATTTTATACTTTTTATAACCGTAGCTCTCATAAAGCGCCATAAGGCTATAGGAAACCTGGTCCTCTAGTCCCAAAACATTCTTTATTTCCATAGAAATCTCCTTTCGGACATTACTTCATTAAAATCAGTATAGGCATTGTACCACATATATTCACTTTAGTCAAGTAGTGTACTAAATTATTTTTTAAAATTTTTAATAAACTTTTATAGCCTTTTAAAAAGCGCAATACCCTGACCTCTAAAAAAGAGGTCAGGGAGTAGCATCTTTAAATTTTTATTTATCACAGACAAGGCAGCGCCAACCGAACTTATCCTCGAGTTTACCTAACTGAATTCCTGTTACGGTGTCGTATATCTTTCGGCTTACCTCGCCTATCTTATCATCATTGATGACCATAACCTCATCCTTCCAGCGAAGCTTGCCGACCGGAGAGATAACAGCGGCGGTACCTGTGCCGAAGACCTCTTCGAGCTTACCGTTTGTGTAGGCCTCAGCCACCTCGTCAATCGAGATTCTTCTCTCCTCTACCTCGAGTCCCCAACTTTTACAGAGAGTTATAACAGAATCTCTGGTTACACCGGGGAGAATTGAACCAGAAAGCTCTGGAGTTACAATCTTTCCGTCAATCTTGAAGAAGATGTTCATTGCGCCAACCTCTTCGATGTATTTTCTCTCAACACCGTCGAGCCAGAGCACCTGACTGTATCCGTCGTTATGAGCCTTTACCTGACCTGCAAGAGAACAAGCATAGTTGCCGCCTGTCTTTGCAAAGCCCATTCCGCCCTTAACAGCACGGACATATTCGTCCTCGATCCAGATTCCGACGGGGTTTATGCCACTTGCGTAATATGCGCCAGAGGGAGAAAGGATAACCATAAACTTATAGGTATCGGAGGGCTTTACTCCGAGATATTCATCGGTTGCGATGATAAAGGGTCTGATATAAAGGGACTCTCCTGCACCGGTCGGAATCCAATCCTTATCGACTGTAACTACTGCCTTTATAGCCTCGACAAAATCCTCTTCGGGTAAGGTCGGGATGCAAAGGCGGTCATTTGTCTGATTGGTACGCTTTGCATTCATATCGGGGCGGAACATATAAACCTTTCCGTCAGCTCCGACATAGGCTTTAAGACCCTCGAACATTTCCTGACCGTAGTGGAAAACCATTGCGGCGGGAGAAAGCTCAAGATTATGGAAAGGAACTACTCTCGGATCATGCCAACCTTTATCCACGGAATAATCCATTTCAAACATATGGTCGGTGAAGAGTTTTCCGAAGCCGAGGGGCTTTCCTGCCTCGGGCTTTGCCTTGGGATTTGTTGTTTTTTCGATTTTAATATTAAGCATTATATTGCCTCCAAAATCTTGTCTGTCATTTCGGTACAGCTAAGGGGTGTCACACCGCTGTCACCGCAAAGGTCTGCGGTTCTAAAGCCTGCTTCAAGCACCTTATCTACTGCCTTCTCGATGCAGTCTGCTTCCTCGCTCAAGTCGAAGGAATAGCGGAGCATCATAGCGGCAGAAAGTATTGTTGCGATCGGGTTTGCCTTGTTCTGTCCCGCAATATCGGGGGCAGAGCCGTGGATAGGCTCGTAAAGTCCACGCTTTGTATCTCCGAGAGATGCAGAAGCCAACATTCCGATAGAGCCTGTAATCTGGGACGCCTCATCCGAGAGGATATCTCCGAACATATTAGAGGTTACAACAACATCGAACTGAGCAGGGTTGCGGACAAGCTGCATTGCGGTATTGTCAACAAGCATATCGGTACAGGTAACCTCGGGGTAATCAGCCGCAATTCTATGCACCGTTTCTCTCCAAAGACGAGAGGATTCGAGAACATTTGCCTTGTCGACCGAGATTACCCTCTTATCACGCTTCATTGCGGTTTCAAAAGCTACTCGTGCAATTCTTTCAATCTCCATTACACTGTATGCCTCGGTGTCGTAGGCTTCGGGGCCATATTTGCCCTCTCTGCGACCACGCTCACCGAAATATATGCCGCCTGTCAGCTCTCTGACCATCATAATATCAAAGCCTTTAGCGACTATATCTGCACGAAGAGGAGAAGCCTCCTTTAAAGCGGGATAAAGCTTTGCAGGGCGAAGATTTGTGAAAAGACCGAGTGCACTTCTAATTCCAAGCAGAGCCTTTTCGGGTCGCTCGTTACCGGGGAGTGTATCCCACTTGGGTCCTCCAACCGCACCGAGCAGAACGCTGTCCGATTTAAGACATCCCTCAACTGTTTCTTTTGGGAGTCCCTCGCCGACAGTATCTATTGCGATTCCGCCTATAAGATAATCGGTAAAGTTGAATTCGTGTCCGAACTTTTCGGCAACCTTTTCCATTACCATTACGGCAGAGGATACTATTTCGGGGCCGATTCCGTCGCCCTTAAGTAAAGCAATATTAAATTTCATTTTCGTCACCTTATTTTATAATGCCCTTTTTAATTGATTCAACCAAACCGCCGTTTGTGATGATTTTCTGTATAAACTCTGGGAAGGGCTTTGTTGTGAACTCCTTACCTGTTGTGCGGTTATAGATGATGCCATTATCCACATCAACCTCTACCCTGTCGCCCTCGCTTATGCCCTCGACTGCTTCGGGACATTCCATAATGGCAAGACCGATATTGATAGAGTTTCTGTAAAAAATTCTTGCAAAGCTATTGGCAATAACAAGAGAAATTCCGCTTTCCTTGATAGCTATGGGGGCGTGTTCACGGGAGGAGCCGCAACCGAAGTTGTTTCCCGCTACCATAATGTCGCCCGCCTTAACCCTTGTGATAAAGGTCTTGTCAAGGTCCTCCATACAGTGAGAAGCCAGTTCCTTTTTATCGATAGTATTGAGATATCTTGCAGGGATGATAACATCGGTATCAACATTATCCCCGTACTTTATAGCTGTTCCGTCAAATCTCATTTGTCCATTACCTCCCTGGGATCTGTAATTCTGCCTGTTATGGCAGAAGCCGCCGCTACTGCAGGAGAAGCGAGGTAAACCTCCGAGTCAACATGACCCATTCTTCCTACAAAGTTGCGGTTTGTGGTGGCAACGGCTCGTTCATTTGCGGCAAGAATTCCCATATATCCGCCAAGACAAGGCCCACAGGTAGGAGTAGATACTGCCGCACCTGCTTCAATAAATATCTTAAGGAGTCCCTGCTCCATAGCCTCTAAATAAACCTTTTGTGTTGCGGGAATAACGATGCAACGAACACCGTCTGCAACCTTTCTGCCCTTCAGTATCTCTGCGGCAGCTATCATATCCTCAATTCTGCCGTTTGTGCAGGAACCGATTACAACCTGGTCAATCTTTATATCAGAGGAATCCTTTGCAAGATGGGTGTTTTCAGGAAGATGAGGATAAGAAACTGTGGGCTCAATAGCGCTAAGGTCAACTACATATTCCTCATCATAAACCGCATCCTCATCGGCAGTAAAGATAACGGGCATACGGTTTGAATGCTCTTTTACATACTGAATGGTCTTATCATCAACCTCGAAAATACCGTTCTTTGCCCCCGCTTCGATAGCCATATTAGCCATGCAAAGTCTATCTTCCATTGAAAGATTGCTCATTCCCTCGCCCATAAATTCCATTGAGCGATAGAGGGCTCCGTCTACGCCAATCATACCTATAATATGGAGAATAACGTCCTTACCTGAAACAAAAGGATTAAGCTTACCCTTTAAGACAAACTTAATTGCCGAGGGCACCTTGAACCATGCCTTACCTGTCGCCATTCCCGCCGCCATATCGGTTGATCCGACACCTGTTGAGAATGCGCCGAGAGCACCGTAGGTACAGGTATGAGAGTCTGCGCCGATTACAACGTCGCCCGACACAACAAGTCCCTTTTCGGGGAGAAGAGCGTGCTCTATTCCCATCTGACCGACATCGTAAAAATTAGTAATGCTCTGCTCTCCGCAGAAATTACGGCACATTTTACACTGCTCTGCCGCCTTGATATCCTTATTGGGAGCAAAGTGGTCCATTACCATAGTAACCTTTTCCTTATCGTAGACCTTGTCTATTCCAAGCTTATTATATTCGGCGATGGCAACGGGAGAGGTTATATCGTTACCGAGCACGAGGTCGAGGTCGGCTAAAATTAACTCTCCGGCTTCAACACTGGCTAAGCCTGCGTGTGCTGCCAGCACCTTTTGGGTCATAGTCATACCCATTTTATAATGCACTTCCTTTACTGCATAAGTTTGTTTATTGCGTTAAGATAAGCCATAATACCGGCTTCAATAATATCGGTTGAAAGTCCACGACCAGAATAGGTCTTGCCGCCGCTCTGCAGCTTCAGTGTTACTTCGCCGAGAGTGTCCTTACCTTCGGATACTGCGCTGATATTGAACTTATCAAGGGTATGCTCGGGAGGGCAAACAATCTTGTCAATAGCGGCATAAAGAGCATCTATAGCACCGTCGCCGAGGCTGTTTTCCTCTACAAAGCCGTCATCCTTTTTAAGACAGATAGAGGAGCAAACGCCTACCTTACCCATTGTCTTTACATCGAAGGAAACGAGCTTATACTTTCCGTCGACAACCTCTGTATTGGAAACGAGGGCTTCAATATCTCCGTCGGTAACGCTCTTTTTCTTGTCGCAAAGCTCCTTGAACTTTCCAAATACCTCAATAATTTTATCGTCATTAAGGTCATAGCCGAGCTCTTTCAGTCTTTCGGAGAAGGCGTGCTTGCCCGAGTGCTTACCGAGTACCATCTGGTTGGTCTGGATACCGACCGACTCGGGAGTCATAATTTCGTAGGTTGACTTGTTAGCAAGAACTCCGTGCTGATGAATACCCGACTCGTGAGCAAAGGCATTTGCGCCGACGATAGGCTTATTGTGAGCCGCCGACTGACCAATAATATTGTAAACAAGCTTACTTGTTCTGTAAATCTGCTTTGTATCAATTCTCGGAGGCTCTGCATAGAGGTCGGGCCGTGTCTTGATAGCCATTACTACCTCTTCAAGAGAGGTGTTTCCTGCACGCTCACCGAGTCCGTTTACGGTACACTCAATCTGCAATGCGCCGCCCTGAACTCCGCCGAGGGCATTTGCAACCGCCATGCCGAGATCGTTATGACAGTGAACCGAAAACTCGACCTTATCGCTGTCGGGAACATTGGCGATAAGATACTCAATCATAGCCTTCATTTCGGCAGGGGTTGTGTAGCCTACGGTATCGGGAATGTTGAGAACCTTGGCGCCGCTCTTAATTGCGGCATCACAAACACGAACAAGAAAATCGGGGTCACTTCTCATTGCATCCTCGCAGGAGAACTCTATGTTAGAGGTGTATTTTGCGGCATATTTGACCATAGCACGAGTGCGCTCAATAACCTGCTCGGGAGTCATTTTAAGCTTGTACTCCATATGTACGGGAGAGGTTGCGATAAAGGTGTGAATTCTGGGGTCTGCCGCAATCTTTACTGCCTCCCAAGCGGCATCAATATCCTTTTCAAGCGCACGGGAGAGTGATGCTACGGTACAGTTTTTAACAAGTCCCGCTATTGATTTTACCGACTCGAAATCTCCCGGAGAGGAGATTGCAAAGCCTGCCTCAATAATATCTACTCCAAGCTTTTCAAGCTGAGCGGCTACCTGCAGTTTTTCCTGCAGATTCATGCTGCAACCTGGTGACTGTTCGCCGTCACGGAGTGTTGTATCAAAAATCTTAATTCTGCTCATAAGGCTTCTCCTTATTCAATTATAGCGCCCTTGTCTGCAGAGCTGACAAGTTTAGCGTATTTCTTTAGATAACCCGTAAGGTTAGTCTTGATTTTAAGAGTAGTTTCCGCCCTTCTCTTTGCCAATTCTTCATCTGAAACAAGAAGGTTTATGCTGTATTTCGGTATATCGATAGAAATCATATCGCCGTTCTTAACAAAAGCGATAGGGCCTCCGTCAACCGCTTCGGGAGAGGTGTGACCGATAGCGGCGCCTCTGGTTGCGCCCGAAAATCTACCGTCGGTAATAAGGGCAACCTCTTTATCAAGTCCCATACCTGCAATCGCCGAGGTGGGAGAAAGCATTTCTCTCATTCCCGGGCCACCTGCAGGGCCTTCATAACGTATAACAACTACGTCACCGGGCTTGATTCCTCCCTCATAAATAACCTTGATTGCCTCTTCCTCACTGTCGAAAACCTTTGCGGGTCCCGTGTGGGTAAGCATTTCGGGGGCGACTGCGCTACGCTTTACGATTGCGCCGTTCGGTGCAAGTGAACCGTAAAGCACTGCAAGTCCGCCCGTCTTTGTGTAGGGGTCTGCTACCGTTTTTGCAACATCGGTATTCTGTGAACGGCAACCCTTGATATTTTCCTCTACAGTTTTACCCGTAACGGTCAAAGCGTCTCCCTCAAGATATCCTGCAGCTTTAAGCTCACCCATTACGGCATAGACACCGCCTGCAGCCTCAAGATCCTGCATATGATGATGTCCTGCAGGAGCAAGGTGGCAGAGGTTAGGGGTCTTTTCGCTGATTTCATTTATCATATGTAAATCAAAGTTGATACCTGCCTCGTGTGCGATTGCGGCGAGGTGGAGGGCAGAGTTGGTAGAACAACCGAGCGCCATATCAACCGTAAGCGCATTGCGAAGAGCCTTTTCGTTTATAATATCAAGCGGCTTTATATCCTTCTCGATTAGTGTCATAATCTGCTCGCCCGCCGCCTTTGCAAGACGCTGACGTGCGCCGTGAACGGCAGGAATAGTTCCGTTGCCACGAAGGGCTATACCCAAGGCTTCGCAAAGACAATTCATGCTGTTTGCAGTAAACATACCCGAGCAGGAGCCACAGCCGGGACAAGCATTGCCCTCAACGTAACTCAGCTCATCCTCGTTTATTGTACCATTCTTGTAAGCGCCAACCGCTTCAAAAACACTGTTTAAATCCATCGCTCTACCGTTAAACTCACAGGTAGATAGCATCGGTCCGCCCGAAACAAAAATAGAAGGGATATTAAGTCGGCAAGCCGCCATAAGCATACCGGGAACGATTTTATCGCAGTTAGGGATAAAGACCAGTCCGTCAAGGGCATGAGCCTTTACCATACACTCAACGCTGTCGGCAATTATCTCTCTTGTTACAAGAGAATATTTCATACCCTCATGTCCCATTGCAAGACCGTCGCAAACGGCAATAGTATTAAACTCCATAGGCGTACCGCCTGCGGCAAGAACTCCGTCCTTAACTGCTCTCGATATACGCTCAAGATGAACGTGACCCGGAACAATCTCGTTAAAGGAATTTACGATGCCGATAAGGGGCTTTCTTATCTCGTTATCTGAATAGCCTGCGGCCTTGAGGAGTGAACGCTGAGGCGCTCTTTCGGGACCTTTTTTCATAATATCGCTTCTCATGATATACCTCCAAATGGTAGAGAAATTTAAAGCAAAAATAAGTTTTTTATTTCTCCGTTAAATTTCTCTTGTGTGCGGGGCAAAAGCCCCGCACAGTAAAAGAAACATTAGTTGTTTATAAACTTCTCTTCGTCGTTCCAGGTGTAAAGACTTCTTACCTCTTCGCCAACAACCTCAGAGCTGTGCTGGAGAGCACGTTTTCTCATTGCCTTGAAGTGAGCCTGACCGCCTGCCTCAGACATATCGAGGAGGAATTCCTTAGCAAATGAGCCGTCCTGAATATCGTCAAGGATCTTTCTCATTGTCTTCTTGGTTTCCTCTGTAATAATCTTCGGACCTGTTACATAGTCGCCGTACTCAGCAGTATTTGATACAGAGTATCTCATTCCCTCGAAGCCCGACTGATAGATAAGGTCAACAATGAGCTTCATCTCGTGGATACACTCAAAGTATGCGTTTCTGGGATCGTAGCCTGCCTCAACAAGAGTTTCATAGCCTGCCTGCATAAGAGCGCAAACACCGCCGCAAAGAACTGCCTGTTCACCAAAGAGGTCGGTCTCGGTTTCGGTTCTGAAGGAGGTTTCAAGAACACCCGCTCTCGCACCGCCGATTCCGAGCGCATAAGCAAGGCCAAGCTCAAGAGCATTGCCTGTTGCATCCTGATGAACTGCTACAAGACAAGGAACGCCCTTACCTACCTGATACTCGCTGCGAACGGTGTGTCCCGGTCCCTTGGGTGCAATCATAATAACGTTACAGTCATCACGAACAACGATCTGCTCAAAGTGGATATTGAATCCGTGTGCAAAAGCAACCGTCATACCCTCACGAAGATTGGGGCCAATCTCTTCTTTGTATACCTTTGCCTGATATTCGTCGTTGATAAGTATCATAACGACATCTGCCTTTTTGGTTGCCTCGGCGGTACACAAAACCTCAAAGCCGTCGGCCGCAGCCTTAATTGCGCTCTTTGAGCCCTCATAAAGACCGATTATGACCTTTATGCCCGAATCACGAAGATTCTTTGCGTGGGCGTGGCCCTGAGAACCGTAACCGATGATTGCAACGGTTTTGCCCTCGAGTAATTCGAGGTTACAGTCTGATTCGTAAAACATTCTTGCATCTGACATTTTTAATTTCTCCTTTTGTTTTAAGAAAATTATTTGTTTATTTTTTGTATTCGCGAAGGTAGGCCATATCCATTTCCCTGAGGCAATCCGAGCCTCTTTGCAATGCTACGACACCCGTTCGGCACATTTCGATGATACCAAAGGGCTTTACAACACTTATAAAGGTATCAAGTTTTGAAGATTCTCCCGTGACTTCAATACAGAAGGAATCGGGTGCATAGTCGATTATATTTGCCTTGAAAATATTGACGGCATCCATAATCTCCTGATGTGATTCGGGAAGATTTTTTATCTTGATAAGCAACAGCTCTCTTATAAGTGTAGTTTCATAGGGCATTTCGCTTATCTCAATAACCTCGTGAAGTCGGTTAAGCTGAAGGATTATCTGTTTTTTTGCATAATCGTCACCCGTAGCCGTAATTGTCATGCGGGACACACCGGCAGTTTCAGTAGCGCTAACCGTAAGACTATCGATATTAAATCCTCTGCGGGAGAACATTGATGCGACACGGCTTAAAACGCCAAACTTATTCCAAACTCGAATTGAAATAACAAACTGTTTCATTCTCTCTCCCCCTTACAGATTTATATCTTTCTTTTTAACGATTATCTGGTCGATGGTGCCGCCGGGAGGTGTCATAGGAAGCACCATTTCGTCCATATCTATATGGCAGTCGATAACGGCTGGACCTCCGGCTTTATAAGCCTCGCTGAAGGCCTTGTCAAATTCCTCCATAGTATTACAGGTATAACCCTTTGCGCCAAAGGCTTCGGCAAGTAGCTTGAAGTTGGTCTTTCTGCCGAGGGTGGTATTTGAATAATGCTTCTGATAGAAGATGGTCTGCCACTGTCTTACCATTCCGAGAACACCGTTATTAAGGATAACCACGATAACGGGAATATTAAAGGTAACCGCTGTAGCCAACTCATTAAGGTTCATTCCAAAGCTTCCGTCGCCTGTAAAGAGTACGGTTTTATGACCCGAGCCTTTAGCGGCGCCGATTGCAGCACCCAGACCGTAACCCATTGTACCGAGACCGCCGCTTGTAATAAAGGTTCTCGGTTTTTCAAACCTATATCTTTGCGCCGTCCACATCTGGTGCTGACCGACATCGGTTGCAATTACGGTATCATGCTCTGCATATTTTTTAACGCAATCGATTATCTGGAAAGGTCGCATATCAGAGGGGTCAAAGTTATCGTTTTCGCTTCTCTTTTTAAACTCCTCTACCTTTGCCTTCCATTCACCGTGCTTTTTATTCGAAACCTTGCTGTTAATGGTTTGAAGTGTTTTTTTAACGTCGGCAATTATTCCGAGATAAGCAGGGATATTCTTTCCGAGCTCGGCAGGTTCAATGTCTATATGTATAATCCTTGCCGAGTGGGCAAATTTCTTTTTATTGCCTGTGGCTCTGTCTGAAAAACGAACCCCGAGAGCGATTATTACATCGGCTTCAGCCATTGCTCTGGAGGCCGCAAAGGTTCCGTGCATACCCTGCATACCGAGGGCATTAGGATGGTCAGAGGGGATAGCAGAAAGTCCCATCATACTGCAGCCTACGGGAGCGTCTATCTTTTCAGACAGCTCTACGACCTCTTTTGCCGCATCGCTGATGATAACACCGCCGCCGCAGTAGATATAAGGCCTTTTTGCCTCGCCGATTATCTCAACTGCCGCTTCAATATTCTCGTCACTTGCGTCCTCATAGGTGTAGGGCTCTTCAATAGGCTGTGGGTTATATTCGCACCTGTTTACCTGAACATCCTTCGGAACGTCGATAAGGACAGGCCCCGGCCTTCCAGATTTTGCAATTTTAAAGGCCTCTCTGATAGTGTCGGCAAGGTCACCGACATCCTTTACAAAATAGTTGTGCTTGGTTATGGGAATAGTAATTCCCATAATGTCGACCTCCTGAAAGGAATCTCTTCCGATAAGGTCGGTCGAAACGTTACCTGTTATCGCTACCATAGGTACGCTGTCGAGCATAGCCGTTGCAATTCCCGTAACAAGATTTGTAGCTCCCGGTCCCGAGGTCGCAATTACCACACCGACCTGGCCGGTTGCTCTTGCATATCCATCGGCGGCATGGGCAGCGCCCTGCTCGTGAGCCGCAATTATATGCTCTATGCGGTCGGAGTTATTATAAAGTTCATCATATATATTGAGAACTGCGCCGCCGGGGTAGCCGAAGGCCGTTTTACAGCCCTGTTCTATCAGGGTTTCAATAATAATCTGCGCTCCTGTGAGTTCCATTATCTTTGTCCTTTCAAAAAAATCAAGTCTATGGCAGTTTGGTTTGCCATAGACTTTAAATACAATTTATCTGCTTTCCCGTAAGATATAAGATACAGTAAATTTATTTCTGTCTTGAGGCATAACCAAATTGATCGTTGCAAAGTAGCACGACCACGACAGATAGTAGGATTATATTTACAAATCCGAAACTTACCATAGTTATCTTACTCCTATAAAAGTTATGAATGATTTTAACACATTAAAGTAGTATTGTCAATACCTTTTTGCTTTAAAATCTGCTCTTTTTTTCTTTTTCCCTCTGCGCTTTTGAATAAACACATCCGCAATAATCCTGCCGGTAAAGATTATGCTCTTTTGAAAGCTCAATAGACCTCTTATATCCGTTTTTCTTTTTGAAATCCGAAAAAAGATATTTGACCCCGCAATGCTCCGAAATTTCTTTGCCCAATGTGTTCAGCTTTTCGGCATTTTTGTAGGGGCTTATTGAAAGGGTGGTAGTAAAATAGTCAAAATTATTCTCGGCAGCATATCTGCCTGCCTCTTCAAGCCTTATCCGATAGCACTCAAAGCACCTCTCCTCCCCTTCGGCTTCCTCTTCCCTGCCCTTTGCTATTTTAAAAAACTCCTCGGGTTCGTATCTGCCCTCGACAATCCTCACTTGAAAATCGGCATCCTCTACAAATCTTTCAAGTTCAGCCAGTCTGTATACAAATTCCTCTTTAGGATAAATATTCGGGTTATAATAATATAGTGTTATATCAAAATAACGGCTTAAATATTCAAGAACATAGCTTGAACAGGGAGCGCAACAGGAATGAAGCAACAGGGTTGGCTTTGTACCTTTCCTTTTTATCTCTTCTATTACCTTTTCGGTCATAACAGAGTAATTTTTCATTCTTCTCCCTCCTCAAAGCTTTTGTGTATCTGACTCAATTATATTATGAAAGGAATAGTTTATCAAGTTGTTAATAATAATTTAATATACCCTTAATATATCAGCAGTATAATTTTACCATTAAATTCCTTTGGAGGATAGTTATGGGTAACAATAAACTTATCGGCGAAATTAAAGGGAATATCAAGGAAAATAAGGCGACCTTTGCGGTTTATGTAGTACTCAGGGCCTTTGTCATTACCTCAATGGTAATCTCTATTGTCAGAGGCGACCTTGAAAGCGCCTTTGTCTGCGCCTTATCTCTTGTGCTCTTTTTAGTTCCTGCGGTAATTGAAAAAAAGTTGAAAATAGAGCTCCCGAGCGCTCTTGAAATTGTGATTTTACTCTTTATTTTTGCAGCAGAAATACTGGGCGAGATAAACGCTTATTATATAAAGGTGCCCTTCTGGGACAGTATGCTTCATACCGTTAACGGTTTCCTCTGCGCTGCGATAGGCTTCGCTCTTATTGATATTCTCAACCGCAACGAAAAGATAAAGTTTGAATTATCTCCCCTATACGTTGCCATTGTAGCCTTTTGTTTTTCAATGACGATAGGCGTCTTATGGGAATTCTTTGAATTTGGCGCAGATTTTCTTTTAGGTATGGATATGCAAAAGGATACCGTCATATCCCAAATAACTTCGGTTACACTCGACCCCCTTCACCAAAACAACACTGTTACCATCTCTGACATAAATGAAATAATAATAAACGGAGAACCGCTTGAGCTTGACGGTTATCTTGATATCGGACTATACGATACGATGAAGGATCTGATCGTTAACTTCGTCGGTGCTGTAATTTTCAGCATTATCGGCTTTTTCTATATTAAAACAAGGGGTAAGGGAAAAATTGCAAAAAGCTTTATTCCAACCCTTCGGAATAATAATGAATAAAAAATCAGCCATTCGGCTGATTTTTTATAACACGGTTTTTATGCAAATTTTAATGTCGCTAATAATGCTTAAATCCTTTATATACTCAAGATTATATTTCATCTTTTCAGGAAGGACATGTTCTATATACGCCTCATCCACACTCATACCCTTATCGGTCAGTTCCTTCATAACCGCATCCTCATCCTTATATGCAATACTTGCATTTGAAGTGATTCCAGCAGGAAGAAGGAGGGTTGCCATCATTTCGTCGGTATAGGCATCGACATACCGTCTTACCTCGGGCCGAGTACCGACAAAACTCATCTGTCCCAAAAAGACATTGAACAGCTGTGGTATCTCGTCGAGTCTTGAGTGGCGTATCTTTGCGCCGACCTTTGTTATTCTTGAATCTCCCGCTACGGTTACAAGCGAACCCATCTTGTCGGCATTTGTAACCATAGTGCGAAACTTGAATATTCGAAAGCTTTTTGCATAGCTCGTTACCCGTTCGCTTCGGTAGAATACGGGGCCTTTTGAATCAGCCTTTATCCATATCGCCAGAACCAGCATTACAGGAGAAAGCAATATGATAAGAATGGAGGAAACAACAATATCAAAAACTCTTTTAAGAAAAAGGGTTAAGCCTTTTTTCTTTAAAACGTCATAATATTCTCTTACCGCATCGCTTTGCATATTACTGGGAAGTTTTTCGAATTTTATCATTATTTCTCCCCGACAATTCTTACGAAATTATCAATAATATAATCTACCTGTTCATTGGTAAGTTTACTGTAAAGGGGTAATGTTATTTCGTTAACATACTGGGCATAGGCATTGGGATAATCTGCTATATCAAATCCCATATCTTTATATGCGGTAAGCAAGGGCAAGGGCTTATAATGGACATTACAGGCAATTCCCGCCTCTGCCATTTTAACTATTATCTCATTTCTTCTTTCAAGGTCAGCACCTTCGACCCTAACGAGATAAAGGTGACCGCTTGATGTATGAGTATTGTCCTTATGATTGAGAACCTTTACTCCGATTTTTGAAAAGGCCTTATTGTACTTTTCAACTATCTCGTGTCTGCGCCTTAGCATTTCAGAATAACGCTCTAACTGCGCCAGACCGATAGCTGCCATAATGTCGGTCATATTACACTTATAGTATGCGCCGACTACATCATATTCCCAAGCGCCGAGCTGAGTCTTGCTGAGGGCAGATTTTGTCTGGCCGTGAAGCGAATAAACCTGGTACTCCTTATAAAGCTTTTCATTATCAAGGCAAAGGGCAGGATTCCAGGTAACCGCTCCGCCCTCGGCGGTTGTAAGGTTTTTAACTGCATGGAAGCTAAAGCTTGTAAAATCTGCAATCTGTCCTGCTTTTTTACCCTTTCTTTCGGCGCCGAAGCCGTGGGCACAGTCGGAAATAACACAAACTCTGCCAATCTGTTTTTGCATATCATTAGACGGCTCGAAGATGCTTTTCTTTTCTTCTACTGCCGCAAAGATTTTATCATAATCACAGACTATACCCGCTATGTCAACAGGGATTATTGCTTTGGTTTTACTGTTTATTGCAGCAGATACTTTATCATAATCCATCTCAAAGCTGTCTTTAGCGGTATCTATCATTACGGGAGTGGCTCCAACATGGCAAATTACGCTACAGCTTGCAGTATAGGTGTATGCAGGAACGATGACCTCATCTCCCTCGCCTATTCCGAGAACACGCAGAGTAAGCTCAAGCGCCGCCGTAGCAGAATTAAGACAAACTGTACGTTCGGTGCCGCAGTACTGCGAGATTTGCTTTTCAAATTCAATTGTCTTCGGGCCGGTGGTTATCCAGCCGGAAAGTATGGTTTCATAAACCCGTTTTGCTTCGCTCTCGGACATATCCGGAGGGGAAAAAGGTATATTCATAAAAATCCCCCTTATTATTCTGTGGTCTGCGGTGTGTAGGTGGTTACTATTTCAGCAACCAGTTTTTTCATATCTTCAGCCTCTTCCTTATAGGCCACCTCAAGCCGTTCAAGCTGCTTTTTAAACAGCTCGTCGTCCATCTCAATGGGTTTTCCTATATGAATGAGCTTGTTTGCGGTTTCTTTAAGGCCTTCCTCGTCCATAAGCAACTCTTCATAAAGCTTTTCTCCCGGTCTGAGTCCTGTATAGACAACCTTTATATCTACATCAGGCTCGTATCCCGAAAGCTTTATAAGCTTTCTTGCCATTGTATCTATTTTGACTGGGGCGCCCATATCAAGCACAAATATCTCTCCGCCCTTGGCATAATAACCCGCCTGAAGAACAAGAGATACCGCCTCGGGAATGGTCATAAAGTATCTTATTATCTCGGGGTGGGTTACGGTTACAGGTCCACCCTCCTCTATCTGCTTTTTGAAAAGTGGAATAACGCTTCCGTTACTGCCGAGCACATTTCCGAAACGAACTGCAACAAACTCGGTCTTGCTTTCACGGTTCATCATCTGGACAACCATTTCGCAAAGTCTTTTAGATGCGCCCATTATATTGGTCGGGTTAACCGCCTTATCGGTAGAGATTAAAACAAACTTCTTTACGCCGTACTTTGCGGCAGCCTTTGCCATTTTATAGGTTCCGAAAACATTGTTCTTAATAGCTTCGTTCGGGCTTACCTCCATAAGAGGAACATGCTTATGCGCTGCAGCGTGGAAAACAATATCAGGCTTATATTTTGAGAGTACCCTGTCAAGCCTTGCAGTATTTCTGACCGAACCGATAAGGGTTACCAAATCAAGCTCGGGATATTTTCTTGAAAGCTCCTGCTGGATATTGTACGCATTATTTTCGTATATATCGAAAACTATCAGGGTTTTAGGCTTGCTCTTTGCAATCTGACGGCAAAGCTCACTTCCTATCGAACCGCCGCCACCCGTGACCATAACCACCTTGCCCGAAACATAACCGAGAATTTCTTCGGTATTTACCTTTATAGGATCTCTGCCGAGCAGATCAAGAACATCAACCTTACGAAGCTTACTCACGGTTACTTCTTCGTTTAGAACCTGATACATTCCGGGAACCACCTGTACCTTACAGGCAGTTTCACTGCATATGTGCAGAATCTCCTTCTTTTCCTGAGGACTGATGCTCGGAATGGCAAGGATTATTCTGTTAATATCATACTTTTTAACCGCCTCGGGAATATACTCCCTGTCGCCTACTATCGGGACTCCAAAAAGGGTTTTTCCGATTTTTCCATGGGAATCATCAATGAAGCAACGGACCTTATGCTTCGCAAGATAACTGCTTGTTTTAAATTCATTTATTAAAGATTTTCCCGCCTCACCGGCACCGATTATCATAACATTTTCTTTGATGTTATGTGTTCCGAGTTCTTCAAGGCTTGTCGCAATCTTTCTGATTGCACGATAGGAAAATCTTGTAGTTACTGTAAAAGCAAGGCTTAATAGGACGCCGAAGACATAATAGGATTTCGGCATATCCATTTTTAAAACTACGACCGAAATATATCCCAGAATTATAAGAACGGCATACGAAAGCAAAATTCTGAAGAGCTCATCAAGACTAACATAACTCCAGATACGGTTGTAAAGCTTAAATGCTGCGAAAACCGCTACCGACATAAAGCACCAGAGAAATATCGTCTGGCTGTAGGTTTCAATATACTTGAGGTCTATCTCTGATATGCTGAAATCGTGTCTAATCCAAAGAGCGAGGAAAAATGCCCCTGCGACACTGATAAGGTCAAGAAGTCCAATAATTATGATTTTGCGTATGCTGTCTATATCAAGTTTATTTATATTTTTGTTCATATATTCAAACACATCCTGTTAGCTTTAAAACAACCGCAAATTACGACATTTGCTGACACACATTGAAATAATATATATTATTTCAACCTAAAATAACCATTACAGAGATATTTTAACACATATGTTTATTTTTTACAAGATGTAAATGTATATACACACAATAAATTCAAAAACGAGCAACCATACAAAAGATTGCTCGTTTCAGTTAGATACTAGTTTAGTCTTCCGTAAAGCGGAACATCGGGAGAATCCTTTTTGGGTTCCCTCTTTTCAGAAGGCGCAACGCACACAGCAGAGGTTTTTCTCTGTCTGCCCTGATTTCTGGATGAGCCTCCGCCGTTACTTCTTCTCTCTTTACCTTCGGGGCTGATGACAACCCTTCTGCCACTACCCTCACCGACAGAATTTGAGGTTACTCCCTCAATATCCTGAATAACGGTGTGGATTATGCGTCTTTCATAAGGGTTCATAGGCTCTAAGGTGCGGCTTCTGCCTGATGAAATAACCTGCGATGAAACCCTTTTAGCAAGTGCACGAAGGGTGTTTTCTCTCTTTTCCCTGTAGTTGCCTATATTAAGGGTTACCTTATGGTATCCGTTGCCGGTGTTTGCAGCAAGGCTCGTTAAATACTGAAGAGCGTCAAGTGTTTCTCCCCTTCTGCCGATAACTACGCCAAGCTTATCTCCGTCAAGCTGAAGATAGGTTCCCGATTCAAGCTGGGCAGCCTTAACGGTAATGTTCTCACAGCCCAGTCCTACAAGAACCGACTTTATATAAGCTGCTGCTCTGCCTGCGCAGGAATCAGGAGCAAGTTGCTCAGAATCTACCAAATCAAGCTCTATTTCAGGCTTTATTTCGGTCTTTTCCGGTGCCTTTTCGGTCTTTTTCTCGGTCGGCTTTTTATCGTTTTTTGCTTGGTTTGTCTTCTTGTTGTTTTTCTTAGCAGGTTTGGGATCGGGCAGTTCAACATAAGCCCTTACCTTTGCAAGACTTCCGCCAAAAAGGCCGAGAGTCTTTTTCTTGTACTCAGAAATTACCTCAATCTGTACGTCGGCATCTATACCTGCGTCAAGGCCTTCAATTGCCCTGTTGGTTGCTTCTTCAAGGCTTTCGCCCTGACCGATATATTCCTTAATCAAAAGATTGCCTTCTTTCTATTTATCGGTGGAGGTTTCTTCCTCAACACGCTTCTCAATATATTTGTTCTCTTCGTTATAAACCTTTACAATGCTTTTGGCTCTTTCATTAGCAAGCATTTTGTGCGGTCCGTGAAGATACTGCACCGCAAACTGAATTCCGCTTCCGATAATGCTTGAACAAATCCAATAAAAACCAACGGCGCCCTGTAGGCTGAAGCCGATAAAGAGCGAAATTAAAGGCATTGTAAGCATCATTCCGGTCATAGAGGGAGCGTCCGGATTTGTCTTCTTTTGCATTTTCATAGAGATAACCGAGGTCAGCATCTGGGCGGCAAAAGCAAGTATAGGTATAAGCCAAATTGGCTGCCAGGCCTCTAAAACATTCCAACCGAACTTAGGGGTTGCAGTAAGGTCGATGCCGAACAAATCAAAGTCAACCGTTCCAAGCTTTGCCGCAATTTCAGAGGAAATGGAAGGGTCTGCTTTTACGGCGTTGAGTATTCTGATCTGCTCAACTGCTGCATTTTCAGCAAGACCTGCAGCTGCTCTGACGGTAGGCCATACATTATTGATAACTTCCTCGCTAATACCCATAAGATAGGTCAGCGGATTTCTGATAAGGGAATAAACAGAAAACATAAAGAGCATACGGACTATAAGAGGAAGACATCCGCCCGAAGCAGAAATATTTTCCTCCTGATATAGCTTTTGCATCTCCTGTGAGTATCTCTGTTTGTCGTCGCCGTACTTCTTCTTAAGCTCATCAAGCTTAGGCTTTATTCTTAATTGGCCAACAGAAGATTTCTGACTTTTGATGCTGAGTGGTAACATACACAGGTTTATAAATAGCGTAAATGCGACAAGCGCCCACGCAAAGCTGTTTCCTAACAGATTTGAAAGAAAACCAAGCACCCAACTCAGCGGGACATTGATAAAATTAAATATAAAATTCAAATTTATTCACCCTACACTAACAAGCCAATTGCTTGCTATGTTTATTTTTTAGTTTTAGGCGGAACGGGGTCGTATCCGCTTTTCCCGAACGGATTGCATCTGAGCACCCTCCAGACTGCTAAAAAGAAGCCCTTGAAAGCGCCGTGTATCCTTATTGCTTCTATGGCATAGGCAGAGCAGGTTGGCTGAAATCTGCAACAGGACGGTTTGCTCGGCGATATGCACTTCTGATAAAACCTAATAAGCGCTATTAAAAATTTACTCATCATCTTTCAACAGATCCGCTTCTTGCAGATATCTCATCAAAACAGCACTTATATCTGTACTTTTTACGGTAAAAATTCTGGTTCTTGCCGTCAAAACAAAATCGTACCCCATCTTTATATTCGGAGCACACTCTCTGAAAGCTGCAGTAAGAAGCCTTTTTGCACGGTTGCGTTTGACTGCGCCGCCCATTTTCTTACTGACAGTAAGCCCTAGGCGTAAACCGCCCGAGCGATTTTTTAAGGTATAAATTACGAACGCAGAATCTACATAACTCGTTCCGCGTCCGTATATCCTTCTGAAGTCACTGTTCTGCTTCAGTTTTTTAAAACAGTACATAAATTAGTATGTGAGCTGCTTTCTGCCCTTTGCTCTGCGGCGGGCAAGTACCTTGCGGCCGTTAGCGGTAGCCATTCTCTTAAGGAAACCGTGTTCCTTCTTGCGATGAAGCTTCTTAGGCTGGTAAGTTCTTTTCATTGCTCGAAACCTCCTTAAACTTGTATTGCGGTCGCAAAAGGGGATATATCTCCTTTTACATAGCCTATCAGTTTAACATTATAACCTAAGCCTACCTATAATGTCAATAAAAATTTGACTGTTTATAAGATTCGTGTTAAAATATTTACAAATGCTTTTAGGTGGTATTTATGTTTTATCGGGACTTAGGTTCATATCTTAAAAATAAATATGGTTGCAAGGCCTACAAGCTTTCTATTGACGGCGGTATGAGTTGTCCCAACCGAGACGGAACAATCGGGACAAGGGGTTGCATCTTTTGCTCCGACTGTGGCAGCGGAGAATTCGCCGAGAAAACCTGCGGCAGTATTAAAGAGCAGCTTGAAAGGGCGAAAAGGCGTGTTGAGTCAAAAAATAAGGGCGGAAAATACATCGCCTATTTTCAGTCCTTTACCAACACCTATGCAGATATAGACTATCTTGAAAAGATATATTATGAGGCTATCGCTCCCGATTACATAGTAGGCTTGTCTGTAGCCACCCGTCCCGACTGTCTGAGTGATGAGGTTTTAAATCTGCTTAGCGATATAAACAAAATAAAGCCTGTTTCAATTGAGTTGGGGCTTCAGACTATTCACAAAAAAACGGCGGAATATATCCGCCGTGGCTACAAAACAGAGATTTTTGATGAGGCTGTAAAAAGGCTTTCCTCAAAAAACATTGAGGTTGTTGCTCATATTATCATCGGTCTGCCAAACGAAACCAGTGAGATGATATGTGAAACGGTAAAGCACATAGCCTCTCTTGGAATTAGCGGTGTAAAATTCCACCTTTTATACATTTCAGAGGGCACCGACCTTGCAAAAGACTATCAAAAAGGACTTTTTGAAGTGCTCGGCACGGAGGAATATGTCGATATTCTGGAGAAATGTATTAGGCTTCTGCCAAAGGACACAGTTGTTCACAGATTAACAGGTGACGGTGCGAAAAGCACACTTGTAGCACCGCTTTGGTCGGCAGACAAGAAAAAGGTTTTAAACTATATCAGAAAAAGATTTGAAGAAGACGATATTATTCAAGGTTCACTTTGTCAGGAGGCTTAAAAATGGAACTTGTATTACTTACAGCGGCAGGTGTCGGAGGGGCAACCCTTTTCGGCTCTCTGCTTGGATTTATATTCAGAAAAATATCACACAAATTTTCCGATATTGTTCTGTCCTTTGCGGCGGGTATTATGCTTGCGGCGGCTGTGCTCGGGCTTATTCTGCCATCGGTTGAATACGGCGGCAGATTCGGACTCGTTTATGCCGTTGTCGGAATTTTCTCAGGCGCATTAGTTATGAATCTTATGGACAAGCTTGTTCCCCATCTGCACCGACTTGCAGGTGCAGATTCTGAGAGCCATAACAACGGAAATCTTTCAAAGGTTATACTATTTGTAATGGCAATTGCGATACACAATCTGCCCGAAGGAATTGCCGCAGGTGTCGGCTTCGGCTCGGGCGACGTAAACGGCGCTCTGCTTATTGCCGGTGGAATTGCGCTCCAGAATATTCCTGAGGGAATGATTATAATAGGTCCTATGCTTGCGGCGGGAGTTAGCGTCAAGCGCACCCTTATCTGCGCCCTTGCAACAGGACTTGTCGAGGTTGTCGGCACCTTTATAGGCTATTTTGCAGTATCAATATCAGCGATTGTTCTCCCCTTTGCTCTTGCCTTTGCGGGTGGAACTATGCTCTATGTTGTTAGTGATGAAATGATATTTGAAACCCACGGCCACGGAAGCGAACGAGGTGCTACCTATTCCCTGCTCCTCGGCTTCTGCGTAATGCTCGTAAGCGATGTGCTGCTCGGGTAAACCCGAATGCAGAGTGCAAAATGCAGAATGAAAAATTAATGTGTGGCTTCGCCACGAACATAAACGAAAAGAGAGGCAATTGCCTCTCTTTTTCTATTCCTCATTGTTTTCAACTTCTTCAAGAGCCATTTTTACTGCGGCGATAACAAACGCAGAAAATGTACAATCCTTACCCTCAATCGCCTTCTCTACGCCCTCTATTACATCATTAGGAAAGCGGATTGTTTTGTTAGTTGTAGCCGGTGTGGTCGGTATTTTAAATTTTCCCATAATTTTACCTCGCAATACAATTGTATTGCTTTTAGTGTAATCCGAATCCTCTCAAAAATATGCATTGCAATTGCAATGCATATTTTGTATAATGAATTTATTGGAGGTCTAATTATGACAGATTATAAGAAAATGTATCGAGAATTGTTTACAGCAACAACCAAAGCCATTGAAATTCTTATAGAGGCTCAGCAGAAATGCGAGGAGATTTACATATCCGCAGAAGAAAAGGAAAATATTATTCGGATTATTGATAAATCTTCTAAAAATTAATAGCGTCGCAGACACGATAATTCTGCATTA
>JAZSQK010000011.1:0-134653 GCA_045537915.1 Acutalibacteraceae bacterium
ATTTTCATAATTGACCTCCTATGTCTTTAATGCTTGTGGTTGGCAGACCTTTTGCATTATATCATAGGAGCTCTTTTTTACTCATCGGCAAAAGCCTCTCTGGAACCACACGCTTAGCGTGTGGTTTTCGTTATACAAAAAACAGCGGTACACTTTAGTACCGCTGTAATCGAAATGCTTTATATTATATTTCTTCCCGTTTCAAATTCGAGCAAAGCTTTTTAAGTCCCTTTAAATCTAAAACACCCGAAGTTGCATCCTTTTCGCTTAAGGATGAGATGGCTGCCATCGAGCCTAAGTCCAAAATCTCCTCGTCTGACATGCCCATATATATTCCAATCAGGCAACCTGCACAGTAGGCATCTCCGGCACCTGTCTTGCCCTTAATATAATCCTTATCAACAGCATAAGCCGGCATAACGGTATAGCCTTCTTTAGACAGGCAAACTCCTCTGTCCTTCATATGAATAATAACCTTTTCTCTGACACCCAACGACATAAGCTTTCTGGCTATTTTTTCAAGATTTTCAGGCTCCGGTTCTATCTCGGCCATTTTTCCCGCCTCAAGCTCATTAACAATAAGGTAATCGGTATACTTAAGACAAGGCAATACAAGATTATATCTGTCAGAGTTTTCGCTGACAAGGTCAATAGAGGTTTTAATTCCTCTCTGGTGAGCCTCTTTGAGAATTTTCTCCCCGTCGCCGTTATCAATTTTATCAAGGAGCAGGAAATACCCAAGGTGCAAGATTTTTGCGGTCATACTGTCAAAATCAATGTCATCGTAGCAAAACTTTGCGCCTGATCCCGCATATGTAAAGAAGGTGCGTTGGCCGCCGATTATGCTCATAACGTCTGTAAAGTTTGTAAGCTCTTCTTTATCACAGGAAATATTGCGAGTATCAATATCAAAGCCTTCAAGAATATCACAGATATACTTTCCCTCAGGGTCTCCTCCTATTTTTCCGTATGCAAAGACAGGTATCTCGGGAGCAATTTTCCGAATATCAATTCCAACATTAGGCACAAGACCGCCAACCGCACTCTCGATATTGGATATCTGCACAAGATGGCCAACTTCAGGATATGCATCAATGCTTTTTATTTTGTCGATTATAATAGTACCTGCAAGAGCAATTCCGTTTCTTTCACTCATTATTTTCCACTCCAAGGTTTTATCAGTGAATAACAGAAAATCCTTCCTGTTATGTTCTGATTATAACTTAATTTTTCCCTTTTTGCAATATAAGATTCTAAAAAGGCAGTTCATTTTGAACTGCCTTTCTTTTAAATTTCAAACTCATATAGGATATTATATCCGTTTTCGAAATCAACATCATTACTGATAAATGCAAAGTTATCCATTGTATTCTTAAGATAGAAAGCAATGTAATACTTTCCCTTCTCAGAGGGTAGTGTGAGATCGGCTGCAACGGTATGCTCCAGCACCTCGGTAGACTGCCAGTTTTCAGGGTCGTGACTATACCACTTTTCAGGATCTCCCGCCTCTACTGTAGATACAACCTTATAGTCCTCATCTAGAACTGCAAAGCCTGAACTCAGGCAGAATGCGGCGGCAAAGCCGTAGTTCTTAAGTTTAAGGTCAACATTAACAGTCTTATTCTTGCCAAGCGTTCCCTTGAAGGTTGCATTCTGTACAACAACCTTATAGCCTAAATGGTCACGGATGAACTCATAAGGATTGCGGTCAAGAAGGTTTCCGTCCTTGTCATAGAACCAGGCAGGATCGTAAATAATACCGTTTTCGTCAAGTTGCTCCATTGTTACAGACTCATTATCTACCCAGCGCTGCATAACATTATCCTGACCCTTGCTCTCATAAAGGGTGTGCCAATGACTCATTGTTGTGAATCTGTGGTGGGCCAGTTGAAGAATTACCTGAAGACCCGACGGTACCCTATCCATTCCTACAAGATGACTGTTAACATACATCTCTCCCGATTGAGGTGTGTAGGCCGCAGTTTCGCATATGTATGTCCACCAGTCGTTTTTAGTATGTTTTCCACCCATATCAAATACTTGACATTGACCGGGGCCTGTAACATCAAAATTGTGATTGTATGCATAGCAACCTGAATTCCATGAGTAATTATCCTGTTCACCGAAAATGCCGTCGTGATTATGTCCGATTAAATTAAGATAAGGATAGTCGGGCTCGGCTTCAACAAGGTCAAGCTTGTATTGGGGCGAACGAACGGTAAAGTAAAGACCGTTTGGAACACATATATTCTCAAGAATTGCCTTTATTACAGTATTAAAATCAACCGGCGGCCACTGGAAACCGGCAACCATTTCTCCGTTGCCTATAAAGCCGCTTGACAATTTATGAATAACATCGGTATGGTCCTTAATAAATTCACCTATCTGCTTTGTGTGCATAATCATATGCTCTTCATCTGCGCAAACCTTTGCAAGTTCCGGTCGGTCTTCAAGGTTAACAATTGTTTTGTCAATACTTGCGCCATAGGAAAATCTGGCAAGAAGCTTGATTCTGTCTTTTCTGCAGAGGTCGAACATATACTCGAAAAGTTCATACAGTTCCTCAGGAAGCTCGTCTGCAGTATTGAGTCCGACCGACATATTTACCTGCCATAGCATAAGCTTTGTTGTTGCTTTCATGGTACCGGGCAAATAAATTCCGTATATCCAATCAATTTTTTCCTTATTTGCTTCAAATCCATCGTCAAGATAAAGCGTATTCCATGTATCTTCATCTGCATCTTCGCCTCTGGTAGCCTTAAAGACTGTATACCACTCTCCACGATAGCCTCGGTCAGGGTTATCAAAAAGCCAAGTATCGTTAGAGCCTGATAACGCCTTATATGTAACCTGTGTATCAATGGGTTCTCCACCGGAGCAACCGACAGCACCCAAAGTGAAAATTATTGCAACCGTAAGAATGAGTGCTACAAATTTCATTGCTCTTCTCATAATTTTTTTCTCCGTTTTTATTAAATTTCTAGCTCATAAAGGATATTATATTTATCACTTATATAGTCCATATTATTGGAAAGCTTTGCATAGTCTTCCATAGTGTTTCTCATATAGAAGGCAAGATAATATTTTCCTTTTTCAGAGGGCAAGGTTATATCCGCCGTTACCGTATGCTCAAGCACCTCGGTTGACTTCCAGTTTTCAGGGTCGTGGCTGTACCACTTTTCAGGCTCTCCTGCTTTAACTTCGGATACAACATTATAATCCTTATCCAGAACCATATATCCGCTTTCAATATTGAAAGCGGCGGCAAAGCCGTAGTTTTTAAGGGTAAGATTTACACTAAGACTACAGTTTTTACCAATTGAACCATTTAGAGCAGCCTTCTGTGCAACAACCTTATATCCTAAATGGTCACGTATAAACTCATAAGGATTTCTCTCGACCATATTACCCTCTTCGTCATAGAACCAGGCGGGATCGTAGATTATTCCGGCTTCATCAAGAAGTTCTGGCGTTACAAGCTCATTATCTATCCAACGCTGCATTACAGAATCACCCGGGATTTTTTTGCCATCCTCGGTTGTTTCGTTTTTAAATGAAGCCTCTATATAGCTGTTCCAATGGCTGAGTGTTGTATAACGGTGATGAGCTAACTGATTGATCATTTCCATACCCGATGGTATTTTGGGGTCAGCGTTCCAAGCCAGATTATGATACATTTCTCCGGATTGCGGAGTGTATGCCGCCTCCTGACAAACATAGTTCCACCAATCGTTCGGAATATGTTGTCCGCCGTGGTCAGCATGAAAACACATTCCGAATTTAGTGGCCTCAAAATTGTGGTTGTATTGGAAGCAACCCGTATCCCAACCATATTTATCAGTTTCGCCGAACACAGCATCGTTATTGAAGCCTATATAGCTTGCATAGGGATAATCAGGATCGTTTTCGAGCAGATTCAGTTTGTAAACAGGCGAACGAGAGGTGTAGTAAATATTGTTTGGAACGCATACCTTCTCGACAATTGCTTTTATAATGTTATCGTAATCAACAACCGGATACTGATAGGCATAAGCCATTTCTCCACCCGAGCCGATAACGCCGCTTGACCACTTATGTATAACATCAATGTTCTTTGTTATAAAGGGTGCAAACTGATCTATATGCTTTAACATAATTTCTTCTGATGCGCCGACTGCTTCGTGAGCTAATCTATTTTCTTCGTTCAACTGCCAGTTCAGCTGTAATATATGATATCCGTATCTGAAAAGAACCTTACACTCTTTCTGTCTGCACCTATCAAAAAATATGTCAAAAATGTCAAAAACCTCTTGTGGCAGCACTTCGACCTTTCCGTATGACATAAGCTCTCCCTGTAAAAGAATGAGCTTGCTCTGATAGCCTGTCTTATCCAATCGGAAATAGACCTTATCGCAAAGATAATCCATAAGCTCTTCTACATCGGCCTTGGTCCAATTAGCATAAAAAACATCGATCTGATGCTTGCCTTTGCATTTAGAATTGGGATTGTACTGCACATTTCCCTTTTCATCTCTATAAACGTAGTCACAGGTATCGGTTGTTTTTGTGGGATCATCGGGATCGGGGTGCTCGTCATAAATAAGAACCGGTAGGGTTGTTCTGTAGCCTCGGTCGGGATTGCCATAAAGCAAAATGTCATTGGTTCTGCCCGCCATCAGGTTTATTGCATTTTTATTGCTATGGGTTCTTTCCTGCCCTGCTGATAACGGTTGAAATTCTAAAGTTGACGAAACTGCCGTTCCCGAGGGGTTCGACAGTTTATCATTTTTATTATTGCAACCAACAACTGACAAGAAGGTAACCGACAAGCATAATACTACTGCTAAAATACGCTTTTTCATCGTTATCCTTTCTTCTTTGCAATTAAAACTAGATTTCAAACTCGTAGAGAATATTATAGCCGTTCTCAAACTCTCCGTCATTGCTAAGACAAGCATAATCCTCCATAGTATTCTTAAGATAGAAGCCTATGTAGTACTTTCCGCTTTCTTTCGGCAATGTAATGTCGGCATTTACTGTGTGCACAAGTATCTCGGTTGATTGCCAATTATCAGGGTCGTGGCTGTACCACTTTTCAGGATCTCCCGCCTCTACAGTAGAAACAACCTCATAGTCTTCATTGAGAACTGCAAAACCTGAGGTCAGGCAGAAGGCTGCGGCAAAGCCGTAATTTTTAAGCTTGAGGTCAATATTAAGGCTCTTACCCTTTCCAAGCGTTCCCTTAAAGGTCGCATTTTGCGCTTCGACCTTATATCCTAAATGATCACGCAAGAACTCATAAGGATTTCGGTCAAGCAGGTTGCCGTCCTTATCATAAAACCAGTTTGGATCATAAATAATACCGTTTTCGTCGAGTATATCGGAGGTTATTTGCTCATTATCCACCCAACGCTGCATAACATTATCCTGACCTTTGCTTTCAAAAAGGGTGTGCCAATGACTGAGCGTTGTATATCTGTGGTGCGCCATCTGAAGAATTACCTGAAGACCCGACGGCACTCTGTTCATTCCTACAAGGTGGCTGTTTACAAACATTTCGCCCGACTGAGGTGTATATGCTGCGGTTTCGCAAATATAGTTCCACCAGTCATTTTTAATGTGTGTTCCGCCGTTATCTGCTTCATAACACTGTCCGGGACCTGTTACATCAAAATTATGATTGTACTGATAGCAGCCCGAAGTCCAACCATAATTTTCCTGTTCGCCAAAAATACCGTCATTGTTAAAACCTATGAGCTTGAGATACTCGTAATCCGGCTCGGCTTCTAATAAATCAACCTTATATTTCGGACTGCGAACGGTAAAGTAAAGGTCATTAGGAACGCATATGTTTTCAAGAATTGCTTTTATAACATTATTGAAATCAACAGGAGGCCACTGGAACCCAGCAACCATCTCTCCATTACCGATAAATCCGCTTGTTATTTTATGTATAACATCGGTATGGTCCTTTAAGAACTCGCCTAATTGCTTTGTATGCATAATCATATGCTCTTCGTCTGCGCAAAGCTTTTCAAGCTCGACTCTGTGTTCAGGATTGCTAATAGAAAGGTCTACTCCTGCACCGTAAGAAAATCTGGCTAAAAGTTTGATATTATCTTTCCTGCAAATTTCAAAGCAATATTCAAAAAGCTGTAACAGCTCATCAGGAAGAACGTCGTCTTTATTATAGCCTGACATATTCATCTGCCAGAGCATAAGCTTTGTTGTTGCAGACATTGAACCCGGTCTGTATATTCCGTATATCCAATCGATTTTCTCTTTATTTGCTTCAAAACCGTCATCAACATAGATGGTGTTCCAGGTTTCAGCGCCTACTGCTGACTCCTTGTTCTTCTGAAAAGCCATATACCACTCTCCGCGGTAGCCTCTGTCAGGATTATCAAAAAGCCACGATGCATTAGAACCGGAAAGGGGCTTGTATGAAACCGTTTCATCAATTTTTTCTCCTCCGGAACAACCAACAGCGCCTAAAGAGAACAAAATGATCAGACTAAGTAGAATTGCCACCAATTTCATTGCCACTTTCATAAATCTACCTCCAAGTATTTAAGTTGTATTTTCATATTGTACAATAAGACCGATTGTCAAATTAAGTATAACTTATACTCTAATAAAAGTAAATACTTTTTTTGTTTTTTTTGCATTATTTGCTCAATATAGCAACAAAAAACAACGCTCTAAAATTACAGAGCGCTGTTTTTGGTGTTTTACAACATAATTCTATGAAGTATATTGTATCCATTTTCAAAAGGCATATCGTTTGCGAATTTTGCAAAATCATCTCTTGTATTCTTAATATAGAAGGCAAGATAATATTTGCCACTCTGCGTTGGCAATTCAATATCAGCAGATATGTTATGCTCAAGAATCTCGGTTGACCTGTAGTTGTCGGGGTCGTGGCTGTACCACTTTTCAGGCTCTCCAGCCTTAACGGAAGATACAACATTGTAGTTCTCATCAAGAACCGCAAAGCCCGACTCGAGATTAAAGGCGGCGGCAAAGCCGTAATTTTTAAGGGTTAATTCTGCTTTTACAACGCCGTTTTTAACCTCTGCACTAAGGTCTTTTGCAGAAATTCTGTAACCGAGATGGTCACGGATAAACTCATAAGGGTTGCGGTGAACAACCTTTCCCTCCTCGTCGCAGAACCAAGCGGGGTCGTAAATTATCCCTTCAGCATCAAGGATTTCGGGGGTGACGGTCTGATCATTTATCCAATGTTGCATAGTAGCAACCTTAGGTATCATTTTTCCGTCATCGCTCTTTAAAAACTCAAAGTGGGATTCAATAAAGCCGTTCCACTGGCTGAGTGATGTGTAGTGCTGATGGGCAAGTTCTTTAATAACATCCATTCCCGAAGGCACCTGATGGGGTCTGTTTTTAGCGATACTGTGATACATCTCGCCCGACTGCGGTGTGTAGGCAGAGGTCTGGCAGACATACTCCCACCAATCATTTTTGATATGCTTTCCTCCAAGGTCGTGTTCCTCACACTGACCGGGGCCTGTAACATCAAAATTATGATTATACTGATAACAGCCCGAGCACCAGCCCCAGTTTGTTGTTTCGCCCCAAAGAGCATCATTATTGTGCCCTATGAACTTGGCGTATTTATAATCGGGATCATTTTCTAAAAGTTCCAGCTTTATTTTGGGATATCTGACAGTATAATAAAGATTATTTGGAATACAAAGTTTCTCTACAACCGCCTTTACTATGTTGTCGTAGTTAACCTGAGGATACTGATAACCAAAGGCCATTTCTCCTCCCGAGCCAATAAATCCACTGGACAGTTTATGTATAATATCCTTGTTCTTGCTTATAAAGGGTACAAGTTGGTCAATATGAGCCAACATTGTTTCTTCATCTGCGCCATATTTTTCTTGAAGTGTTCTTCCCTCTTCGCTTGCTCTCCAGCTTTTCTGAACCATGTGATAACCGTAACGGAAGAGGACCTTGCAGTCACGCTCACGGCACTTATCAAAGAACATATCTATGATATCAAGGACCTTCTGAGGAAGCTTTTTATCTTTGTTACACTCTTCAAACTGTGCCTGTAATAGTATCAGTTTGCTTTTAAAATCGGTCTTTCCCGTGAGGAAAAACCAGTTCTCGAACATATACTCAAGAACTCTTTCGTTCTCTTTCATACTGATATTTTGGAACAATCTTTCAATAACATGCTTACCTATACATTTAGAATTATGGTTTAATATGGGCTTACCCTTTTCATCATAGATAATAAGGTCGCAGGTATCCTTTGCCTTTGTCGGATCATCGGGGTCGAGATGGACAGGAAGTATTACCACAGGCATGGTTGTACGGTAGCCTCTGTCTGGGTTGTTGAACAAAAGAATATCATTTGTTCTTCCCGAAACTGAACCTATAACATTCGGGCTATGCTGACGTTCCTCTCCTGCGTGCAGTGGCTTATAACTGATTTTTTTAAATTGATCTAACATAACTTTCCCCTCGTTTTTTTCTCTCCGATTTACTTTATCTCAATTTCATGAAGGATATTATAACCATCGCCCTCAAAATCAAGATTATTTGAAAGTGAAGCAAAATCATCCATACCGTTCTTGAGATAGAAAGCGATATAATATTTACCGCTCTCTTTAGGCAGAGTAAGGTCTGCCTTGAGGTTATAGTTTATTACATCGTTCTGTACACTAGAGGTTTTCTCTGTAACGTAATAGTCTGCAGGCAAACTCATCCAGCTGTTAGGATCTCCTGCTTTAACAGTATATACGACATCATAATTTTCATCGAGAATAGCATATCCTGACTCAAGGAACCAAGCCGCAGCAAAGCCATAGTTTTTAAAGGAAAGGTCAACAGAAAGGTTTTTTTCCTTTACCTACGGTTCCTTTAAAGGTTGCGCTGTCAGCCACAAGCTTATATCCTAAATGATCACGGATAAATTCATAGGGATTTCTTTCGGTAAGAGCTTCTCCGTTTTCATCAATAAACCAATTGGGGTCATAGATTATGCCCTTTGAGTCAAGAAGCTCGGGTGTTACGGTTTCATACTCTATCCATTTAAGCATAACATTGTTCTCAGGCGAATTCCAAACCCCAACCTCGCCCATTGTATGCCAGTTGCTGAGGGTGGTGTGTCTGTGATGCGCCATCTGAACGATAACATCAATACCCAGAGGCATACGATTTGTTGTATACATTCCTCTGTTTGTATACATTTCGCCCGACTGAGAGGTATAAGCGGCAGTTTCTGTTACCCACTGCCACTCATCTATATAGTTAGGCTGAGTAGTAAAGCATTTGTGCTGATCAAAACAGGTTTCATAATCATGGTTGTACTGCCAACAACCCGAATGGAAATCTTTTTCTGCCGTTTCTCCGAAAACAGCATCGTTATTAAAGCCTATATAGTTTGCATAGGGATAATCCTCTCCATGCTCCTTCTTATATGCTTCAAGCAGGTCGTTTTTATATCTGGGCATACGAACCGTGAACTGTAAACCGTTAGGAACGCACATATATCTGACTATGGCATCAATTACATTGTTAAAATCAACGGGAGGCCACTGGAAGTTTGCAACCAACTCCCCGTTTCCTATAACTCCGCTGGAAACCTTATGAATAACATCAAGGTTTTTCGCAATGTATTCACCAAGCTGCTTAATATGCTTTATCATATGCTCTTCATCGGCGCAAACATTATCCAGATATGCCTTGTCTTCAGGGTTTGAAATATATTTATCAGAGCAGTCACCGTATGCGTGTCTCCAAAGAATTCTAACCTTTTTTGCTCTGCAATAATCAAGGAAAATATCCAGAACCTCAAGATATCTGTCGGGTATAGCTTCTGCATCGTTACAATCGTGGAAATTGATATAAGCTATAGCCAATTTGTTATTTGTTTCGCTAAGGTACTGATTGCATATTCTAATGATTTGCTTTTCCAAGTCCTTATCATCATCATTTATGTTGAGGTACATATAGCTGTCTTTCATTTCCGGATTATACTGTGCAGTATCATACAGGTTTATACAGATTTCAGTTCTGTAGCCTCTGTCGGGATTATTGTTTATCCAGTCCGATTGAACACCCATAAGCGGCTTGTATGTAATCTGTGTGTCAATAGACTCTCCACCCGAGCAACCTACGGCGCCGAGGGTGAATACTGTTACGACAGTAAGCAGCAGGGCTATAAGTTTCATTGCTCTTTTCATAAATTTTTCCTCCGTTTTTATTGAATTTCAAATTCATAAAAAATATTGTATTTATCAGATTCATATGTCATATCATTTGAGAGCTTTGCATAATCTTCCATTGTGTTTCTCATATAAAAGGCAAGATAATACTTCCCTTTTTCAGATGGCAATGTTATATCCGCAGTTATATTATGCTCAAGCACCTCGGTAGATTGCCAGTTTTCTGGATCGTGGCTATACCAGGCAGACGGCTCTCCCGCTTTTACCGTAGATACAACATTGTAGTCCTCGTCCAGAATCATATATCCGCTTTCCATATTAAATGCTGCGGCAAAGCCGTAGTTTTTTAGCTTTAAATCAACATTCAACATTGATTTTTTGCCTATTGAGCCCTCCAGAACAGCGTTTTGGGCAACGACCTTATAGCCCAAATGGTCACGGATAAATTCATACGCATTTCTTGTAACAAGATTGCCGTCATTGTCATAAAACCAGGCGGGATCATAGATAATTCCCTCGGCTTCAAGCATTTGGGGAGTAATCGTTTCATTATCTATCCAACGCTGCATTACAGAGTCACCCGGTATTTTCTTTCCATTACTGGTCGTTCCACTAAATCCAGCTTCTATATAACTATTCCATTGGCTCATGGTAGTATATCTCTGATGGGCTACTTCTTTTATCATTTCTATACCCGTAGGAGCTTTTTCGGAATTCTTACGGACAAGATTATGATATATCTCACCCGACTGCGGAGTATATGCGGCAGTCTGGCAAACATAGTTCCACCAATCGTTCTTCTTGTGTGTGCCTCCCAGATCTTTTTCTTCGCACTGTCCCGACCCTGTCACGTTAAAGTTGTGGTTATACTGATAACAACCCGAATTACAACCATATTTTTCGGTTTCCCCGAACATAGCGTCATTGTTGAAACCAATCAGATTTGCATACTCATAATCAGGATCGTTGGTTATAAGATTCAGCTTATACTCAGGCATACGTACTGTAAAATAAATATTATTTGGTACGCATATTTTTTCAACTATAGCCTTGATGATATTATCGTAGTTTACCTGAGGATATTGATATCCCACCGCCATTTCTCCGCCCGAGCCGATAACACCCGAAGATATCTTATGTATAATACCGATATTTTTAGTTATAAAAGGCGCAAGTTGACCGATATGCGCTATCATTACCTCCTCTGAGGCTCCGTATTTTTCGTGTTCTTTCCTGCTTTCTTCATTTAAACGCCAGTTACTCTGAACAATGTGGTAGCCGTAACGGAAAAGCACCTTGCATTTACGCTCATAACAACGGTCTAAAAAGAGCTGAAGGATATCGAGAACGCTCTGGGGCAAAGCCGTGTCTTTATTAAAAGACCAGAGGGTTGCCTGTAAAAGAATCAGCTTGGGATTATAGTCAGACTTTTCATTTCTGAAATAAACAAGAGTAAAGAGATAGTCCATTACCCTTGCGTTATACTCTTCATCCATATTCGCATAGAAGAGGTCAACATTGTGTTTGCCGTGACACTTTGAAGAAGAATTATATTTAACAGAGCCATCCGCTCTTCTGATTATAAGGTCGCAGGTGGTACTTGCTTTAGAGGGATCGTTGGGATCGGGATGTTCAGGATAAATAACAACAGGCATTGTAGTCCTGTACCCTCTGTCAGGATTATTAAAAAGAAGAATATCATTGCTTCTACCCGCAACAGTTCCGACAGATACATCGCTTTTATAGGAGCGCTCATCGCCCGCCGACAACGCAGAAAATTCAATATTTATTTTCTGCGAACAGATGTGCTCCCGTGGGTCTTGCGCCGAAGGCTTTTTACTACAGCCCACCGATGCTGCTAATACAATAATTAAACTTATCATGTAACAAAAGAACCTTATGTGGATGCGCATTTTCTTTCCTCACTTGCTATTAATACTACTCTTTATACGGATTTAAACAAAAAACAAAACTGCGTTTGCCCATGGATTTTAAAGTTAAAACGTATAATGAATTTAAGTTAATTATATCATTTGAAATAAAAACACTCAAATGAATAGTGCATTTTTTGCATTATAATTGTATTGTGCTAGCAATTGTACTGTTATATACCAATTATTACTAGTTAGTGCTAATTTTTTTGAATATTTTGCACAAATATATTGACATTTAGAAAAGATTTATGCTATAATCCAATAGCACAATCCTTTCAAGGAGGTTGTCTTTTTGGATATTTATAAAATGCCAATCTTAACAGAAAAAGTTCTTGAATTAAAACACCTTGCTATTCTATGCAAACAAAAAGTGTTTAAGGAAGAAGTTGCTCCTCGTGTTGAAATAAGCAACTCTTTTTGGAACCTAATATATGTTGAGAGCGGAGTTATTAATATATATCTGAATGATGATAAGCATCTTATAGCAAAAAGCAATACGGTTGTTTTTATTCCCCCTGAAAAAACATTTTCTATCTCCTCCGCAAACGATGGTGACTCGATCTGTATTTTAGCTTCTTTTCATATTGAAACCAATGATCTAACCGGTTTTAAAACTCACCCAGTTAAATGCAACTCAAAAGAGCTAGACAGGCTTAATTGTGCCCTAACTAATTTTACTCAAGCAGCTCATTTACTTAAAAAGCTTTCGGAAGAGTTGCCAAAAGCAAGTATAACAGAACAGAATTTTTGGATGTACAAAACTTGTTTACAGGTTGCATACTGTAGCTTTGAATTTCTGCTCCTTAATTTTTATACCAGCCGTGCATTACATACTAAAAATTCACACAAGCTCATTCATCACGAAAACATAGCGTCTTCAATTGAAGTGTATTTGGCAGAACACTTACTAGATTCTATATCGCTTGAGGAAACTGCCCTACATTTTGGATATAGCGTTTCTAACCTGCAAAAGATCTTTAAAGCGGTAACCGGAGAAAGTATCATTGTTTATTTCAACAAGTTGAAACTAGAAGAGGCAAAGCGACTGATTTCACAGACCTCTATGAACTTCGCTCAGATAGCAAATTACCTGGGATATACCTCTTCAAATTATTTTTCAAGAATTTTCAAGGCTACTTTAGGAATGACTCCTACAGAATATGCAAATATTTATCAAAACAAAAAAAATACAGAAGAATCAAAAAAACAAGATTCATAATTTATACTATTAAAAACACACTAAAGTAATACATAAAGAGCAAGGTAAAATATTTCTTTTTTACTTTGCTCTTTTTTATGCATAAATTTAAGCCCGAACTTAAAGTTCGGGCTTGTGTTTAAGAAAGTTATTAAATTCTAACAGTTGTTAACGGATCTATTTCCTTACCGCTGAATGTAGCGGTTTCGGTGTTGCTCTGATTATATACCAGAACCACTCCGTTTTCATATTCAGTAATGCTTAAATTACCTTCATATCTGTGCGACACAATTACCTGATCGCAAAGACCGCTGCACACAGAATTGATATAAGCATAATCTGCAGGAATAACGTCCTTCCAGTCCGACATTCCGGTATTGAAGAGAATCTTTAAATTGGAATTTTTCAGTTTGTTGCTCTCCATAGCAGTCAATCTGTATGTCGGCATCACACCATAAGCAGCGCACTCGTTAATAAGCTCGGTTCTGTTCTCCGAATAGTTAACGGGCAGACTACTAATCTTAGCATATCCGTGAACAACCATCGAATAGAATGGTACGCTTGCTGTAAATAGCGGTATTGCACTTGATTTTGTAGGCACCTCACTTAAAACAGCAGCGGTTTCCAACATATAAATATTTGCGCCATCAGATCCTACTTTTATTCCCTTATCTGACGCAGCCTTATGAAGTTGCGAATAGGTATCCATAAACTGTTGCCTGTCAGCATGTGTCTTTGTGTTGAAATCGTTATAAAGCTCAGTACCGAGGTTCTGAAAAATAATTCCGCAACCAAGATCAGCATCGATAGAGTTAACAAACTTTTTACCGAACTTCTGGAGAGCTGCATTAGTTAGATATCTCCATTCGTCAAGTTTAGTGCCATTCCATGCGCCTGTGCTTAAAAGACCATACTGCTTTGTAATAGCTACGTTGTTCATTGAAGAAATATATCTATTTCCTTTAAACAAGCCGCCAAAACTGTAATCTCTTGTAATATCAAATGCCATAAAGACATTGCCATTACCGACAGACTGAACCAAGGATTTAAGGGCTTTCTTTCCGCCGACCTTATTATCGACTTTAAACTCAGAAAGTATTTTGTTTTCAAAGCCGCCCTTTTGGAACCCGTAAAGGAAAACTGTTGACTGGTCTACGCCATTTTCCTTCAAACCTTCTGTAAACTCCTGAACCTGTGCGAGTGTAGTTGCGGCAAGAGCACGTTTTACAGGTATACCAAATATAGTCTCTGATGAATAGGTCAGTCCAAAGAACTGCAGGAAGGGATCAACCTTATCTGCGGTAACCTTTTTAAGAGAATACTTTTCAACCAAATACTCCCTGTAATATTTTGCCATTCCTGAATAATTTGCTTGTTCATTACTCAAAAATGCATATTCAATAACGGGATTCGCAGAAGAAAACGCCTCATCGCACATACGAATTGTACGGCTTACTGAATCCTGACTAATAAGGCCTGTTTCATCAAACTCTCTATACGGAAAAGACGACCAAACAGTTGCCAGTTTGAATCTTGACATTGAGGAGGACGCATTTATGGTTGCATAACCATCGCCGCCTTTAATAATAGCAAAAAATGCATTATCCCCTACCTTAGCGCCAAAAACAGGCATTTTTATCCCGCTGGTATCAGAAACTGATCTATCTTTCAGATTTACACTGGGATCGGCTCCGTATACAGTGCTACTATAATCTGAAAAATTATTCTGCATTCCACTGAAATCAACGATTGCTCCGCTTCCGTCAGGAATGAAGAGGTAGCCCTCCTCCTCAGGAAACGCTGCGCCAAACATAGGAAGAACTTCTACATTGCAAAGCTTTGATGTTCCGTATTCTTCAACTTTATCAAACAAAACCTCGACTTTAAGTCCAGTTTGTGTTAGGAATACTGCCAGAGGAATTCTGAACATATGTACTTCCTTTGTAAAGTCATATGTTATTATTATTCCTGTTTTCTTTCCGTCCTCGATATACTCCTCAACCTTAAAGTTGCCATCTCTTACCGAAGCGCTGTAGCTGTTGATAGAGTTTCCCGGATTTCTTGTCTGATCAAGCAAGGTAATGCAAATCTGAGATTTGATCTTGTCATTACCCGAAGATCTCTCAGAGGTTTGCTCCCTTGTAAGCTGAGGATTTGAATACCACATTTTTCCACTTGATTTTACTAAAACAGCAAATGCGGCAGTTTCTTTGTTAAAATAAAGTGAAAAGTCATTGTTCTCTGCAACAACTTCAAAACCGTAACCGGTAACCTTCAAAACCGCATAGGTCAAATCTAACGATTCCTTATCGGCAGTCTGATCAGCAAAAACCGGTGTAATGGAGACTGACATTACTAGCAAAACCAGAACAATTGAAAGTATCTTTTTCATTTCTGCAATCTCCTTTACAATATTATTTCAAAGTATAGGTTTTGAATAAAACTAAACAATTGCTGTGAAATTGAGAAGAATAGCAAAGCAATAAAAGCTAAAGCTAAAATTCCAAGCAGTGTAACTATTGCCAACACAATTGTTTTAGAAACCGTAAACTGCTGACATACCATCATACCCAAGAATTCAAGCAACAATGTCCAACCGTATCCAATAAGTTGGATAGCAGAAATAAGTATCGCTTCATCACTTGAGGCAATATTAGAAAAAATCATAATAAACGGCTCTACTATCAACATAGGAAGTAGTGTATATGCTGTTATAATATATATTTCTTTAAAGGTTCCTTCACCATCAAATAAGGTGCATGAAGCCCAGTTGCAAATACACCAAACGAAGACAAAACCAACTGTTGTTGCCAGAGTCATTATAGGCGAAACGCCCTCTTCCCTTGCAAAAAGATAGCCCTTTACACCTCCGCTGACAACCTGTTCAATAAAGAAAATTGCAACCAGAATGTTTGCTAAAAACAGAGAACCGGTTCCTTCATACTTAACATCATTCAAAGCATCAATCGGATGCGAGAACAATCTGAACAGATGATGAACATAGCTTCTTTTAAAGCGCTTTGAAGGGTCTTTACCTATATTCTTGATACTAATGACAAGCAACCGTCCGAGTTTTGTAAAATTATTCATACGATCACCCCATTAGCCTTTCTTTTTCTTTGTTGAAACCGTGTTAGGATTCAACCATCTAAATAATTTCTTTAATCCAAATGATGCAGCCCATATACCGCCTATTCCTACTATAAGCATCCACCACAAATTATCTCTTGTGTATTCCTTACGGTATTCTTTAAGCGCCATAGAATAGAAGTATTTGTCGTTTCCTTCTTTTAAAACTTCCATTGCTTCCTTATAATAACCCTGCTGCAAATAAGCGCGTCCTATACTTCTGTAAGCAATAGTATATTTATTATTCTGCTTAAGAACATCTTTCCAAAGGTCAACAGATTCTTCATAAAGTCCCTTTTTGTAATAACTAAGGGCCTCATATACATCAAGGATGTACTCTGTTGCAACAAAGGTGGTTATGGAATTGTTTTTAGCATCAAGTATTAGGTATTCATCCTTATTCTTTTCTATAGCGGTAGGATTCTGAAACATACCTAATTTTGTTCCGAGTCCACCAAAAATACATACGAGATTGCTGTCACTATCATATTGGAATATTCGACCCCTTGTTGAATCAAGGGCGCTAATAATTCCGTTTTCGTCACAATAGACATCAACAAATACACTGCTTACCATTTTGTTCTGGTCATCATACTGTAACTCGACATCACCATATGCAACCTGACCGTTCTGAGACTGAGGTGTTATAAGTATATTCTTTCCGATTGTGTTAAGACACTTTATTTCGTCTCCAACTTCAACACCTGTTGCAGTTGTGAAAAGATAGTCTTCCGAAGACAAAAATATATTGTTATACGGCGCAGGCAAAGCCTTCTGCATATAATCTAACTGCTCATCAGAAAAGATTTCCTTCCACATAGCAGCCAATCTTACGGCAGCAGAAACCTCTACATCATTAGGTGCGAAAAAGCCAACAAAGTTACCATCATGATTATAATGAAGTATACCCTGATAAACGTTTGAGTCTATAACATATATTGAAAGGTTCTCGTCCACCGCAACCTTCTGAGGTTTAAACTCAAGCTTTTCATTAACAGCTACCAGATCCTTACCATCCATGCTGATAACTACCTTGTTGTCCTTGTCTATCGCAACAACACGGCGATTACCTGTATCACAGATATAGATAAGGTCATCTGGACCGTGGAAAACACCTTCGGGAGATGATAAAGCAGATGCCGTACCATCCTCTAAAATTACCTCTGTAATTATTCTTACGAGCTTATAATCGGAATCAATAATAACTATTCGGTTATTGCCTGTATCTACTATATAGACGTTTCCATCTGTATGCACATACAGATCTTTTGGTGCATCGAATGATGTCGTGCCAACAGTGTCTCCGGTAATTATGTCGTTTGCCACATAGGCTGCGGGCGCCGCATAGGATTTGTTATGACCGTCATACATATAGTCAGTCTTAAGTGTTACTGCACTACAGGAAAGTGCCAGTGTGCAAAGCAGCACTAAAACAATTACAACGGTTGTTATGTACTTTTTCACAAAAACTTCTCCTTTCATGCGGTTTAATCCTTAATTCCGGAATGAGCCATTGTTTCCATGACTGATCCCTGACTTACTAAAAAGGCTATTATTGGCGGAATCATTAGTAAAACCGATGTTGCAGCAGCAACACCTGCTCTCATAATACCGCCGCTGTTAATCTGTGCAACCATGGTGGGAAGCATCTTTAACTGCTCACTATATATATACGAGCCACCGCCGTTTGACCAAGAAGCGACAAATGACAGGATGAACAAGGTCAGAGTGGCAGGTTTTACAGACGGAAATACAATTTTGAAGAAAATATACTTTTCTCCGGCGCCGTCTATTCTTGCAGCCTCTAAGATTTCATCAGGAATTGTTGACATAAACTGCATCATCAAGAATACGCCAAACGAACCTGAAAGTGTCGGTAAAATGAATGCAAGATATGAATCCAGAATTCCCATCTTAGCCATAATGATATATCTGGGAAGTTCTGTAACAGCTCCGCTAAACAGAATAGCAAAAACGATTACCTTGTATATGATTCCTTTTAACGGGAATTTCTTCTTCGCCATAGGATAGGCTGCCATAGACGAAACCAAGATATAAAGTAAGGTTGAAGTAACAGATGTGAATACTGTGTTAAAGAGGTATCTCTCTACAGGTACTAGAGAGCTCGCCTGAAGTCTTATAATGTTTGCAAAATTCTCAAGCGTTGGATGGTAAACAACAAATCTCGGTGGGAAAAGGAATAATTCACTTACCGGCTTAAAGGCGTTTATAATCTGATAATAAAGCGGAAAAGCAATGAACACTCCCATAAGTATCAGGAAGGTTCCGGAAATGATGTTACCATATATTGAACGAGAGTTGCCGACTCTTAATCTCATAATATTTATTCTCCTTTCAACCCTCGTTAATCATTACCAGCAATATGTCTTAACAAACTGTTAAGAGCGTTCCAGCTGACAACCATTATGATAAATAACACGACCGCTATAGCCGAAGCATAACCCATTTCAAGTCTTGCTGAACTGTAGTCAGTAATATGAAGAACCAGAGTGTGTGTAGAATAGTCGGTGCTTGGGAAACCTGTCAACTGCTGACACACAGAGCCTATTGAGAATGAACCTGAAATCTGAAGCACTGCACCAATTAACAACTGCGGTCCCATCTGCGGTAAAGTTATATACCAAAGCTCTTGCCAACGGTTTCTAACTCCGTCAATGGCGCCGGCTTCGAAATAAGACTTGTTAAGTCCTTGGAAGCCTGCAACGAAGGAAAGAAATCCTGTTCCCATACCGCCCCATAAAATAACAATTACTACTACATAAAAGTTATATGCCGGATCCAGCAACCACTGTATCGGTGAATCAATAAAGCCGGTAGTCATAAGGAAACTGTTTAAAATACCATAGGCATCATTACTGAAAAGATATGTCCAGACAAGATATGACGAACCTGCCAATGACGGGGTGTAAAACAGGAAGGTAAGAACTGTTCTTGCCGTACGTCCCAAATCGTTTATAAGCCATCCGTACACAAAACTCAAAATATAACCGATAGGTCCGGTTACAATTGCAAAGAGCAGTGTATTCATAAAGCCCTTAATAAACACATCATCATCAAGGAACAATCTTAAGTAATTGTTCAGACCTATAAAAGACGGTGTCTGAACCATATCAAAGTTTGTAAAACTCAATATAACAGCCGCTATAATCGGGATAATTGTGAAGACAACGAAGAATATTAGCCAAACAGATAAGAAGAAATAATCGTTGCCATAATTCTTAAAAAATGACTTAACTTTTTCCATTGTCTCACTCCTCTATCAATTTAAGTTCAATAAGCTTTCTCATAAGCTCATTGTCTGTCTCACGGCCATAACGGTAAATAACATCGCGAGGATTTTCATAACTGTAAACAACCTTTCTCCAAGCATTGTTGAAGTTACGTTCAAGATAATACGATGCCGGAGACTGCGGGGTTGCACTTACCCTTTCTCTCTGATACGAAAGAGCATTTAACTCATCTATCGACCAGGACATTGTTTCAAGTGTTGACTTGTTTGCCGGGAAATATCTTACTGAAACACCAAACCTAATTTCACATTCAAATGCAAAATCCTTTTGTGTCTTATCTCTGGTCCACCACTCAAGGAACTTGGTTGCAGCTTCCTTATTCTCGGCAGATTTCAGAATCATCGCACCGCTAACCTTACAGCTTTCTGTGCGGTCAATAGTACCGTCTTCCTTTAATGTTCCGGGTATCGGAGCCATAGCCCATAAATTGTTAATTTCAATTGCACCAACAGCCAGTTGATTAAAGAAGGTTGCCTGTGCAATAATCATCGGAATCTGTCCTGTCCTGAATCGGTCAAGCGGAGAGAATGAAAGCGGTGCACCGTGTTTAACATAGAGTTCGGAATACTGTGCAAACGCATTTATTGATGCATCTGTTGTCATATTTGTAGAGGTAAGATCTTCATTATATACCGAGCTTCCCCTCTGCATTAGCAAAGCCTCATAAATAGCAAAACCTGCAGTTACACCTGTTTCCATTCCGGCTTTTTGAAGTTTCTTCATTACATCGTAGAAATCATCCCAGGTTTGAGGCACTTCTAGTCCGTATTCCTCGAAAATATCCGTTCTGTAGAAAAGCATATTGTAACACTGAACTTCCGGAAGAGCAAAAACCTTGTCTTTGTAAGACAGTCGTATAAATGCAGAATCATAGAAGCGGGATTTAACCTCTTCAAAGTTCTCCATCTCTGTTGCAAGATCAACAACCGCATTACGGAAATAAAAGTTAGAGAGAGTGCTAGCAGGTACAAATAACGCAACATCGGGACCTTTTCCTGATGCAAGTGCCTGAAGAATAACGCCTCCGTCCATCAATGAAATGTTCGTAAGTATGCCTGTTTCAGAATAAAAATCGCTACGTACAAGCTGAGTAACGATCTGCGCCTGGTCACGACCTGTTGCAAAGCCTGTGGTTTCCTGGGCATTTGTTGTTACCCAAATATCAATAGACTCTTTCGCATCACCTGAAGCTGCGCCTACAGAATTGTAATCACCTGCAAACGAACTTAGGAAGCTTTTTATTCTAAAGCCCATAACCTCCCAGAAGCTTGCAGTATTTGCATTCTCGTTAACATCAGCCGAACGAATTGTAATAGAATCTAGTTCAAGGGGCTGACTGCTAAGGGTTGATATAATACTAGCAAGTGTATTTATCTGCGCACGAATGCTATCCTGCTTAGTCGGTATTTTTCTTGCGTTTTGAGAAAGTTCGCGAAGAAGAGATACAGCCTGTTCAAGCTGAGAAGTCGTTGAGTTCCTTTCGCCCTCCTTCTCTTCAAAGAATCCCATTATTTGTTCTATCTCATCTGCACTTTCAGCAAGAATTTCCAAAATGCCGTCTATATGGTCCTCAATATCGTAATCTCTGAAACTATCAGGTGTTTCTCCGACAATAACAACTATTTTAGTGTATAAATTGTTTAATCTTCTGACGATATTCTGAATATTTTGAAGGGGAACGGCTGCAGAACCGAGAACAACCTTCATCTTTATCTCGTGTTCGCCCTTGGTTAGCCAAACTTCAGCGGGATTACCTTCTTTATCAGAAATTGACTGAATACTAAATCCCTCAGAGGATTTGAAAACAGTTTCATTCATTCCCTCAAAAAGAATTTCTCCATCAATATAAAGCTGCCGTCTTACCGGCTGTCCTTGGTTCGTGTTCTGACGATATTTAAAATCAATGTTGTAAAAACCATCTTCAGGAACGTCTATCTTCCAAGAAACCCACTGGCCCGGAGTCGCAAAACCTGATCCGCCAAGAACATTATACATAATGTTTACGGGGTCATTAGGTGTAACCGAAGGTGAGGAACGATCATAAACTACCGATATCTCAGGATGAGATTTCTGATATAACAGTTCTGCCTCAATTGTTTTTGAAAATCCTGTAATATTAGATGTTTTATTTATGTTAGCACGATACTCCTCATATGTAGGTAACTTTACATATGGAACCAATCTGATTTCACGGATTATCAAATTTTCACGGATCATAGTAAATTTAAGAGTGTGTTTGCCTACAGAATAATTTAATCCTGCCTCAGTATAACCGGTTTCATCAGCCAATAAAAATCTTATTGTCTGGAATTCCTCTTTTACTTCCTGAGAAGGTATTCTTTCGTTTCCGATATCGTCGGTTTCAAAGCGCTCTCCCTCAAGCACATTTGACCAAATGTGCGGGATATCCAAAACCAACTGATCCGCCCCATCTATGATAATTCCAAAATGCGGGGTTACGGATTTCTGGTAAACGGTTTTATACTCAACCTCAAGAAAATATCTGCCTTCTGTCGCAAGGTCTATTTCATAGCTTAAGCTATCGCCCTGATTAAAAGCAAATCCAGACTCATCTGAAGCCAAAACAATATTATCATAGGACGGCTGCTCTGCAGAAACACAAAGGATGGGAAGAAAGCACTGCAACATTATTGCAGCGGAAATAATTATAGCAATCTTTTTTAACATTTTCTTCACCTCATCCTACAATTCCGCTGCGTTCCAGACCCTGTCTGAAGAACTTCTGAGTAAATATGAATACTAATAAGAGCGGTAAAAGTCCAAACAATAAAGTAGCGTTCTGTATTGGAATTTTATAATAATTGTTTCTCTGATCAATCGGCAGTATTTTTTCCAAGGTGCCGCCGATGCTCATAAGAGCAACTGCCAGAGTTCTCTTACCTGACAGATACATATATGGTCCGTAATAATCCGACCAATACCATACTAGCGAAAACAGTCCGCATATAAATAATGATGTTTTAGCATTTGGAAGCATAACGCGTATAAAGGTTTTAAAATATCCGCATCCGTCAATTCTTGCGGCTTCCTCAAGCTCAACAGGCATCGTCATAAAGAACATTCTGAAAATTAAGACAAAAAGTCCCGATCTCATACCCTGGCCAAGAAAGGCAGGGAGAAGGAATGCAAGATAAGAGTCTATAAGTGTTACCCCGCTTCCGACACCGTTTATTGCCTCAATAATGTTAAAGAAATCCATATCCATCATTATGAGATAACTGGGTATCTGAATCATCTGTGTCGGCATCATTATTGTGATTATAACAAATATAAACAAAATACCGTTACCCTTGAACTTAAACCTAGCAAAGCCATAGCCTGTCATTGCACAGACGAAAAGCTGTCCTATTGTGGATCCTGCAGATATTATTATGGTGTTCAGCATAGGCGACCACAATTTAAGCTTAGAGATAGCAAATTGAAAATGACTCCACGTGAAATTCTTAGGTATCCAAACGACTGTAACATCATAGAAATCCTTGGCATCTCTGATTGCCATACTTAACATATATATAAGCGGATACAAAATAACAAAGCTTATGCAAATGAGGAAAAAGGCTCTCATAATGCTGAAAACCACTCGTCCTGCATAATACACAGCACCAATATTACCTCTAGTTAACTCATTATTAGGTTGTTGCATTATTCAGTTATCCTCCTTATCTTGAATTCTTGGCAACCATCTTGCTTCCTATCAGGAATATTGCTGCTACGATAAGCAAGATGACAATAAAGTACATCCACATCATTGCCGAGGCGAAAGCATAATCAAAACCTTCCTGCGCAATGGCTAAACAATAGTTGATAACACCGTTTGTGGAGCTCATACACTCGGTAATAAATGTGTATACAAGGTTTGCAAGTATAAAGGGCGATATAACAGGGAATGTTATTTTCCAGAAAATTTCCCAGCCTGTCGCACCTTCAACCTTTGCGGCCTCATAATATGACTCAGGTATCGAAAGTAGACCGATAAGGAAAATAAGTATCTGAATTCCACTCTTCCAGATAAGCGATGCTACGTTTGACACCATTCCTGTAAGCGGTTCAACCACTGCCTGAGGTATTCCGCTGTTCAAAAGGAAGGATGTCAATAATGTTACGTCAAAAATGTTCGAGGCTCCAGATGTTGTTCCCATATCGATAGAACCCATACCGCTGGCCATCGTAGTTCCGAAAACTCCTGTAGTAACAATAACGGGAAGGAAGAAAATTGCTCTTACCAAACCTCTTCCCTTAAACTCCTGATTAAGCAATATAGCAATGAAAAGGCTGAATACAACAATTATCGGCACAGCATAAATAAAAAACTCAAATGCTCCGGTAAATTTGGGAGGATAATTTACGTCCGATGTCCATGCATATATGTAGTGAGCAAACGGGCCGCCTTCAAGTGGTGATAGTTCATATCCACCTCCACGTCCCATACTGAATTCGAAGAAAGAGAACGATAGGAATGTTATTACGGGTTGCAGAAAGAAATAAACCAAACCTATAACCCAAGGTAAAATAAACATCCATCCGGCAAATGCTTGCCGTCCTCTCATGCTTAATTTTTTCATTAATTCAACCTCCATCAAAAATCAATATGTCTATCTTTATAAGAACAACATACCTCATAATAATATAGCATATATATTTTATAACTTTTTCACAAGAATGTCTATAAAAAATATGGTAATTTTTCAGCACAATTTGTTCAAAAATCACAGTTATTTCATTATTTTTTGCTGAAAAGTGCTAATCGAATAAAAAATTAATAAAATCTGCCGCTTGACGAAGTTCCTCAAAATTCGACTCTTTCGCACAAGGCTAGACAGAATATATGCAATCTGAAGATTTTGTGTTAATATTGTTTTATCCAAAAAGCCCGACTTATCAGTCGGGCTTTTTACTTTTTATCAGAATTCAATCTTTTCCGAAATAAATGCAACCAGATTTTCTATCTTAACCCTTGTCTGCTCCATTGTATCACGGTCACGTACGGTTACGCAACCGTCCAGGGTGGAATCAAAGTCATAGGTTATACAGAAGGGTGTTCCTATCTCATCCTCACGGCGATAACGCTTACCGATAGAACCTGCATCATCATAATCCACCATGAAGTGCTTTGCGAGAAGATCGTATACCTCCCCTGCCTGCTCACTCAGCTTCTTGGAAAGCGGAAGAACTGCGCACTTAAAGGGAGCGAGTGCAGGATGCAGACGAAGAACCACTCTGGTCTCTCCCTTATCGTCCTGTTCCTCATCATAAGCATCGCACAGGAATGCAAGAAGTACACGGTCTGCACCCAAAGAAGGTTCAACAACATAAGGAACATAGTGTTCGTTCTTGTCCTGATCAAAATATTCAAGGCTCTTACCGCTTGCCTCCTGATGACGACCGAGGTCGTAATTTGTGCGGTCGGCAATGCCCCAGAGTTCTCCCCAACCGAACGGGAATAAAAACTCGATGTCTGTTGTAGCCTTAGAATAGAAGGAAAGCTCTTCTTTTTCGTGGTCACGAAGTCTTATATTTTCTTCCTTGATTCCAAGATTTAAAAGCCAGTTCTTGCAGAAATCCTTCCAGTAATAGAACCAGTCAAGGTCGGTATCAGGTTCGCAGAAGAATTCGCACTCCATCTGCTCAAACTCACGGGTACGGAAGATAAAGTTGCCAGGAGTTATCTCATTTCTGAAGGATTTACCTATCTGGCAAACTCCAAACGGAAGCTTTCTTCTTGTTGACCTTTGAATGTTTGCATAGTTTACAAAAATTCCCTGAGCAGTCTCGGGGCGAAGATAAACTTCATTTTTTGCATCTTCGGTAACACCTATAAAGGTTTTGAACATAAGGTTGAACTTTCTGATATCGGTAAAGTCCTTAGAACCGCATTCAGGGCACTCGATACTTTTGTCCTTAATATACTCGCTCATCTGTTCAAAGGTCATGCCCTCTGCGTGACCGCCGAAATCCTCAATAAGCTTGTCGGCTCTGTGACGGGCGTGACAGGATTTGCAATCCATCAAGGGATCGGAAAAGCCTCCGACGTGACCCGAGGTAACCCAGGTTTCAGGGTTCATAATGATGGCAGAATCAAGTCCTACATTATACTTGTTCTCCTGAACAAACTTTTTCCACCAAGCCTTTTTTACGTTGTTCTTAAACTCAACGCCGAGCGGACCGTAATCCCAAGAGTTAGAAAGTCCACCGTATATTTCCGAGCCTGAAAAAACAAAACCTCTCGCTTTTGCAAGGGAAACTATCGTATCCATGCTCTTTTTGCTGTTATCCATAAGTATAGGCCTCCGAATATTTCAATATACTAATAATATTATTAAATATCTATTATTTTGTCAAGCCAAACTTGACAATATTTGGCTTGTAATATATAATTTACATACCGACAAAGAGATTGCACCTTGCTGCTCTTTGTCAGAACCATCATTCAGGAGGTATCATTATGTTCAGATTAGAATTACATGATGTTGATTTTGCAGACTTTATTAAAACTCTTGATTCCTGTAAGGGCGATGTTTTTCTTGAGACTCCAGACGGAGACTGCCTGAACCTCAAGTCTAAGCTTTGTCAGATTATGGGTATTGCAAATATCTTAAACGGTGCAAAGGTTTCTGAGGCTACCGTCCGTTGCGCTAATCCCGATGACGAATCTCTTCTTTTCAGATTCAACCTCTACCGTGAAGTTCCCGAAAATAAATAAAAGGAAGTGCCGATTTGAGCGAATTTTTAACATTTAAAGGAAAACCTCTGGTCCGTAGCGGAAAGGTTATATACTACGGAGATATGTCGGAAAAATTTGTTGTTAAGCTTGAAATACTTAAAAGCCATAAAGAAGGCAAACTTGAGGTTGCCGACAAGGTTAAGATTATGCTTTTAAAGAATAATGCGCAGCATACCGATGATGTTGTCAGATCTACCGAAAAGGATTCTATGGGAGAAGCAATGAATTTTGCTTCTGTTTGGCTGGAAAGAGCCTTGGCTGACAAATAATAATCCTAAAAACAAAAAACAACCGTCTTGAAGAAACAAGACGGTTGTTTTTTGTTTTTGATATATTTTTAAACCAATGGATTAGCGTGTGAAAGCAGATACTTTTCTGCCTCTGCACTCCAAAGACCGTTGTTTTTCTCAACAAGCTCTGCAAGCTTTGCAAATAAAGGATCGGTCTTTCCAAGTTCTGCAAAATCATCGATTGCAGTAAGCGGTAAACTAATATGGTTATAGATAAGCTTCTTTCCGCCCTTAATATTGGGAAGATTTAATGTGGTATCGACAACCGCATCAAGTCCTCCGATATGGGTAACCAGCGCCGCAGGATTTATCTTTCCACTGTTCATCATAGCAATAGCTTCACGCATATCGTTAGTATTTCCTGCGCTTGTGCCAACTATGTGGGTATAGGCGTAGTGTACATTAAAGAAGTTCATTTCTGCCTTGAAATTGGCGTCGGTAGGACCTGCAAAAAAGTTAAGGCATCCGTCAAATCCGAGTATGGCATCCGCCTGTTCAACAAGCGCTTTAACAGGTGCAAAGCAAATAACATCGTCATAGCCCGTTCCACCAGTAAGCTCACGAAGAGTGGCAACAGGGTCAGCAATCTTTGCAGTATTTACATAGTGAAGCTCAATTCCCATCTCACGAGCATGTTCAACGGTGTATATGCTCTCGGCACGGGCAAGTCGTGCTTCATCTATATCGGTAACAACCAACAAAGATGGTCTGCGGTCGCAATGAAGAGCATAGTCAAGAGCGCCCAATCCCATAGGACCCACAGATGCGAGCAGCGCCATTTTTCCGCCCTCAACAATTCCCATATCGTGAACATATTTTCCCGCCTTTGTGTGATACATTGCGTGGAAGGTTCCGATAACACAGCTCATAGGCTCTGCAAGAGAACCGTAAAAGAATGTATCGGAATTATATGGAAGAAGGCAATCCATTTTAAGTGTTTCAATTGGAATATTTGCATACTGTGTATCGCCGCCACAGTAGGAATAAGAATATCCGGGAGCCAATAAGCTTCCTTTGTAATAGTGCGCAGGTTGTACGGTAAACCCATCGCCCACCTTATATTTATGCTTCCAATTCTCTCCAACCTTGACTATTCTTCCGCAGAATTCATGACCTACTATTGTGGGATTTTCTTCCACATTGTCGGGAACACGCTTGTGATCCCCTCCCTCAATAGCCGCCTTATAGGTGCTCATACAAAGAGAATCGGAAATTATCTCTACCTGTACGCCGTCATCGTCTATCTCGGGGAGCTCGATTTCCTCAAGACGAAGATCTTTTTTACCGTGAATTCTAACTGCTTTTGTTTTCATTTTTTATCTCCCTTACATTTAATGCACTTGAAATCCTTATCATTATAACCTATTTATTCCAATATGTAAACCTTATAAACTAACAAATTCTTCAAAATTTTCAGCTTTTTTTAGTCTGTTATAGATATTTTCTGCGCTTTTCCCTATATTTTGGGACTCCTTCTCCCCTACTGTTTTTAGTATTGTCTTATAAGGGGAACCCCAAATTCCAAAAAGCCACGGACCGATCCACTCGTGATATGAACAATCCTCAAAAACACCCTTTACAACCGACAAGGCCGCCTTTTGCGGTTTCATAAATATTACTTTCATAGGATTTTTGATAATCGCAAAAATAAGCTTGGGGTAATGTGCGGTAATATTTGTAAAGGTTATTCCCGGATGGGTTATAGCCAGACTTATTCCTTTTTCATCTTTAAAAAGCTCATACAGCGAAAACATAAGGTATCGCTTTGCATTACCATATACCTTTGAAGCTTTACTGCAAGATGAAAAATCAATATCCAAAGGATTTGTCTTAGAGTAGTTGTGGGCAATGCTTCCAACCACAACTACTCTACCCTTTCTTTTCTTAAGCTCGGGCATTAACTCCCTTACCATATAATAAGGCGACACAAAGTTAATTTGAAACACATTGTCATAGCCCGTACTGCAAATATGCCTTGGAATAGCATATGCTCCTGCGTTATGTATAAAAATATCAATATTTTCTTCTTTTAAGATTAAGAGTGTTGCTTTTACAGACTCAATATCTTCGAGTTCTAAATTTATACACCTTACGGAAATGTTATCAAAATCCCGAAGAAGCTCTTCCCTGAATGCATTGCTTTTTTCAAAGTTTCTATCAAGCAAAATCAGCGAAGCACCAAGATCCGCAAGGCATCTGCAAAGAGGTCTTCCTATTCCGCCTGTTGTTCCTGTAACTGCTATGATTTTTCCCTTGAGAGAATTAGAGTTTTTAAAACACAAGATTTTGTTCTTTTTAAAAATATCCTTCATAATTCTCCCCTCGTTCTTTTATGTTGATAATTATTGTAACACAAAATTAAGCCGATGTCATCAAAATCTCCTTGTTGACTACTGTCTTTTATAAAACAGACTAATAAAGCTGTTTTTGCATACACTTTATATATAGGATAGTATATTCTTGACTTTTTGGTATAATTTTAGTAAAATAAGATTTGCAATTAGCAAAATATTGTAGAAAGGAGGAAAATATATGACAACAATAAATTTGTTTGATCTTGACAAAAGCTTGGCAAAGCCCTTGCTCCAACAGTTTGAGTATCCGTGGCTTGCTCTCGGACATATAAAAGAGTTTATTTTAAAATTAGGCCCAACGCTTGACGAAAACATATATGTTCAGACTCGTGAAAATGTATGGATCGCAAAAAGCGCCAAGGTATACCCCTCGGCTCACATCGAAGCGCCCTGTATTATCGGAGAAAACAGCGAGGTCAGACACTGCGCTTTTATAAGAGGAAGTGTTTTAATAGGAAACGGTTGCGTAATAGGCAACTCAACCGAAATTAAAAACAGTATTGTTTTTGATTCGGTGCAGATACCTCACTACAATTATGTTGGTGACTCTATTCTCGGTTACAAGTCGCATCTGGGTGCCGGAGCAGTAACCTCTAATGTTAAAAGCGACAAAACACCCGTTACCGTTTCAACACAAAAAGGCAAAATCGAAACGGGTCTTAAAAAATTCGGAGCTATGGTCGGAGACTACTGTGAGGTTGGCTGCAACAGCGTTCTTTGTCCGGGCACAGTACTCGGTAAAAACACTACTGTATATCCCCTCTCTAGAGTCAGAGGATTTATTGAAGAAAATTCAATTTTTAAAAGTCAGGATAATATAGTTCAGAAACACTAAAACAATTGGGACAAAATTTAGCGCCAGACCGCATTGAGATGCGGTGACGAGGTAAGAAGTGATCGAAAATTCGGCGGGTGCTTCTTCGGCTTTATTCTTGGTCGTTAGAATGTGTACAAATCAACAAAATCACACTCATAAGAAAATTGAAAATTACAGCTGATATGTCCGATACTGTCCCACGGTCATAAGCTATAATGGCTATGGATAGTCGAAACATATATGTTTCGACAAACTACAATCATTATTATTAAGGAGATTATTATGTGCGGAATTATTGGCTACACAGGCAGCGAAAAGGCTCTGCCAAGACTTATTGACGGTCTGTATGCCCTTGAATACAGAGGTTATGACTCTGCAGGAATAGCATTCTTTGCCGATGGCGGAATAGATATAATTAAAACCAAGGGCAGAATTGATATACTTAAAGAAAAGGTTGATACCTATAATAAACCTATTGATGCTCTTTGCGGAATAGGCCACACAAGATGGGCAACACATGGAGAACCCTCGGATACAAACTCTCATCCACACGGCACCGAGCGCACCCAGATTGTTCATAACGGAATAATTGAAAACTATGCAGAACTTAAGATTTTTCTTGAGGATAAGGGCTATACATTTTATTCTCAGACAGATACCGAAGTCGCAGCAAAGCTTATCGACTACTTCTATGCTCTCACTGCAGATCCTGTAGCCTCTATTCGCAAGGCTACTGATATGTTTAACGGTTCTTATGCAATTGCGGTTCTTTTTGCCGATATCGAGGGAACCATCTTTACTGTAAGGAAGGACAATCCCCTTCTTATTGCCCTGTCTGACTCAGGTAACTTTATCGCATCCGACATTTCGGCGGTGCTCGGATATACAAAAAAATTTATACGCCCCGACGACTGTGAAATAGGAATTGTAAAAACTGACAGCGTTGTAATCTATTCAAAAGAGGACAATATTGTCGAAAAGCCTGTTGAAACTGCATCCTGGAATAAAGAAGAGGCTCAAAAAGGCGGTTATCCCTTCTTTATGATAAAGGAAATTAACGACGAGCCCGACTCAATTATAAAGACCCTGCGCCCCAGAATTAAGGACAGTATGCCCGATTTTGACACCGAGCTTCTCTCACACGAAAATATAAAAAAATTCCGCCAGATACACATTGTAGCCTGCGGAACAGCATATCACGCCGGTCTTATAGGAAAGTATGCTATTGAAAAACTTGCTCGTGTTAAGGTAGATGTTCAGTTAGCTTCTGAATTCAGATACTCCTCTCCTATCCTGGATAAAGATGACCTTGTTATTATAATATCACAATCGGGAGAGACAGCCGATACACTGGCGGCATTACGTCTGGCAAAGAGTCAAGGAGTCAAGGTGCTTGGAATTGTTAATGTTGCCGGTTCTACAATTGCCAAGGAATCCGACAGTGTTATATATACCTGGGCAGGTCCCGAAATATCTGTCGCAAGTACCAAAGCCTACTGTGTACAGATGGCTGTTCTCTATCTTCTGGCTCTTCATATTGCTTACGCTAACGGCAAGATAGAAGCATCTTTGGTCACCGAAATCACCAAAAAGCTATTAAACGATGTTCCCTGCGCTATAGCCGAGACCATCAAACGAGCAGAAAATTGTTCAAAGATAGCGCAGAAGTACAAAAACCACAAGAGCATGTTCTTTATCGGCAGAGGTGCAGACTGGTATTCAAGCTGCGAAGCTGCCCTTAAATCAAAAGAAATCTCTTATATTCAGTGCGAAGCATATGCCGCAGGTGAGCTCAAGCATGGTACTATCTCCCTTATTACCGAGGGTACGCCCGTGTTTGCTATTGTTAATGTTTCTGACCTTGTCGAAAAAATGATTAGTAATATTCGTGAGGTAAAATCGAGGGGCGCTGATCTGATAATCATTTCACGTGATTCTGTTGAATTCCCCCAAGACCTTGCCGACTATGTGCTCAGAACTGCAGACGTAGGCGAATTCCTTCAGCCTATAGTTACCGCAACTGAAATTCAGCTTCTTGCATATTACCTTTCGCTTCATTTAGGTCTTGATGTTGACAGGCCGAGAAATCTTGCAAAATCGGTCACTGTAGAATAATACTGCAAGGACAAAAAGGAGAACTATTATGGGAAAATATTTTGGAACCGACGGCTTCAGAGGCGAGGCTAATGTAAATCTCACCGTTGAACACGCCTATAAGATAGGGCGCTATCTCGGTTGGCATTACGGAAAGGAGCATAAGTGCAAGGTAGTCATTGGTAAGGATACCCGCCGTTCAAGCTATATGTTTGAGTATTCCCTGGTCGCCGGTCTGGTTGCAAGCGGTGCCGATGCATATCTGCTTCACGTTACCACTACCCCTTCTGTTTCTTATGTTGTCAGAACCGAAAACTTTGATTGCGGTATTATGATTTCTGCAAGTCACAATCCCTACTATGACAACGGAATTAAGCTTATAAACAATCGGGGAGAAAAAATGAGCGAGTCTATTATTGCAGATATTGAGGCTTACATTGACTCCGAAATAGGCGAAATTCCACTTGCTACGGGAGAAGATATCGGCTGTACGGTTGACTACGCTTTGGGCAGAAACCGCTACACAGGCTACATTATCTCTCTTGCAAGAAATTCCTATAAGGGACTTCGAGTTGGCCTTGATTGCTCAAACGGCAGCACCTGGACCTTAGCAAAAAGCATTTTCGACACACTTGGCGCCGAAACCTTTGTTATCGGCAACCGTCCAAACGGCTTTAATATCAATAATGATTGCGGCTCAACCCATATTGAGAATTTGAGAAAGCTTGTTGTTGAAAACAAGTGTGACATAGGCTTTGCCTTTGACGGAGATGCCGACCGTTGTCTTGCGGTTGATGAAAACGGAAATGTTCTTACAGGAGATCATATTCTGTACATCTACGGTCTTTATATGAAGAGCAGAGATAAACTCCTTAAGAACACCGTTGTAACCACCATAATGTCAAATATGGGATTATATAAGGCCTTTGACAAAGCGGATATCGACTATGTTAAAACCGACGTCGGCGACAAATATGTTTATGAGGCCATGGTAAATAACGGATACTGTCTGGGCGGAGAAGAGTCAGGGCATATAATCTTCTCAAAATATGCTTCGACAGGCGACGGACTTATTACTGCCATAAAGATAATGGAGGTTTTAATAGAAAGCAAACTGACCGCATCAAAGCTTTGCGACGGACTTACCATCTACCCACAGCTCACTAAAAATGTAAAGGTGGCTGACAAAGAGGCTGTACTGGCAGATGCAGACGTACTTGCCGCAAAGGAAGAGGCTGAAAAAAACCTTGCCGATAACGGAAGAATCCTGCTTCGAAAGAGCGGAACCGAACCGCTTATCAGAGTAATGTGCGAGGCAAATGAAAGTGAGCTCTGCAAAGCCTCGGTCGACAAAATAGTGAACGCAATTATCAATAAAGGTTATCAGGTAGAATAAAATTTAAAAAATCCCTTGTTATTCAAGGGATTTTTTTGCGCCTTTTAAAGCTAATCGTGCGGCTAATGAAAATACAATAATGTAGGCTACCTGAAAAAGCGGATCGGGTAAAAGCTTTCTGAAGGGTGCTAAAATTGGCAGATCATTTTTAAAATACGGACTTATAAAATACATGTTAAAAACCTGTCCTTCGGGTATCCCGATAAGGTATGCCGCCTCATTAAGTATCATTGCAATGACAGCGCCTACCAAAAACACACCGAATGCTTTGCGAAAACTGTCGCTGTTCCCTTTTATATAACCGCTTCTCAGTAGAAATACGCCAATAACCACCATAGAGCCGTGACATATCATTGTCTGGATATTAACACCAATAATTTCGGAAAAGACATCACTTGCAAAAACCACTGTTACAATCCCTGCAACAGGTGAGAAACTCGCAAGATAAGCGCATAAGCTTTTGTGAATTTTCTTATTTTTAATAACCGCTGCAGCAAGTCCTGCGAACATGGGTGTCGAGCAGAATTGCCAGGGAAAAATATGCCACTTGTAGTTAAAAATAAGTTCGCCGTCCGACACGTCAAAGCTGTATACAATCTGCTTATACACCTCTAATATAATTACAAAAAGAGAAATCCATAACAAAAGGCGTCTTATCGTTTTTTCTGTAGGTTCTTTTATTAAAAAACATAGAATAATTGTAGTTAAAGCAATAATAACAAGACAGACAATATGAAAATTTCCAAACGGTCTCGGCTTCTCTGCCCTCATTTTTAAAACCTTGAAAATCTCTATTACCAATTCCACAAATAACACCTCAAAAGTATTATTTGCAAAGATAGTTATTTTAAAAACAATGTTTTTATAGGTTTATTGAAACATTCAATACCAATTTTGATTGACTTGTCTTTAATTTATAAAACAACTTCGTTTGATCCTAACCATAAAAGAGTGGATTTTGTGATACAATTAAACCCCGGATTTAATACAAAATTGAACAGGGGGCTTAACACTATTTTGTGTAGTAATTATTTTTGATCGTTTTAACAGACTAACACATCCTATTAACTATATAATAACTCCGATCACAGGAATATCATATTTTTCAAGTAGCGCAATAGTATTGTCGAAATCTGAATGAAGAGTTTTTCCTTTTTTCTCCATAAGAATGACGCCTTGGCACTCTTTAACTTCTTTAAAACTATCAAAATCATTTATAATTCCCGAAACTGATTTTATTTCAAGTTTATCCTCTGAGATACTCTTAAGACCTTGTACAAAAATATTTTGTTTAGATTTGAAATTTTTGTCAGTAATAGTGCTAACTATAGCTAAGTTTTTCAAACCTGAATCTTGTGTTTTTTTAAGTATGAAATCAGCGGTAAATGCGTCTATCTTATTGTTGTATGTTGAACGTTCATCAATTATAACAACGCCATAGTTTTCGAAATTTCTTTTATCCGATATAGTGGGATTGATTAATACAATTAAAAGGACTGCGCACACCGAAAGAATAAAACCAAGAGCAGCAAAAATTATGGTAGCCCTTTTGGGCGACTGAGTTGATGTAGTGTAATTGTCATTTTGCACTTTCACAGTATTAGGACCAAAAGTTTCATATGTTTTTAAGGTTGGTACACGATGTGAAAGCGTCATTGCAAAATACTCGTTAAAGCTCTCTGCTGTTTTTTCGGAAAAATGCGAGTCTAGTTTTACCGTAATTGTAATATTTAGAAGCGAGGATTCTCCTACAACGGTAACTTTCAAGCAATCATCAAGCACTCTGTAGTCCATATCATCAACAGATGTTTTTGCATCTGTGTATTTTAAAATATCTTGATTTTCATACTCTGCTACTAGCTTATTATACACATATTCTTTAGCTGAGTCAGTTTGCAATAATGCAGCTATAGTTGCAGCACAAGCTCTATCACTAATGCTTTGAGCCTGTGTTGAAGTATCTTTAATCGAACTAATAATGTAAGAATATGATGTGGAATAAAATTCGTCTTTAACAACTTCTGATGAAGAAATCTCATTGTTTTTGATAACAAAACCTATAACACCAAACGCTAGAGTCGCTATCACTATCCAAATTGAAAATTTCTTTAATCCGTATAAAATCTCTTTTAATCCAAAATACTTAAACATATATTGTTACTCCTTTTTAAACTTCTGTTGCTGTGCATGTTATCTAAATTTTTGTCTGCGATAATGTAAGCGAAAAACAAACAAAATCCAACTACAACCCAAAATTGCAAATATAATATAAAATTTAAAAATCCCGTTGCCTCTGCTCTTGGAATTATGAAGAAAAGTGTCAAGCAGTTAAGAATAAATATCCTCGCAAATAATCCTTTTTTGAAGAGCAAAACCGAAATTGTACTAAAGCAGGATAACAAAAAACTATAAACTGCAACACCTATATACCCAAAATCTGCAAAGGTTTCAAGAATATAGGATGACCCTAGTCCATGTCCGGATAGATAATTAGGCTCCGCAATGTAGGCCAGACTGTGAGCAAATGAATTTCCAAATATCGCCTTAATCTCGTTATTTCCTTCTCCTAATGAAATCGCACCAAACAACTCTCGGGCAAACATATTTGATTTCAAATAGTCTATCATTCCACCAAAAGTGTAGCACTTATCAACTTCGTTTGGAAGTTCGTCCATAACGTTGTGTGCTATACACATAACATCAAAGCTTACACCTTGCTTATAGAAGAAATCGACTATAAGTGACATAAATCCGCTGTCTTCTACTGCAGTACCCTCTCGGGCATAATTATAATAGCCTAAGAAGGCTAATGCCAAAGGTAATGCAATTATTATAACAGTCTTTTCAAATCTTCCAATCCAATAGTTTGTTCCGTTAAGATAGTCACGTATTACGAGGTACACTAATGCAAGAATAAGAGCAAGTACTGTAGCGTTTCGTGCGCCCATAAGAAATGTTGGCAATGTCGAAACAACGTATACCACAAGGGCAAAATAAACTGTCGGTTTCGACGGCAAACAAGCAAGATAGACACACAGGAAATATGGCATCATAGCGGCAAAAGCATTTACGATAAATGGAAGCGAAGATTTAAAATTAACATAAATATCTGCATACTCTCCTGCAGAAACGAAGGATAATTTCTCTATTCCTTGTAAAATATTGAATACGAAACATATATAATATCCTATCCCTGATATTATAGTAAGGGTACGCACAAAATCACTATTCGATGATGGTTGTTTAAAGAAACCACTTGTTCCCTCATTCTTATACCATCCCTTATCACTAAGTAGTCGATCAATAAATGCTGAACCAAAATACATGCAGATAAGGCTTAGATAAATAGCATTAAGTGCAAAGATGCAACCACTCACACCATAATACCACCAAACATTTCCCCTTATCATACTTATAGTCGGCCGTGAAAGCAGAAATACAAAAACTGCAACATACAAGAAAAAAAGCACTACATGTCTGCGAATATTCTCAAAACATTTTAGGATACATGCTATATATATAAGTAAAGCCCCGCATAGCATGAAATGAAGTTCTCCAGAAACTCTGCCAACAAAAAACACAAAGAGAGAAAATAAAAATGCACAATATCGAAATAGCCGTAGAATGTTCATCACTTTATTCTGTTTGTCATTCAATTCATCACCACCCATTGACTATTTGATTATAATCATTTAATTTTCTTTTGTAAAAGATCTCTATATCTTTCAAAATTATACAGTTCACTAAATCCATTAGAAATTTCGTCTTGTTTCCAATTCCACCACATAGATTCACTATTTTTCTCAAAAAAACGGATGTTTTCCTCGTTAGTGCGATATTTAATTATTTTAGCGGGGTTACCTCCAACTATGGAAAAAGGAGGCACATCCTTTACAACTACAGAGCCTGCAGCGATCACAGCGCCATTACCTATGTTTACACCTCTTTTAATTATCGCACCTAACCCTATCCACACATCATTGCCTATAATGGTTTCTTTTTCCCTATCAATTAGTCCCGAAACCTCTTGTACAGTACCTTCGCCCAAAGCAGAAAGATAATATCTGTCGAATAGTATCGGATGAGTTGTTACAAAATTGATATGGTGGTTGCCTGCTCCAATATGAACTCCTGGTGCAATAGAACAATATCTTCCTATTTTTACCTTGTTCTCTATGGTTATCCAATATTTTGATGCGTTGAGATAGGTAAAATCACCGATTTCAACCTCTTCACCTAAAATAACCCTCTTGGAAACTGAGGACCATTTTCCGATCTTAATATCCTTTTCTACATTTACAGTATTAAGCACAGTGTGGTTTTTCTTAAGTCTTTGCTTTAACACTTTTGCATATAAATACTTTTTTACAGCACCTATCACGCTTATTTCCTGCCTCTTATAATTTCTTTAAAATACTCAAAACCCAAAAAAAGAGTTTTTCTATCAAAAATTATTGATACGATCAAAACTATAATAATTGTTATTATCGCAACAGCAACAGCAATTATGAGCCAATCGAAGTAACTGTTGGTTTTAATGTCCAAATTTAAGAACACATACCCTGCGATCGCTAATATAAGAATGTAACGAATATCTCTGATCAAGGTCTTTATTGGGGAACGCTTTAATATTCGCACATTGCTGTATATTATTACATCAAGCGTTCTGTAAAGATATGCCGATATAGTTCCTACTAAAACTCCGACCACACCGTAAAACTGCACAAGTAAAAGTTGTCCTACAAGGCATATACTCATCTCGATTAAAGCACGATTTTTAGTTTCATCATAATGTCCTTTAGCATTTATCATCGTTGCGCCCGGCGTTCTAAGACAATTCAACAGCCCCATTATAATAAACAGGAAAACCAGTTCTGTCCTCATATAAACAACATCATCTGCACCAGATGTGTAAAGTATTATAAACGGTTTGATCATTATGAGAGCGGTAATATAAACAGTAAATGTCAATATTTGATAAACTATCTCATATATTTCATATACTCTTTCCACTCTCTCGTTGTCACCGGTCGTCAACAGACTTCCCATTCCCGCAAGCATTGCCGACGAAAAGGTTGCTAATATTGTGTTTATTCCTGTGAAAATAAGATTATACACCGAATACACACTTGCCTCTGCAAAGCCGCAAAACTGTGCAACAATCAAGGTCTGACTTCCAAATATCACAAGTCCTGCAACCTGATGTATAGTCGCTGCTTTGCGTTTTGATATGGCAGAATAGTCAGGACTTGCTGAAGAATCTATATTTTTATAACCTTTTTTGATATAAATGGCTAAAACAATTATCCTGCAAACATAAGCCATTGCCGATGCAAACTGAACAAAAATTATACCCATATTCAATTTGATTAAAACTATGGTTAGGACGCTACTCAATACAGCTCCGACTATTTGGGCAATGTTAACAATATACATTTTTTGGTCTGCAACAAGAAGCGTTCTGTACTTACCAATTAAAAAGAACTCAGATGCTCCGGATATTGAAATTATTATGACCAGAAATGCAATAAAATAATAGGGAAGAGCCTCACTGACAAACAAAGGGTAAATCAAAGCTATTAAAACCGAAGCAACAGAAAACCATATTCCTGATTTATTAAAAGTTTTCGCTACGGCCTTATAAATAGAAGATGTCTTTTTGTTATCACGTTCATTAAGCGGTTTGTAGAGCGAAACAACGGTTGACTCAGAAATTCCTGCTCCAACAAGCTGAACATAATTCATTATCTGTTTAATTGTAGATATCAATCCGTTTATGACTGAACCAAAAGAACCAATAATCAAAGGAGGTACAATTATATTAACAACTGTATTTATTACCTGATACGCCATGTTAAATATAACATTCTTGACAGCAGACACCGTTCTGGAAACAGGTCTTTCATTATGTTCCATTTTTTCTCCTTATTTTTCGCACAAATTCAATAAGTTGCCTTATTCTGTAAGCAACCACAAGCGTGAATCTCGATATTCCAAGATCTTTTGCTGTCACTCTTAATCTTTCTTTATTCTTTCTTATCTTACGGTAAAGCGAATAATGCCCAAGTTTTTCCTTAAAGTCGAGGGCGTTATGATTAACGAGCTCCCTAATATATAGCAAATATCCTTTTGGACTATTATAATAACAGCTCTCTCTTGTGTCCGTAAGTCCGCCTTCAAGATAATCACAGATATAAAGGTTATCATTCCACCATCTGAGCATATATCCATCCGCTGCCATTCTATTCCAGACAACTGCCTCGCTAATGAATTTTTCACCTTCAAACTCAGGAAACGGATATTTGCGAAGCAATTCGGTATAAAAAATCTCGAATTTATCTCCCGTAATATTATATTGCTTTCTTTGAAGTGATGTCGCATCTACAAAATCACCTGTAAATGTAGTGCCTACAGAGTGCTCCTTGCTAAAACACTTTTGAACTGCTATTCCGGCGAAATTTTTTTCACTATATTCTATATCGTTAAAATATTCTTCTATCTTTTTGGTAGCATCTTCAGTCAGATAATCATCAGAATCAACAATAGCAAATACCTTTCCGTTTGCCATTCTTAATCCTTCATTTATAGCACGATGCTTACCGCCGTTCGAAACTTTTTTATATATAATAGAGAATTTGCCGTTGGTTATTCCTGAAAAAACCTCTTCCGTTCCATCGGTAGAGCCATCGTCTACAATCACCCACTCGAAATTCTTCACTTTCTGTGCGCAGAGTGAATCATAAAGCCTCAACATAAGAACTTTTCGATTATATGCAGGGGTGAAAATTGTGCAAAATATTTCCTTCATAAACCTCTCCTGCTTAAATTAACTTATTTATAAGCTCTAGCCAAAGCTTCAAAACGGTTTCTTTTGAAAACCTCTGAATACCATCCGTTGTATGAGATGAAAACTCTTTTCTGAGATCATCGTTCTTTATAAACTCAACTATTGTTCTTGCCATCTCATCAGTGTTATAGTTTTCTATCAAATATCCGTTTACGCCGTCTCGAACAATTTCCGAAGGACCTGTAGGACAATCAAAGCTAACTATCGGCAGAGCAGAAGTCAGAGCTTCTAAAAGAACTAGCGGAAGGCCTTCATAATATGATGTCATTACAAAAAATGCGTAATCTTTATACTTTTCTTGCAGATTTTTCACATTTCCCATTAATGAAACAAATCCAGATAAATCGTATTCCGCTATCCATTCTTCAATTTTTTCCCGGTACGAGCCCTCTCCGTAAATGTCCCAAGACCAATCAGGACAACTTTTCTTTACTACTGAAGCAATCTTCAGCAGTAAATCATATCCTTTAACATACTCTAGCCTACCTGCAGTAATAATCCTTTTCGATGAGATATTATAATCACTTCTCTCAAGATTTTCACGAAATGTAAACCAGTTTGGAATTGCAAAGACCTTATTCTGTGAAATCTTATACTTTCTTAAGAAATTCTTACGGTCTCGCTCTGTTAGGGTAACTACTGCGTCACTATACATTGCTCCAATAAACTGCCTAAGCTGATGCTTCTTACCGTATGTTTTATTTTCAAGATTAGAATGTTCGCAATAAACCGTTTTTGTATTAAGGCCAACCGCAGCCATAACCCCTACTGTAACAACGCCTGCTGTTATAATGAAAATAATGTCTATACCTTTTTCTTCCAAAATATTTCTTAGTTTATTCCTGAGTTTAAATATATTTGCAGTTATTGATATTGTTTTTTCTGAAAGAATATAACACTTGTATGCAACGGAGGACTTATCAAATTTTTTTTGATCGAAAAGACTTATCATATGAACATCATATTCTGTATTGAATTCCTCAGCCATATTCAAAGCCACTTTTTCTGCTCCACCCGTCAGTGAAATATCATATACTAAAAAGCCTATCTTCCTCATAAATCACCTGTTATATTAATTCTTTATAAATCCTTTCACAATTCTTATTGTCCCAAACGGGAAAGAAGTCAGCGTGTGCTTTTTTAAAGCTATCAGCCATCTCGTAATCACAATGAATATGCTTTTCCAGCACACTAATTGTTTGAGATAATGAATTACATACTGTGCCAAGACCAGAAGCTCTGTAGCTGTAATAGCCTTCTGCATACTGTGCCTTTCTAAAACGATCTTCATCAAATTGATAATAGATTACAGGTTTTTTCATATATGCAAAATCGAGTGCAACACTTGAATAATCGGTTATCATTGCAGCCGATTTCATAAGAAGCTCTCTTATGTCAGAGGTCTTATTGTCGACAATTATTATGTTTTCGCTTTCAGTAGAGAAACAGGACAAATATTTCTGCATGTTTCTATGAGGATAAAAAAACATCGTAATACCGTGTTTTTTAAGCAGACTGTCAAGCTCCTTTGAATTTATGAGTTCCTGATATTTTTTATAATACTCAGTATTTGTAAAGTCTGAAGTGTCCTCAAACTCATTTGAATACTCATTTTTGGAGGCTATCCACTCTCTCCAGCTCGGCATTAACACTATCTGCTTTTTATCGGGTGTTACCCCGTGATAATCATCAAATCTTGAAAAGCCGGTATAGACAACGTTTTCTTCGGGATAGCCGAAGTTCTGTTTAACGTAACTGAATTCAGGGGCGGCACCACAAATAAATTTCTTTATTTTAGTATTTTCATAGAAAAGCCATTCGGCACGATTGATGGTTATTCCATGCTGTAAAAATACTGCCTTGCTTTTTATTATTCCAAAAACCTCAAGAACATAGCAAACGGCAGCATTGGGCTTACCTGCTTTCTGACTTGAAATATTGTAGCGACAGGCAAAATAAAGAATCCAGTGGAAAAGGCTTCCGAAATTAACCGTTTTCCCTATGTTTTTTACTGTATCCACATCGGATGATTTTGGGCTTATTGCGTAATAAGTCATTACGCAACGATCCTCGGCATTCATATATCGAAAGAAGCAAAGTCCATTGTCTCTTGCCTCCATTTTATCCTCACAAATAAGCCATATTTCCTTATTTGAAAGTTTAACATATAGCTTGTAAAAAAATGCAGGTATAAGAGAAAAAAGAAAGATGAAGACTTGTCCGATATCCTCTGCTTTTAAATAATTCAGCTCGTGAATAATATTTTTTAACTTCATTTGTTCACCTTTTTAATCCACAACGGCATTTCTATAAGTCCCTTTAGTGTTCCAATACCGTAGCAAAAATGGAGCATAAAGAAAAGCACTGGAAGCAACAAATGTGTAATTATAAAATCATTTTTTACTATCTCATATATGGTTGCGCCTATAACCGCAACCGTATAGGCCGCCCACATAAGAGCAGAAAGCTGCCAAATACCAAATACTGCAAGAATACTTGTTACTATTATACCCATCACAAAGGAAAAAGGCACAAAATGGAAAAGAGAAAAGCATTTTGGATTTATGCCAATTGTTTTGCCTATCCAGTATCCGTTTAAAAATTTTTGTTTTAATAAAGCCTTTAGAGAGCTTCTATTATACCGAACAGATTTGATAGAAGGATCAAGGCAAAACCTAAATCCCGCTTTGCATATTCGGTAACTCATATCGTTATCCTCGGTACGTGCAAGATTTACATTGTATTTGCCAACCTTTTCATATACCTCACGCTTATAAAAAGCAAATGCCATAGTATCGACATAATCTCTTTTTGTAACTCTGCGGAACTTAGCAACTCCCCCGCAAAAAACAGAATTTTCTGCTACAAGAAGGGTGATGTTAAGAGGAGTTTCATTAGTGCAGATACTAATTACCTGTCCTCCGCTGATATCCTCGCCGCTTTCAATAACCTCTATTCCCTTTGTAACAAAATCCGAAGGAATGGAAGAATGAGCATCTAATCTGACTATCACATCGCCTCTATAATTTTCCAACATAACGTTGCATCCAAAGGGAAGAGTTTTTCCTTTGTTCTGTAGAACTTGAATATTATAATACTCGGTATTTTCCTTCTTAAAATTCTCCATTATAGCTAATGTAGCGTCGGTGGACATACTGTCTATAAGCAGCACTTCTGTTTTTTCTTTTGAGTAGTCCTGTTCCAAAATATCTGAAAGGAGTTTTGGCAAAGTTTGAGCACCATTATAGGCGACTACTGCTATTGAAACTATCATAAAAACACCTCGTTTTTCAAGTGCTGGTGCAAATATATAAATATTATTACATAATTATTAGCATTATATCATGTCACAGTAAATATGTCAATAAACGGCAAACTTTGCGGCTTTGTGATTGCATAAAAAAAGAGCCTTTCGGCTCTTTTTAATTATTTCCCATTAGTTTAACAAGTACTGCTTTTTGAGCGTGTAATCTGTTTTCTGCCTCGGCAAATATTTCTTCTGCATGCGCTTCAAAAACCTTAGCGGTAATCTCCTCTTCCCTATGTGCAGGCAGGCAGTGCTGTACCATAGCGTCGGGTTTTGCGACTGCCATCACATTATCGTTAATCTGGTATCCCTTGAATACCTTTTCACGCTCTGTCTTTTCGTCCTCTTGACCCATTGAAGCCCAGACATCAGTATAAAGAACATCGGCATCCTTTGCGGCTTTGAGAATGTTATCTGTGCAGGTAAATTTACCGTTTTCACTTGCCCATTTTATAATTTCGGCATCGGGGGTGTAACCATCAGGACAAGCAACGGCTACCTCCATACCCATTTTGATTCCGCCGACAATAAGGGAGTTTGCCATATTGTTTCCGTCGCCGATATAGCACATCTTTTTACCCTGAAAATTGCCCTTAAACTCACGGAAGGTCATAAGGTCGGCAAGCACCTGACAGGGATGGCAATAGTCGGTAAGACCGTTGATAATCGGGATTGAGCCGTACTCGGCTAAGGCTTCAACCTCTGCCTGTTCGAAGGTTCTAATCATAATTCCGTCAAGGTAGCCCGAAAGCACTCTGGCGGTATCCTCTACAGGCTCTCCTCTGCCAATCTGCAGGTCACGGGACGAGAGGAAAAGCGCCGAGCCACCGAGGTCATACATACCGACCTCGAAGGAAACACGGGTTCTGGTAGAGGATTTCTGGAAAATCATACCAAGGGTCTTGCCCTTTAAATAATGATGCTCAATACCGTGTTTTTTCTCATATTTTAACTGGTCTGCGAGATTAAGAATATCTGTAATTTCCTGTTCGGAAAGGTCCATAAGTTTAAGTAAATGCTTAGCCATTATTTTACAGCCTCCTTGATTATTGCAACCGCTTTACGAAGTGTTTCATCATCAATATTAAGCGGAGGTAAAAGTCGCACTTTGCTTTTTGCGGTAAGTACCAAAACGCCCATTTCTCTGCATTTTGCGACTACCTCTTTAGCGTCCTTTACGGTTTCGAGTCCAATCATCAGACCCATTCCGCTGACGCTCTTTATACCCTCTGCAGAGGATAGTTCTCTGAAAATATATTCGCCCTGTTTTCTGACATTTGCGAGTAAATCATCATCAATTCGGGAGATAATGTTATATGCTCCTGCGCAAACAACGGGGTTTCCGCCAAAGGTTGAGCCGTGGGAACCGGGGGTTAAGGTGTCCTTTACCTTTTCGCCGAGCATACAGGCGCCAATCGGTAATCCGCCGCCGAGTCCCTTTGCGGTTGAAACGATGTCGGGCATAATGCCGAACTGCTGAAAGGCATAGAGGCTTCCCGTTCTGCCGTTACCTGTCTGAACCTCGTCGATTATAAGAAGAATATCATTTTTATCGCAATATTCTGCTACTTCTTTTACAAAGCTCTCATCGAGCTTCATAACGCCGCCCTCGCCCTGAACGAGCTCCATCATAACAGCGCAAGCATTGTTTTCATCTGCCATAGCTTTTACGCTGACAAAATCGTTTGCATCGGCGTAAACGAAGCCCTCGGTAAAGGGGCCAAACTCGGTATGGAACGAGTCCTGTCCCGTTGCGGCAAGGGTTGTAATCGTTCTGCCGTGAAAGGAGTTTTTAAGGGTTACGATAGTGTTTCTTCCCTCTCCGTATTTAAGGAAAGAGTATCTTCTTGCAGTCTTTATTGCGCACTCGTTTGCCTCTGCACCCGAGTTACCGAAAAAGACCTTTTTCATACCCGTTTTCTCGCAAAGAAGCTTTGCGAGTTTAGCGCAAGGCTCGGTATAGTAAAGGTTTGAAGTATGCTGAAGACGGGATAACTGCTCGGTTACGGCAATTACCCACTCGGCATCCGAAAAGCCGAAGGTATTTACTGCAATTCCCGTACCCATATCTATATATTCCTTGCCCTCAGTGTCGTAGGCTACGGCTCCCATTCCCTCGGTAAGTTCAAGAGGAAATCTGCCGTAGGTAGAGGCAACGAACTCGTTATCTAATTTAGTAATATTCATTATTAGCCTCCGTAGAGCATTGTGCCGATTCCCTCATCGGTAAGGGTTTCCATAAGAAGTGCATGGGGCACTCTGCCGTCGATAATAAACACTTTATTTACACCCTGACGGATGGCCTCAACACAGCACTCGATTTTCGGTATCATACCGCCCGAGATAATTCCCTCTCGCATGAGCAGCGGCGCTTCGCTGACACAGACCGACGAAATAAGTGAACTTTCGTCATCCTTATCACGCAACAGTCCTGCTATATCGGTCATAAGAATAAGCGATTCAGCATTTAGCTCTGCGGCAATCTGAGCCGCTGCGGTATCAGCATTGATATTATAGGTGTTGCCCTCTTTGTCGCATCCGACGGTTGAAATTACCGGAATATAGCCCTTCTCGAGCAGGTCATTTACAGGCTCGATATTGATTTTTGTAATCTCGCCGACATATCCGAGCTCAGGATTCTTCATAGTAGCCTCGATGAGATGTCCATCCATTCCCGAAAGACCTATAGCCTTACCGCCGCTGTTTTCAAGGTGGTTTACAAGAGTCTTGTTAATTTTTCCTGCGAGGACCATCTGTACGATTTCGGCAGTTTCACTGTCGGTAACACGAAGTCCGTTTACAAACCTAGACTCCTTACCGACACGCTTTAGCATATCGGAAATTTCGGGGCCGCCGCCGTGGACGAGAACCGTCTTAATGCCGATTGTATTAAGCAGAACAAGGTCCTGCATAACATCGTTTTTTAGCTCCTCGTTTATCATAGCGTTTCCACCGTATTTTACAACGATGGTCTTGCCGTCATACTGTTTTATGTAGGGCAGTGCACGGACCAGAATTTCAGCCCTTTGAGCGTTTGTAATCATAAATTATCTCCTGTGTTTTTAATGAATAATGAACAATTATGGTGTTTCGCTATGCGAAACGAAATGTATAAAACGGGAGAATATAGTTCTCCCCTGCATTTTTAAGAGTTATCAAATACTCAAGTTCGAGAGAAATTTGTTCAGAGTGCCGTATGCAGTCGGTGGTGCTGTATTATTATACCGCCCCCGACAAATACGAGTGCTATGGGCGATTTTTACCAAACATTAAGTTCTGTAATCACCGTTTATCTTAACATAATCATAGGTAAGGTCGCAGCCCCAAGCGGTAGCAGAAAATTCTCCGTCATTGAGGGTAACAACTATGTCGATTTCATCCTCTAAAAGAATTTCTTTAGCCTTTTCCTCCGAGAAGTCCACCCCTGCACCATTCTGGCAAACAGCGATTTCGCCCTTTTTGGATTTGAAGGAAACATCGACCTTCATAACATCGACATCGGCACCGCTATAGCCGATTGCACAGAGGACTCTTCCCCAGTTTGCATCAGCGCCAAACATAGCCGCCTTTGTGAGAGAGGAGCATATAACCGATTTTGCAACCGTCTTTGCAACAGCCTCACTCTTTGCGCCCGAAACAACACACTCAAGAAGCTTTGTTGCGCCCTCGCCGTCACCCGCAATCATCTTGCAGAGATGTACAGTTAAGGTGTTGAGCGCCTTGCAGAAGGTGTAAAAATCTTCGTTATAACCGTTAATCTCGGGGTTTTCTGCCATTCCGTTTGCCATAACGGTAACCATATCGTTAGTCGAGGTATCGCCATCGATTGAAACCATATTAAAGGTTGTTTTTATATCTTCAGACAATGCTTTTTGCAGCATTTCGGGGGTTATCGCACAGTCGGTAGTGATAAATACGAGCATTGTTGCCATATTAGGATGAATCATTCCGGAGCCCTTGGCAATACCGCCCATTTTGCACTCTTTACCGCCGATATTAAAGGAAACTGCAACCTCTTTTACCTTGGTATCGGTGGTCATAATTGCCTCGGCGGCAGCAAGAGAATTGTCTGCGGCAAGACCTGCCACAAGCTCGTCCATTCCGCTCTTAATCGGCTCAAGAGATAAGGGCTGTCCGATAACGCCTGTTGAAGCAACAATAATATCCTTTGCATCAACACCGAGTGCTGTGGCGGTAATATCACACATACCATTTGCTATCTCGATTCCGTTTGCGTTGCAGGTATTGGCATTTCCGCTGTTGCAAACTGCGGCAATGGCATAGCCATCCGAAATATTCTGCTTTGTTACGATGTTCGGAGCGCCTTTTACGAGGTTTGTAGTATAAACACCTGCGGCGGCGGCACGCTTCTCACTGACAATGAGTGCGAGGTCACGCTTTGTGCGGTTTTTTCTTATTCCGCAATGTACTCCGTTTGCTTTAAAGCCTTTTGCGGCAGTAACGCCGCCAGAAATAAGTTGCATTTTAAAACTCCTAAAAAATTAAATGTCTAAACCTTTTGTAATATCCTCACCGAGCATAATGTTCATACACTCAAGTGCGGCGCCCGAAGCGCCCTTTCCGAGATTGTCGTATCTCGCAATAAGAAGAATTCTGTCCTCGTTTCCTGAGACTGTTATCTGCATTGAATCCTTGCCGTAAATGCCGTTTGCGCTAACAAAGCCACCCTCGGCAAAATCCTCAACAAAAGACACCACAGGACCCTGATATTTTTCCTTGTAAACTGCCTTTATATCAGCCGCACTGCCCTTTTTAAGCTGACTTTTAAAGAGAGGCACGGTAACACACATTCCACTGTAAAAGTCAGACACTATGGGGCAGAAAACAGGCTCGTTTTCAATTCCCGATATAATCTTCATTTCGGGCAGATGCTTATGGGACTGTGCCAGTCCGTACTGACGTGGAGCGTCAAGCAGAATATCTCTTTGTTCGCTCTCGTATTCTGCAATCATCTTCTTGCCGCCGCCCGAGTAACCGGTAATCGAATGGCAGGTAAGAAGAGCATCTTTATCTAAAATTCCTTCATCAATAAGAGGCTTAACGAGAGCAATAAAGCCGCTTGCATGGCAACCTGGTACTGCTACTCTATTTGCGCTTTTGACTCTTTCAAAGCCGCCATCAAACACCTCAGGAAAGCCGTAAATCCACTGCTCACTCGTTCTGTGAGCAGTGGATGTATCAAGTATTCTGACATTTTGACCAGCCATATCTGCCGCCTCTATAGCTGCGGCATCAGGCAGACAAAGAAAGGTGATATCCGACGAATTTATAGCCTCACATCTGGCTGCAGGGTCCTTACGGAGTTCTTCAGGTAGAGTGATAAGCTCTATATCATCTCTGGCAGATAATCTGTCAAAAATTCGAAGTCCCGTCGTTCCCTGACTTCCGTCAATAAATACCTTATTCATTATTTGCTTTCCCTTTTTGCATCAAGCATTGCCTTTACCTTGGTCTGAAGTCCGAAGAGATTGATAAAGCCTTCTGCATCCTTCTGGTTATAGGCTCCGCCGTCATCGCCGAAAGAGGCAACCTCTTCATCATAAAGGGTATAGGGTGAGGTTACGCCTGCGTTAATAATGTTGCCCTTATAGAGCTTAACCTTAACGTCGCCTGTAACGGTTTCCTGTGTCTTATCAACAAAGGCAGAAAGGGCTTCACGAAGAGGTGTGAACCACTGGCCAAAATAAACAAGCTCTCCGAATTTCTGTGAAACAAGTTTCTTGTAGTGAGAAGTATCACGGTCAAGGGTAATCATCTCTAAAAGCTCGTGAGCCTTATAGAGAATTGCGCCGCCGGGGGTTTCATAAACGCCACGGCTCTTCATTCCGACAAGACGGTTTTCTACTATATCAAGAAGTCCGATTCCGTTCGCACCGCCAAGCTCATTAAGCTTTTCAACTATGGCAAGAGCCTTCATTTCTTTTCCGTCAAGAGCTGTGGGTACGCCCTTTTCAAAATGAATTGTAACATATGTAGGAGTATCAGGCGCCTGTTCAGGAGCAACGCTCATCTCAAGGAATCCCTCCTTGGAATACTGAGGCTCATTTGCAGGATCCTCAAGATCCATACCCTCGTGAGAGAGGTGCCACACATTCTTGTCCTTGGAATAGTTTGTTTCACGGTTAATCTTAAGAGGAATGTTATGTGCCTCGGCATACTCTATTTCTTCCTCACGGGATTTAATATCCCATTCACGCCAAGGAGCAATAATCGCCATTTCAGGAACAAAAGCCTTCAATGTAAGTTCAAAACGAACCTGGTCGTTACCCTTACCGGTACATCCATGGCAGATTGCATCTGCGCCCTCTTTTTTAGCAATTTCTGCAAGAGCCTTTGCTATACAAGGACGGGCGTGAGAGGTGCCGAGAAGATAGGTTTCATAATCGGCTCCTGCCTTAAGACAAGGCCAGATATAATCCTCAACATATTCATCCTTAAGGTCAAGCACATAGAGCTTTGAAGCGCCGGTCTTCAGAGCCTTTTCCTCAAGTCCGTCGAGCTCTGTTCCCTGTCCTACGTCGCCCGACACTGCGATAACCTCGCAGTTGTTATAATTCTCTTTGAGCCAAGGAATGATGATCGATGTATCAAGTCCGCCCGAATAGGCCAGAACTACCTTTTTAATATCCTTTTTTTCCATTATTAAAACCTCCGTGTAATGAGTTTTGTTTACTTGCATAATTATGCATTAAAATACTTCTAAAGTCAAGCGATTTTAAAAAGATTGTTACTTTATTGCATAAACACATATTTCCAATCGGGTAGGTTGTTGAATTTAACGAATAAATATGCATTATATGCTGCATAATATGTAATTTAATGAATAATTGCCCGAAGACACCCTTCGGACAATTATTTTATTATTTTTTTTGAGCTTTTTTGTTGTCAGCCCTTTCGATTTTGGCCTCTTTACCGTCAATGCACTCTTCGGTTATGAATATTTTCTTAATGCTCTCATCAGATGGGCTCTCGAACATAAGCTTCTGAAGCGCCGACTCTATTATCGAACGAAGTCCTCTGGCGCCCGTCTTTCTTTCTATTGTAAGCTCGGCTATTCTTCCAAGCGCCTCATCGGTAAATTCAAGCTCAATTCCATCGAGCCCGAAAAGCACCTGATACTGACGGACTATAGAGTTCTTGGGCTCGGTCATTATTTTTATGAGCATATCCTTGTCCATACCCGAAAGGGCGGTAATGACAGGAATTCTGCCCACAAGTTCGGGAATAAGCCCGAATTTGACAAGATCTCTGTGGGTTACCTTCTTATATACATCGGATTGTTCAACATCCTTTTGGGATTTTACCTCTTTACCGAAGCCGAGTGAAGATCCACCGATACGTCTTTCAACTATTTTATCTATTCCGTCGAAAGCGCCTCCACAGATAAAAAGAATATTCTTTGTATCAATCTGAATAAATTCCTGTTGAGGATGCTTTCTTCCTCCCTGAGGCGGAACATTTGCAACCGTTCCTTCAAGAATTTTAAGCAGAGCTTGTTGTACTCCCTCTCCGCTGACGTCACGGGTAATCGATACATTCTCGCTTTTTCTTGCAATTTTATCGATTTCATCAATATAAATAATGCCACGTTCGGCAAGTTTAATGTCAAAATCTGCCGCCTGAATAAGACGAAGTAAAATATTCTCAACATCCTCGCCGACATAACCCGCTTCGGTCAAGGTTGTAGCATCGGCAATCGCAAAAGGCACTCCGATACTCTTAGCAAGTGTCTGGGCAAGAAGGGTTTTTCCGACACCGGTAGGACCTAGCAGTAAAACATTGCTTTTATTAAGCTCAACATCTGTTTCCTCTGCCTTAAATATACGCTTATAATGGTTGTAAACCGCAACCGCAAGGCTTATTTTCGCCTCGTCCTGTCCTATTACATATTCATCCAGGGATGCCTTTATTTCGGTAGGCTTGGGAAGCGTAAAATCCTTATCGGATTTTTTTGCAGGAGCATTATAAACAGGAAGGTCCTCAGGATTTAAAAGTGACGAGCAAAATTCAATACATTCGTCGCAAATGTAAACTCCCGGTCCTTCAATCAGACGGTTTACCTGATTTTCTCCCTTTTGGCAAAAGGAACAGCGGATCTCATTGTTAGTGCCGTTTGGCATTGCTTTCTCCTCTTTCAAAAAAATGCTTTAGGCGGATGAGAACATCCGCCCTTAATAAATTTTTTTATCTCTTATCTATTACCTTATCGATAAGGCCGTACTTCAGCGCCTCGTCTGCAGACATAAAGTTGTCACGCTCGGTATCCCTCTCGATAGTTTCCAGACTCTGTCCTGTCTTTTCAGCCAGAATTTTGTTAAGGGTGTTTCTGGTCTTTTCGATATGACGGGCATGGATGAGAATATCTGTAGCCTGACCCTGTGTGCCGCCCAACGGCTGATGAATCATAATCTCGCTGTTAGGAAGAGCGTAACGCTTTCCCTTTGTTCCGGCAGCAAGTAAAAATGCTCCCATACTTGCAGCCATACCTATACAGATTGTGCTGACATCGCACTTAATATACTGCATGGTATCATATATCGCAAGACCTGCAGACACGCTGCCTCCAGGACTGTTGATATAAAAGCTTATGTCCTTGTCGGGATCCTGTCCTTCAAGGTAAAGAAGCTGAGCGATAATAACACTCGCACTTGCATTATCTACCTGGTCGGGCAACATTATTATGCGGTCATTGAGCAGTCTGGAGAATATGTCATAAGACCTTTCTCCGCGGCTTGTCTGTTCAACTACATAAGGTATCAATGTACTCATTTAGGTCACCTCTTGAAATTTGTAAAACACTCTACAACAATATAATTATGAACACTTTGCCGCAATTATAAACAACCGATTACTCAGCCTTCTCCTCTGCAGGAGCCTCTTCGGTATTCTCCTCGGTCTTTTCTGCGGCCTTCTTTGTGGTCTTCTTGGCGGTAGAAGTCTTCTTTGCAGCAGGCTTCTTTTCCTTTACATCCTTAATCTCGGCAGATGACTTTACAAGATCGATTGCCTTATTCATAGCAACGTCGTGCTTGATATCTCCCTCGGGGATAGCCGCCTTAACAGCGTCGAGCTCCATACCGTACATTTCGGCAAGTTTCTCATACTGAGCGGTAAGTTCCTCTTCTGTAGCCTCGATAGCCTCTGCCTTTACGATTGCCTCAAGAGCAAGTCTCATCTTAACCTGTTTCTCACTCTGCTCACGGAAGGAAGCCTTAAGGTCCTCAACAGAGGAGCCTGTATACTTTAAGTAGGTCTGGAGATCCATTCCCTGACTTCTGAGTCTGTAGTCAAACTCACGAACAGATTCGTTTGAACGGTTTTCATACATAGCCTCGGGGATTTCTGCCTTCATTCCCTCAACAACAGCCTCGATAAGTTTGTTCTCAACCTCTTCGTCTGCCGCCTTGGTCTTGCGCTCAAGAGCCTTTGCCTTGATATCAGCCTTGAGCTCATCAAGAGTATCAAACTCGCTGACATCCTTTGCGAACTCATCATCTATTACGGGAAGCTCCTTTGCCTTTATCTCGTGAAGCTTACACTTGAAGGTTGCCTCTTTACCGGCAAGTTCTGCCGCATGATATTCCTCAGGGAAGGTTACGACTACATCAAACTCTTCTCCAGACTTGTGTCCTACGACCTGATCCTCAAATCCGGGGATGAACTGACCCGAGCCGAGAGTAAGAGTGTAGCTCTCGCCCTTGCCGCCGTCAAAGGCAACGCCGTCAACAAAGCCTTCATAATCAATAACAGCCATATCCTTAAGCTCGGCAGCTCTGTCCTCTACTGTTACTGTACGGGAATTTCTTTCTGCCAAACGGTCGATTTCTGCCTGCACCTCTTCATCAGAAACTGCAGGAAGGGTTCTGTCTGCCTTGAGTCCCTTATATTCACCGAGTTCAACCTCAGGCTCAACAACAATGGCGGTCTTGAAAACAACGCCGTCTGCCTTGCTGATAGAAACGATATCGTTTTTCTCGACATCAACAAGCTTTAAATTTGCCTCTTCAACTGCGCCGAGAAGAGCGCCTTCGTAAAGAAGATTAAGAGCATCGTCAAAGAAAACCGACTCGCCGTAAAGCTTCTCTATCATATGGAGAGGAGCCTTTCCCTTGCGGAAGCCCTTGATAGCAATATTCTTTGCCTCTTTTTTATAAACTGTTTTGATAGCTTCGCAGAAGGTTTCTGCATCGATTGTAATTTCGAGCTCATACTTATTGGTCTCGATCTTGTTTGAAGTCTTTAAACTCATAATTTGTACCTCCGAATTTTGATTTGCGCAAAAGGAATGCAAATCTTGTCATATACGCTTGACATTATATCACAAGTCTCTAAATTTTTCCACACATTTTTTAAATTTTAGCAAAATAATTATTTATACTATAAAATAAGGTGTAAAATCTATGCAATCACACGAAATCAGCTTCATTTTTATGCCGTCATACTCACCGACCGCCTTATTAAAACCTGCTCCGTGAATGTGTCCGTGATAGATGCTGTCAATTTTATACCTTTTAAGAACAGTCAGTAACTCGTCACATTTTTCATCGCCATAAACTAAAGGGTAATGAAAAAAGACAAGGGGACAAAGTCCTGTTCTTGATGCTTCGTTTAGAGAACGTTCCAGTCTGGCCGCTTCACGCTCTATTATCTTTTTGTCTGCTTCCTTGCCTTCAAGCAGCCATCCTCTCGTTCCGCAGATAGCATGGTTCTCTGCTATGACGCAGTTATTATAAACAAAATCTATTCCCGAAATGTCGTTTTCTTCAAAAAACTTAAGATTTTTCCTCATGGTCATCCACCAAAGGTCGTGGTTACCCTTAAGAAGAATTTTTTTGCCCGGCAAACTTTGCAAAAATTTGAAATCCTTTAAGGTTTCTTCAATTTTGAGCCCCCATGAAAAATCTCCCGGCAAAACAACTGTATCTGTTTCCTTAACCGTTCTTATCCAGTTCGCCCTTATTTTTTCTACGTGATTTTCCCAACCAAAAATATCCATTGGTTTATCTGTTCCGAGGGATAAATGCAGATCGGAAATTGCCAAAATGCTCAAAATCTTTCACCTTGCTTTCATACATAAATTAAAAAGGTTTGCAAACAATAATTTCAGCCGATTTTTTCGGTATTATTTTCAGGAGGTTTTTTAAAATGGACTGTAAAACTAATTGTACTCCCGGAGAGGTTATCTCGGGTATTAAATGTGACGTTGTAAACTGCGCCTATCACAGAGAGGGCGACAAGTGTCAGGCCGGTTGCATTCAGGTTGGCCACGGCCCCTGCTCTTCATGCAGCGACACCGCTTGTGAAACATTTAAACCCAAGAATTAGTTTATCCGAAAAAATGCCCACTTCAGTAACGAGGTGGGCAGCTTTTTATTTATATGCCTAAACGCTTAAGTACAACCTCTTCCATACCCGCTTTTTCACAAACATTATTGAAACGAACGGTTGCGGTTTCAAGTGCAGCAAGAGGCGACGGAATTTTTGTGTTTGTAACGGCAGACAGTCTTCTTACTGTTTCAAACTCATCACTTGGAGCCTTTTCGCCTACAGCCTCAAGCACACTCTTTGCAAACTTATAGGGAGAAGCGGTTGATGCTATAACTGTCGGACGGTCATCCTTAGTCTGCGCCTTGTAGTCGTTATAAACGCTAACCGCAACGGCAGTATGGGTATCAATAAGGTATCCGAACTTATCCCAGGTCTGCTTTATGGTGTTATAGGTTTCCTCTTCGCTACAGTATCCGCCGAAGAAGAGCTCTTTTATTTTTTCTAAAACCTCTGCATCAACAGTGTATTTTCCGTTTGTTTTAAGCTCCTCCATCCAAAGAGCTACCTTTTTATCATCTTTATCAGTAAGAATTGATAACATTCTTTCAAGGTTGGATGAAATAAGAATATCCATTGATGGAGAAACAGTGGTGTAAAAGCTTCGGTTGCGGTCATATGTTCCGTCTTTTAAAAAGTCGGTCAGAACATTGTTGGAGTTTGATGCACAGATAAGCTTTGCTATCGGCACTCCCATTTCCTTGGCATAATATGCCGCAAGAATGTTTCCAAAGTTTCCGGTTGGAACAACAACATTGAAGCCATCCTTGAGGTAATCCTCGCCCTTTGAGAGAAGGTCACAGTATGCCGATATATAGTAGATTATCTGCGGCGCAAGTCTACCCCAGTTTATTGAGTTAGCACTTGAAAATTCCATATTGTTTTGGGCAAGTAAAGCCTTGGTTTTTTCATCTGTGAAAATGGTCTTTACGCCTGTCTGGCAGTCGTCGAAATTTCCGTTTATAGCGCAAACATAAACATTATTTCCCTTTTGGGTGTTCATCTGGAGCTGCTGCATCGGGCTTACACCATCGTTGGGGTAGAATACCAAAATCTCGGTATCAGGAACATCGCAAAAACCCTCTAAAGCGGCCTTACCCGTGTCTCCCGAAGTTGCAACAAGTATAACCGTTTTCTTGCCGTCGGCAACCTTTTTTGCGCTGGTAGTAAGAAGGAAGGGCAATATCTGAAGAGCGAGGTCCTTAAAGGCACAGGTAGGACCGTGCCACAACTCTAAAATATGCGTATTATCGTCAAGAGCTTTAAGAGGAGCGGGCTTGTCCTCATCAAAATTCCCCAGATATGCACCCTTTGCGCAATAGTCGATTTCTTCAGCCGAAAAGTCGGTCAGAAAGAGGGATAGCACAAACTTTGCTCTCTCGACATAATTCATACCGCACAGTCTTTCAAAATCTGCTTTTGTAAGCACGGGAACCTGCTCGGGCACAAAAAGGCCGCCCTCAACCGATATTCCGTGTGCAATTGCAGATGATGCAGTAGTCTGCGCACTGTTATCTCTAGTACTGATGTAACGCATAGTAGCCTCCAAATATATTCAACATCTTTGATTTATATAATATTACATAACATTCTGCTTGTCAAAAAGTTTTTTGTAAAAGTTATAGGCATTTTCAAAAAATATTTTATCAACCAATCGGGCGCTTGAAAAGCGCTTTAGAAGATAATCATAAAGAGCGGCCGTATCTTCTGTACAAAAAAGGCTTTTATCCATATCTGCCCCATCGAAATCCGAGCCTATGGCAATACTGTTTTCAAGCCCTAAATCAAGCATATGTGTAATATGTCGGGCAATATTTTCAAAAGGACTGCCACTCCCTAAAAATAAGGGGTAAAAATTTATTCCGATGATACCGTTTTTCTCTCCTATAATGCCAAGCGCATCATCGGGAAGGTTCCTTTTATGATTAAAAACCTCTCTTGCATTACTATGGGAAGCAAACAAGAAATCGGCTTTTTCGGCAGCCGCAAAAAAGCTTTTATCATTGAGGTGAGAAACATCAAGCGCCATACCAAGCTTATTGATAAACTCTATTGCCGCTACTCCCTTTTTGGTCAAACCCCTATCGCTCAGACTTCCTCCCGCAAGAGAGTTATCTTTATTCCAGGTCAGCATAACCGAGGAAATTCCGTCATTTTTTATATCTTCTAGCCTCGATATATCCTCTTCAAAAGCAGCACCGCCCTCAAGGGAAAGCAATACTGTTTTGTTTTGGTCGATGCGGTTTAAGGCTAAGGTGTTTTTGTCTTTGAAATTTTTAAGTATTCTTTTATAGGTATCAAAAGGCTCTTTACACCCGTCACTCAGCCAGACAGAGCAGACCTGAACCTGTCTTTCAATATTTTCAGGAAAACAAACGGCACTCTGTTTTTTATCATAAAGAGCGGTGGGCGTATCGCAATGAAGGTCAAAAAGGCGTATCTTCAATCACTCCGTCGTTAAATGCATTTCGTATATAGTTAAGAGAAGCCTTTATTTCCCCTTGCGAGTCTATTCTGTATACTACCTCTGCAATGTCATAACGATAATTTACTTCGACACGCAGCTTGGCAAGATAATCTTTTGCCGTAAGAACAATCTTCCTCTGTTTTGGCAGGTTTACCGCTTCGGCAGGAGAAATAGGCGAACTTTCTTTTCTCGTCTTAACCTCTACGAATAAAATATATTCCCTGTCCTCCGCCACTATGTCTATCTCGCCGTATTTACTGTGATAGTTCCTTCGGGTAATTATATAGCCCTGTTTTTCAAGATACCTTGCGACCATATCCTCGCCGAGTTTTCCTATGTATTCCCTTGTACTCATTTGATTTTGGTAAGAAAGGAGGGTCTGTGGTATTTACAGGGGCCGAACTGTTTTATAGCGTCGGTGTGTGCCTTGGTGCCATAGCCCTTATGCTGCGCAAATTTATACTCCGGGAACTCTTTATCATATTCTTCTATCAATCTATCCCTGGATACCTTGGCAAGAATTGAAGCCGCCGCAATTGAGGCCGATTTCGAGTCCCCTTTTACCACAGTTTCACAGTCTATTTTTATCTCTTTAGGCACCCTGTTGCCGTCTATAAGGGCATAATCTGCCTTAGTCTTCAAGCCCTCTATCGCCCTGTTCATAGCAAGAAAGGTGGCGTTAAGAATATTGACCTCTTCAATTTCCTCAACCGTCGCAAAGGCTACCGACCAGGCGAGAGCCTTTTCTTTTATTATATCAAAAAGAGCCTCTCTTTTCTTCTCGGAAAGCTTTTTAGAATCGTTTACCCCTTCGATAACCTCGTTTTCTCGCAGAATTACCGCCGCCGCACAGACCGGTCCCGCAAGTGGTCCTCTACCCGCTTCGTCGACGCCGCAAATAAATCTGTATCCCTTTTCAAAGGCAGCTTTTTCAAGCTCTAAATCAGGCATTATCCTCCACCCTTTCAAGTGTTATTCTGCCTATTTTACAGTTTCTGTACTCCTCCAAAAGCATAGCCGACGCCCTTTCGGTATCGGTCTCGCCGCCACGGATAACCATACCTCTTTTTTTGCCGATTTCGCACAAAAGGTCATAGGGTTCCAGACTTAAATCATCCACCTTGTATCTCTCTTTAAGAAGCTCGGGGTAGGCCGAGGCTAAAACCTCTAAAAGCCTTACGGCAAGAAGCTCGATATCTACAACAGCATCCTTGACCGCACCCGTAAAGGCAAGTCTTTCTCCCACCTGCTGATCTTCAAATTTAGGCCAAAGGACACCCGGAGTATCCAGCAGTTCAAGCTGTCGGTCGATTGTTACCCACTGATTGCCTCTGGTAACTCCCGGACGGTTTTCTGCCTTAGCCTTATTGTTTCCTGCAATTCGGTTTATAAAGGTAGACTTTCCGACATTCGGAATTCCCACAACCATAACACGAAGGGGTTTTCCCACCATTCCTTTTTCCTTAAACTGTTCTAATCTTTGGGCAAGTATCTCCTTGACCTTATCCTTAAAGGAGTTAAGCCCCTTACCTGTTTTGCAGTCAACCTGAATAGCAGGTATGCCGTTTTGCCTATAGTACTCAATCCATTTGGCAGTTTGGCTCGGATCTGCCATATCACATTTGTTGAGCAGTATTAAAAGCGGCTTGTCTTTTATTAAACCCGCCAGGTCCGGATTACGACTGCTGACGGGTATTCTTGCATCAACTATTTCAGCCACTGCATCAATTATCTGCAACGACTCCTGAATTTTTCTTTTGGTTTTGGTCATATGACCCGGAAACCACTGTATATTCTGGGTTTCATTCATATGTTTCAAACCTCCCGATTCTGTCAAAGGGGAATATTCTGCAGATTGCTTTGCCTAAAATATATTTTTCATTAACCAGTCCGTTTTCGCCGATTACTGAAAAACGGCTGTCCTTGGACTCGTTTCGGTTATCTCCAAGCACAAAAACATAGCCCTCCTCGACATAGAGCGGAAACTGTACATCTGCCATCAGGTTAGTTGGGGTTTTGGTATATGGCTCGTCAAGCTCCTCCATGTCTCCAAGGTCATAGCCCACATAGACCTTTCCCTTTTCAAAATCTATATCTACATACTGACCGCCAACCGCAATAATTCTTTTAATTATCGGCTCTGCGCCCTGTTTTGTGTCTGTAACTGAATTATCCATATTACGTGAAATAACAACAATATCCCCGTATTTTGGCTCATAAAACATATCAGAGATTATTATTCTCTCTTTTTCGTAAAGAGTATTCTGCATTGAATCTCCGACGATGGTAACTATACGAAAAAGGAAGGTGAAAATAATTACGACCGCAACGATAGAACTGACAAGAATATCCAGCCAGTCGAACATTTCATTTATAAATTTAGGTTTTTTTTCTTCCCCGAAATCACTATCGGTCAAATAATCCATTCATCCCACTCCTTTTAAGGTAATTAAAGCAAAAAGGGAGGCAGTTTTTTGGCTGTCTCCCTTCTCATTATACGGTTTCCTTAACCTTTGCAGCCTTACCGACACGATCACGCAGATAATAAAGCTTTGCTCTGCGAACACGTCCGTCTCTGACTGTTTCAACCTTGGCAACATTCGGAGAATGTACAGGGAAAACACGCTCTACGCCTACACCGTAGGAAACACGTCTTACGGTAAAGGTTTCTGCTATGCCGCTATTGTTTTTTGCAATAACAGTTCCCTCGAAAACCTGAATTCTTTCTCTCTCGCCCTCACGTATCTTAACGTGAACACGAACGGTTGAACCGATTTTGATGACAGGAACTTCTTCCTTCATCATGTCTGCTGTCAAATTCTTTACAGCGTCTGTCATAGTTTTTTCCTCCCTAATAGTTCAGACGTTCTTGCATATAAGCTACACAGAGGACCGTCCGCTTTAATGTCGAAATATCGGCATCAAACCCACCCGTAAGGATCGGGTGTAATCAAATGCTCAAATATATTACCACAACTGCGCAAAAAAATCAAGCATTATTTTTTGTAAATTTTTGTGACCTTTCTCTTTTTAGGTATTGTTAATTAGAATTAAATATAGTATAATATATTTTAATATGATAGGGGTGTTATTATTGTCTGCTATTTGTTACCTTGATAACAGCGCTACCACAAAGCCCTGTAAGGAGGCTGTCTGCGCTATGCTTGTCGCTATGGAGGAGGAATGGGGCAACCCATCTTCGCTCTACTCGTTAGGCGTTACTGCAGAGGAAGGTCTTTTATCCTGTAAAGAAACTTTAGCAAATAAGCTTTCCTGCCGAAGCGACGAAATTTATTTTACCGGCAGTGGAACCGAAGCAAACAACATTGCCCTTCAGGGCGCAATAGCCGCAAGGGCAAAGCGTGGTAAAAGGATAGTAACGACTGCGATTGAACACCCTTCGGTTTTAAACACCCTAAAGGCTTATCATCAAAAAGGTTTTGAACTTGTTTTGCTTAAACCCGACTCAAGCGGAAAGATTTCCATAGAAGATATAAACAAAGCCATCACTTCCGATACGATATTAGTCAGCATAATGCTTGTTAATAATGAAGTTGGCTCTATTCAGCCCGTATCTGCCGCTGCGGCAGCAATAAAACGGGTAGGCGCCCCTGCCCTGCTCCACTGCGATGCGGTTCAGGGCTTTGGAAAGTTGCAGATAAAACCCTCTGCATTAGGGGTTGATATGCTAACGGGAAGCGGTCATAAAATACACGCTCCCAAGGGTATAGGTTTTTTATACCTTAAAAAAGGGGTTCACATTTCCCCTCTTATCTTCGGGGGCGGACAGCAAAACGGTATTCGTCCCGGTACCGAGCCTATGCCGTCAATAGCGGCTTTCCAGGCGGCAATCAAGGCTCTCGGCGACACAGAATCTCAGCTTAAAAGGATGAAAGAGCTATCCGATTATGCGAGAAGTCTTCTTTGTCAGACAGACTTTGCGGTTATAAACTCTCCCGACGATGCCCTGCCTTACATTCTCAATATCTCGGTTTTGGGCTTTAAATCCGAAACCCTGCTTCATTTTCTTGAGGCGGAAAATATTTTCGTATCAAGCGGCAGCGCCTGTTCAAAGGGAGAACTCAGCCACACCCTTACCGCAATGGGCCTCGAAAAGCAAAGAATAGACAGTTCACTTCGCATAAGCTTCTCCCGTTACAACACAAGAGAAGAAATCGACCTTCTTTGTGAAGCTCTGAAAAAAGCAACAGCAAAACTTAAAAGGATACACTGACATTATGAAAGAAATTATACTTATAAAAAACGGAGAATTGGCCCTTAAGGGACTGAACAGAAATGTTTTTGAAGATGCGCTGATTAAAAATCTGCGGCAATCCCTTTGGGCACTCGGAAATGTTGAAATTAAAAAGGCTCAATCAACCGTTTATATTGAACCTAAAGACGAGGCTTTCGACTTTGAAGGGGCTCTCGACAAGGTATCGAAGGTTTTCGGAATTGCGGCTTATTCCAGAGCGGCTGTCTGTGAAAAGGACATAGATACCATTTTGAAATGCGCACCCGAATATCTTGCAGATACAATGAATTCGGTAAAAACCTTTAAGGTAGAGGCAAAGCGCGCAGACAAGCGTTTTCCCCTTACCTCTCCCGAAATCTCTGCCGAGGTCGGCGGAGCCTTGCTTTCGGCCTTTAATCATCTGCGGGTAGATGTTCATAACCCCGATATAATAATAACGGTTGAGATAAGAGATTATGCGGCATATATAAGAGCAGGACAGCTTCACGGCGCAGGCGGCCTTCCTGTCGGAACGGCAGGACAGGCGGCGATACTTATCTCGGGCGGAATAGACAGTCCCGTTGCGGCCTGGACAATGGCAAAAAGAGGACTGCGTCTTAATGCGATACATTTTGCAAGTCCCCCTTACACCAGTATCCGTGCCGAACAGAAGGTTAAAACGCTTCTGTCTAAGGTTGCCGCCTACAGCGGCGGTATAAATCTCGCTATAGTCCCCTTTACCGAAATTCAGGAGGAGATAGCAAAGAACTGTCCCGAAGAATATTTTACCCTTATTATGCGCCGTATGATGATGAGAATTGCCGAGCGAATAGCCCGTCACAAGCACTGCGGAGCGCTGATTACGGGAGAAAGTTTAGGACAGGTCGCAAGTCAGACTCTTGCCGCCATCGCCTGTACAGATGCTGTAACAGGTATTCCTGTTTTGCGTCCGCTTATAGGCAGTGATAAGGAGGAAATTATCACGGTTTCAAGAAGGATAGACACCTTTGAAACCTCCTGTCTGCCTTATGAGGATTGTTGTACGGTCTTTACGCCAAAACATCCTAAAACAAAACCCACCCTTGAGCTTTGTGAAATTGCCGAATCCAAGCTTGACGTTGAGGAGCTTATCCAAAAGGCTATAGAAAATACAGAATACAGCATTATTTACTGATACTGAAACGGAGAATACAATGAACGCAGAAATTATTTGTGTAGCGTCCGACAGTCTCTCGGACGAACAGATCAACTCAGCATCCTCATATATTTCTAAAAAACTGTTTGAGTTGGGCCACCGAACGACATATCAAACTGTCTCCTCACCTTTAAGCGAGGAGGTCAGAAGACATGTTTCGCAAGGTCTTGACCGCAGTAATATTTTAATTATCGTCGGCGGTATTGATTCGGATACAAATGCTGTAGCAAAGAATGCCGTTGCTATTGTTACGGGTATTCCTCTTGTAACTTCCGACATATCTCTTAAATATATAAATGAGTATTGCAAGGAAAACGGTATAGAGCCTGATGCAAGGTTATTATCCGCCGCTATCACTCTTAAAAACTCACAAATATTCAAAAACGAACTTGGCCTTTCTTTAGGTATAGCAGCAGAGTATAACTCTAAAAAAATTCTGCTTCTCCCTTCTGATAAGGATCAGCTTGTCAGAATGTTTGAAAGGTATGTAGCGCCTGTGCTTGACACAAATAATGTTATTTCGCAGTCAAATGAAACGGAAAAAACCGTTCAGTGTGAAGTCGTAGAACTGCTTATCGATAAAAATCTTACCGTTTCAACCGCAGAGTCCTGCACAGGCGGTATGGTTTCGGAGCTGTTAACCGAGGTTCCTAATTCATCAAAGGTCTTTGAATACGGAATTTCGGCATATTCAAACCGCATCAAAACAGAGGTTTTGTCGGTACCTCAGTTTTTGATAAACGTCCACAGTGCAATAAGCAAAGAAGTTGCGGTCAGCATGGCTGAAAATGTACGCAAAATAAGCGGATCAGACCTCGGTATCGGTATCACAGGTAATGCCGGACCCGCCGCCAGTGAAGGCAAGCCTGTAGGTCTGGTTTTTGTTGCTCTCGCAGATAAAAAGGACCATTGGGTTGAAGAACTAAACCTTTCTGACAGCATGAGCCGTGATGAAATCCGTCACTTTGCCGCAATCAAAGCGCTTGATATGATAAAGCAGTATGCGGCAGCCTTTTCTTCAGATACTACCGAAGAATCAATCAATACAGAAGAAGCCTGGACCGATTTCGAGGAATCAAGCGACACCTCTGTAGCAGACAACCAAAATGATTTCGCCTTTATTTATGATAGAACCTTTGACGAGGAAGAAATTTCGGATATAAATGATGAAACCGAGCGTGATTATGAATTTGTTCGTAAAAGATTTTCCCTGCCTCCCGCCGTTTCAGAGTTCTTTTTGAAGTTCTCCAAATCATTAAGACCTAAAAATACGGGCAAGACTAAAAAATTAGCTATAAAGGTATGCTTTTTTGTATCACTTTTATGTCTTATAGTTTCTTCTTCTGTGCTCATTTATCACTTTGTCAGCGATAATCAGCAACGGAATATAATAGCCGATGCTCAGTCAACCTGGAGCTTTACCGAAGAAACAGGCGAGGATGAGGTTTACACTGCTTTTGATCCGTTTAAGGATAACGAGGATATCAGAGGTTGGCTAACCATACCCGGAACCGATGTTAACCATCCCGTTTATCAAACTACCGATAATGACTATTATCTTAACCATAATATGAATAAGGAGCCCAGCCGTTACGGCGCCATATTCTTTGACTACCGCTCTTCTGTCACTAAGGAGTCTCCTTCGCAAAATGTTACAATCTATGGTCATAATATGAAGGACGGTTCGATGTTCGGAACCCTTAAAAGATATAAAAATCTTAACTTCTACAAGCAAAATCCTATGTTTACCCTTACAAAGCTAAAGGAACAAAATACCTATAAAATATTTTCTGTTATGATAATGAATGCTACGGCGGCAGACGATAACGGTTATCTTTATAATTTTACAATGCCGACCTTCTCAAGCCAACAGGAGTTCCTTTCATGGATAGCAGAGGCAAGAGAACGTTCACTTATAAACACAACTGTAGATGTTATTGAAAACGACCAGATAGTTACGCTTGTTACCTGTGTTAATGATTTTGATAATGCAAGACTGGTAATTATGGCAAGAAAGCTCCGTGCAAATGAAGAACCTCTCGTTTCTGTAGCAGATGCCGAGCTTAATCCAAACCCGAGATACCCTCAGGCCTGGTATGACAGCAAGAATCTGAGCGGATATACCTCTTCTAAAGAGCTTACCGACACATCTTCTTCCACAGAGGATCAAAGTTCAGCTGACCCTTCAGCTTCGCAAGAGGCAGTTTCATCGGATATAGCGTCCTCTTCACAAGGCTCGGTCCCAACACAGACCACCCCTTCGCAAACATCCTCTGTGACAACCTCTTCGACCGTGCAGACATCTTCAGCAGAGCAGACATCTTCGGCGCCGACTGTTGAGTCGTCGGAGCAAAGCTCAACTACAGAACCAAGTTCATCACAAGAGGTCACGTCATCAGAGCAAACCGAGTCAACCGAATCTAATTCTAACGCATAAATTTTGGGAGGTTATAATTATGATATCTAATTTGAAGGTCGACATTATTTATTATAAGACCTCCAGTGATTTTGAACTTGAATTCAATCTCAGCGGCTGTTGCCGTATGAGAATTTTCAAGGATAAGGTAGACTCTCCCAAAATGCTCGTAAATACATTGGCAAGAGATGTCTCAAGAAGCAGAATTATCATATTGGTTACCGATCTTATCGGCGATAAAAACGGGGTTGAAATTGTAAGCGGCGCAATCGGCTACAATTACGAGCCTGTTGATAAACTCGCACACTCTATTAAGTCGGGAGATAATATCAAAGCACCCAAAGGCGCTCTACCGCTCGTATCAAAGACAGGACAGTACGGCGGCTGCATAATAGAATGCGGAAAGCAGTCGATTATTATGGTGTCCTCCGACCGTCCTTTACGCCATGAGGTTATGAGAACCTATATTCATCAGTATATTTTCGATATAAATCAGGTCGAAGCATATAATGAGCGGCTTCGGCATGAAAGCTCAAGCAACCCGATTATTGAGGGTTCAAATATTCTGAGCTCTGCCCGTCAGGATTTAAGCAGTCACACCTCTCAGCCTAACGATTTTAAAGCCGAAGAGTCGGAGATTAATGATGAGGATACGACAGAAGAAAATTGCACAGAGCAAGAGAATGCTCAAAGCATTGCCGAGCAGGAGGAACCCAGTAACTTTGAAACGGCAGAAGAAGACAATGTCTCCGATGATACCGATCAAGAGCCTATAGAACAGGAGCCGCAGTCGGAGCAGAACGAAGATGATGATGTTATCCGCAGTAGCTCCGAAGGGTTTGTTGCGATGCTTTCCAACATTAACGACTCTGATACACACTCTGAAGAAGCATCGAACATCAACCGAAATATAAGAAGAAGGCCGAAGGGAGCAAATATTGCCCTGCTTATCATTACAATATTCTTGCTCATTTGCTTTGGACTTCTGGCATATTACTTTGTATATGTGCCCATTATAACAGGCGGAGAGTTGCCAAATGATTTTGTAAGAATAATCTCGGAGGTAATAAGTTGGAACACATAGTAGAAGCAATAACGGAATTTTTCAGGTCAAAGATATCGGCAGAGGTAATAATATTTATTGTATCAATGTTACCTGTCTTGGAGCTGCGAGGCGGTCTTATCGCCGCAAGTCTTTTAGGGGTTGAATGGTATATTGCTTTTCCGATATGCGTAATTGCAAATATGTTGCCGATACCATTTGTTCTGCTCTTTATCAGAAGGGTGTTTGATTTTATCAAGAGAACCAATTTTCTATGGCTTGCAAGGATAGTAACAAAGCTTGATGAACGTGCCGAGCGCAAAAGTCAGAAGGTTGAGGCTACAAGCGCATGGGGACTCTTTCTTTTTGTAGGGATTCCCCTTCCCGGCACAGGAGCGTGGACCGGCGCTCTTGTAGCAAACGCCCTGAATGTAAAATTTAAGCGCTCTATATGGATAATTACTTTAGGTGTTATAGCAGCCGGACTTATAACCTCATTTGTAGCTTACGTAATTCCAATGTTGTTCTGACCTAATGTATAAATTAAAAACCGTTCAAGCATTTTTACAGCTTGGACGGTTATTTTATAGCTATATATGAGTGAACACTTCTGATGTGACTGCAGTAAAGGTCATCCTTGTCTATAGTGACGGTCGCAAACTGACAGAAGGATTGTCATTAAAACAATTCCTCAGTCAAAACCTTTTGTTTTGGTTTCCTTTACACAAGTGAACCACCGCTGCGGTGGGATTGCTTACCGGCAAAAGCCTCTTTGGAACCACACGCTTAGCGTGTGGTTTTCACTATACAAAAACCAAAAGGCTCCGAAAATACGGAGCCTTTTTATAGGTATTTTGAGGATATTATACCGGAATGGTCCAGCCTTCTTTAGGAACAGAAGAAGTTACCTTGCTGGAGCTTTCGGTTGAACTGGTTCCTCCTATAGAAGATACCTCTTCAGTGGATGAAGTTTCTTCTCTAGAAGAAGTAGTTACGATTGAAGAACTGTTAACTGTTGTTGAAGAACTGTTAACCGTTGTTGAAGAAGAAACTGAAGAGCTTTCACCAGGAACTACAATCTCGGGAGTGACATTTTCCTGAAAGAGGCTTTCAAGCTTTTCAAGTTCTGAAGATGTTAAATTCTCATCTTCATTATCCAAAACAGACACGGTAGACTGTGTGGGAGCATACGAGCTTGTATCGTCATTATTGTCATTGTTCTTCTTTTTGCCGCAAGCGACAAGAGACAGTACAATTAAAAGAGCAATCAGCACCAGTAAAAGCTTATTCTTCATAATTATTTTATTCTCCAACCTTTAATTTTAGAATTAGTCGCCTGCCGGATCCTTATAATCGTCTAAATTATCACCATCGTCGTAGAGGCCGCTACCATCGACAAATACAGATTCGGCCAAAATGTCGTCAAGAGCAGATAAAAGGGTAAGCTCTACCTCTGCCTCTGAAAATATTTTCTTCATAAAGCAATCTCCTCCTTATTCAGCAATATCTAAGGTACACAGATAATACCAATAATAATTAGCTACAAACATAGAAGTAAGTCTGCTATGTTCATCATTAAACGACGAAACACCTAGGAAATTTTTCATAGTAGTTGTGGTCGGATATTCTTTATCGTACTCTGTAAGTGCATCAATATAAGCCTGTTGGGCATCAGTTCTTGATGCTTCATCAATGTTCTTATAAGCAGTGTAAGCATCTAACATTAACTTTGTATTTGCTTTTAAGGCACCGTTGAAGGATTTGCTGGAATAGCCTGCTACTACTCTACCATCTTCATTATTGTTACTATAGTAAACAACGGTATTATCATCATAACGAACATACGCTCTTGCAGAAACCCTTATACCCTTGATAGCATTAAGGTCATCACTTGCAGTACCGTTAAGCTGTGCAAAAAACAACTCAGGAACTGTAATAGACTGCTGACCTTCCGCAGGAAGTTTGCGTGCTACAACAAGACCTTTTTCGTTGTTAGCTATCATATCGTAGGTGAGTTCTCTGTCACCAAGTCTCTGTGTGAACATCATAAGAACGCCGAACTCAACTGCATTTTTGTCCTGGGGAAGATAAGTCTTGTCAACATTAACAGCAAAACGAAGATCCTGCTGATCAAATGTAACTGTAGCACCATACTTCAACTGAGCGCCCATAACCTTAACTGCATTGGGAACTGCATTAACAGCTACGTTAAGAGAAGCCACTGTCTGAACGGCAGTACCGGTCTTGTTAGAACCCTTTGCAGTAATTGTAAAGGTCTGATTAGATGAAGTAGCAACGGTTGCAGTATCAAAGGTAATTGTGAACCAATCTGAACCTGTGTCGTTTCCTGCAAGGCCGACATACTTAATTACTCCTGCGGTTTCGGTGTTAACAACCTCTGCAGCATTTCCGTTTCCGTTAGCGGTAAATGCGTCGGTAAGAGTAACTACCGGATTTGAGAACATATCTTTATTGTATGTAATTGTTCCCTCAACACCGCCGACTACCTGTGTTGCATCAGAAAGAGATACTGTTACCTCAAACTTTGAGCCACTTGTAACCTGTGTTCTTTTGCTGGAAAGCTTCATAATCGGGCTTTCCTCTGCCGATGAAACGATACCCACTACGCCAAGAAGCATAACGAGAGTCACAACAACGGCAATGATTTTTGTGAATTTGCTCATGTGATTTCCTCCTATACCTTAAATATATTTAACACTTTATCCACAATGGGATAAGAAGTTGAACAACGCCTTTATAAGCCCTTTTCCTAAAAAGGGATATAAAGACACTATTCTTTTTCTATTGCATTTTATCACAACGCAATAGAAATTTCAAGTGGTTTTATTAAAAAATTTTTGCTTTTTCCAAAACTACGGTATTTTTGTTTGGTTTTACAAAAACATGTAGCAAAATTTGTTGAATTTGTCTTTTGCTGCGGACCTCTATTTTAATTTTTTTCATTTTTTCTCTCGCCATTGACTGCAAGGACATATTTATGGTAAACTATATGTATTCAGATACAATTTAATGAGTATAGGTGCGTATTATGAAAGTTTTAAAAAACATTACCGAGTTGGTCGGTAACACCCCGATAATTAAGCTTGAAAGAGCCCCCGACTGCGTTGCGGATATATACGCCAAGCTTGAGTTTTTAAGCCTTACAGGCTCTATCAAGGACAGAGCGGCGCTTTCTATGATAAGGACTGCCGAGGCGAAGGGCAAAATCAAGCCGGGCGACACTCTTATTGAACCGACCTCGGGGAATACAGGAATAGGCCTTGCAGCATTAGGCAGGGCTTTAGGGTACAATGTTGTAATTGTTATGCCAGATACTATGTCTGCCGAACGAATAAAGCTTATTGAAGCCTACGGCGCAAGTGTTGTTCTGACCGACGGTAAAAAGGGTATGTCGGGAGCAATTGAAAAGGCAGAACAAATCGCAGAGGAATGTGGCGGATTTATCACGGGTCAGTTTACAAACCCCGCAAACCCCAAGGCACACTTTGAAACCACAGGTCCTGAAATATGGAGGGACACCGACGGTAAGGTGGATGTGCTTATCAGTGGAGTAGGCACGGGCGGAACGATAAGCGGCACGGGAGAATATTTGAAATCCAAAAAGAGTGACATTAAAATAATAGGTGTTGAGCCTGCCTCCTCCCCTGTTCTCTCGGGCGGAGAAAAGGGGGCGCATAAAATTCAGGGCATTGGCGCAGGGTTTGTTCCTGAAGTCCTTAATATCGACATTTATGACGAGATAATCAAGGTAGCCGACGAGGATGCATACGAACAAGGACGGTATCTCGCTAAAAGCTGCGGACTTTTAGTCGGAATCTCCTCGGGTGCCGCTTATAAGGCGGCTCTGGATGTTGCCAAAAGACCTGAAAACAAGGGTAAAAATATTGTTGTTATATTTGCAGATTCGGGCTCCAGATACCTCTCAACCGAAGGATATTATTAAAAAAGACGGCTATGCCGTCTTTTTTTATGAAAAATGAAGAGATAATCTGCGCCTTTCCTATTTCAAATCCTCTGCCCTGCCCACAATGCCATAGTCGGCATAATCAAAAATCGGCGCATCTTTATCGGGGTTTATTGCAATAATGGTACCCGATTTCTGCATACCGGCAATATGGTGAACGGCGCCCGAAACGCCTACTGCAATATAAACGGACGGACTTACCGTTTTTCCTGTCAAGCCGACCTGCAAACTGTAGGGTAAAATATCGTTATCGACCGCTTTTCGAGTAGTTGCAACTTCTGCCGAGTACTTTTCTGCAAAAGCCCGAACCGTGTCTAAACTATCCTTGGCGCCATAGCCTGCCGCTACAATTATGTCGGCTCCGTTTTTAGCAGTACGGACTGTTGCCATAGCAGGTTTTGTACTGCTTACAATTTTCGCAATAACACTGCCCGAAAGTGCGGGACGGTACATATATAATTCCTCGCCGTCAGTCTCAAGCAAGGTGCAATCGGCACAAAGGCCCAATCCTAACATGGCGGCAACCTCGGCAGAGCGCCTTTTGGATAGCGAATCACTTCCCCAAAGAACTGCATTGGGCTTTTCAGCAGTTATCTTTAGGGCTAATTCTTCGGCAGAGCCAAGCGGTAAGACGGTTATATCGTCGCTGAATGTTTCAGCAAACGGTCTCGGACCCCCACCTACAATAAACACTTTATCAAGCTTTTGCGAGTTCGACACAGTTTTTTCTATCTTTTCGTTTCGGCGGTCTAGGGCCTCGGCTATAATTGAGGGAAGTTCATTCGGAGAAATAAATCTGCATTTTCTCTTGCCCGACTCATTTTCAAAGGTTTTTACAACCCTAGTTGGCGAACCTGCAAGACCGCATTTTTGGATATCGGCTCCTATATCTTCTGACGACCAAACTTCAACCTCACCGAGCTTTGACATAATGCTCGGCAGCCTTAAATTACAGGTGCGCTCAATAGTTAAAAGCGCAGGTAAAGCTACCGTTTGCGCACCCATATCACGAGTGGTACATGTAATATTCTGACCTATCTCGTCAATACTCATAACATTGGTTATGAGGTTTCTGTTTGATAATACCGAAAGCATTGGCCCCGTTTGCGCTGTATCCCCCACAAGAGTTTGTCTTCCGCAGAAAATTAAATCGGGATTTATCTTGCCGACCGCAAGTGACAGAGTGTATGCGGTAGCCAACGTGTCCGCTCCTGCAAATGCCTTATCGGAGAGAAGGATTGCTTTTTTAGCTCCCAATCTGGTTAATCTTAAAAGGAAGTCTTTAGCGGTCAGCGGTCCCATGCTTAACAGGGTAACCTCTGAGCCCTTGATTCTTAAGGCTTCCTCGAAGGCCGAGGCATCAAAGGGATTTATTTCTCCGTCAAGCCCTTGACGGATACAAACTAATATTTTCATATTATCTCTCTTTGTATATCGGTGCTAACGCATCGTGTATTTTTTTATAGGTTTTAAACACCTTAAGGTATTTTTCGGTATTTTCGGGGTTGGGATATGTAATATCAACCTCTTTTACACACTTTTCTACCGCATCTTTAGGGTCTTTAAATACGCCCACAGCAATACCCGCAAGCATTGCGGAGCCGAAGGACGAATCCGAACTCTCGGTGGTTTTAAGCGCTATTCCTAAGGCATCGGCAATCATTTGACGCCAAAGTTTGCCCTTTGTACCTCCGCCGATAGCAGTAGCAACGCTGTTATACGGAATATTAAGACTGTCAAGATAAAGCTTACTGTCAAGAAGCGAATAAGCAACCCCCTCAAGCACCGCACGTGTAAAGTGTGCCCTTGTGTGAGTAGCCCTGACACCCGTAAAGCTACCGCAAAGGGCAGGGTCGGCGTAAGGAGTCAGTTCGCCGTTTAAATAGGGGTGGAAAATAAGGCCGTCACAGCCTATCGGAATCTCCTTTGCGCCATCATCAAGCTCTTTATATTCACCGCCGAAGGTATCTCTGTACCAGCGATATGAGGCGGCGCAGGACTTTGTAGCGGTACCCGGATACCACATTCCTTCTGCTATATGAGAATAGTTTACAAGATGTCTGTCAGGATAGGGATTATCGGTTATAACGCAAATTCTGCCTGCCGTTGCAAGTTTTACTGTAACATCCCCCCTGCTTACCGCTCCCGAAGCGAAAACCTCCATAACCGTATCGGTAGTTCCGCAGATAACAGGCGTACCCTCTTTTAATCCTGTGGATTTCGATGCTTCTTGGTTTACCTTACCGATAATATCGGTAGGCCTTGCAACAGGCGGTAACATATCGATAGTTATACATGCCAATTTGCAAAGCTCCTCATCCCATTCCAATTTATTGCAGTCAAAAAGCATACTGCCCTCGGCTTCAATATAATCGGTGCAAAAAACTCCTGTCAGATAATAACGGATAAAATCCTTTTCAAAGAATATATACCTTGTTTTTGCAAAAACCTCAGGCTCAGTATTTTTAAGCCAGATGAGCTGTGGTAAGGTCCAGATTGTATCGGGCTTATGATATGTTTTTTTGAAAATTTCCTCGCCAAATTTCTCTCGCAGATTATCGGCTTGTTTACGAGAACGTGTGTCGGTCCAATGAATAGCATTTCTGAGGGGCTTAAAATCATTATCGCAGACAAGGAAGGTATGGGTTGCAGAGTCTATCGCAATTGCCAAAATATCCCCATTGTCTATACCGCTTTTTGAAAGCAGAGCCTTGCAGTTTTCTTTAAGTGCATTTATCCAGTCCCAAGGAGACTGTTCACATGCGTTTGCCTCAGGATACAGTGTTGGATATTCAACCGTATTGTCAGCGATTATATTGCCGTTTGTATCAATAAGGGTAGCTTTGGAGGCTCCTCCTCCAAAATCTATGCCTAAAAGATATTTCATTTTCTATTCCCTTTCGAAGCTTAATATTTAATCTCGTAGTTTACGCCCGTAATTGAGCCGACTACTCCTTTTTCGATAAGGTCCTTGTTGTCCACATGGGCGATTATCCACTTATTTTTACGGAAAAGAAACCTATCCTGTGTTTTTTCGGTCAAATCGGTATTTGTTCCCATAGGCAGACCTACAACACAGCCAAAGCCCTCCGAGCAGACTTCACAGGGACAAAAATGAAGCGAGGTAGCGTAAACCTCTACCGCCGTTCCAGCAGGAAGATAAAAGGCCTTGAATTTTGAGGAATCTATCCCCCCGTTCTTAATGTCCCATATATGTCCTAATATGAGAACCAAAGGGGTAACCGCTATATTGATTTCACTCGATGTGTGCCACTCGGTTGCATTTAATAATTTATTATGACCCCAACAGTAGCCTATCTGGGCGGGTAGCGTACCAAAATATTCATTCTGAATTTCTGTGGCTATTTTTAGTTCCTCAAAAGCCTCTACAGAGGGCATATATGATGAGCCGTTTTCGACTTGCGGCATTTTTTGGGCCTCTTTTACAATCTCGGTTATATCCAAGCCCTCAATAATTCTTCCGTATGAGGCAAACTCGCTGTCCTTTACATCATAAAATTTAACTTCGGGATTGAGTTTCTTTAATCTATCCAGCATTTTTATCACCTTATTCAACAATAGTAATCGAGTGAGTGTGTTTATACTCGCCCTTGCCATCAAGTGCGATTATTCCCTCTTTTTCGGTTATATCATAGCTTGTGCCGACAATATCCTGTATGCCGTCCCAAGGTTCTAAGCAGATATACGGAGCGTTTTGCTTGTGCCATAAAAGGAAGTACTTATCGTCGGGGAAGTCAACCCTGACAGCCCTGCCTGTTTTTCTGTTGCGAAGGGTTGCAGATTTAGATTTAAGATCCTTAAAGACGAGGGCATCAACCGTAAAATATTTGTCATATAAAGGCAGAACCTTGCTGTCCTTTATTATTGGTATTGTCTGATTTGAAAGCAAATTTCCGTAAAGCAGGTATGCATTCAAGGTTTCGTTCTGCGGGAATATTACATCGTAATCCTCTATGCCCTCAGGTGTATAATAGCCCTCGTGAGAGCCGATGCTGAAATACATAATGCCGTCATTTTTGTTCTTTACCGAATAATCTATTTTTAAGGCTTTTCCGCTTAATGTATAAATTACCCGCAATTCATAATCAAAGGGAAAGCACTTTTTAGTTTCGTCATCAGACCTATGCAGAAATACTACCCTGTCTGCCGTTATCGTTTCAACCTCGAAGGTTTTAAAACGAATATATCCGTGCTTTTGGAGGGTATATTCTTTGCCGTTTAACAGATATTTGTCCTCCTTAAGCCCTCCGCATATCGGGAACATAAGCGGACAAGAGCCTGACCAGACCTCACTTCTGCCCTCCCAGATATACTCTGTTTCATTGCACACAATACTTTTAAGCTCGGCGCCGAGTTCATTAAGTTTTACCGTTATATATTCGTTTTTTAAGGTTATCATTGAAAATCACTCGCTTTTATTTAAGTAGCACAATAGAGATATGCAGAGCCGCATATCTCTATTTTAGTCTTTTATCTGTTTGCGATCCAATCGTGCTGGGGATCATTGCTTCGATTAAAGCCCTGATAGTCACCCGCCATTAGCCAGAGAAAATAGGTCTGATATCCCGGGGTTGAAACGGTGCTGTGATATCCGTAAGGAAATTCGACAAGCTCATCATTTTTGACCCTGTAAGCCTCATCGAGTTCACCGTCAGCAGTGTATAGACACTGAACGGCAAAGCCTTGTTTTGGATCAAACAGGAAGTAGTAAATTTCTTCTGCTATGCACTCGCTGGGCATATTGTCTTCATCGTGCTTGTGAGGCGGAAATCCTGCCCAGTTTCCCTCTGTACAGTAGCACTCGCCAATGGTTAAAATCTTAGCGTTTGAGTTGCCGTCAACGAGGAAACTTGTTTCTCTCTCGAAGGGCTGCTCACCCAGAACCTTTATTACAACGTGGTCCTCACGAAGAACCTGAGGCTCGGTTTTTTCTGCCACAGGGGTAGCGCAAACAGCAATTTTAATGTGGTCGATTGCCTCAATTACAAGCTCCTGCTCCCTTGGCATATAAAAGCATTCTGCCTTACGGTTGTCAAAAACGGTCATTCTGTTGCCAACATTTTCAAAAACCTCATCGTTCACATAAACGTTGCAGTGACCCTCTAGCATAATAAAGGCAATTTCTTTATCCTCTGTATTAAAGGGCAGTTTTTCTCCTGTTTCAAGTTCAATTATACCAAATTCAAGCTTCTTTAAGGAACACTCACCTATTTTGCAAATAGGTGTATATCCGTTTGAAGATTTGTATGATTTTTTAAAGTTCATAACCGTTCTCCTTTAAATATTCTTTTACCGTTTCAAAGTCGGGTACGCTCTCACGAGCTCCGATACCTGTGCATTTTATCGCAGAAACTGCACTCGAAAAATGACAGCACTTAAGAAAATCAAAGCCCTTTACGACTCCCGCAGCAAATGCTCCATGGAAGACATCTCCAGAACCGTTTGAGTCAACGACCGAGGCCGGATATATCGGGTATCTAATTATATCATTTCCGTTGTATAAAAGTCCACCTTTTTTGCCCTGTGTAACAACCACAACCTCAGGCTTATAGGTTTCATAAAGTTTTCTTGCCGCTTCTTCCGGTGTCTTACAACCGGTATGGCCGAGTGAAAACTCCTCAGAGGGAATCATTATATCGGTAAGGGCTAAAAGTCTTTCAACTCCGTCATAAAGGCCTCCGCAATCGTAAAGCACCCTTACTCCGTTCTCTCTTGCTACTTTTGCCGCTTCTACAGCAGCCTCCATCTCATTTCCGTCTACCATAAGAATCTCTGCATCGCAAATTGCTTTCTTTTGCCTATCATCAAGTTTCAGCGGCGGCAAATTACCCTTATCAAATACACAGGTTCTGGTTGCAGTATCGGCGCAAAGCCAAAGTACCGATGCAAAGGAGCGATATCCCGATTTTACCTCTATAAGATGGGTATCTACGCCATACTTTTCAAAATCCTCTTTGAGAAACTTACCGCCGTTGTCATCAGACAATACTCCGATATATGCGGTCTGCTCTCCAAGTTTTCTTGCCGCTACAAGACCGGTAGCAACAGGACCGCCGCCAGCAGTTTTACTGGCGGTGGCTCTCATTTTTGTATCTTCACTCGGATATGTAGGGATGTTATAAAGGGTGTCGAAAACATTTGCGCCTATTCCTACTATTTTTGCCATAACTTATGCCTTTCCGTCTGCGCCGACGAGTTTTATTTTCTCTATACAGAAATTCTTAACCGCTTCGATAGGCTTTTTCATAAAATTATCAATTGCAACTGCTCTGTCGGGCTTCTGAAGCTCCTCCAGACAAGAGTCTAGAAAAGCGTAGCAGATGTCGGTCGCAAAATTCATTTTGCGAATACCGGCCTTAACCGCTTTTTTAACCTCCTCATCGGGAACTCCCGAGCCTCCGTGAAGAACAAGGGCCGTTTTGTTTGTAGCCTTGCGTATTGCATCGATGCGTTCGATATCTAGCTTGGGCGGTTTTTTGTATTTACCGTGAGCAGTTCCTACTGCTACTGCAAGACAAGAAACGCCTGTCTCCTCAACAAACCTTTTTGCATCCTCCGGCGTTGTAAACTCGTCCATATCGGCATCATTGGTAGTGCCTACATGTCCGAGTTCTCCCTCGACCTGAACATCAAGATACTGACAGGTTTCAACAACCCTTTTTGTAAGGGCAATGTTTTCATCAAAGGGCAGTGTTGAGCCGTCAAGCATAATGCCTGTGGCGCCGTAGCGTAGCGAACGGGTTGTTTCAAGCTCGGAAGGGCCATGGTCGAGATGGAAGCAGACAGGGACTCTTGCCCCCTCTGCAGCTGCCTTAATTATCGGCGATAAATAATATCCCGTTTCCTCCTTCATAAGTCGAGGATAAACCTGCATAATAACGGGAGCCTTCATCTCTTCAGCCGCCTTGATTACACCCATTACGCTTTCCATATTGTAAACATTAAAGGCAGGAATGCAAAAGCCGCCTTTTTCTGCTAAATCGAGTACATATTTTAAGCTTACCAACATATTTTATTCACCTAAAATCAAATCTTCGATTGAAATTATTTCTACATCCTCTGCTACCGCTTTAAGTGAAACATATTCCGAAACGCAGGCGGTAACTATTCTCGTTGCGCCGATGCTCTTTGCATTAAATATTCTTCTCGCCGCAACCTTTTTAATAACCTCAGGCATATACTGGGCCATAAGGATATTTCCAGCCCAAACAGTTTCGGCACGGTTAAGCAGCATTTCGCCAAGAACCGCATAAGACATAATTATCTCACGAGCCTCCTCGGTTTCCTCGAGATCACGGGACAACTGATAAGGATCCTGGAACACAACCGACTTGCCGCTGTTTTCGGCCTCAAGTTTACCCTCTCTTAAAAGGTTTGCAACAAAGCTTGTGAAAGTCACAATCTCTGCCTTGACCTCAACCGAATATTCCTTATAAAGCTGTTTTATTGCCTTTGCATCGGTCGGGTCATAAACCACAACCGTCTTATATTCGCCGAGAGCTTTTGCACATACTTCCATCTGAGCCTTGGTTTCATTGGCAGCACCGATAAGGAAGTCAAGCTGAGCTCCGCTCGGCGCTTCATTTTCAAGCACCGAGAAATCTACTCCCGCTTTATCTAAAACCTTAATAGCCTTTAAAGCCTGTTCACATGCCATGAACTTAGCATCGACGCCAAGGAAAAGAAGGGTGTCTTTTTTAGCAGAGTGGGCTTTTATAGCCTCACTCAAGCGTTCACAGGTAGTAGTTCTTCCATAAGCGTTACCAGTTTCAATGCAGTTGGTAACCAGTGTGTTTATGTATTCGGGAAGTTTGCCCTCAAGGGCTGCCTGGAGTCTGGTTTCCTTTGTAAACATAACCGGATCCCAGCCTGTTGTACAGTCATGTACACAAGCACCGCAGGTACAACACTCATAAATGTTGTCCATTATTTCCTCAAGTTCCATAGCCTCACGATTAACAAGTGCGATTCCAAAAGCTCGGGCTCTTGCGGTGTTTCTTTCCTGACCGGTTGCATTACCTATAGGGCAGATATGGTGACACATCCAACAAAAGCGGCAGGCGTCAACATGTTTTTTAGTTTTTTCAGACATTATCATTACAACATACCTCCCGTTAATATTAAAGACCTAACTTGAACGGATTCATAATTCCGTTCGGGTCGAGATTCTTCTTTATTCCTTCAAGCACCTGCATTGCCGGACCATACTGTTCTCTTACGAATCGGCCAAGCTTAATGCCGACTCCGTGATGGTCGTTAACCACGCCGCCGTTTTCAAGAGCCGCCCTTATACCTGTTGTCCAGATTTCCTGGTGAAGTTTCAGTGCTTCAACAGGATCCTCCGGGACAAACTCCGGTTCAACTATAAAGCGGTCATACATCATTGCGCCCCACTCATACCAGTGTGAAAAGTGAGCTATAAACTTTGCATAAGGATATTTTGTTTCTATTGCCTGTTTCATAGCATAGTAAATTTTTTCGATAGTACCGTAAGGAGCAATTGTATCCATAGTTCCGAACATCTGAGGAATGTCCATCATATGACCTGGGTAGAAGAAGGTAATCTTTTCCTTCCACCATTTTTCACCATATTCAGAGCCTAAATCTTCTGCGCCGTATTTTGCAAAGGTTTCAAGAAGTATCTTTTCTTCAACCTCAACCATTTCTTTAACGCCCTCGTAAGCGATATTCATAAATGCGCCCTTACGCTCAACGCCAACTATCTTCTTAATAAGAGAAGCGGTTTCTGCTTCATCATAGAGACGCATAACGGAGGGCTTAAACTTCTGAAGAAGTTCACGGGACGCCTGGAATGCGCCGTGCATATCCTGGAACAAGAAGCCTCTGAATCGCCTTTCTTCAGGCTGGTCGTATATTCTTATTTGGGCCTTGGTAATGACGCCAAGGGTTCCTTCCGAGCCGATAAATATCTGATTAAGGTCGGGGCCTACCGCATGCTTAGGTGTGGGAGAGGTGTAAATTATGTCGCCGTTGGGTAAAACGACCTCCATTTGCAAAACCATGTCGTCTATTTTGCCGTACTTGTTTGAGCAAACACCAATGCCTCTATGTGCCAAAAAGCCGCCAACGGTCGAACAGGTAAGCGAAGAAGGGTAGTGCATAGTTGCCTTGCCGACTTCATTTGCCGCCCATTCAATATGCTTGTATATAGCGCCTGTTCCGCATTCAATATACATAGCCTCGGTGTTAACCTCATAGATTTGGTTCATTCTCTTTGTATCAAGAATAATTCCTCCACATACAGGAAGTGCGCCGCCTTGCGAACCGCCACCTGCGCCCCAGGTGGTTACGGGAATCTTATAGTAGTTTGCGATTTTTAAGACCTTGGAAACCTCGGTGGCATCCTTAGGGCAAACAACAATGTCAGCTTCGGGCATACGCTCTCCTCTATCAGCCCACATACGTGAAAGCCAGTAATAGTCGACGCTATGTGTAGCCTTGTCAATCGCTCTGGTCGAACAGTTGTCCTTTCCCACAGCATCTTCAAGTTCGGTCAAAATCATATTAAACAGAAACTCATTCATATTGTACTGCATCTTGTTTTCTCCTTTAATTTAAATAGATTTATCTACTTTGAGATTTGGGAAGTACTTACAGAATTCTTCAATCTCTTTTCTGTAATCTCCCTGAATTTCAACAAAATGATGGATATACGGACCGTCGATAAGTCTGTCCTCCACCGCCTGTAGATCTTCGAATTCTCCCCAAAGATATGTGCCGTGGGTCTGTGGGCCTTCGGTAGTTTTACAGACAAGGGGCAAAATCATATATTTCCCGCTATCCTGGTCGATACGGGCTACGGTATAGGTGCCGTCCTTCGCTCTGAGCCACGCTCTTTGATTAACCAGCCTTGCTTTTGTTCCCTCTGCCCTTTCGCTCTGGGGGAAGGGTCCGCAATGCCATAAAAGCTCGGCATTACGGTTTTCGGGATGACGGACAGTAAATTCGCCAAACAGAGGTCTTCCCTCTCCGAGTGTAGCGCATTTTAAAAGCGCCATAGTCATTGCGCAGTGCATATCACTCTCGCAGGAGATCATATAACCCATTTCATTAAGCAAACCGTAAAGGGCGCAGGGGGCAAGTCCATCAAACATTACAGGTGTTGCCGTCCAGCACTCAGCAGATATAACATCAAGATTAAACTCCTCAAAAAGATGCTTATACATAGCGACCATTGTAGCCATCGGCTTTATGTAGCGAGGGGTTAAATCGTCAAGCTCGTAATTGGCTAAGAAGTATTTCTCATATTCCGTTATCTCGTCTGCATAGTCGGTTGCAGCCGCCTTCATTCTCTGCTCGATTATGGCAAAATTGATTGGCACTATACGGATACCGAATTTCTCCATAAGCTCGCCTTCATTCCAGATGACCGAGAAGAAGGGAGCGGGACGGGCTCCAACCTGTCCTATTCGCATACCCCTAAAGTTTTTAACCATACAGGCTACACGGACAAAACTCTCAAAACCTTCTTTGAATTCATCGCTTTCAACCCTGCAGCATGGCAGATGTGAAAAAGGAATGTGATAGCGCTGCATCTGGCGAGAAACTCCGAACAGTCCGCACTGCGAATCTGTAGGACGCATACCATCCACATAATATTCGTCATCAAGCGGCGCCCACAAAAGAACCGGCTTTCCAAGAGCCTCGGCAATATCGGCGGCAGCCTCTTCATTGCCGAAGTTGCAGTTAATAATCATAACTGCATCGACCTTTTCCTTTTTAAAACGCTCTACCACCTCTTTGGCAGAGGCGTCATCAAAAACGAGGTCCTCAATACCAATTCCCTTGTTGTCGACAAAACTAACCTTTTCGTTTGTAAAATTATTCTCTATGTACTCAACAAAGCGTTTTCCTCGTTGCTCTGCCGAATACCATGTTAGAAATGTTCCTCTGGGTCTGTCGGTTGTGTTGCGCCTCATAGCGACAAGACCTATTTTAACACTATAGTCAAACATAGAATCTTCCTTTCCCTTTTATTCTAACAAATTATACTATTTTTAAAGCAGATATCAAATGTTATAAACAACACATTTTTTGTAAAAAACGTTTTACTTTTTTAAAAAATATGCTATGATATACTGGAATTATAAAACAGGAGTTTGCAAAAAATGAAAATTATTCCCTTTGAGGACCTATATAGCTTTGATTTTTCTATTACCGAGCCTTTGGCTAAGGAGCAGAATTGGTTTGAGCGCAATAACTTTTATTCCTGCATAGGCAAGCCAAAGCCCTCACACACCCTCCTTTGGTTTAAAAACTGTTGCGGTCTTATTATTGATAAATACGGCAACCGTATAAAAATTGAAAAGAATCAGGTTGCATATATGTCAAAGGGGCTTGAATACACCTTGCAATTCTACGATACGGCTCCAAGTCAAGCAGATACGGTGGTTTTTCACTTTCAAATTACCTCTCCGGACGGTACGGAAATATCTCCGACACTTATACCTAAGGTATGTATTAAAAATGTTGAACCACACATTGCCTTCAGCATAAATGAAGCCGCATCAGAGTTTGATAAAAGCATTGTTTGCGTACCGATGATAACCTCGGTTATATATTCTTTAATCTCCCTTGCCTGTCGGCGTTCTAAAAAAAGAGTCGTTGACAAAAAATATAAATATATCAGTGACGGCATCGAGCTTATGGAAAATAACAGCGATCTCTCACTTACCGAAATAGCCGATATCTGCGGAGTAAGCGAGGGCTATTTCAGGCAGCTTTTCAGGGAATACAGCGGCGAAAACCCAGCATATTACAGACAAAAAATGCGTGTTGAAAAAGCAAAGCAGCTCCTTATACTTGATACTTATTCAATAGGAGAAATATCCGAGGCGCTGCACTTTTCTGATATTTACCATTTCAGCAAGACCTTCAAAAAATTCGAAGGCGTTTCTCCGCAGAACTATATTAAACAAAATCACATATTGTAAGACCTAATATAAAATAAAACTCCCGATATTTTCGGGAGTTTTGTTGTTTTATTTCAATATGTAGCCTACAGCCTCGTAGAAATCCTTACCGGAAAGGACATGCTCTTTTACTCTTTGGGCAAAGGATGAGATCGGAACTGCCTTTCTGACAGTGTTTCTGTTTGTGTTCCAATTGAATATATAACGCAATATTGCATCAGACTTATTCTTTGAAACTATCGTAAACATATTTTTAAATTTGATAATGTTGCTTTCGGGCTTTAGAAGCTCACAAAGGGTATCGTCTAAAAGCCAGGAGTGACAGGTAAAGCACTTGTAATCATATTCGGGATAGTATTTTGCAAAGAACTCTTTTGCCATTTTGAAGGACTTTTTACACTCCTCCTGGCTTAGTCCCTCTCCCTCGGGGATATGTACCTCAAGTACCTTATCGCCCTTTTTAAACTCGGTACCCTCAAGGTCATGGGGCAGGTCTCCCATACAGAACTGAAGTCTGCCAAGCCTAAAGAGCTTCATAGACATATGATTCTTGAGCCAATCGGTTTCTCCGAAATAAAGTTCTCTCTTAAGATCCGACCAGGTATCAGTCCAGGTAACAAGATCCGAAACCGTATCTTTGAAGATATCAAAGCTTATGCCCTTATCGGAGTATTTCTTCCAGAGTCCCTCACACATATAAAGGTATGAAAGAAGGTTTCTTTGACCGTCGGTTTCCTGTGTGTCGTAATCTTCAGGTGTAATTGCATCCGAAACCTTGATTTTCTTTAAAGCTGCATAGAACTCTTTGTCGTAAAGGTTTGAAAACTCAAGCTCTTTATACCATTTTTCAATTATCTTCTCAACCTCGGGGTTATAGTGTACCCAGAAGTTTGAATTGTCCGGAACGGGAGAACGGTGTTCTACTACAGTATCGTCCTTACCTAAAAATCTGAGAAGGTTCTTGTAGTATATCTTCTCACGGTTCTCAGCACTGACGCCAAGCTTATCCATAATCTTTTTATCGATTGCAAGCCAGTTCTCAGTCCACTCGCTTCTGTAGGTTTCGGCACGGGCATCCGAGCCAAACATAATATTGTCACTGACATCATAGCCAATGGTAAAAAGCTTTGATAGAAGCTCCTCTCTGTATATCTCGGGGGTTCCAGGGGTTAAATCAAAAAACATTTCGGCAGTATTGCGCTTTGTAAGGGAATTAAGAAATTTCCCGTACATAGCAACACACTCATCTATCCAGGGCCAAGAACAATGTCCCATTGAGAAACGAAGACCCTCAATGCCGAGCAGTGATTCAAAGTTTATAGGACGGTTGAATTTAGAAGAAACCTTTCCGTCCCAAAGAATTCCCGAATGGAAGATTACCGGTTTATTGTACTTTACAATTTCCTTTAAAACCTCAAGGCTTCTTTCTTCATAGACATAAAAGTTGGTGCAGATTATCTTAAAGGCGCATATTCCTCTGTCAACAGCTTTTTTAATGATCTCAAATATATTCTCCTCATAAGGATGTATCCAAAGCACAGGGAAAAGTCTGTCGGGATAATCCTTTGTCCACTCAAGAACCTGGCTGAGTCTTTCTTCAAATTCCACTCCGCTTACCGCATCATACTCAAGCGGCGGATTTGAAAAAACCGTTCCCCCGTAAATACCCGCCTTTTCCATATTCTCAATCAGCAGCTCGGGCGCTGGGTTAAGGGTTCTGGAATGTACATGCATATCAAACTTTTTCATAAAAAGACTCCTAATATGTTTGAAAATATTAAAAAAATATTTTCAAAGAAAGTATATCACACAGTTACCCTTTTAGCAACAAAAAAAGCACGGGTAAAATCCGTGCTTTTTCTATACTATTTTGCAAAATCTACCGCTCTGTTTTCCCTGATGACATTTACCTTGATCTGTCCGGGATAATCAAGCTCGTTTTCTATCTTATTGGCTATATCTCTTGCGATAATTACCATTTGGTCATCACTGATAACCTCGGGCTTTACGGCTATTCTGACCTCACGGCCGGCCTGAATCGCAAAGGATGTCTCTACACCGTTGAAGGAATTGGCGATTTCCTCCAGCTTTTCAAGACGCTTGATATAGTTTTCGATATTCTCTCTTCTGGCGCCCGGTCTGGCAGCCGAGATAGCGTCGGTAGCCTGTACAATAAATGCAATAGCTGTCTTTGCCTCAACCTCACCGTGATGGGCGTGGATAGCGTGGATAATATCCTCGCTTTCCTTATACTTCTTTGCAACCTCGACACCGAGCTGAATGTGGGTTCCCTCCTGCTCGTGATCAAGCGCCTTGCCGATATCGTGAAGAAGTCCCGCACGTTTTGCAAGTGTTACATTAACACCGAGCTCGGCGGCAATTATTCCTGAAAGATGGCAAACCTCAAGAGCGTGATTAAGGACGTTCTGACCGTAGCTTGTTCTGTAATATAGCTTTCCGAGCAGTTTTACAATCTCGGGATTGAGGTTATGTATGCCCGATTCGAGCATAGCACGTTCTCCCTCACGCTTAATGATGTTGTTAACATCGTTCTGCGCCTTCGTGACCATCTCTTCAATTCTTGCAGGATGTATTCTGCCGTCGGTAATAAGCTTTTCAAGGGCAATTCTTGCGACCTCTCGTCTTATCGGGTCAAAGCTCGAAACGGTAATTGCCTCGGGAGTATCATCAATAATCAGGTCTACTCCTGTTGCAGTTTCAAGAGCTCGGATATTTCTTCCCTCTCGTCCGATAATTCTTCCCTTCATTTCATCGTTGGGAAGCGGAACGACAGATACCGTAACCTCAGAAGAATGGTCAGCGGCACAGCGCTGAATAGCACGGGCAAGAATTTCTCTGGCGATATTTTCCTGCTCATCACGGGTTCTCTCTTCGTAATCCTTGATTTTAACCGCTTTAGCATGGGTGAGCTCTCCGTCGAGAACAGAAAGCAGATAATCCTTAGCCTGTTCCTTTGAATATCCCGAAATTCTCTCGAGCATTTCAAGCTGACTTCTCTTTATCTGTTCGCTTTCCTCAATCTTTGCTTCAACCTCTTGCGCACGCTTTGCAAGTTTTTCTTCCTTTTGTTCAAGATTGTCTATCTTTTTGTCAAGGGTTTCTTCCTTCTGCTGAAGTCTGCGCTCCTGTCGCTGAACCTCACTTCTGCGTTCACGAAGATCCCTCTCGGTTTCCTGACGAAGCTGATGCACCTCGTCCTTAGCTTCTATAAGCAATTCTTTCTTTTTTGCTTCGGCATTTTTGATAGCGTCGCCAAGTATGCGTCTTGCCTCTTCTTCGGCAGAACCTATAGCCTTTTCAGCCTTTTTCTTTCTCGATACAGAGCCAATTATAAAGAATATAACAGCCACAACAACTGCGACGATGCCAACGATAATAAAATCCAATAAATCGTGCATTTAAAATGCACCTCCTTTATATTAAACAACGTTTATTTTTCGAGGCCGCTTCTTTAACACCTCGGAAATGTATAAAATCGGTCATCCGTCAGCCCGCCATTGCTCTACGGATAAACACAACACTACCCATTATCACATCAATAATATCACTATATTTATTGCCTGTCAAGTTTTTAATGTCCACTTATTGTGTCTTTAGTGCAAGTATGTATAGAAATTTTTATTGCATTATAATCGTAACTATTATATAATAAAAATTGGTAAAATATTGCTCGAGAGGAACACTGTAATGGAAAAAATCTTTTTGAATTCAATAAAAAATGCAGTTAAGGAAATTAACTGTGCAATAAAGGACAATGTGACCATTTATCTCGAAAAAGGTGAATATCATATTTATCCTGAAGATGTTACACACAAAACCCTTAAGATTTCTAACTCAATGGCCGAAGCTAAATCAAAGGAGTTTAATATCAGCTACCAAAAGAATCTTGGTATTGTCATTTCGGGCAAGAAGAATGTTGTAATTGACGGAATGGGTTCAAAGCTTATATCACACTGCAAAATTATACCCTTTTATGTTTTTGAAAGTGAAAATGTAACTATCCGCAATTTCAGTTTTGATTATTTAAACCCAACTACTGCCGAGATTAAGGCGATTGAAGTAGCTAAGGATTATTATGTGTTCGAGGTTCATCCCGATGTTAAGTACCGCATTGACGATAACAAGCAGATAACCTGGTATGGTGAGACCTTTGAATTCTACCCCGCCATACACTGCTGTCAACGTTATGTCCCTGACGATAAAATCATCGGTCAGTGGGAGGGGCCGATGATGGACAACCGTGCAAAATATGAAGAAATTGATAAAAATGTTATTAAAATTATACACAATCAAAATATTGACAACCCCTATTTCTTAAGCGTTGGCGAGTATCTGCATCTGCGTGACGGCGTGCGTGACCAGTGCGGCACCTTATTTGATGAGAGCCACAATGTTCATTTTGAAAATATGAATATGCACTATATGCACGGACTTGGAATTGTTTCTCAAAACTGTGACAGCGTTTATCTTGACAAGGTGGTCTGCGCTCCCGAAAAAAATTCGGGAAGAATTGTTTCCTGTTTTGCAGATGCCACCCATTTTTCCAACTGCAGAGGCGAAATCCGTATTACAGACTGTGTTTTTGACGGTACAAACGACGATGCTGTAAATATTCACGGCTCATATATGAAAATAATTGAGAACTGCGGCAACTACATAATCGCAAGGCATCCTCACCCGGAGACCTTTAATCTTAACATATTCAAGATTGGCGACACTATAGAGGTCAGCAACCCCGACTATATGCTTCCCGAGGATGCTGCAACAGTAGTTTCTGCCGAGCTTATAAACCTTTACGACATAAAAATAACCTTTGACAGAACGGTTGATAAATTCAAGGAAGGCTTTGTTATCGAAAACATCTCTACCTGCCCCGAAATCTATATTTCGGGCTGTGTATCCAGAAGAATTCCCACCCGTGGCTTTCTCACCTCTTCGAGAGGAAAAATTCTTATTGAAAATAACTCCTTTTATAGCTTCCGCAGAGCTGTTGTTTTAATGGCAAATGACGCAAAGGCCTGGTGGGAAACAGGTCCCGTAAAGGATGTTGTAATAAGAAATAACAGAATCTATAACCATAGTCTGAAGCCCATTATCCAACTGCAGCCTGAAAACACTGCCTTTTGTGAGGATAGGTTTGTTCATAACAACATTGTTATAGAAAATAATGTTGCACAAGGAGAAGAAAGGGTTGCTTGGCTCTACGCAAAAAGCACCGATAACATTCTGATTAAGAACAACACCTCTAATTTTGAACCCTTGCCTAACGAAATTAATCATTGCGGAAAAATAATAACCGAATAAGAACTATGCCGACCTTAAAAGATAAAGGTCGGCTTTGTTTTTAGATATTTAATTATTTTTCTCTTGCAATAGCGATTGAAATATAATAAAATATTAAGGTGTATCTATTTACTAGGAGGCAAACTTATGACAGACTACCGTTTCTTGTCTGCGCAGGAGCTTGAAAAAGAGTTTTGCGCAGTTAAAGAAGAATATGAAAAAATAAAAGCTTCGGGACTTTCTCTCGATATGACCAGAGGAAAACCCAGCTTTGACCAATTAGACCTCAGCGAAGGTCTGCTTGAAAATGTCGGAGGCGAAAAAGGCTATATTGCCATGAAGGGAACCGACTGCCGAAACTACGGAGGCCTTGACGGACTTGATGAACTAAAAGAGCTCTTCGGAAAGATTCTGGGAATCAACTGGGAGAATGTTATATGCGACGGAAACTCCTCCCTCAATATGATGTTTGATACAATCACTCAGGGTATGGTTTCCGGCTTTGGCGAGGGTCCTTGGATGAAGCAGGGCAATATCAAGTTCTTATGTCCTTCCCCCGGTTACGACCGACACTTCGGTATCTGCGAATACTACGGAATTGAAATGATCCCTGTAAGGTATCTCGATGACGGTCCCGATATGGATGCAGTCGAAGAACTGGTTAAAGACCCTTTAGTCAAGGGTATGTGGTGCGTACCTAAGTATTCTAATCCTACAGGTCTTACCTACAGTGACGAGGTTGTTCGCAGAATTGCCGCACTGAAGCCTGCCGCAAAGGACTTCAGAGTCATGTGGGACAATGCTTATGTTATTCACGATCTTTATGACAAAACCGATAAGCTTCTCGGCATTTTTGAGGAATGTAAGAAGAACAATAACGAGGATCTTGTTATAATGTTTACCTCAACCTCTAAAATATCCTTCCCCGGAGCAGGAATTGCGGTTGAAGCGGCAAGTGACAATAATCTTAAAATGATAAAGGCCAGAATGAGCGCACAGACCATTGGCCCCAACAAGCTTAACCAGCTCTGCCATGCGAGAATGTTCCCGGATGAGAAAACGATACTTGCTCATATGAAGCGTCATGCCGCAGTTTTAAGGCCCAAGTTTGAAGCCTGTATTGAAAGCTTTGAAGAACAGCTTGGCGGCAAAGGCATAGCTGAATGGACCAAACCGCAGGGCGGATATTTTATCAGCATGATGGTGCTGCCCGGCTGTGCAAAGCGTGTCGGAGAGCTATGTAAACTCGCCGGTCTTGCAATAACTAAACCCGGTGCGACCTACCCCTACGGCAAGGATCCCGATGACAGCAACCTGAGAATTGCGCCCTCTTATCCTTCGGTTAAGGATATAAAGGCTGCCGCAGATGTTCTTTGTGTAGCAGTAAAATACGCCGCTCTTGAAAAGCTTTTGGACGGTAAAAAATAAAGAATTTGACTTTGTAATATGAAAAATATATAATATTATTTGTAATAACTTTTGGAGGACCTGCAAATGAAAAGCAAAAAGACAGGTAAGTGGGTATTTCCCTTTCTTCTGGTTTTAATACTTCTCCTTACCTACACTGCATTTTTCGGTGTCAGTAACTACTATGGTGACACCCGTCAGCTCTATTTAAAAGGCGCACAGGATATCCGTTGGGGTATTGATATTAGAGGCGGTGTTGAGGCGGTTTTCTCGCCTGACAAGGCCGATAAGGATATCTCTTCTCAGGATATGGCTTCGGCAAAGGCTATTATTGAAACCCGTCTGGTAAACAATAATATTACCGACTATGAGGTCTTTACCGACGAAAACAGCCATCAGATAATCGTCCGCTTCCCCTGGACTGCAGATGAAACAGATTTTGATCCTCAGGAAGCTATTGCAGAACTTGGCGAAACCGCATTGCTTACCTTCTGCGAGGGCACAACTCAGGATACTGTTATTCTGAAGGGCGGAGAGGATGTTAAGTCGGCTACCGCAGGTGTGGACGAGCAGGGCAACTACGTTGTTTACCTCGATTTCACTTCCTCGGGAACCTCGAAGTTTGCTACCGCTACGGCAAATCTTGTCGGAAAGCAGATTTCAATCTGGATGGATGACACTATGATTTCTGCCCCCACCGTTAACACTGCTATTACAAACGGTTCGGCATACATAGACGGTATGGCAAATGCCGAAGAGGCAGAAGACCTTGCAAACAAGATCAATGCAGGTAATCTCCCCTTTGCTCTGACGGTTGACGACTCAAAGCTTCAAATCATCTCCCCCACCCTTGGCGCAGATGCTCTTAACGTTATGCTTATTGCCGGTTCAATCGCCTTTGCAGTTGTCTGTCTGCTTATGATAGTAAGATACAGACTACCCGGCGTTATCGCTTCGGTATCCCTGCTTGGACAGCTTGCGGCTATGATTGCTTGTATTTCTGGCTACTTTGCCGACAGCAACAGTTTTACACTTACCATTCCGGGAATTGCCGGTATCATTCTTTCAATAGGTGTGGGTGTTGACGCAAACGTTATTGCTGCAGAGCGTATCAAGGAGGAATTCCAGAAGGGTAAGACTATCGACGGCGCTATCAACGCTGGATATAAAAACAGCGTCGGCGCTATCATCGACGGAAACGTTACCATCGTTATAGTTTCCCTCGTTCTTATGGGCGCATTTGGTTCGACCGATTCTATAATCGGAAAGCTGTTCGCTCCCCTCATGTCCCTCTTTGGCGCAACCATAACAGGTTCTATCTACTCCTTCGGTTATACACTTCTTATCGGCGTTATCTTCAACCTGCTTCTCGGCGTTCTCGCTTCAAGGTGGATGATGAAGAGTGTTTCGCAATATAAGATTTTCAGAAAGCCTGTATTATTCGGAGGTGTTAAATAATGTTTAAGAAAGAAATAAATTTTAACAAGTCCTTCAAATATGTTTTAATAGGCTATGCAATTTTCTTTATTATCGGCATTATTTTCTGTGCTATCTGGGGCGGTGTCAACCTCGACATTAACTTTAGAGGCGGCGCTAGACTCTCCTATTCGTTTGAGGGCGATCTAGATGTTGCAGCGACCGAAACCCTTATCGAAAGCACAATTAGCAAGGATGTTACCGTAAGCGAAAACACTGGTCTTACAGGTGATTCCAAAAAACTGGTAGTAACTTTGACAGGAACCGATTCACTTGCAACCGAAGCCCAAGCGGCTCTTGAGGATGCTCTTGTAAAGCAATATCCTAATAACAAGATTGAACTTTACGACTCCAATTCGGTAAGCCCGACCATTGCAGGTTCATTCTTCCTGAAAAGCTTGGTTGCAATTTTGATTGCCGCCGTATTGGTTGTCATATATGTAGGAATCCGATTTAAGAAAATCGGCGGCGTATCGGCCGGTCTGACCGCCTTTGCAGCCCTCTTCCTCGATGTTTTCGCAGCCTTCTTCACCTGTGCCATATTCAATCTTCAGATTGATATGAACTTTATGGCAGTTCTTCTTACCATACTCGGTTACTCACTAAACGACACCATCGTTATCTATGACCGTGTAAGAGAGGACAAATCTCTCTTCCCCGCCCTTCCCGTTGCAGACCTTGTTAACGGGGCACTCAATAAGGTTAAGGTGCGTACCATTGTGACTACAATAACGACCTTCCTTGCGGTTTGTATGATAATTATAGTATCTGAATTCTTCGGTCTTTCTTCTCTCCGCAGCTTCGCCATTCCGATGGCAATCGGTCTTGTTTCGGGTTGTGTCTCCTCCCTTTGCGTATCAGCTCCTTTGTGGGTTATCTGGAAGAATTACACCAATTCAACAAAGAAGAATTATAAAAAATAAATTTACAAATAAAAAAACCGCTATCCTACGATAGCGGTTTTTTTATTCTTCAATAAGGTTTGCTTCTCGAAGCTTTTCTACAAATTTCGTTATTGTGTTTTCTGCCTGTTCCCTTGTTGCATCATACTCCTTTAAAAACTTCGAAACCAAGGTATTCATATCTGCGCCCTCTTGCAGCAGTTTGAATATAAACGCTCCACTGTCGTTTAATGTCAGCATTCCGTTAAAAGATTCTGTGTTCTCTTCAATAGCGATTGCCACCATCTTATCAGCAACTTCTCTCACAACAAAATTATATTTAATTTTCATACGGTACCTCCGTTTTTAATATTTCTTCAGACGCTATTTTTGCAGAGTTTATATCTTTAGTGCAGTAGATCTTCCAGAAAGAACATTTTTTAAGCAGCTCGTCTGCCATATCGAGAATTTTTACCAGATTATTTTTATCTGAGGATAATAATGTCTGCTGCAACAGCAGTTCAACCGCTTGTTTTTTTGTCAATCGGCATATTTGGTTTTCGTCTGACCTCTCTATAAAACAAATGTCGGTAAGCGATGCACCCAGATTTTCGAAGTATCCTTCTTTTCCGCACCAGGGTGTGCCAAAGGCAAACGGTCTTCCATTTATAAAACGCACAATCGGCTTGTCGCCGTTGATTATCGTAAGCTCCTCGCCGTAAAGCTTTTTCCAGTTAAGCATATGGGTGGTTTTTCCTGTGCCCGACGGGGCGGAAAAAATTATACCCCTGTCACGAAAGCTTACTGCGGCTCCGTGTAAAAGCAGACCGTCAAAACGGGTAAGCTCTGCGCTGAGTTTTCTAAAAAGACAAAAACTTTCTGTGTGGGCAAAGCCGTTATTAACAGGGCTGTTTTCCATTTCCTTTTTTACATCAAATGGCGAAACCGAAAGCTCTATATCAGGCTTATCAAAATCGGCGGAAAAGGCTTTAAAAAAGCGCAAAGTGCCCGTATCAGAGGCTTTTATCTCAATGTTAAGCTCTGCTATTCTGCACTTCACACGGGTCCTCTCCTTTTGCTTTTTGAATATTTTAACACATAATGTATATTTATACAAGTTTTAATATTTATCCCGTTTTTAATTGACAAGCGCAGCCCGTTTGGGTATAATATTTAAGAAATATCTGCCCCTTTAGTTAAATGGATATAATAAACCCCTCCTAAGGGTTAGTTGTGGGTTCGATTCCCGCAGGGGGTGCCAGGCTGTCTACGGTTATTGTGCATGAACATTCGTATCCGTAAATTGCAAAGATAGCGTAACCTTCATTCATGCGAAGGCGATTGTAAAGCGGGGATCAATCCCCGCCGCTATACCAAAAATAAAAAGGCTTGGTTTTTAAAACCAAGCCTTTAACTATTCTATTCTTTATCGCAGTTGTGCATTGTTTTGCCTTTACCGCAAAGAAACTCCTACACCTTCAGTAAGTTTCTTTTAATAAAGACTCTTTTTGTTAAGGCGCTCTCCTACCGCTCCGCCCGGATGTACCAGAGCAAAGCTCTCCTTCTGGTAATCGGTCTGCTCAACTATAGCCGCCTGAAGCGCGTGGAATATCATACAAAGGGCTGTTGTGCTTGTTGTTCCCTGCATATTATATTTATCGGTCTCACGGTTGACATGCTGCTTTAAAACAACATCGGCAAGTTTTGCAAGGGGGGATTCAAGATTTTCGGTTATTGTGATTATTGAAACGCCCTTAGCCTTGCAGATATCTGCTATAGGGAAGAGCTCCTTTGTGCTGCCGCCACGGGATGCAAATATCATAACATCGCCCTTTTGAAGATAGCCTGTTCCTCCATGAACCGCCTCGGCGGGAGAAATGAACTTTGCAGGCTGCTCAACACAGCACATAAGATGGGCAAAATGCTGACAGATGATTCCAGAATGGCCGCAGCCCGAAGCGCCTATTCTCTCTGCGGCGCATAGAAGCTCAACCGCCTTTGAAAAGGCTTCGTCATTAAAAAATTCTTTCATTTCATTTATACAGGCAGCCTCTATATCGTATGCTTCCTTTGCAGCCTTTAATGCAGCCTCGTTGATCATATGAAAATCTCCTTTATGCTTAATTTTTATTCTATAACTAGATAATAATCTTTTTTCTTTTGTATTGCAAGAGTATAAATTTTATAATAATAATACCCTTTTTTGTTATAATTTGACAAATAAGACAAATTTGAGAAAAATGTGATTGAATTAATATAAATTTTGAAGTATAATTTTACTGTAATATTATGTTTTAAGAAAGAAGGAGATTTTTTGGCTGATAAACGTAAGATAACAGCGCCTTTTTTTGAGATCGGTCCTAAGTCCTACCTTTACGGCGACGAGGTTCTTGATTTAGCAAAGGCTGCTGACGCAGCTTCAAAAAAATATGGTGTAAGCATCATCTTTACTACACCTGTTGTGGACATCAGAAGGGTTAAAGAGGCAACCGAAAATATTTTCGTTTTCGCTCCTCATATGGATCCTATCTACCCAGGAAGAGGTCTTGCCGACACACTTCCCGAGTCTTTAGTAGCCGCAGGTGCAGACGGTGTTATGCTCAACCACTGCGAGAAGCCCCTCACCTTTGAGGTTTTAAAGGAAACTATTGACCGTGCAGATGAGGTTGGTCTTATTTCCATCGTTTGCGCAGACTCTCTCGCAGATGCAAGTAAGATTGCAACCCTCAGTCCCGACATTATCGTTGCTGAGCCTTCCGAGCTTATCGGAACAGGCGTTTCGGTCGGCAAGGAATATGTTGAGGCTGCAACAAAGTCGGTTAAGGATGTAAACTCCGATATTCTTGTTCTTACAGCAGCAGGAATTGCTAACGGCGAGGATGTTTACAACACCATTATTGCCGGCGCAGATGCTACAGGCTCTTCCTCCGGCGTTGCAAAAGCACCCGACAGGGCTGCTATGGTCGATGAAATGATTTCTGCCGTTCGTCGTGCTTGGGACGAGCGTCATAAATAAGTGAAAAATTTTTTGGAGGTATACAAAAATGGAATTTAAAGTTTTTCAAAAAGAATTAGAGCTTCAGTCTCGCGGCTGGATCCCCACCTTCCACGATGTTTCTAAAGAGGTTTTAGAGATCGTTAAGGCTTCGGGCATCAAGAACGGTACCGTTTGTATCGCTTCACACCACACCACCTGCTCTGTTATGATTCAGGAGTGTTCACACGATATCGATTCCTTCGACCTTGAGTACTTACAGCATGACCTTCTCGACATTATGCGTGGTCTTATCCCCGACTACACCGACGAAGGAGACTACCGTCATCCCGGCCCGATCCATGCACAGTTCGGCCGCTATGTAAACGAGCCCGGCAACTACACAAGCATGAACACCGACGGACATCTCCGTTCTGTTTTCTTCGGCAGAAGCGAAACAATGACACTTAAGGACGGTGTTCTTGACGGTGGAGAGTTCGCTCATATCTATTTCATTGACTGGGACCACGTTCGTGCACGTCGCCGTCAGCTCAATGTAACCGTTATGGGTACTACCGATGATGTTGAAGACAGAAAGTGGAACAACGGCGAGGTTATCAACACCCTCCGCAAGTTCACAGACGAGGAAAAGGCTTACAACGTTCATTACGATCTTCAGCAGAAGAGATAATTTCGAATAAATCAAACGGCCTTGTATTTTATTACAAGGTCGTTTGATAAAATTCTACAACGTCATGAAAACAAAAAGCTAGGTCTTAAAAAGACCTAACTAAAAAAGCACATTGTTTTGACAACATATTATATCCCATTATATTATAATTATAGTGCATTTTACGCCAATAGTCTTTGTACTATTGTGACATTTATTTTGCATTTTTATTTTCCTTCCAGCAATTGACCGTAAAAATATACTTAGGAGCAAAAAAATATGCAGTACTATCCACGAACTCATATCGAAGATACAATAGCTATTCAGTCTCTTGTTACAATTTATCATATAGATCTCTATAATCGTTCGGTTTCGGGCGATGTTCATGATTTCCCTGAAATTTTTTATGCGGATAAGGGTGATCAGACGACTTTTCTTGACGGAAAACCATATCTGCTCAAGGAGAGCGAACTTATCATTTATGCTCCTAATTGCTTTCACGGGCCAAAGGATCCGTCCAGTATTCCCAACACCTTTTCGGGAGAAATAGGAATCGTTAGCTTTGAAACAGACTCAACCCTGCTTAATGCTTTATATAACAAGCCTCTACCGCTGACAGCAAGACAGAGAGAACTGTTTTCCGAAATAATTACACGTGGACTGTCACTTTTTGAAAGCACAAAGTCAGAAGGCGGTCATATTGCATTTATACCCGATAAAGAACATAAAACTATGGAGTTGCTATATATTAAAAAGCTGCTTGAGCTTTTTCTTATTAGCCTTTACGCCTCACATACTCAAAAAGCCTCAAAACCGATTGCAACAAATAATAACAATTACGAAAGCAGTCAAATGGATGCTATTACCAAGTATTTTCAAAACCATCTCAACTCCATGCTTTCCTTAGAGCAAATAAGCGTCGACCTTGGTTACAGCATTCCAAAACTCAGACGAATCGTTTCCGAACAAAAGGGTTGCGGAATCATCGACTACTTTATTTCACTTAAAATTACCGAGGCAAAACGCCTTATACGAGAGTCGTCTATGAACATTACCGAAATATCAGAGCAACTGGGCTTTAACTCGGTTCACTATTTTTCAAAGCAGTTTAAAAAGAGGACGGGGAAATCCCCTCTTGCATACGCTAAATCAATTGATAAAAGATAAAACAAAAATCCAAATCTGCTATATAGCAGATTTGGATTTTTTCAATAGTCAATTATAAGCATCTTCAAGGCCTAAACCACGAAGGTCAGCAACTATGCCCTGCTTTTCTGCTTCATAAAGTTTCCAAATAACTCTCAGGCTTTGCAGTGATGCTCTGGCATCGGTTATCGGTCTCTTACCTGTACGGCAGCATTCAATGAAGTGCCTTGTCTGTACATCAAAATACTTTTGGTTTCCTGTCTTATTTATATCCCAGACAATGCGTGTTCCGCGCGGTTTCTCGGGCTCGCCGGGAATTTTAAAAGCGTCTCCGGTTCAATTTTTTTATTCGCCGTCGTGAATAGTCAGGTTCTGTTGAACTGCCCAACGTGCTATTCTCTGCTTGGAATGGTCGCCGAGGGACTCAACAACAAGTGAATCTTCCTTTATTGAAACGACCTTAAAGTGAAAGCCGCCGATGGTGAGAATTTCATCTCCGATTTGAAGATTGTTTCTCATCTTCTCTTCTTCCTTCTGCTTTTTCTTCTGAGGACGGATCATTACAAAGTACATTACTACAAACATTACAACGATCAGGCCTATCGACATAAGTCCCTGCATTCCTGCTGCGCCTTGTACATCTGTAGGGGTGGTCTCAAGTAAAAACAAGTTCATAAATTTATACCTCCATATGATATCAAACTCAATTATATATTGATTTTCTCTTTTTTTCAAGCATAATTTACGCTCTTTATATTCTGGTAGAGATTATTTTCTCCCGCTCACGCTTAAACTCGGCAAATCTTCCCTCATCAAGCGCTGCTCGGATATCCTCCATAAGAGTGTTATAAAACCAAAGATTATGCATAACAAGGAGTCTCTGGGAAAGCATTTCCTCTGCCTTTAAAAGATGACGGATATAGGCTTTTGAATAACGCTGACAGACAGGGCAACCGCAGTTTTCATCGATTGGAGTCATGTCTCTATCATATTTTTTATTGTTGATATTTATAATACCAACAGATGTAAAGAGATGTCCGTGACGGGCATTTCTGCTCGGCATTACGCAGTCAAAAAGGTCTATTCCCCTTTCAACCCCGTTTAAAATGTTTGCCGGGGTTCCCACTCCCATAAGGTAGCGTATTTTATCTGCCGGCATCTCGGGTGTTACGTGGTCAAGGACATCGTACATAATCTCGGTTGGCTCTCCAACCGCAAGTCCGCCGACTGCATAGCCGTCAAGCTCGAGTTCTCTTATCTGTTTCATATGCTCAACACGAAGGTCGTTAAAGGTGCAGCCCTGATTGATACCGAAAAGAAGCTGATTAGGATTGACGGTAGTCTCCATTTTATTCAGCTCCTGCATCTTTGCCTTGCAGCGTTTAAGCCATCTTGTAGTTCTTTCACAGGAAGCCTTTGAATAGGAATGTTCGGCAGGGTTTTCTACGCACTCGTCAAACGCCATGGCAATAGTCGAGCCGAGGTTTGACTGAATCTGCATACTCTCCTCCGGGCCCATAAATATCTTCTTGCCGTCAACGTGGCTGGAAAAGTTTACTCCCTCCTCGGTAATCTTGCGAAGAGATGCAAGTGAGAAAACCTGAAAGCCGCCGCTATCGGTAAGAATAGGTCCGTCCCAGGTCGTAAATTTGTGAAGACCGCCGCAATCCCTTACGATATCGTCGCCGGGTCTTATGTGCAGATGATAGGTGTTCGACAGCATTACCTGACACTTAAGGTCTTTAAGATCCTCGGCAGATACGGCGCCTTTTATTGCTCCGGCCGTCGCAACATTCATAAAGGCTGGTGTCTGAACCGTTCCGTGAACCGTAGTAAGCCTTCCTCTACGGGCAGAGCCCTCGGTTTTTAGTAGTTTGTAATTATCCATTGTATCTCCTGATATTTTGGTTTATAAAATCAGCATCGCATCGCCGAAGCTGAAAAATCTGTACTTTTCCTCTACGGCGGTATTATATGCATTCATTGTGTTTTCATAACCTGCAAAGGCAGACACAAGCATTATAAGGGTGCTTTCGGGAAGGTGGAAGTTTGTAATAATGCCGTCCATACATTTGAAGGTATAACCCGGATAGATAAAGATATCGGTGTCGCCCGAGCATTCCTTAATCTCTCCAAAAAATGTTGCGGCGCTCTCTATCGTTCTGCAGCTTGTTGTACCGACACAGATTACCCTGCCGCCATTTTTCTTGGTTTCATTTATAAGGTCGGCGGTTTCTTTAGGTATAACATAATGCTCGGTATGCATATGGTGGTCGGTTATATCCTCCGCCTTTACGGGACGGAAGGTGCCCAGTCCCACGTGCAAAGTGACATAGCCTATATTTATGCCGCTACACTTCAATTCTTCGAGCATATCGTCGGTAAAATGCAATCCTGCTGTGGGGGCGGCTGCCGAACCGAGCTCCTTTGAGTATACCGTCTGATAGCGTTCTTTATCCTGAAGTTTTTCCTTTATATAGGGCGGAAGGGGCATTTGCCCAACCTCGTCCAGACATTCAAAGAACTCTCCGTCACACTCAAATCTCATAATGCGGTTTCCGTCGGGCAGAACCTCCGCAACCTCGGCTCTCAGTCTGTCAGAAAAGGTAAATTTGTTGCCTTCTTTCGCCTTTTTGCCGGGTCCTGCAAGACACTCCCAAAGGTTTGTCCCGTGTTGCTTTAGAAGAACAAACTCAACGACAGCCCCAGTTTCTCTGACGCCGTAGATACGGGCAGGGAGAACCCTTGTATCGTTTAATATAAGGCAATCGCCCTTTTTCAAAAATTTACCTAAATCACTGAAAACGCTATGCTCTACGCCCTTTTGTTGCCTTTGTATGAACATAAGCCTTGAAGAGTTTCTCGGCTCTATGGGAGTCTGCGCAATTAGTTCTTCGGGCAGATTATAAAAAAAATCACTAGTTTTCATAAATTTGTACAACCTCGAGTATCACTTTTGGACTTCTTTTGGCATAAAATGTATTTGACAAACACACATATGAATGATAAAATTTAAAAGAATGGGTAAGTCTGTACATATTATATTAGAAATGTTCATACTTATCAACCAAAATTTTAAATGTTTTTATCCCCTTTGAAAGAGTGTGATCTTTGTGAAAAAATATAATGTAGGAATTATCGGTGCTACAGGAATGGTAGGTCAACGTTTTGCGACTCTGCTCTCCAATCACCCCTGGTTTAACATTAAGGTTCTCGCCGCAAGTGGCAGAAGCGCTGGTAAAACTTATGAGGAGGCTCTGGGCTCAAGATGGGCTATGAAGGCTCCTCTTCCCGAAAAGCTAAAGGACATGGTCGTTTTAGACGCTGTTGCCGATATGGAAAAGGTTGCCGCAGAGGTTGATTTCGTATTCTGCGCAGTTGATATGAAAAAGGATGAGATTAAGGCTCTCGAGGAGGCATACGCAAAATTAGAGTGTCCTGTTGTTTCAAACAACTCGGCTCATCGTTTTACCGATGATGTTCCTATGATTATTCCCGAAATAAATGCCGACCACACCGCTATTATTGAGGCTCAGAGAAAGCGTCTGGGTACAAAGCGAGGCTTTGTTGCGGTAAAATCCAACTGCTCTCTCCAGAGCTATGTTCCCGCCCTTTATCCCCTTGATGAGTTCGGTGTAAAGAATGTTCTCGTTTGCACCTATCAGGCAATCTCGGGCGCAGGAAAAACCTTTGAGCGTTGGCCCGAAATGGTGGATAATGTTATCCCCTTTATCGGCGGCGAGGAGGAAAAGAGTGAGCGTGAGCCTCTTAAGATTTGGGGTAAGGTTGAGTCAGATAAGATTGCCCTTGCCGACAGTCCCAAGTTCACAGCTCAGTGTCTGCGTGTTCCGGTTTCCGACGGTCATATGGCTGCGGTTTTCGTAACCTTTGATAAAAAGCCCTCTAGGGAAGAAATTCTCAAAAAGTGGGCAGATTTTTCGGGAGAGCCCCAAAAGCTCGAACTCCCCAGCGCACCCAAGCAATTCTTACATTATTTCACCGAGGACAATATGCCCCAGACCAAACTTCAGCGTGAGCTTGAGGGCGGAATGGCAGTATCGGTCGGTCGTTTACGTCCCGACAGTCAGTATGATTACAAGTTTGTTTGTCTTTCTCATAATACCCTACGTGGCGCAGCCGGCGGCGCTGTTTTACTTGCGGAGCTGCTTTGCGCTAAGGGGTATATGGACTAATTTTATTTGAGGTTGAGTATAATGAAAAATACTATTTTCAAAGGCGTTGCTACCGCTCTCGTTACCCCGATGAATGAGGATGGTTCTATCAATTTTGACCGTCTTGGCAGACTAATTGATGAGCAGATTGAGGCGGGTGTCCCAGCACTCGTTATATGCGGAACGACAGGAGAGTCTGCTACAATGACACTTGAGGAGCACTCAAAGGTTATTGAGTTTGCTGTTAAGCACACTGCAGGAAGGGTTAAAATAATAGCAGGTGCAGGAAGTAATGATACCGCCTGTGCCGCCGCTCTTGCAAAAGAGGCAGAAGAGGTAGGTGCAGATGCTCTGCTTCTTGTTACACCTTACTACAACAAGGCTACCCAATCGGGACTTGTTGCCCACTACAAGTACATTGCCCAGAGGGTTTCTCTCCCGATTATACTTTACAATGTTCCCTCCAGAACAGGTGTCAATATAAAGCCTGAAACATACGCAAAGCTTGCAGATGTTCCTAACATTGTTGCTATTAAAGAGGCCAACGGAGATATATCTTCGGTTGTAAAGACCAGACTTTTGTGTGGAGATAAGCTCGATATTTATTCGGGTAATGACGACCAGATAATTCCCATTATGGCGCTTGGCGGCAAGGGTGTTATTTCGGTTCTTTCGAATGTTATGCCGAAGGAAACTGTCGAAATGTGTGACAAAATGCTGAAGGGCGACCTCGAGGGCGCCGCTAAAATGCAGATTGAGCTTTCCTCCCTTATTGATGCCCTATTTATTGAGGTCAACCCCATTCCCGTTAAGGAAGCTATGAATCTTATGGGTATGGATATGGGCCCTGTAAGATTGCCGATGACTCCTATGGAGGAGGGCACAAAGGCAGTTCTCAAAAACGAGCTTAAGAAGTTTAAGCTTATATAAATTAAGATTTAGGAAGTTTAAAAATGACAGATATTGTTCTCTGTGGAGCAAACGGCAGAATGGGACGGTTTATTACCGAAGCCGTTAAAAAAAGAGAGGATTGCAGAATAGTTGCCGGTGTTGATATAAACACCTTGGCCGCTTCTGACTATCCCGTATTTGCAACCATCGGCGCAGTTGATGTGAAAGCCGATGTTCTTATCGATTTCTCTCATCCTTCCCTACTTGACAGCATTCTCGATTTTGTAAAGAAAAATAATATACCCGCCGTTCTGGCAACTACGGGATATTCTGCCCAGCAGACCGCAAAAATCAGAGAAGCCTCGAAAACTGCTCCGATATTCTTTACCTTTAATATGTCGCTCGGTGTAAATCTGCTTGTTTCTCTTGCTAAAAAGGCCGCATCGGTACTTGGCGATTCCTTCGATGTGGAAATTGTTGAAAAACACCACAACCAGAAGCTAGACGCTCCCTCGGGCACTGCGGTTATGCTTGCAGATGCAATAAACGATGTTTTTAACAATGAGCTCAGCTACGAGTTTGACCGTCACTCAAAGAGAGAAAAAAGACCGTCTAAACAGATTGGCATTCACTCGGTAAGAGGCGGTAACATTGTCGGAGAACACGATGTTATCTTTGCCGGTCACGATGAGGTCATTACCCTTAGCCACCACGCATCCAGCCGTGAGGTTTTTGCACTTGGAGCCGTTAAAGCCGCCCTTTTTATGAAGGGTAAAGGTGCAGGTTTTTACGATATGAATGATGTGATTACATTATAAGCTAAACTCACTGTTCTTTCAGACAGTGAGTTTTTGCTTGACAAACCATTCTACATAATGTAGAATACAATTGTACTACAAGCTGTAGAACGGAGGAAATGATATGAAGGATATTACTCTCGGCACGGTTGAAAGCCGATTTGCCGAAATAATATGGGAAAACGAGCCGATGAGCTCTTCGCAGCTGTCCCTCCTTGCAGAAAAGGTACTCGGTTGGAAGAAAACAACATCCTACACCGTGCTCAAGAGGCTTTGTGACAAGGGGCTCTTTCAAAATGAAAAGGGCACCGTTACCTCTCTTATATCGAAGGCAAAATTTTATTCTATGCAGAGCGAGAGGTTTGTTGAAGAAACCTTTGACGGCTCTCTGCCAGCCTTTCTTGCTGCTTTTACAAGAAACAAAAAGCTCTCTGCAGAAGAGGTCGATGAGCTTCGTCGACTCGTCGTCGAGTATGAGGAGAAATGATTATGTCTGATATATTTCTTAAACTCCTTAATATGAGTATAAACGCAGGTTGGGTTGCTCTTGCCGTTATCATTCTGCGCCCTATACTCTATAAGGCTCCGAAATACATTCGATGTATTTTATGGGCTTTTGTCGGAATAAGGCTTATATTCCCTTTCAATATTGAAAGTGTACTCAGCCTTTTGCCTAGCAGTGAAACGGTGCCACCGGATATAGTTTATTCCAAAGTTCCGACGATTCACAGCGGAGTTCCCCTTTTGAACAATACTGTAAACCCGATAATCTCATCAGAGCTTGCCCCCGATCCGACAGCAAGTGTTAACCCCGTACAGATTATTTTATTTATTGCATCTATATTATGGATAGTAGGTTTAGTCGCTTTGCTTACCTATACCACAGTAAGCTATATAAGGATTAAATTCAAAGTACGTGAAGCCGTTTTGTTTGAAGATAATATCTATATCTGTGACCGTGTTGACACACCATTTATTCTCGGCATAGCGTGGCCTCGGATATATCTCCCCTCTTCAATGAATAATAGTGACCGTGAATTTGTTGTGGCCCACGAAAGATCGCATCTTGTACGCCGTGACCATATTTGGAAGCCGCTCGGATTTTTGTTGCTTTCGGTATATTGGTTCAATCCATTGCTCTGGGCAGCTTATATTCTGCTTTGTAAAGATATTGAACTTGCCTGCGATGAAAAGGTAATCTCGTATTTCGGCAGTGAGATCAAAAAAGACTATTCGACTGCACTTATAAACTGTAGCGTTCCAAGAAAAATACTTGCAGCCTGTCCCCTTGCCTTTGGTGAAACGGAGGTAAAAAGTAGGATCAAATCGGTATTGAATTATAAAAAGCCTACTTTCTGGGTAGTGGCGGTTTCCCTCATCCTTTGTATTGCGGTTGCTGTTTGCTTTCTTACTAACCCAAAGGATAAATGGGTATCGGAAAACTACGGTATAGTCGGAACCTCTGCAGGAGCTGAATACGGCGGTGTTGTTTTCGAGGTCGTTTCGGCTACAATAAATGAAGAATTCCCGCACATTGAGGTAAAGTGGACTAACAAGACCGATAAAACTCTATGTTTTGGCGAACTCTATAGCCTTTTTAAAAGCAACGAGGAATTAGAGGTTAAAGAAAATATGGCCTGGAATCTGCCGGCCTACGGAATACTGCCCGGTGGCGAAAGTGTCCACACCTTTAATCTTGACTATTACGACATAAGTCAAAACGGAAGCTACCGACTTGAAAGCTGGTTCTGGTTCAGCGAGGACACCTCAAAGGAAAAACATTGCGCCTATGTAGATTTTAAAATTGACCGCCGTTTCTCCTTTGTAGGCAAGGTCTACCGAGGAGAAAATATGGTGTTTGAGGAAGGTTCTTTTTCATCCGTAATCTATACCGATGAGCATATACCCGAATTTATGATAAGTGACGATAACTGCCATTTGCTTACAAATGCTATAGCAAAGTCAACCTCTTATTCACAGTGGACCGATATCGGTGAGCTCGAGTCGTTTAAGCTTTCAAAACCTATGTGGGATGAGATGCTCGGCAATTCACTTTGGGACAGTGGGTATTCGGCAGAGGCACTTCGTAAAAATAACTACAACGCATTCAGAGTTATAAACTATGAACTTGGTTGGCAAGCCTACCTGCTTGAGCAGAAAAACGGAGATATCTACATCGCATACGGATATACAGACCCATATATGATACGTTGGATATTTAAAATGAAAGAAATAGACTAGAATTATCAGTATTGGGACAATAACAGAAAAAGACATTGCAGCTGTGCAATGTCTTTTTTTATTGCCCTATTAGGTGTTTTCGGTTATACTATAAAAAGCGGCAACCCCAATTTGTTTGAGGAGAATTTTTCATGGAAGTGAATTATAAAAAGAAAAAGTATTACAATACTGCGAAATATCCGATACGTCAGCCGAGGATAATGACCTTTTTGCTTTACATCGTCAGCAAGGTGGCCCTTATGTTCGGTCCTAAATATAAAATTGAGAAATTTAATATGGAAGGTTTAAAACCTCCCTATATTTTGCTTTCAAATCATATGTATTTTATTGACTTTGAGCTTTCGGCTGTGGCTACCTTTCCGCACAGAGTAAATAATGTTGCAACTGTTGACGGATACTACCGCCGCCCATGGCTTATGGAATTACTCGGTTGTATCTGCAAAAGAAAGTTCACTACCGATATTCATCTTATTAAGTCTATTAAGAGGGTGTTACAGAAAGGCGACGTGCTTTGTATGTATCCCGAGGCTCGTTACTCTCCCTGTGGCACTACGGCCATTCTTCCCGATTCTCTCGGAAAGCTCGTTAAGATGATGAAGGTGCCTGTTGTTGTGATGCTTCATCACGGGAATTATCTTTATACTCCTTTCTGGAATTACAGAAAACCCCGTAAAAATGTTCCTCTTTACACCACTCTCACAAAAATTTTAACTGCCGAGGAGGTTGCTGCCCTTTCGGCTCAGGAAATCAATGAAAAAATCAAGACTGCTATGGAGTATGATGAATACAAATGGCAGAAGGAGCAGAATATTGTAATCGATGAGCCATTCAGAGCCGAAGGACTTCACAAAATACTTTATCAGTGTCCTGCTTGTAAGGCCGAGGATATGGCAAGTGAGGGCACAAAGCTTTTTTGTAAAAAGTGCGGCAAGGTTTGGGAGATGACCGAGCTTGGAGAGCTTCGTGCCGAAACGGGAAAAACCGAGTTTTCACATATTCCTGATTGGTATGAATGGGAACGCAGTCAGGTCAGGGCAGAAATTGAGCGAGGAGAGTACTCCTTCTGCGACGAGGTTGAGGTCTATTCCCTGCCGAGATGTATGAAATTTGAAAAGCTTGGTCAAGGTAAGCTTACTCATGACCGTGAGCGAGGTTTTGTTCTGACAGGAGAGTATAACGGAGAGAAATATGAGATAGAGCGTCATCCGTCGGGAATGTATGGTGTGCATATCGAATATGATTACTGCTATCTCAGACCTGAGGACTGTATTGATATTTCGACCGAAAAGGATTCCTTCTACTGCTACCCCGTAAAACAAAATGTTGTTACCAAGCTTTCTCTCGCAACCGAAGAAATATTCAAGCTTCATATGGAGAAGGTCAAAAAAGAAAAGGTTAAAAAATAAATTAAGAGCTACTCTTTCGAGTAGCTCTTTTAGTTTTATACTGTGAACTTGTGGAAAACTTTCTTTCCTTTTTTGATTACTACTCCGTTTTTGAGCATTTCTTCAGTAATCTTTGTTGCGGGGTCGGTTACCTTTTCGCCGTCGACCGAAACGCCACCCTGTTGAACAAGACGTCTTCCCTCTCCGTTCGAAGCAATAAGTCCGCCCTTATTCATTAGATCTAAAATTCCGATTGCGCCATCGGTAAGGTCATCGGCGCTAAGCTCGGTTGACGGCATATTAGCGTCGTCTGCACCGGCTGTAAAGAGTGCTCGTGCTGCATTTTGTGCCTTAACAGCTTCCTCTTCGCCGTGAATCATCTTGCAAAGCTCAAATCCAAGAACCTCTTTAGCCTTATTTAGTTCACTACCCTCTAATTTCTCATACTCTGCGATTTCTTCGAGTGTCAGGAAGGTCAGCATCTTCATACACTTGATAACATCTGCATCGTCTACATTTCTCCAATACTGATAGAAATCATAGGGAGAGGTCTTGTTGGCATCGAGCCAAACTGCGCCGTTTGCGGTTTTACCCATCTTCTTACCCTCAGAATTGAGGAGAAGTGTTATGGTCATTGCGTGGGCGTCTTTACCAAGCTTTTTACGGATAAGTTCAGTTCCGCCAAGCATATTGGACCACTGATCGTCGCCGCCAAACTGCATATTACAGCCGTATTCCTTAAAGAGATAATAGAAGTCGTAGGACTGCATAATCATATAGTTAAACTCTAAGAAAGAGAGTCCCTTTTCCATTCTCTGCTTATAGCATTCGGCTCTGAGCATATTGTTAACCGAGAAGCAAGCGCCAACCTCACGAAGAAGCTCAATATAGTTTAGCTTCAAGAGCCAATCTGCATTATTAACCATCTGCGCCTTGCCCTCGCCGAACTCAATAAACTTAGACATCTGCTCTTTAAAGCAGTCACAGTTATGCTGAATTGTTTCGGGGGTCAGCATATTTCTCATATCGGTTCTGCCCGAGGGGTCTCCGATATATCCAGTACCGCCACCGATAAGGGCAACAGGCTTGTTTCCACCCATCTGGAGTCTCTTCATAAGGCAAAGTGCCATAAAGTGACCGACATGAAGGCTATCGGCGGTAGGGTCAAAGCCGATATAGAATGTGGCTTTACCGTTATTTACCATATTGCTTATTTCTTCCTCGTTTGTGACCTGTGCAATCAGGCCTCTTGCTTTCAGTTCTTCAAAAAGTGTCATTTTAATTTCTACTCCTATCTAACAGTTCCTTTGCGGAATCTAATGTTGTTTTGGTTGTGTCGGTGCCTGACATTATTCTGGCTATCTCCTCTACACGTTCATCGCCCTCAAGCAGTTTAACACCCGTGTAGGTTCTGCCGTCCTTAGTGCTTTTTTCTATAAGGAAATGTCCCTCGGCCGCAGCGGCTATCTGGGCTAAATGGGTAACGCAGACGACCTGACGTTGCTCGGCAACCTGTCGAAGTTTTAAGGCAACCTTGGAGGCGGCTCGGCCGCTTATTCCCGTATCTATTTCGTCGAATATGAGAGTATCTACATTATCCTTATGGGCTATTGTGCTCTTTATCGCAAGCATAACCCTCGAGAGCTCTCCTCCCGAGGCAACTCGGCTTAAGGGCTTTACCGATTCTCCTGCATTTGCAGAGATAAGAAACTCAACCTCATCACAGCCGACACGGGTATATTTTCCCTTTTTTATATCAACGATAAAACGGACATTGCTCATATCCATCGACGAAAGCGCCTCACAGACCTTTTGGGCAAAGATATCTGCCGTTTTTTGTCTTGATAAGGAAAGCCTTTCTCCCGCATCAACAAGTCTTTGCTGTACCTCAGTCAGTTCTTCAGACAAGTATTCTAGCTCCTTTTCGTCGGTCTTGATGGCGTCCAGCTCTGCTCTTGCTTTATCAAGGTAGTCAATTATGCTTTGCTCACTGCCGCCGTACTTTGCAGAAAGTCGGTTTATAAGGTCAAGACGGTCATTTGTCTTTTCCCTCTCCTCCTCTGAATAGGGGCAGTTTTCAAGGAAAGAACGGATTGCATCCTGTACCGTATAAAGCTGATCGAGCGCCTTTTGGAGTTCGGCTGTTGTAGCTTCAAGCTGCTGAATTTTTGAACGCTCGAGCATTTTAACTGTCCCAAGTGTCAGTGAGACGGCACCTGCCGTTTCATCCGAACCCGCCAGACTCAAAATACACTCATTAAGTGCAGCTGCATTTTTTTCAAAGGACCTTATTTCTTCCCTTTTTTCCTTAAGCGCTTCGGTCTCGCCCGACAGAATATTTGCATCTTCAAGCTCTTTAATCTGATACTGCAAAAGGTCAATTCTGGCTAATTTACTATCCTCATCGGCCTCAAGCTCACGAATTCTGCGCCGAACTTCATTAAATCTTTTATATGCTGCAGAATATTCCTGGAGCAGTTGCTCATTTGAAGCTAAAAGGTCTAAATAAATATAATGGTTTTCGGGGTTCAGTAGCATCTGACTGTCGTGCTGACCGTGAATGTTTACAAGGGTTTTTGCAACCTCACGAAGCACGGTAGCCGTTGTCGGCTGACCGTTTATCTTGATGCTGCCCGAGGCTCCTCTGGAGAGAATCCTCTGAACCACCAGATTTCCGTCCTCGTCAACATCAAAGCCGTTGTCACGCAGATTTTTAAGACTTGCCTTAGACAAATCTCCAAATACCGCAGACACAACCGCCCTCTCGGCAGAATCACGGATAAGCTCCTTTGAGGTTCTTTCTCCGAGCACCGCATTGAGAGAATCTATTACAATACTCTTTCCTGCGCCCGTTTCTCCTGTTAGCGCATTAAACCCCGACAAAACCTCTATTTCGGCCTTTTCTATGACCGCTATATTCTCAATGTGTATGTATTTAAGCATACCTTATACCCTTCTAAATGAGTTTTTTGAGTTTTCTTGTCAGTATAATTGAATCCTGTTCTCCCGCCGTTACCGCAAAAACGGTATCATCACCCGCAAGGGAGCCGAGTACCGCATCACTGAAAAGCTTGTCCAGAGCGACACAGGCAGAAGAAGCCATACCGGGATAGCATTTTATTATTACGGTATTCATCGAATAAAGAACATCTACCGCACAGCGTGAAAACATTTCCTCATAGTGATCGTGGCTGTAGTTTACAGGAGAGGTTCCTGCAACAAGGTATCGGTAAACGCCCTCCTTGTCCTGTGCCTTGACTATGCGCAACTCCTTTATATCTCTGGAAACGGTAGACTGTGTTACCTTAAACCCCATATTGTAAAGCGCATCCTGAAGCTCATCCTGTGTTGTGATTACCTCGTTTTTAATAAGCTCAAGAATTTTTTCCTGTCTTTTGTTTTTCATCTTTCCTACCTCTTAAAATTTCAAAGATAAGGTCTTATATATGGCGTTACCGCTAAGGTTTATAAGCTTTGCATCAAAGGGCGCCCTTCTTACCGTTATTACCGTGTCCTTGTCAACCTCACAGCAAAATCTGCCGTCAAGCGAGAATATTGCCTTTTGGTCGGAGCCGTTTGGAAGTTTAATTTCAAGAAGGCTCTCCTGATCGACTATAATCGGTCTTGCGGTAAGCGAATGAGAGCAAATTGGGGTTACCGACATGCACCTGACCGAAGGGTCGATAATTGGTCCGCCCGCCGACATTGAATATGCCGTAGAGCCTGTCGGGGTTGAGACGATGACTCCGTCGGCCCTGTAGCTTATAGTGTCGTCGGAGATTTTAACCTCAAGGTCGAGCAGCCTTGCAATTCCACCAGGTGCTAATACCGCATCGTTTAGGGCTATTTGCTCGGCTATAAGTTTTTCTCCCGAATAGACCTTTGCCTCGAGCATTAGACGGTAGGATACCTCATAATCCCCCTTGCAAAGTCTGTCAAGAAGGTCTAATCTATCCCTCTCGACATCAGCCAGAAAGCCCAACCTTCCCGCATTTATTCCAAGCACTGCCTTTGAATGAACTGCGGCATTTTTAGCATATCTGATAAGGGTTCCGTCGCCACCGACGGTAATTATTATATCGCAGATTTCATACAGCATATCTTCCTGCACAAGATTTGTGTTAAATCCGCTTTGGGACATATAGACCTCTGCGCCGCCATCTTTAAGTCTTTTAACAACGGCTTTAACTATTTCGGCAGCTCCGCTTTTTTCCATATTAGGAATTATAGCTATCTTCATATCTACTCCCCTTTCAACTCGTTATGTGACAGCTCCACCACATCGGCAGGGGTTACCTCACACAACATTTCGGGTTTATCTGTTTTCATAATATGAATTAAATATTCAATGTTGCCTTCAGGCCCTTTAATTGGGGAATAATCCAGATTTTTTACTGAAAATCCGATATCGAGCATTAAAGCCGTTATTCTTTCAACAACCTCTTTATGTACTTCGATATCTCTGACCACTCCCTTTTTGCCGACCTTATCCCTTCCCGCCTCAAACTGTGGCTTGATAAGGCAAACTGCCTGGCCGTTTTCCTTCATTAAGGTGCGCATTACAGGCACAATTATGGACAGAGAAATAAAAGAAACATCAACCGAGCAAAAATCAAGCTCATCGGGTATTTGTTCCTTTGTAACATATCTGAAATTTGTGCGCTCTAGATTTACAACTCTTTGGTCTGTGCGGAGTTTCCAGGCAAGTTGACCGTATCCGACATCTATAGCATAGACCTTTTTTGCGCCGTTTTGAAGCATACAGTCGGTGAAGCCGCCTGTCGACGCACCTATATCGGCGCAGACTTTATCCTCCAATGAAAAGCCGAAGCTGTTTACCGCCTTTTCGAGCTTAAGGCCGCCACGGCTGACATATTTTAAAGCGGCGCCCCTAACCTCGATTATATCGTCGGGCTTTACGGTTGTTCCTGGTTTATCCGATTTTTGATTGTTTACATATACCTGACCTGCCATTATATAGGCCTTTGCCTTTTCTCTGCTTTCGGCAAAACCCGCTTCAAACACAGCGGCGTCAAGTCTTTGTTTCTGAGCCATTTTTATATCTCACTCTCAATTATTTCGATGATTGAAGCCAAATCAAGATGGTTTAATTTAAGGGCCGCTTTTACCGACATACCCTTAATAAACTCCTCTTCTATTGCCGTTATGCGACAGGGTCTGCCAAGTCTTGCCGCAATATGCTCCGACACCGAGCCGTTTTTTATTCCTTCCTCAAAGAAAAGAAGCTTTTTATATTGGCTTAAGGTATCGATGAGTTTTTCACTTATCGGGAATATTTTGTTGAGCTTAATAAAGTCAACCTTTATACCCTTTGAATTAAACGCAGACTGCGCCTTTAGCATATCTGAGGAAAGTCTGCCGTATGAAACAACCGCTATTTTACCCTCATTTTTAAAAACTGTAAAATCGGCTTTAGAAAAATCGAAGCTTATTTCCTCTTTGCCTCTCGGATAGCGTATTGCGATCATCTTGTCGCTATCGGCAGATGTCCTTATAAGTCCCTCAAGTTCTTTATAGCTTGCGGGAGAATAAATTGTCATTCCCGGTATGGAAGTAAGAAAGGCAACATCAAAAACGCCCTGATGGGTTTCCCCGTCCTCCCCTACTATTCCTGATCTGTCAACAAGAAAGCGCACAGGAAGCCCTTCTATTGCGGTATCGTGTATTATTTCATCATACGCCCTTTGTAAAAAGGTGCTGTAAACCGCAAAATACGGCTTCATACCGCCCTTTGCCAGACCTGCGGCAAAGGTTGTGGCATACTCCTCGGCAATGCCGACATCAAAAAATCGTTCGGGATAGCGCTCTGAAAATTCCGAAAGTCCCGTTGAGCTGCCCATTGCCGCCGTAATTGCGCATATTTTACCGTCCTTTTCGGCAAGCTCGCAAAGGGTTTTGCCGCATATCTGCGAAAAATCAGTATTTGCCTTTATAACGCCATTATTTATATCAAATGCCGAAACGCCGTGATAGTCAGACGGCTCGTTCTCGGCGAGGGCAAAGCCCTTTCCCTTAACCGTCATTGTGTGTACAATACAGGGCTTATCCAGACTTTTTGCTATCTGCAAAACATTCTCAAGCTCTTCTAAATCGTGACCGTCAACAGGACCTAAATATTTAAAGCCCAGTCCCTCAAACAAGCTGTCACGATAGATAACATTTTTAAGTGCTCTTTTAAGCTTTGAAGCAAAACTGTAGAGTCCCCGTCCTATAAGGGGTATTTTTCTCAAAGCCCTTTGGGTTAACCCCTTGAATACATAATATCCGGGTTTTGTTCTTATCTTACTTAAATGGGCTGATACCGAGCCTACATTGCCCGATATTGACATTTTGTTATCATTGAGAACTACAATAAAATTTTTTGAACTTGCGCCTATATTATTAAGCGCTTCGAGCGCAAGTCCGCCTGTCATAGCGCCGTCCCCGATTACCGCAACGCCAAAGCAATCCTTGCCCTGCAGTTTTTTGGCATTGTAAATACCGTAGGCCGCCGCAAGTGAATTACTGGCGTGGCCTGTTACAAAGGGATCGTGTTCACTTTCATCGGGACGCATAAAACCCGACAAGCCGCCTTCGGTACGAATAGTACGAAAACGGTCGTAACGTCCGGTCAGCATTTTATGGGGATAGCACTGGTGCCCTACGTCGAAAATAATGGGGTCCTCCGGTGAGGAGAAAACCCTGTGCAGAGCGACTGTCAGTTCTACGATACCGAGATTTGATGCCAGATGCCCTCCGTTTTGAGAAACGGTATTGATAAGTTCCTCCCGTATCTCCTCACAAAGAAGCTCTGCCTCTTTATTATTAAGTTTTTTAAGCTCCTCGGGACTGTTTATCTTTCCTAAATATTTAAAATCCAAAATATCAACTTTCCTTAACTGCAAACGCTACTAGCGTAAGCCTGATTTTAAAGCTAGATCTTAACTAATAATCTCTGGTGCAAAGGTAATCGGCAAGTTCCTCTAAATCCTTTGCATCTTGTCCGAAAATACTAAGGGCGGATTTTGCCCTTTTGGTAAGTAATTTAACCTCGGCTTTACACCTTTCTATACCCAGAAGAGAAACAAAAGTAGATTTCTCATTATCGGTGTCACTGTGAAGCGGTTTGCCAAGTTTTTTCTCATCGCCTGTTATATCGAGAATATCGTCCATTATCTGAAAGGCTACTCCGACATTCTCGGCATACTCCTCTGCAGCCCTGAGCTGTTGGTCATCTGCTCCTGCCAGTGTACAGCCTATAAGACACGAAGCCTTTAAAAGAGCTCCTGTCTTAAGTGAGCAGATAAGCCTGACGGTTTCGATATCAATATCCTTCTTGCTTTCGCTTTCCAAATCGACCGTCTGTCCGCCTATCATTCCGTCAATTCCTGCATAATAAGCTAAAAGTCTTATTGCCTTAACTACACGCTCGGCAGGTATTCCCTCGGTATTTGCCGCAATTTCAAAAGCATAGGTTAAAAGGGCGTCTCCCGCAAGAAGAGCGTTGGCTTCGCCAAACTTCTTGTGACAGGAGGGCCTTCCTCTTCTCATATCATCATCATCCATACAGGGAAGGTCGTCGTGGATAAGGGAATAGGTATGAATACACTCTATCGCAAGCTCAAAGTTTTGCGCCGCATCTTTCTTGCCACCGCAAAGGGTGTAAAATTGCTCCACAAGAAAGGGCCTAAGTCTTTTTCCGCCGTCTGACAGACTGTATTTCATAGCCTCAGCCACAATTTCATACTCTTTTCTGTTCTTTTCAAAGATACGGCTTATCTTATCCTCGAAAGAGGCTGCAAAGGCCTTAATCTTTTCCTCTATCATCCGATATCCTCCGCTTTGCCCTCTAATATCTCAATCTTGTGCTTTGCCTTTTCAAGCACCTCGTTACAGTATTTTGAAAGCTTGATTCCCTCTTCAAAAAGGGCTATTGATTCGTCGAGAGATACTTCACTGTTTTCGAGCCTTTCGGCAATCTGTTCAAGTTTAGTATACGCTTCTTCAAAGCTTATATTTTTATCCATTGTTATTCTCCTTTAATATCGGTTACGGTACACTCGGCACTTCCGTCGACAAATCTTAAATGTAAACTGTCACCAACCGTAACATCTTGGACGCTTTTTAGGGGCACACCCTCTTTGTCTGCCGCAAGATATCCTCTTGCCATTGTTTTAAGGGGGCTTAATGAATCCAATTTTGCCGCCGTATAAACAAAGGCCTTTTCCTTTTGTGAAAGACTTTTTTCAAAGGAATTCTGTAGCCTCGTTTTCAGTTTTTGTATCATATCCGCACGGCTATCGGTCAGAAATTCTGTCGGCCTTTTAAACTGAACGGAAGCATTTATCGCCGAAAGCCTTGCATCACAAAGCGAAACTATTGCCCTTGTTCTCATTTTAAAAAGATTCTCATACCCCGCAACCGACCCCTTTATCTCCTCAATATCAGGAACGGCAAGTTCTGCCGCCGCAGAGGGTGTCGGAGCTCTCATATCAGCCACAAAGTCACAGATTGTAAAGTCGGTTTCGTGACCCACCGCAGATATAACGGGTATAGGACAATCGGCAATTTTTCTGGCCAGTTTCTCATCATTAAAGCACCAAAGGTCCTCTATTGAGCCGCCGCCTCTGCCGATTATAATAACATCGGCACCTGCCTTTTTTATTACCTCATCAAGAGCGCCAATAAGGCTTTTTGGCGCCTCTGCTCCCTGAACCAGAGCGGGACAAAGCACAACCCTTGACAGCGGCCATCTGCGTGAAAGGACATTGAAAATATCCCTTACTGCAGCGCCTGTATCGGAGGTTATAACGGCTACGGTGTTTGGGAATTTTGGAAGACTTTTCTTTCTGCTCTGCTCAAAAAGTCCTTCGGCATCAAGCTTTGATTTTATCTTTTCTAGGGCTGCCATCAGGTCGCCCTCGCCGTCAGGAATTATATCCTCTGCATAAAGCTGATAGGCTCCGTCACGTTCAAAAACCGAAACTCTGCCCGAGCAAACCACCTTCATCCCGTCCTTAAGCTCACACTTAAGCCTTTGTGCATTTGATCTGAACATAACGCACTTGATAGCAGAATTGGTGTCCTTCAGTGTAAAGTAGATATGTCCGCTCGAATAGTGCAGTTTATAATTTGATATTTCGCCGCTTACCCTGACAAAAGCCAGACGGTCGTCCGACTCGATAAGAGAGCGTATGTAAAGGTTCAGCTGACTGACGGTTATCTGTGTCGGCGTCATCAGTCTTTTTCTCTCAGATAAGAACCGAGGATTCCGTTAACAAATGCCGCATCGTCCTGTGTTGCATATTTTTTCACAAGCTCGACAGCCTCATTTACCGATGCCGCTTCGGGAATATCGTCAAAATACATTATCTCTGTAAGAGCCAGTCTTAATGCAGAGATCGCAACCCTCGAGATTCTCTGAAGGCTCCAGCCCTTTGCATATTTTGAAACGGTTTCATTCAGAACTTCAATATTTTCAAGAGCAGTTTCTACCGCTCTTGCGCAATACTCATCTTCGCAGTATGCACCGTTTTCCTTTTCTACCTCTAAAAGCTCATCTAGGCTTTCGTTTTTAAAGGTATTTTGAAACAGCAGCACAAATGCCTGTTCTCTTGCTTCTTTTCTTGTCATAAGGCACCTCTCGTAAGGATATATATACACAGTATATAATATAATATTTTTATGCATATTTCAAGGATAATATGCATAAAATAGCATCATTTCATTTTTTTGTTGTAAAATGCCGAATCTTCTGTTATAATGATTTAACTGAATGTATCGGAGGTGCGTTATGGCTGTTGAATTCAGGACAAGTTTTTTAGGCTTCAACCGTGATGATGTATTTGAATATGTGCATAAAAAGGATGCCGAAATGAAAATATTGTCGGCTTCTCTTAATGAAAAGATAACCGCTTTAAACGAGGAGCTTTCTAGTCTGAAGAACGATTTTAACGAGGCTCTTAAAAATAATGTTGAACTCTCTTCAGAAAACAGCCGCCTTTCAGAAGAACTTAATGCTTTTAGGGAAAAGGCAGAAGAAATAGAATCCTTAAGCCGAAAGATAGGCAGACTTTATATGGTTTCGAAATCAAGCGCAAAGTCGATTGTAGACCGAGCCGAAGAAAATGCTGATATCATAAACGAGCAAACACGTCTTCGTCTTTCAAATATTGAACAGACCGAGGATTCTCTGCGTGATATTACAAAGCAGATAGTTTCGGCTTCGCAGAAATTTGTAGACGACTTAAACTCGCTCGACTCTTCCCTCGCAAAAGCAAAGGCTGTAGTCAGCGGAAAAGAGTCTGAAAGGGTAAAAATCAGCGAAGACTTTGCTGAAATCTATGAAAAGTTAAGCTAATAATACAAATAACAAACGGCAGATATTTCGGTATCTGCCGTTTTGCTTTTCATTATTCGGTTTCTATGTCTTGGGTATCAGATTCCTCTTCATTCTCATACAGCTCTTCTATCTGCTGATCTTGCCAAAGCTGGAGTAGCTCATCTCCCTCAGGGAAGCAGTCGGTCGGTTTTTTCTCCCTTATAAAAAGAAGAACATATGCCACCAGAATAACGACCGATATTGCCGAAATTATAAGTCCTGTATCGAGCCCCGGTGTTTCGTACCTGAATTCGATATTGCTTATACCTTCTCCTACCGCTACAGCCATAAAGCCGACATTTACCTTTTCTATCTCTGCCTTTTGGCCGTTAACATAGGCGGTCCAACCCTCTTCATAGGGAATTGAGAAAAAGACCAGAGTTCCCTCATTCCTTTCGACTGTCGCACTAAAGCTGTTTTTACCTGTTTCAAAGAGGGTTGCGGCAGTGGCTCTTAACTCCTCGCAATCACGTTCCATTTCGTCGTCGGAAAAATATAAATACCTGTCATTTTTTTCATACTTTTCATCAAGGCTTTTAAACATATGTCGGTATTTTTCAATCTGTTCATCACTGAGCAGTATCGCTTTAAGGAGCATTTTTGCCTTGTTTGCATCCGAATAGTCCTTTATTTCCTCATAACTTACAAATGTGTCGTAGGAAAATCCGTAGGGTATATAGTTTTTATTTTCATATATCTTAAAGCCAACATCTTCTCCTATAAGCTCGTATCCGACCATTTTATTTTTTTCGGTTTCGGGGTTTGTAAAGCCTTCCCCATCTGCTCTTTGAAGCAGATATTTTACCGAAAGCAGAGGTCTTATGGGGTAAGAATCGGTGGTAGGTCTACTCGCCACACCTCTCTCCTCCCCGACAAATTCATAGAACTCGGTAACCGAGGAGGGTACTATAGAATGGAAGCAGTTTATGCTCGAGTATCCTAAAAACATTGCCGTATTATCTACTCCCGAATAAACGTCAATTCGGTAATTATCCCTATCCTCTTCAAGCTGTATATCATTTTCTATAAGGTTATCTATCATCTCGGTATTGCTGTAGGAATGGCTCTTTCCCGAAGATATAAAGAAGTTTGCGTAGCCTATTGAGAATACTGCGACAAGAATAAGGGCGGTCTGCAAAAACCTGTTAAGGTTCTTCTTCCTTTGCCTTAAAGCAAAGCCCAATGCAACAAGGGCTCCGATTGCGATAGCACAGGTTACGATAAACCTGACCACATACATCTGGTTTTCGGGATCGGTAAACAGGCCGATTACAAGCTCTGCGTCCTCATTATCGGCATCAAACTGCGGGAAAAGACCTATAACCGCTGTTATAAGCAGGGTTATACCCGACACCCTTAAAAATGCCTTTTTCCATTCTATTCGGCTATCCTCCACCGCCATAACGGTAGCAAGACACATCATAAGTATCGGCATATAAAACCATCTGGCATAATAGGCATCGTTAAAGGCGTAAAAAGCAGAATTAAGCACAGGTACAAAGGCCATTACCGCACAGGTAACAATTACCCTCTTGAGCCAACTCTTCTCTTTTGCGCCGCAATAAGCAAAAACGCCGACCATACTGAATACAGGCATCCATGCGCCAAGCGACGACCACTTGACATCTGCCTTGGGGAACATAACGGGACGTGCGGGAAGATCGGGCGGGAAGAAAAATATTTCAATGATGTTAGCATAAATGCTTTCCTTACCGTAGAGTAAAGAATTCCAGCCGAGAGTAATATTATCTACCCTTGAGGAATCCGAGATAGCAAGGTATGACGGCAAAAGCATAAATGCCGCAAGGCCTATACCAAGCACCACCTCAAATACCGTCCAGAGTATTAGACTCCAATGAGGTCTTACTGCCTTCGATATCAGTCTTACGAACATATATATAACACCGAAAACCATCATTCCGACAAAGAAGAAATAGTTTGTAACGGCGCATATACAGACCATAAGCGCAAAAAATCCACGGCGTCTTTCGGTTATAAGATACTCAAAAGACAAAAGTAAAAGCGGGAAAAATATAAGCGGCTCGTGGAAATGATTGAAGAAGATATTATATACAGAAAAGCCCGAAAAGGCATAAAGCATTCCTCCAAGCTGTGCGCTCAAAGGATTTTTTGTAAATCTCGAAATGTAAAGGTGGGCAGTAAGGGCTGCACAACCGAATTTCAGGATAAGGAGGGGTCCTAAAAGATAAGGAACAAATGAATTCGGGAATGGTATTGTCAGCCAGAAAAACGGACTTCCGAGCAGATAGAAGGAATATGAGCCTATAAAATTTGCTCCGAGGTCGGTCGTAAAACTCCAGCCCATCTCCCCGTTTCGAACGGCATCGTGCGCCAACTGGTAGAAAGGTATCTGCTGAACATTAAAATCCCCAAAGAAAAGAAAATATCCGTCGTCCATTATCATATAGGGAATAAAGCAACAGGCCGCACAAAGCACCGCCGTCAAAAAGGTATTGAAAGGAGCCCATCTGTCGTTTGGAAAAAGACTCTGTTTCCTCTGCGAAAAGGTCATAGCTTCACCGCCCTCTTGTCCAATAAATTTCTATTTGCTATTATAGCATTTAATGGTATAATAGTCAATGGAGAGCAAGGAAAGGAGTCCCTTTTATGAAAAGCCATTTTTATGCCATACTATCCCGTATGAAAAGCATTAAGCGTTGGGGTCTTATGCGCAACACAAGGGAAGAAAATTTAAGCGAACATTCTTTAGAGGTTGCCTTTATAGCCCACGCACTTGCGATTATCAACAACAAAAGACTTGGCGGTAATATAAATCCCGAAAAAGCGGCTGTAGCCGCTATGTTTCACGATACTTCGGAGATAATTACAGGCGATCTCCCCACCCCCATAAAGTATCATAACCCCGAAATCAAATCGGCATATAAGCACATAGAGGCGATTGCCACAGAAGAGCTTATCGATATGCTGCCCGAAGATTTCAGAGGAGAATTTGCCTCTATCTATGAGCCGGATGAAAGTATCGAGCGGATTGTTAAGGCTGCTGATAAAATTTCCGCTCTTATTAAGTGTATAGAAGAAAAGAATATGTCGAACAAGGAGTTTAAATCGGCCGAAGCTTCAACCAGAGCCGCTCTGAAAGAAATGAAAATGCCCGAGGTTGAAATATTCTTAGAAGAGTTTATTGACAGCTTTTCACTCACTCTTGATGAGCAACGGCAGAGCGCAAAATGAGTTTCGAGAATCTGAAAGTAATAAACTTTGACAGGGTCAATTCCACCAACACAAAGGCCAGAGAGTATGTTCTGGACGGTGAAAACCTGCCTGCCCTCTTCATAGCAAATGAGCAGAGTGAAGGCAGAGGCAGACAGGGAAAAAGCTTCTATTCTCCAAAAGATACCGGGCTTTATATGACACTGGCTCTTTCTTTTGATGAGGCCTTAAAAAACAATATTACCCTCACCGCAGCAGTTTCGGTTGCCGCAGTACGAAGACTGTCAAAATATACCGAAAAGGTCCTTTCTATAAAATGGGTGAACGATATTCTCGCAGATGGAAAAAAGGTTGCGGGTATCCTCTGCGAAAGGGTTGCCGAGCCAAAAACTAATCTTGCTAAGGCGATTATTATCGGAATAGGAGTTAATCTTACCACGACGGTTTTTCCCGACGAAATTACCGCTTTGGCTACAAATTTATCGGAAAACCTGATTGATAAGCAAAGCCTTGCCCTTGATATCTCAAATGAGATTATCTCGGTCTTGTTTTGCGGCGACACTGACGCTTTGATGGATGAATACAGAAGCCTCAGCGCAGTTATAGACAAGGATATCTGGTACATTAAAAACGGTGTAAAATATGATGCCTTTGCAGAAGGCATTGATAGTTTTGGTGGTCTTGAAGTAATACACCCCGACGGCACAAAAGCCACCCTACGAAGCGGACAGATAACCTTAAGATTTAAGAAAACCGACTGATAACAGTCGGTTTTCTTTTTAGTAATTACATTTTCTAATTTCAAAATAGCTTTGAGGGTGAGAGCAGGTCGGGCAGACTCCCGGAGGCTGTTTGCCAACATGAATATGGCCGCAGTTACGGCAAATCCAGATGACCTCCTCTTCACTTTTAAATACCGAGCCTTCGTTTACATTGTCGAGCAGTTGTCTGTAGCGCTGCTCGTGCTCCTTTTCAATTTTCGCTACCGACTCGAAAAGAAAGGCAATTTCATTAAAGCCTTCCTCCTTTGCGGTTTTTGCAAACTCCTCATACATCTCGGTCCACTCGTAATTTTCTCCCTTTATGCCGTCTGAAAGGTTTGCCTTTGTGTCGGGGACATTGCCGCCGTTTATCAGCTTGAACCAGATTTTTGCGTGTTGCTCCTCATTATCGGCAGTTTCTTTAAAAATTGCCGAAATCTGCTCATAACCGTCTTTTTTTGCCTGTTCGGCATAGTAATAATACTTATTTCTTGCCTGGCTTTCTCCCGCAAAGGCTGCGTAGAGATTTGCCTCTGTTTTGCTTCCCTTTAGTTCCATAAGACCACTCCTTTTAAAATTCTAAAAAGAGTATTTCCGAAAATTAACATTTTATACGGACGTGCAAATTTCGTTTTTCCTCCTCATAAAATTCTTTATAAGGGGGAATTATTTTGTTTGAACTTTTACTTCAACTCGCATCAACACTTCTTTATTTTGCTTTGCACGTGACAAATCCCAACTCTTTTCCGCCTGCGCTTTCAGCGAAAGAGGAAGAAGAGCTTCTTTCAAAAATGTCAAATGGCGACAAAAACGCAAAAAACAAGCTCATAGAACATAACCTACGGCTTGTTGCCCACGTAATCAAAAAATACTACAGCAACCATTCAGATCAAGACGACCTTATCTCTATCGGCACAATCGGACTTATAAAGGCTGTTTCGACCTTTAAAGCCGATAAAGGCATCCGCCTTGCAACCTATGCGGCAAGGTGTATAGAGAATGAGATACTGATGTACTTCAGGGCAAACAAGAAAACGGCGGGAGATGTGCATTTCAGCGACCCTATCGACACCGACAAGGACGGTAACGCTCTTACACTGATTGATGTAGTTGCAGACAATATCAATATTTTCGACGATATTGACAAAAAAATGAAGATAGAGCGAATGAGGGTGTTGCTTGAATCAGTGCTTGATGAGCGTGAAAAACAGATTATCAAGCTACGTTACGGATTAAACGGAGAGGATGAGCTTACCCAGAAACGAGTGGCAGACATCCTTGGAATCTCCCGTTCATATGTATCACGCATAGAAAAATCCGCCCTTTTAAAACTCAGGCGGATGCTTTAGATTTTGTTTAGCGGGATTGTCAATAAGATTGCCCTTATAATCAAATCGAGATCCGTGACAGGCGCAATCCCAGCTTTTATCAGCGCTGTTCCACTCAAGGCTGCAACCCATATGGGTACAACGAGGAATTACGGTATAATATTTCTTTTCGCTCTCACGGTAGACGCCTACCTTTTTACCGTCAATATTCACTATACCGCCCTGTCCGACCTTTAGACTGCTAAGCTTATGGGGAGGAATATACAAATTGCCCTTTGCAAGTCCCTTTAAGGCCTTGCCCATTTCCTTTGCTACGCCGACAGCTGCCGTCGCTGAAAATCTTTGGGGCGTAAAGACCTTTTCATATGGGCTCTCTCCTTTTACACAAAGGTCTGTTATTATATCGGCAGCAACACAAGAACTGGTCATTCCCCACTTGCCGAAGCCTGTTGCCACATACCAGTCGGGATGAAAAGATGAGAGTCTTCCTATATATGCCATACCGTCTGCAGTAATGCAGTCCTGCGCCGACCAGAATGCCAACTGCTCGGCATCAGGGCAGATCTGTCTCGCCACACGGTTCAGCTCATCATAGCTTGTACCGGAGGAATTTTCTCCCGTTCTGTGCCCTGCTCCGCCTATAAAAAGCATATCACGGTAACGTCTGAAGGAATAGCCTTCATTGTCAACTCCTATATACATACCCTTTGCAAAATGCTTATCTTTCACCGCCAGAACATATGAACGTTGCTGATACATTCTTGCAAAATAAAGCCCCGGAATTATAAGGAAGGGATAGTGACAGGCAAAGACAATTTTTTCGGCTTGTACTATGAAGTTGTCGGTATATATGGTGTGACCTTTCACGCTTTTGACAGGAGTTTTTTCGTAAGCTGTTATATCTTCGGAAATTCTACTAATGAATTTCAAAGGGTTAAACTGCGCCTGATTTTTCATTTTTACCCCGCCGATAACATCAAATGGTAGATTTATATCCTCGACAAGTTCGACCGAAAGGCCTATCTCTTTGCAGACCTGCGCTTCCCTTTTCAGCTTTTCATATTCAAAAGAGGAGTAAATATAGCTGTCGGTATCTTCAAAATCGCAGTCGATATTTCTTTGCTTTACGGTATTTCTGTACCACTCTACCGCCTTTGCATTAGCCTTAGCATAAAGCCCTGTCTTATCATTCGAAAAGCTTTCCTTAAACTGCGCATATACACAGCCGTGCTGCGCCGTTATCTTTGCGGTGGTTTTTCCTGTCTGTCCCGATCCAATTCGGTCAGCCTCGAGTACCACAACCCTTTTTCCCTCCGATTTCAGTCGGTCCGCAATAAGAACACCTGCCATACCCGCTCCTATAACCGCCACCTCGGCAGTTAAATTTCTGTCGAGCTCACGCCTTTTCTTTATCTCGGTTTCCTTTTGCCAGATTGAAGAATTAAACACAAAAACCACACCTTTCACCAAATAGTTTTGGCTTGTGGGTGTGGTTTATGTATTTAAAAAATGAACTGAATAAGCAACATATAGAGGACCGTTCCCCCCGCTATGCTTAAAAGGGTGTTTCGTTTCAGGATATGCAAAACAGCTACCGTAACAACCCCTATTATCTCGGGTATTCCAAAGGGATAGATAGCAGGGTTTACCGATTTTAAGCAGTAGACCACAAGCATTGCCATAACCGAATACGGTAAATATTTGCCAAGATATGTGATTATCTTGGGCGTTTCTCTTTTGTTGGAAAAGACTATAAAGGGCAAAAAACGAAGAATTACAGTTACGGCGGCAGATACGCCTATCGTTAAAGCGACCATAGTATTACTCATTTTCCTCTACCTTCCTCTCAAAAGGTTTTCGGAAAACTAAAAGCAATGCCGATATTAAAAGCATAGAGGGTATCAGAAAGGCTTCTGCGCCGAAAATGATAAGGCAAATCAAGGTGCACAAAAGCCCGATAAGAGCAGGAATATGCTCTTTTGTGGACAGCCACTGCTCTATAAAAATTGTGACGAAGAGGGCAGTCATGCAAAAATCTATTCCCGCCGTATTAAAGCTTATTGCCGAGCCGATAAGCGAGCCTGCGGCACAGCCGACTATCCAATAAATGTGGTTAAGCAAGGAGACTAAAAACTGATATTTGTGAATGTCCTCGCCCTCGGGGCAATCATCGGCGCAAACGAGGGAATATGTTTCATCGGTCAGTGCAAATATAAGGTAGGGCTTTTTTGCGCCTGTGTCCTTGTATTTATCCACCATTGAAATTCCGTAAAAGAGATGTCTTGCGTTTACCATAAGTGTGGTAACCGCAGTGGTTATAAGAGAGGCGCCGCCCGTTATAAGATTTATTGCAACATACTGCATTGAACCTGCATAGATGAATACCGCCATTGCAAGTGACCACAAAATACCGTAGCCCTTGCTCTCAAGCAAAATTCCAAAACCGATTCCGAGCGCTATGTACCCTGTCATTACAGGCAGGGTTTTTATTAAAACCGTTTTTAAAAAGCTCTTGTTCATTAAGTTTATTTGCAGAACTCATACATAGTTCTATAGGCTTCATAGACATCAAACTTTGCAACAACCTCAAAGGGAGCGTGCATTGAAAGCACCGGCACACCAAGGTCAACGACATCTACTCCGAGATTTGCAATATACATTGCAACCGTTCCGCCGCCGCCAAGGTCTACCCTACCGAGTTCTCCTGTCTGCCAGGCTATTTCAGCTTTGTCAAGCATTGCTCTGACCTTTGCAACATACTCTGCAGAGGCATCAGAGGTTCCGCTCTTGCCCCTTGCGCCTGTGTATTTGGTAATAACGGCGCCGTAGTTGAGCTTGGATGCATTTTTAGGCTCCATAACATCTTTAAAGGTAGGATCCATTCCCGCATTTACATCGGCGGACAGGCATTTTGAATTGCGGAGCGCCAGGGTATAATCAACCCCCTGCATCTGCGCAATATCACGGATAACATATTTAAGGAAGGCAGAATTAAGACCTGTGTTTCCGTCGGAGCCTGTTTCCTCCTTGTCGGCAAGAATTGCAACTGCCGTCTTTTCGGGGCCCTCTACCTCGCATATAGCCATAAGCGCAGGATATGCGCAAACCCTGTCATCGTGTCCGTAGGAGCCGATCATAGAACGGTCAAGGCCTATATCCCGTGCCTTTCCTGCGGGTACTATCTCAAGCTCTGCAGAGAGGAAGTCCTCCTCGGTAACGCCGTATTTTTCACTCAATATAGCCATAATATTAAGCTTTACAAGTTCACTGCCCTTATCATCCTTGAAAGGTCTGCTTCCGATAAGAATATTGAGCTCCTCGCCCTTTATTCCGTCGGCAAGGGTTCTCTTAACCTGTTCCTGTGCAAGATGAGGCAGAAGATCGGTCACAACAAAGCAAGGATCGTTTTCATCCTCTCCTATATTTACTGATACGACAGTTCCGTCACGCTTTGCAAAAACTCCGTGAAGGGCAAGAGGAATTGTTGCCCACTGATACTTCTTTATTCCGCCGTAATAGTGTGTTTTAAAGAGGGCAAGTTCGGTGTCCTCATAAAGCGGATTGGGTTTTAAATCAAGTCTGGGAGAATCAATATGCGCAGCCGTTATCTGAACGCCCTTGTCTGCCTTTTGCTTTCCGACCACAACAAAGGCAACCGTCTTGCCACGGTTGTTGACATAGTATTTTTCTCCTGCAGAATATACCTTTCCCTCCTCAAAGGGTTTAAAGCCTGCTTTTTTTGCAATCTCTATTGCTTGGGCTGCCGCTTCACGCTCGGTTTTAGAAGCAGACAAAAAGTTTTTGTAACCTTCACAAAAATCGGTTATCTTTTCCCACTTTTCCTCATCACAGTTTATAAGTCCGTTCTTCTTATTTATAAAAAGTTTTTCCTTTAGAAGTTCTGCTGCGCTTTTTTCTGCCATAGGGGTTACCTCCCGTTTAAGTTTAGTAGTTTCTTAAAATCGGCAAGAAGCTTTTCTTCATCGCCGTTATTGTATATTATGTGCGGTGTCTTTGATTTATAAAAATCGTCAGTCTTTCCCGCATTCAGACGAAGCTCGGCGGCGGCTGTGCCGATACCGTCACGCTGTAGAATTCTTTCAAGTCTTGTCTTCTTGTCAGCAGTAATAGCTATAACCTTTTGACAGATTGAATCTATTTTGCTTTCATACAGTGTAGGCGCATCAAGCAATATTTTATTATTACCGCAGTTTTCTATTTCATCCTCAATAAGTTTTGTTATGAAGGGGAAAATAGTCTTATTAAGAAGCTCGGTCTTATCGGGAGTTTCAAAGGCTAAGCGTGCCAGTTTCGGTCGGTCAAGACTGCCGTCTTTGTTTATAATCTCTTTACCGAAAGCACTGCTTAATGCCTCAAGACACTCTTTGTCCTCAGTTGCCATTCTTGCTGTTTTATCGCAGTCTATAACATAAAAGCCAAGCTCTTTAGCCGCTTTACAGGCGGTTGTTTTTCCTGCGCCTGTAGGGCCTGTCAGTCCTATTATGTGTTTTGGTTTTATGACCTTAAACCCTGCCGCACGAATAAGACGGTTATAAACCGCAAGGCCTACCCCTGTTTTTTGGGGTGCGTGTACATAAATTTTTTCTACCGAAAGCTTATCTGCCTTTCTGAGAAGATTAAAAATGAGTTTTGCATGTTCTTCCTCATTTTCCTCTTTTCCCATACAAAGCGTTTTACACAAAAGCTTTTCTTTATCCTCTTCAAAACATATTGCCGCAATATTCTTTTGAGAGTTTACAAAACCGCAAAACTCTTCACTTTCAGCCTCGACCAGAAAGACCTCTGTTTCAGGCGAATAATGCTTATACATCATACCGGGAGAAGCGGCTTTTGCTCCCTTTTCAAGCTTTGAAAGCACTGCTTTATCAACGACAATATCAGGTAATATTTCTTTTAACTGCTCAAGGGTTACGGCGCCCGGTCTGAGAAGCCTCGGCGGTTTTACCGCCAAAGACACAACCGTTGACTCAACCCCGACTGTACAGTCATCCGACAAAACAACGGCGTCTATTTTTCCGTCAAGGTCCTCAACCACGTGCTCTGCCGAGGTTGGACTCGGGCTTCCCGAAAGATTTGCCGACGGAGCCGCCAAAGGTAGCCCCGACTCATTGATAATGCTCCTTGCAATCTCGTTTGCCGGCATTCTTACAGCAACCGTATCAAGTCCCGCCGACACACCTTTTGCAACCTTGTCGCTTTTCGGCAAGACCAATGTAAGCGGTCCAGGCCAGAAGCTGTTTGCCAGTCGAGCCGCCTCTTCGGGCAAACAGCTTATAAGCTCGTTTATCTGAGAGAACTCTGCTATATGAACTATAAGAGGGTTGTCCTGCGGTCTGCCTTTTGCCTCAAAAACCTTTTTTATTGCATTGTCGTCATAGGCACTTGCCGCAAGTCCGTATACCGTTTCGGTGGGAATTGCTACAATTTTGCCCTGCTTTAAAAGCCTTGCCGCAGCCTTTACCCCTTTTTTGTCGTCGGTTAGTTTTAAGGTTTTCATTATTCCTCTTCACTTTTCAGCATTTCTGCTCTGTAATATGTGATAAGTGAATCCACCACTTCGTCCAGATCACCGTTTAAAATCTGATCTATTTTATAAAGGGTCAAGCCTATTCTGTGGTCGGTTACCCTTCCCTGAGGATAGTTGTAGGTGCGGATTCGTTCACTTCTGTCGCCCGTTCCTACCTGTGCTTTACGGTCAGATGCTATAGCCTCATTCTGCTTTGCCTGTTCTATTTCATAAAGACGGGAACGAAGAACCTTCATCGCCTTGTCCTTATTTTTAAACTGGCTTCTTTCGTCCTGACACTCTACCACAAGACCTGTGGGAATATGGGTAATTCTTATTGCCGACTCGGTCTTATTGATATGCTGACCGCCTGCGCCTGAAGAACGGAAGGTATCAATCTGAAGATCGGCAGGATTTATATCTATTTCAACATCCTCTGCCTCGGGAAGTACCGCAACCGTTACGGTGGAGGTATGAATCCTGCCCGAGCTTTCGGTTTCGGGAACCCTCTGTACCCTGTGAACGCCGCTTTCATATTTAAAACGGGAGTAGGCTCCCTCGCCCTCAATCATAAAGCTGACTTCCTTGCAGCCGCCAAGCTCGGTTTCATTAAGATTGATAACATCAACCTTGAACCTCTTGCTTTCTGCATACATTGAGTACATTCTGAAAAGTGAGTGAGCAAAAAGTGCCGACTCCTCTCCTCCTGCGCCTCCACGGATCTCAACAATAACATTTCGGTCATCATTGGGGTCACGGGGCAAAAGCAAAATTTTCAGTTCCTCGGCAAATTTTTCAATATTTGCCTTGGCCTCAAGATACTCCTCCTCGACAAGCTCCTTAAAGTCTTTATCCATTCCGCCCTCATCGAGAAGCATTTTTGCCTCTTCCTCGCTTTTTTTCGCTGCCGAATACTCACGGAACTTTTCAACAACAGGCGACAACTCCTTATGCTCCTTCATAAGCTTTTTGAAAAGCTCGTTATCAGAAACTACCTCAGGAGTTGATAAAAGTCCGTTTATTTCTTCAAAGCGTCTTTCGACCGATTCCAATTTATCAAACATACATTACTCTCCGTCTTTGCGAATGATTTTCTTTATGTTGCGCTCGATGCTTACCCTCGGTGCCATTACCTCGTGGCCGCAGCCTGTGCACTTGATTTTAAAATCCATTCCGATACGCAACACGCTGAAGGTGTTTGCGCCGCAAGGGTGCTTTTTTTTCATTAAAAGGCTATCTCCAACCCTGACATCCATCGGCAAACCCTCCCCCAGTTTAATTTATTATATTATTATACAATAAGTAACCTATTAAAGCAATATATTCTTGATAAATCTTTGATTAAGTGATATCATTGAATTAATAATATTGTGGAGGTATACCAGTGTCCTGTGTAAAGATTTTTCACACCGCAGACCTGCATATCGGCGCCGAGTGTTCCTATCTCGGAGGCTTAGCTGAGGCCAGACGTTACGAAGTGGCTTCGGTTTTTGGTCGTATGGTCGGTTTTTGTCAAAAGGAGGGTGTCGAGGTTTGTCTTATTTGCGGCGACCTTTTTGACAGCAACTCTGCGGCAAAAACCTTCTCGGCATCGGTTCTGGAATATATAGCCTCGGCACCCGAAGTGAAATTTATGTATGTGGCAGGAAATCACGATCCTCTTGATTCCTCTTCTGCCTTTTTAGGCGCCACTCTACCCTCAAACCTTTATGTCTTTGGTACAGAATATGAGGTTAAGGAATTTCCTACGCTTAATCTTCGGGTAATCGGTCGCTCCTTTGCCCATTCATCACAGGAGGCCTGTGAATTCACAAAGCTTCTGCCTCAGGACAATATGATAAATATTATGCTGCTTCACGCCGATTTGGGCGCTGATAAAAACAGCCCTTATAACCCTATAGGAAGAGATTTTGTGGAAAATTCAGGGGTGGATTATCTCGCCCTCGGTCATATACATAAGAGAACAGGAATTTCAAAAATGGGGGGCACCTATCTGGCATACCCCGGTTGTCCCGAAGGACAGGGCTTTGACGAGGACGGAATAAAAGGAGCTTACTGTGGGCTTCTTTCAAAGGACTCTTGCGAACTTTCCTTTGTCCCCTTATCACGCAGAGTTCACAGAATTGAAAAAATAGATATAAGCGACGCCGCCTCAACCCTTGATGCTGCAAATATCATACTTGATAAGCTCTCTGCCGCCTATGGAGAACAGTTTGCGGAGCAGCTTTATAAGATAATTCTAACGGGAAAATTGCAAGAGGATGTTGTCATAAACCAGGCAGAGCTTCTGCAGATGCTTTCTGACAGGCTTTATTTTGTCAAGCTTAAAAACACCGCCCGTAAGGCCTTCGACCTTGAACTTCTGAAAAATGAAAACTCACTCAAGGGTATCTTTGTCAGAAAAATGCTCGAAAAGATATCTTTAGTAGATGACTCGGATAAAAAATTATATGAGTCTGCCCTTTATATAGGGCTTTCGGCTTTTGAATCGGAGGTGGCTTACATTGAAGATTAACTCCTTAAACATAGCCTCCTTTGGAAAATTTAAAGACTTTAAAATAGATTTTTCCGACGGTTTTAATCTTATTTACGGAGAAAATGAAGCCGGAAAATCTACAATTATGGCATTTATAAAAATGATGTTTTACGGCAACAGCGGTAAATCCTCCGATATTGAAAAAAATCCAAGAAAGAAATATCTTCCTTGGGATACTTCCCTTATGGCAGGAAGCATCGACTTTACCCATAACGGTTATGATTACCGTCTCGAACGGGAATTTAAAGGCTCTAACGCAACCGACAGAATTGTGCTTAAAAACCTTACCCTCGACCGCACTGAATCCCTTTCGGGAAAAAGCGATGTCGGTTCAGAGATTTTTGGGCTTAGTATTGCCGCCTTTGAAAAAAGCGTTTTTGTAGGCGGCCTCGGAGCACCTGAAAAGAATTCGGCTGCCGAGGGAGAAATCAGTTCAAAACTTTCAAATATCGCCACCACGGGAGATGAAGATGTCTCGGCAGAACAGGTTTCTTCAAGACTTAAAAAGGCAAAGGAAGCTTTAATGTCGAGAAGTGGAAAAATCGGCGCTTATGATAAGGCTTCAGCACAGCTTTCGGAGCTTAATTTACAAATAAAGGCAGCCGCCGATGCAGAAAGCAAGGCTCGGACAATAGAATCGGAAATTGCCGAGAAAGAAACCGAACTTGCACAGGTAAGCGCCAAGGGCAACCGTTGCTTTGAAATTATGAAAAAGGCTGAGCTTTTTAAGAAAAAGGCAAATCTTGAGATATTTATTGAGGCTGCAGAGCAAAAGGCCAGCGCTCTCAAGTCTCTTACCCTACCCGACCAAACGGTTGTAACAAAAGAGTATACAGACGCCTTAAAAAAGACAAAGCAGGACCTTGACAACTGTGCAAAACAGCTTGAGGAAAAACTCGAAGAAGAAGGACAGATAAAGCAACAGCTTCAAAGCCTTACCTCCTCTTTTGATGAGGCTCTTTTAGCCTCCTTGCTCGAGCAGAAAGCATCCTTGCAAACCCGTCTTTTGGAGCTTAAATCAGAACAGGAGTCCTTGAGACAGACCTCTGATACACGAAAAGCAGAAAGAGGCGGTTCAAAAATAAAACCGATACTCATAATATCAGGTCTTATACTTGCCCTTATCTGTGGAATTTCAGCCGCCCTATCATTCAGTTTTTTCACAACCGCCTATCTGCCGATTTTCATTATAGAGGTTTTAGGAGCTGTTATTGGTCTTATTCTTCTTATTGTTGGCATTATTTTAAAGAATAATTCAAAAGAAGAAACCCCAAACAATATAGCATTGCAGAATAAACTGACATCAGATATTGAGCAAATGCAAGATAAATATTCCGAAATCAGCGAACATATAAATTCCCTGCTTGTTGAGAAGAACACAAACAAGGCTTTATATGAGGCACGACAGTCCGAACTTCTCAAAAAGCAGGAAGCAGTTTTAGATGCCAAAAACCAACTTTTTGATATAAAGGAAAGGCTTTCGAGGCTTTGCGAGCCCTTCGGTTCTGTCACAGATATCGAAAAAATTATCTCAGAGATTGAAGGCAAACTGTCAACTATTTCTTCGGCAGAGATAAAATATAATCTTGCCGCTGACGGTACAAACTGTCAAAGCTTAGAGGAGGCTAAAGCTCGGCTTGAAGCCTTAAGTTCAGACTGCGCACTGAAGAATCTTTCGGCAGACGAGGTTTCTTCAGCCAAGGACGAATTCAAAAGGCATACCGATATCTCCTCAAGGCTCAGAGAGGAATTAGCTCTCTTAAAGGGTCAGCTTAAAACTGTTTTGGAATCGGGACAAACCCTTCCCGTGCTCGAGGCAAAAAAGGCAGAGCTGGAAGAAAAGCTTTCTTCTCAAAAGGAATTTTGCGATGCAGTTGATATTGCAGCCGAGACCCTGACCGAGAGCTTTGCCGCCGTAAGACAAAGCTTTTCTACTGTTTTAGAAGAGAAAACTTCGAGGATTTTCGAGGGCCTTACCGATAAGGCTTATTCCTCTGTTGACATATCAAAGGAGCTTGACATAAGCGTTAACAAGCAAGGAGTCTTCGGCACAAAGGATTGGCAATATTTAAGCTCGGGAACTCAGGATCAGGCATATCTTTCTCTGCGTCTTGCCTTGACAGAGCTTATGAGCGAAGATGAGGCTTTACCTGTTGTTATGGATGATGTTCTTGCGCAGTATGATGACACCAGAAGTGACCGTGCAATGAGCTTTTTAAATGGGTTTTCGAGCGGACACCAGATAATCTTATTTACCTGCCACGAAAATGTTAAAAATTTAGCTGAAAAGCTTAATATTAAAACAATAAACTTGTAAGGAGAAGACTATGATTACTACAAGACCCTTCGGCGTTACAAACAAGGGAGAGGCGGCTACCCTATATACCCTCTCTAACTCAAAGGCTTCGGTTTCTGTAACCGATTTCGGTGCAACACTCGTTAGCTTTATCGTTCCCGACAAAAACGGTGTTATGACCGATATCGTGCTCGGGTATGACGATGCTGCAGGCTACGATAACGGAAGGGCACCCTATCTCGGCGCTACTGTAGGACGCTTTGGTAATAGAATTGCGGGCGGAAAATTTACTCTTAACGGAGTTGAATATACCCTACCCAAAACCAACAACGGTAAAAATTGTCTGCACGGCGGTGTCGATGGTTTCAGCTTCAGAATGTATGAAATGAAGACCGGGGATAACTGGATTGAGGGCTCTATTGTTTCTCCTGACGGTGAAGAAGGCTTTCCCGGAACAATGAACTTTACGGTAAGATATACCCTTAATGACTCTCATCTTGAAATCGAATATTTTGCTGACAGTGACAAGGATACCGTAGCAACCTTCACAAACCACTCCTATTTCAACCTTAACGGCGCTACAAGCAAAAAGAACATACTCAACCACACCCTTCAGATTGAAGCTGACGCTCGTTGTGTCAGCAACGAGGACGCTCTTTTCATCGGCGCTATCCTACCGGTCAGAGATACCGTTTATGACTTTAGAAAACCTACTCTTTTAAAGGATAGGCTTTTAAGCGGCGACCCCGCTCTTGAAATATCAGGCGGCGGTATAGATAACTACTTTGTATCCAAGGCTAAAAGCGATGGGCTTTATTATAACTCTGCCATTTACTGCGCAGACAACGGTATAAGCCTTGAGTGCTACACTGACCAGGTCGGCGTTCTCTTCTACTCCGGCACCTTCCTTGAGGCAGTCGGAAAGCAGGGGGTTAAATACGGCAGATTTGACGGTATGTGTCTTGAAACCCAAGGATATCCCGATTCTCCGAATATTCCTTATGTACCCTCTGCAGTACTGAGAGCCGGAGAAAAATATTACTCAAAGACCATTTATAAGGCAAGTGTAAAATAAAAAAACACGATAAAAAAAGAGCTTCGACAGTTTTTACTGTTGAAGCTCTTTTTTAATTAAAACGGATATGCATCCTTGTCACAAATAAGTGTTACATCGGGGTGGAACTGGAGAATTGATGCGGGAACCTGAGGATCAACGGGACCCCAGAAGGTCTTTTTAAGGATTTCCTTCTTATCTGCTCCCGTTACAACCATAACAATTTTTTTAGCCGCCATTATGGTTCCGATTCCCATTGTGAAGGCCGCTCTCGGTACTTCATCGGCAGAAGCAAAAAAGCGCTTGTTTGCATCAATTGTCATTTCGGTAAGTTTTACCTCGTGTGTCATATCGGGGAAATAGTCATCAGGCTCATTAAAGCCGATATGTCCGTCGTGACCGATTCCGAGAAGCTGAAGGTCAACTCCGCCCCACTCTTCAATCTTTGCCTCGTAGTCTTTGCACATAGCCTCAACATCCTCGGCAAGTCCCAGAGGAACAATTGTATTCTCGGGTTTAATTGAAATATGGTTAAATAGGTTATCCTGCATAAACTTGCGGTAGCTCTGCTCGTGTGTCGGCGCCAAGCCCTTATATTCGTCAAGATTTGCCGAACGTACACGGGTAAAATCTATTTTACCATTCTTTTCCCTCTCTATAAGTTCTCTGTAAAGCGGAAGGGGTGTTGAGCCTGTTGCAAGGCCTATAACACAAGCGGGTTTTTTAGCAATTTCAGCCTCAAAAACATCTGCGGCAAGTTTTCCAACCTCGGCAGGATTTTCAGCCACAATAACTCTTGTATGTAACATAATCATCAACCTTTTCTAAAATATATTTTAATTTTAGCAAAGGTAAAATTCAAAGTAAAGTTATCGAGTCATTTATTACGGGAATATACAGAACATTATCATTTTTCACAGTGTTTTCCACCGCTTCCCAAATTCCGTAGGGGTCTGCATTTCTATTAGGCATATGCACCAATATAATTGCTTTAGCCCCCTTTGATAGCGTCTTTTCCCAAATATGTCTTCTACTGGCAAAAGCAAAGGGCAGTATCATAACATCAGGCTTTGGCAGATCTTGTTTTGAAAGCAGGTCGTTGGGAGATGCATCTCCACCGAACCAAACACACTTCTCCCCTTGAATTATAAAACTCGTATGCTCTATATCGGGTTTACCAATATGACGGGTTTTTACGGGAGTAATCAATGTATTTCCAAACCTTAATGAAGAAGAGCACTCAGGTCCTATAGTGGACCTGAGTGTCTCAAGTTTATAAAGTTCGGCAAAGGACTCATCATAATGGTCCTCATGTTCATGCGTAAACGCCAGTATATCGGGAGGGTTTGAAATGAGCTCCTCTCTTATACTTTCAGGTGTTTTCTCGTATGGAAAAACCTCTTTTGATACCCCGTCCAACAAAACGGAAATTCCATTCATTATAAGGAGTACCCCGGCGTTTGCAGTTCGCCTTATTATCATTATACGCCCTGTTTTGCTCTACGGAGAGCCTCTGCCTCGGTACAGCCGTTTTCAACAACGTGACCACTGAGGGGAACAATCTTCTCGTGGATAGCATCGATTATCCAGCCTGCCTGCGGGAAGAAGAACTCGTCGAACTCGAAAGGAGGTGTGATCCAGTTGCGTGCACCGAGCACAACAGGAGGTGCATCAAGATCGTCGAAGCACAGCTCTGTAATGTTCTTGGCTACATCGTTCAGGAACGAGCCTCTTGCACATGCGTCAGAGACAAGCAGGACACGGCCGGTCTTGCGGACGGACTCGAGAATCTTGGTGTAGTCCAGCGGAGACAGGGAGTGCAGGTTGATGATGTCTGCTTCCATGCCGTACTTTTCGGACAGGGTCTTAGCGGCCTCAACTGCACGATAGAGAACTGCGCCGACAGTCAGAATGGTGATGTCCTTACCGTCGCGGACCTTGTTGGTATCGCCGATGGTAATTTCATAACGCTCAGCAGGTACGCCGCCCTCGTGG
>JAZSQK010000002.1:0-3836 GCA_045537915.1 Acutalibacteraceae bacterium
CCGCGACCGCAAAAGCCGCAGCCAAGACAAGCGCCCAAAAGAAAGCCTAAGAATTAGGCTCAAAGGGTTGGCTCATAAATCGGCCACTATAAAAACTTTAAGTTCACGCATTGCGTGAACTTTTTTCAACAAGCAAAAGCCAGCCCGATGTTTTGGGGCTGGCTCATTAAGAATATTAACTGTTCAACCTTGTTCTTTTAGCGCAAATCATCTTTCGTCACTTTTCTACTGCCCCAAGCCTTGCAAACTTTTCTATCCAGAAAAACAAATCTAAACATTTCTCGGGAAACGCCTTCCTTTACAGCACTATTTTTAAAGGCATTCCAAATGTAGGAACCCATTTCATCCCGCATATCATCCGATAAAAGACAAGGTATTACTCCGGTTGCAGAAAATTCCCCCGAACGAATAAATGATTCAACAACCTTTAAATTGCCATCAAATATATCTTCATACAACTTAAAGCCCTTTTTCGATGGAAAACCAAGTTCCTCATCCTCACGAACTTTTTTGAACTGTTCATCAGACCATTTTGAATAATGCGGATCTAGCTTACCCGAAAATCCTTCCCAAAAACAGATATATAGCATAGGATACATAGAAGTAGGACTCTGTTCATTTCCTTGCATAGTCTGCAAAAGAAGCTGCGCAGTAAAAGCTTTTTGATACGCATCGCACTTTTCCCCTGCAAAGCCTACAGCAGAAAGCATTAGCACTGTTAATACAAAAAGAATTTTTTTCATAGTTTTTCCTTTTTTTGTTTGTTATCTAAACTCTTTCCCTACCATATTCCAGCAGTTGTTTATAAGGATGGGCATTCTTATCGTCTTTAACAACCTTTAAAAGAAATCTCAAATAATCTTGTATTTCTTTATTTTCAAAAGTATGTTTCAAGACATAATCAATGAAGTGAAAATCTTCGCCACTCACCAAACCACTCTTTTTTAGTTCAACGTAATTTGAAAGGCGACAGAGGGCAAAATCAACAATTCGTTCTTTTTCTGATGAAGAAAACTTTCCATCCTCATATCCGATGCTCTTTTCTCGTTCAATCATGTGAACGAAGGCGGCCATATCAGGATTTTCCATAATCGAACTGGAGAAATCTTTCTGATATTCAATTTGCCGTTCGGACTTTTGGTCTTTCCACTGTCGGTAGGCAACCCAAGCACCAACTAAACAAACTGTAACAGCAATGCTTTCTATAATGCCAAATATTGACTCAACATTCCCTAAAGACAGCTCCATCTGAACATTCCTTTTTTACCCAAATGTAACCAAAAAAAAACATTGTCAAGTGTTTTTGCGAAAAAAGGCCAATTTTAGCGAAAAATTTACAATCTAGCCAGTAAAAGCCCACCAAAAATGTCAACATTTTTCAGTGATGGTCAAGTATCGCACAAATACTCTGCGCATAATTAACGTTTTTCACAGAAATTACTTTGCGCATTGCTAGGATTTTTTATATATTTTACTCTGCGCACTCTCAAAATAGGGGTAGAATTTATGGAAATTCAAAGAAAAGCGTACGACCGTCTAAAGACATGGAAAAACGAGTCTCAGGGAAAGAGCGCCCTGCTCATCGAAGGGGCTCGACGAATCGGTAAATCTACGATTGCGAAGCGCTTTGGAGAACGCGAATACAAATCATACATTCTGGTTGATTTCAACAAAGTTTCCCGCAAGATTCTTGAAAATTTTGATACCAATCTGAACAATCTGGACATCTTTTTCCAGACACTTTCTTTGGAATACAACACTCCCCTGCACAAACGGAATTCGCTGATCATTTTCGACGAGATTCAAAAGTTTCCGAAAGCCCGCGAAGCCATAAAATATCTTGTAGCAGACGCACGTTACGACTTTATCGAAACCGGTTCGCTTATTTCCATCAAAGAAAACGTCGAAAACATCACAATCCCTTCGGAAGAAGAAAAACTGAAAATGTATCCCTGTGATTTCGAGGAGTTCGCCACGGCTCTCGGCGAGGAGATGCTCCTTGAATACATCGCCAAGTGCTTTGCAGACAAAGTTCCCCTAGAAGACCATTTTCACAAGCGGGCGATGCATCTATTTAGAGAATACATGTTGGTGGGTGGCATGCCCAAGAGCATTGTTGCTTACATGGAAAACGAACGGGACTTTTCCAAAAGCGACAAGGAAAAACGGAAAATCTTGGACCTTTACCGCGACGACATCAAAAAGGCCGCCAAACGGTATAGTTCGAAGGTTTCCGCTGTCTTTGAAAACATCCCCGGAAGCCTCTCCTCGCACGAAAAGAAAATCGTGCTTTCCGAAATTGACGATTCCAAAGCGGTAACATTTTCCAAGTATGACGAGCCGTTTTTCTGGCTTGACGACTCGATGATTTGCAACTTATGCTACAAGTGCAACGACCCCAATGTCGGTTTCGCGCTCAACAAAAACGAATCTTCAGTCAAGTGCTACATGGGCGACACGGGTCTCCTAGTAAGCCACGCCTTCAGCGAAAACGAAATTGCCTCAAACCAATTGTACAAGGCCATTATGAACGGAAAACTTTCGCTGAACGAGGGAATGCTGTACGAGAACGTGATTGCACAGATGATTCGCGCCAAGGGACAGCAACTATTCTTTTATACGGAATACGACACTTCGGCACATCGTAATTCCATGGAAATTGATTTCTTGCTATCCAACGAAAGCAAGACGAATTTCAAGGTTTTCCCTGTAGAAGTAAAATCTTCCAAAAACTACACCACCACTTCACTTGACAAATTTAAGGACAAGTTCAAAAAACGGGTCGGCGAATCCATCATTATTCATCCGAAGTCCTTGCTGGTAGACGGCGACATATTGAAAATTCCGCCCTATATGGCATGGTGCCTTTAACGAGGTTTTACATAAAACGAAAAACCACCGATAAAAATTTTATTTTTAACGCGTTATCTCTTGCGGGGCAGTCCATTTTTTGCTAGATTATGGTCCCGATGAAGATTTCGGATTCCATTGAAGCACACATGAGCGCGGCCGTTGCAGCAATCTCGCAACGGAACCAAGTGACGCTTCCCGGGCATCTGATTTTTATTCCTGTTTTTTACGTTTTTAATTATTTGGCAAAAGCTTTTGGCTTTTGCCTTTCTTTTTATTCGGAGATAAAGTATGCCTAAGCGTACAGACATCAAGAAGATTATGCTCATTGGTTCTGGCCCGATCGTGATTGGCCAGGGCTGCGAATTCGACTACTCCGGCGTGCAGGCCTGCAAGGTGCTGCGCCGTGAAGGCTACGAAGTGGTGCTCGTGAACTCCAACCCGGCCACCATCATGACCGACCCCGAAATGGCCGACCGCACCTACATTGAACCGCTAAGCGTCGATATTTTGCACGAAATCATCCGTCGCGAACGCCCCGATGCACTGCTCCCGACTCTCGGTGGCCAGACCGCTCTGAACCTCGCCATGGAACTCAACGAACGCGGCATTCTCGACCGCTACCAGGTGGAACTCATCGGCGCCAAGGCCGAATCCATCCAGCGCGCCGAAGACCGTCACCTGTTCAAGGAAGCCATGCTCAAGATCGGGCTTGACCTCCCGCGCTCCGGTTCCGCACACTCCATGAGCGAAGCTACCGCTATCGCCCACACCATCGGCAGCTGGCCGCTCATCATCCGTCCGGGCTTTACGCTTGGCGGCACGGGCGGCGGTATCGCCCACAACCCAGAAGAATTCGAAACCATCGTGAACCGCGGTCTCGATGCCTCGCTCAACAACGAAGTGCTTATCGAAGAATCGCTGCTTGGCTGGAAAGAATTCGAAATGGAAGTCATGCGCGACAAGAAGGGCAACGCCGTTATCGT
>JAZSQK010000065.1:0-89279 GCA_045537915.1 Acutalibacteraceae bacterium
TCTGAGAGATTTTGGACTTTGCTCACCTAAAACCCATCTGGCAGCATCGGAAATATTACTCTTTCCACTACCGTTAGGGCCTACAACAGCTGTTATTCCTTTATCAAATTCCAGCACTGTTTTGTCAACAAACGACTTAAAACCTTGCATTTCAATTCTCTTAAGATACATAAATATTCAATGTCCGCCTCTTCCTGGATAGATAAACACAATACAAGTTTAATTGTATCATATTTATAGTTTTGATTCAAGAAAAAGGTTAGACCATTATACATTTATAGTGTACAAAATTGCATAAAAAAATCGAGATGACAGGATTTGAACCTGCGGCTTCTGCGTCCCGAACGCAGCGCTCTACCAAACTGAGCCACATCTCGTTATTATTTATTGTTCAATTTAAAATCACAAAACCACTACTTCTTTGTAGAGAGCGCTGCTACTCCGCTTACTCTTGCGGTGCCCAAAATTGATAACGCATAGGTCTATGCTATCAATTTTGACCGCTGCGCCTTTTCTGCCTCCCTGCATCGTCCACCGGACGCGGTCGGCCTCAAAGCTACCAAACTGAGCCACATCTCGTAATGATTTGTTGATTTTACGACTATGATATTATAAATAAAAAAATGTAAGTTGTCAAGACATTTTAACGGTATAAAATCGCAATATTGTATAAAGATATCCATAAGAGGTGTTTTTATGAATATTAGTAAAAGCGAATATGCAAAAATGGCACAAAAGGCCTCCCCTCCATCAAAAAAAACGAAGGATTTTGTCCTTTCTTTTTTAATCGGCGGCTTTATCTGCACGATAGGTCAACTGTTGCGGGAGTTTTATCTGTTTCTCAAGCTGCCCGAAGAGGTGGTTCTGGCTGCGGTGCCCGTTTCACTGATTTTTATGGCCGCCTTTCTTACGGGAATAGGATGGTTTGAGAAGATTGCCAAACATGCAGGTGCCGGCACTCTTGTCCCCATAACCGGCTTTGCTAACGCCGTTGTCTCCCCTGCTATTGAGTTTAAAACCGAGGGTCATGTTCTTGGAATCGGTGTTAAAATGTTCACGGTTGCAGGGCCGGTTATTCTGTTTGGTACATTTGCGAGTGTAGTTTATGGCTTGATTTATTGGATACTTCAGATGCTATAACAAAAAGCAGAAAAGACGGGAAAGCGTAATCTTTCCCGTCTTTTGTTATGCTGCTTTTAGTCTTAATCTCAGCTTATCGGCAATCATAGCTATAAATTCTGAATTGGTCGGCTTTCCTCTTTCGTTATTTATAGTATATCCGAAATAGGCGTTAAGTACGTCTATATCTCCCCTGTCCCAAGCAACCTCTATTGCATGGCGAATAGCCCGTTCAACTCGTGACGAGGTTGTTTTAAACTTCTTTGCAACGGTAGGATAGAGTATCTTGGTTACCGAATTTATCATATCGTCGTCCTTTACGGTAAGAATTATTGCCTCTCGAAGATAGTGATAACCCTTTATATGAGCAGGAACTCCGATCTGATGAATAATCTCGGTTATCATTACCTCAAGCTCATTATCAGTATAAACATTGTCCTTAACAACAATTGGCGCCGTCTGATTTTTCCAGCCCGTAAGCTGAATTATCCTTTCGGCAAGGGTGTTGATATCGAATGGCTTAAGAAAATAATAACTTGCTCCTGCAAGGAGGGTTTCTCTTTCAAGCTTGGGGTTATCAAAGCTTGACATAGCCATTACCATTATATCCTTACCCGTCTCACTGTTCTTAAGCTCAGCCAGAAGCCCCAGAATATCTAAATTAGCCATAAAAACATCCGCCAGAATAACGTCTGGATGATGCTTTGAAATCTGCTCAAGGACTGCCGCTCCGTCTTTTTCACAAGAAATCACCTCCATACCGTAGCTTTGCAGAACTCTGGCGCAATTTATTCCAAGTTCTGTTGAATTATCTGCAATTATTACCTTTATTTTTGTTCCCATGACAAAAACCTCCTTGTTTGTTGTGTCAGATATTTTAACATTAAATGTAAATAATTTCAAGTGTTTTGACAGTTTTTTCAACATTTTCTACTAATAGTTGTAAAAATTTCAAAAAATTAGTAAATTTTTCATATGTTTGCAAAAAAAAATGATGATTTTTGCATTTGCTTGGCAGTTTTTCTTGTCATAAAATGTAATAAACCAAATTATTTGCTCAAAGATTATATACTTGCTGTTTTAATAAAAATGTTGTATAATGAATTAAATATTGATATTTTGAGGTTTGTTATGGAAGAGATTTCAAAGAAAAAAGTTTTAAGTTGTATACAACCAAGCGGTATGCTTACATTGGGAAACTATCTTGGAGCTTTAAAAAATTGGGTAAATATGCAGGATGAATTTGACTGCACCTTTGCCGTTGCGGATCTTCACGCAATCACGGTACGTCAGGAACCCGCAAAGCTCCGTCAACAGATATATTCTACCTTTGCGATACTTCTCGCATTAGGTCTTTCCCCCGAAAAATCTACCCTTTTTATCCAGTCGCATGTACCCGAACACGCACAGCTTGCCTGGTTGCTTTCCTGCTATACGCAGTTTGGAGAAATGTCAAGAATGACACAGTTTAAGGATAAGTCGGCAAAACACACCGATAATGTCAATGTCGGTCTTTTTGCCTACCCTGCCCTTATGGCTGCCGATATTCTTCTGTATAATCCCGATTTTGTGCCTGTAGGCGCAGACCAGAAGCAGCATCTTGAAATCACACGTGATATTGCCGAGCGTTTTAACGGCATATACGGTAATGTATTTACGGTGCCCGAGCCCTATATCGCAAAAACAGGCGCAAGGGTTATGTCCCTTCAGGATCCCCAGAAAAAGATGTCCAAATCGGATGAAAACACAAATGCATGGGTAGCTATTCTTGATTCTCCCGATGATATTATGAGAAAATTCAAACGTGCAGTTACCGACAGCGAGGCCAAGGTCTGCATCGGCGAGGATAAGCACGGAATAAACAATCTTATCGGTATTTATTCTGCCGTTACGGGAAAATCCGCCGAGCAGATAACTGCAGAATTTGAGGGTAAGGGCTACGGAGATTTCAAACTGACGGTCGGAGAGGCTGTTGTTGAAGAACTGCGTCCTGTTCGTGAACGCTATGAGGCTATTATCAAGGATAAGGCTCAGCTTGAGGAAATCTATCGTGAGGGCGCCAATAGAGCCGAGCGCACCGCTATGCGCACACTCTCAAAGGTAATGAAAAAAGTAGGTTTCGTGCTATGAGTTTTCCTCTCTGCTCAAATGAACGTGTCAAGGATTCTCTTTCAAAGCTGATACTGTCAAACCGACTTCCTCACGCAATAATAATCGAAGGCGAAAAAGGCACAGGCAAGAGAACCATTTCCGCCTATATTGCCAAAGCGGCGCTATGTGAGGCTGCCGATAGGCCCTGTTCGGTTTGCCGCTCTTGTCACCTTGCCGACGTAGGCACACACCCTGACATAGAGCGTGTTGCTCTTGAAGAAAACAAAAAAATGATATCGGTCAAGCAGATAGACCATATTCGTGAAATTGCATATCTTACACCCCATACAGCATCGGGAAAGGTTATTATAATTGAAGATGCAAACACAATGAATGCGTCCTCGCAGAATAAGCTGCTTAAAATTCTCGAAGAACCCCCTGCCAATGTAATCTTCATTCTGCTTTGCGAGGCGTCAAACCAGTTGCTCGATACGGTTGTTTCACGCTGTACCGTCTTTTCTCTTTATCCGCCTGATTTCTCCTCGGCCCTTGAGGTCCTTATTTCAAAAGGAATCGGTAGTGCGGATGCCGAGGATGCGCTTATTACCGCAAAAAACAATATCGGCAAAGCCCTCCAGATTCTTGGCAATGCCAAGTCTGCGCTTGGTGCAAGAATTGCATCCGACTTTTTTGGCGCAATTATTGAGGGTAACGCTCTTGAGGCTCTGAAGATAACCGCCGTCCTCGATAAAAATCGGGCAGATGCCGATGTTTTTGTAAAAGAGCTTAAAAACATTCTGATACAAAAGGTAAAATCAAGCGGTAAGCTTAAGGCTACAAGGCTCGAATATACTAAAATGTATGACTGCCTGTGCAAGATAGAGCCCCTGCTTGTTACCAACATAAATCTATCCTTGTTTTTTACCTCTCTGACCTCAAAATTTTTGAGCATAAGAAATCATTAGGAGTATTTTATGAGTGAAGTAATTTCAGTTAAATTTAAAGCCGACGGCAGAGCATACTACTTTGACCCCTCAGGCTTTTCCCCAAAAGTTGATGATATTGTTGTTGTCGAAACCGCAAGAGGAATTGAGTGCGGTACGGTTTGCGAGGCCACTAAAACAGTTGCTGAGGACCAGATCGTAAAGCCTCTTAAAAAGGTCCTCCGTATAGCAAATGACGCCGATATCAAGAAGCTCGAAGAAAATAAGAAAAAGGCCAAGGAAGCCTTTGATGTCTGTGAAAAAAAGGTGCTTGAGCATAAGCTCGATATGAAGCTGGTTGATGTTGAGGTTGCCTTTGACGGCGGTAAGATGCTATTCTATTTCACAAGTGACGGCAGGGTTGACTTCCGTGATCTTGTAAAGGATCTTGCCGCAAATTTCCATACCCGTATCGAGCTTCGCCAGATAGGAGTTCGTGACGAGGCTAAAATGCTCGGCGGACTCGGAATATGCGGTCAGCCCTTCTGCTGTTCGAGATTTCTTGACGATTTTCAGCCTGTTTCAATAAAAATGGCTAAGGAGCAAGGGCTTTCTCTTAATCCTACAAAAATCTCGGGAAGCTGCGGCAGACTTATGTGTTGTCTGAAGTATGAGCAGGATGCATATGAGTATTTGAATTCCATTACCCCACCTGTGGGTTCTCTTGTAAAAACTCCTTCGGGCAACGGAACCGTAGTAGACCTCAATCCCCTTACAGGCACACTTTATGTTAGAATTAACGAGGATGCCGTTCCCCTCAAAATTAACAAAAACGAGGTTGAGGTTCTCCATAGAGGGCGAATGAAAAAGGCCCCTAAAAATGAGAACAGTGAAAATGAATAATTTTCTTCTTGCATTTTTTTGAGTATATGTTACAATATATTTGTAATTTGTATGACACCAAGGAGGTGTGTTGTAATGGCTTTCAAGATTTCTGACGCTTGTATCAGCTGTGGCGCTTGTGCTTCCGGTTGTCCTGTAGAGGCTATCTCTGAGGGTGCTGATAAGTTCGAGATTGATGCAGATACCTGCATTGACTGCGGAGCTTGTGCCGGCGGTTGCCCTGTAGACGCTATTTCTGACGATTAAGTACTTACTGAATAAACGGACGGTATGACCGTCCGTTTATTTTTTTGCTTATACCTCTTGAAATTGCGCCGTTTATTGTGTAAAATATAATAGTAAATAAATTCCTTAAAGGAATATAACAAGGAGAAATTAAAAATGGCAAAAGAAGTATTAGTTGAAATTTCCGCAAGACACCTTCATGTCAGCGAAGAGCATCTTGCAATTCTTTTCGGCGAGGGATATAAGCTCACTCCCAAAAAGGATCTTTCACAGCCCGGTCAGTTTGCTTGCGAAGAGAGAGTTACTGTAGTAGGCTCCAAGCGAGAGCTCAAGGGTGTTTCCATTCTCGGTCCCTGCCGCAAATCCACCCAGGTAGAGCTTTCTCTTACCGATGCTCGTTCTATCGGCGTTTCGGCTCCCGTTCGTGAGTCGGGAGATACTGTCGGCAGCGGTTCCTGCAAACTTGTAGGACCTTGCGGAGAGGTTGAGCTTACCGAGGGCGTTATCGCAGCAAAGCGTCATATACATATGACTCCCGAGGATGCTGAAAAATACGGCATTACCGATACACAGATTGTTTCTGTTAAGGTAGACACCGACGGAAGATCTCTTGTTTTTGGAGACGTTGTTGCACGTGTCAGCCCGAGCTATAAACTTGCTATGCACCTTGATACCGACGAGGCAAATGCCGCAGGTATCGCAGGAAGCTGCATCGGAGAAATCCTTGACTAATACAGGTCTTTATATACACATACCTTTTTGCAAGAAAAAGTGTAACTACTGTAATTTTTATTCAGATAACTTCACTTATTCCGTACGCCAAAGGTATGTTGATAAATTGTGTGAAGAGATAGAAAAATGGGGCAGACTAAACACCTGCCCCATTGATACTATCTACCTTGGCGGTGGAACCCCTTCCCTTCTTTCCAGACAACAACTCTCTCAGATTTTATCCTGTGCAGACAAAAACTTCATACTCGGCTCTGACACTGAAATTACCTGTGAAGTAAATCCCGACGACAAGGATTTTATTGTTTATGCGGCAAAGCTTGGTATAAACAGAATTTCAATAGGTGTTCAGAGTTCTGACGATAAAGAGCTTGAATTGCTCGGCAGAAGACATAGCTTTGAGGATGCAAAGGACGCAGTAAAGACTGCTAAAAAGAATGGTGTAAACAATGTTTCGGCTGATATTATGATAGGTTTGCCCGAAAGCAGTATTAATACAGTTAGCAAAAGCCTTGCCGATATTATCTCTATGGGAGTCGAGCACATTTCGGCCTATATTTTAAAGGTTGAAGACAATACGCCTTTTGGAAAAGCGGGTGTGCAATTACCCGATGACGACAGGGTTGCCGACCAGTACCTTTTTGTCTGCAGAGCCCTTGAAAATGCAGGTTATGAGCACTACGAAATTTCCAATTTTGCAAAACCCGGGTATCAAAGCCGACACAATAATAAATATTGGAACTGCGAAGAATACATAGGTATCGGTCCGTCTGCTCATTCTTTTTTCGGCGGTAAACGCTTTTATTATCCCGATAGTCTGGAAGCGTTTTTAAATACCCCCGTCACAGTCGATGACGGCGTCGGCGGACAGGCAGAAGAATATATTATGCTCTGCCTTCGGCTATCAAAAGGGCTTGTCTTTTCGGAGTTTGAAAGCCGTTTTGGCAAACTGCCGAGCAAACTTATTAAAAAAGCCGGGCTTTTAAAAGGGCTTTGCATTGTAGACGATAAATCAATAAGGCTTACCGACCAAGGTATGCTAGTTTCAAATAATATTATTACTGAACTTGTTGAGGAGCTGTAATGAAAACTTATAAAATACATCTTATCAGACACGGACTTACCGACGGAAATATTTCGGGACAGTATATCGGCCGCACCGATATGCCTCTTAATGCTGTTGGCGTTACACAGCTTAAACAATATGCAGAGGAAAACGACTATCCTAAGGTTGATTTGGTATATTCAAGCCCTCTGCTCCGCTGTGTTCAGTCGGCAAGAATACTTTATCCTTCAAAGGATATCCAAACGGTTGACAATCTCAGGGAGATTGACTTTGGTGATTTTGAGGGTAAAACCGCTAATGAGCTTGAGGCAAATCCCTTATATGCTGACTGGGCGGCTGGCCGTATAAATGCCGCTCCGAACGGAGAGGACAACACCGAGTTTGCAAAGCGGCTCTGTATAGGGCTAAATGAAATCGTCCGTGATATGATGGCAAAAAAGGCCGAGCACTCGGCAGTAATTATGCACGGCGGCGCAATTATGATGTTACTCTCTGCTTGTGCGCTTCCCAGAAAGAGTATGGTCGAATGGACCTGTCCCGCAGGAAGCGGATACACCCTTCTCATTAACCCCTCTCTCTACCATTCAAGCGGTGTAGTCGAGGTTGTTGATTATATAGGATAACAAAATTAAAGCTCCGAAGCAAAAACTTCGGAGCTTTGTCTTTTATAAAACACACTGTAAAAATTGTTTGGTTCTGGGATTTTGCGGATTAGTAAATATTTGCTCGGGGGTTCCCTCTTCGGCAATAACACCGTCTGCCATAAAGACAACCCTGTCTGCAACCTCTCTGGCAAAGCCCATCTCGTGAGTAACTACTACCATGGTCATTCCCTCTTTTGCCAGGCTCTTCATAACATCAAGAACCTCGCCAACCATTTCGGGATCAAGGGCACTCGTCGGCTCATCAAAAAGCATAACCTCGGGGTCCATAGCAAGAGCTCTTACAATTGCCACACGCTGCTTCTGACCACCCGAAAGCCTTGATGGATACTCATCTGCTTTATCCTCAAGTCCTATTCTTTTAAGCAGTTCTATAGCTTTTTCTTTTGCTTCTGCCTTTATCTGAGCAACCGACTTTATCGGCTCGTGGTCGGGATTTCTTCTCCTTAACCTTCTTGCACGTTTTTTCTCAACATATACAGGAGCCAACATTATATTTTGTAGAACCGTCTTGTTATTAAACAGGTTAAAATGTTGGAACACCATTCCCATTTTCTGGCGATGGATATTTATGTCTACTTTAGGATCTGCAATGTCCACGCCATGAAAAACAACACTTCCTGAGGTGGGGTCCTCCATACAATTAAGACATCTTAAAAGGGTGCTTTTGCCCGAGCCGGATGGCCCGATTATGACAACCTTCTCGCCCTTTGCTATATTCAGGTCAACATTTTTTAAAACCTCAAGGTCGCCAAAGGACTTTGTTAGATTAGATACTTTTATCACCTTTTCTCAAACTCCTTTCCATTACTTTTATCAAGAAGCTTATCAAAAGGACAAGCACTATATAGATTAACGCCATTGCAAGGTATGGAACCATAAACTCATAATTGTTACTGCCTATATAATTGAAAGCAACATACAGGTCTGTAGCTCCGACAAAGCTTACAATTGAGGTTTCTTTAATCAGCGCTATAAACTCATTACCCATCGTAGGCAGAATGTTTTTTACTGCCTGAGGGATAACAATCTTCATCATAGTAGCAGAAAAGCTTAATCCCATAGCTCTTCCGCCCTCCATCTGACCTTGGTCTACAGAAAGAATACCTCCACGCATAACCTCTGATATGTAAGCTCCGCTATTAAGTCCGAAAACAAGAATAGAAACCGCTACAGAGGTTATTCTAACCCCTAAAAGCGGAAAAAGCACATAATAAAACAAAAGCAGTTGTACAACGATTGGTGTACCTCTGAAAAAGCCAACATAAAAGCTACAGAAGCCATTAAGAATTCTCGGTAAAAGCTTATATTTTGGAATTACCCTAACCGTTGCAATTATAGTTCCTATAACGATACCAATAAGAAGACCCATTATAGCAATAGTGAGTGTATTACCAAGGCCCTCAACAACCTTATTATATGCGCCGTGGTCTATAAAGCTTTCAAGAAATATATCTATTTTTTTATCAAAATTTCCCATATATTCTACCCTTTGCAAATCAAAAACCTCATCGTCAATCGATGAGGCGTTTGACTGCAATTTAATGTTTTTTTATGAAACGGCGTTAATAGATTCTGTAATACATGCTGCAGGTGCTGAGTCAATAATTACATAATCAATATTTCCGTTGATGAGGTCCTGAACCGCAAGAGAGCCGTTCTTGTATCCTACAGGGGTAACAGCTAATCCGTCGAAGCCCCAATCCTCATCGCCTTCAACGTAGAACTGACCTGTAGTTCCGTTCTGGAAGCCGATCTTGGTTTCACTTGTCATTGCTTCAAGAATTGCTACAACATCATCAAGGCTCTTGCAATCGTCAAAGGTCTTGTCGTCGCCGTTAACAATTATACGCTGTGAAGCAGCATAGTAAGAATCAGAGAAGTTTACATATTCTTTTCTGTCTTCCTTAACAGTAAGTCCTGCCATAGCAATATCACATTGATGCTGTCCTACAGAAAGGCAAACAGAATCGAAGTCCATGTTGTTTATAACAAGTTCTTTGCCAAGCTTTTCTGCAAGAAGAGCAGCGATTTCCATATCAATTCCAAGATATTTATCGCCTTCAGTATACTCGAATGGTTCAAATGCCGCATTTGTTGCTACTACGAGCTGGTCCTTGCTTGCATCGTAGGGCTTTGACTCAACCGGAGTAGGTGTTCCGTCACCGAAATACTTGTTACAGATCTCTTCAAACTTTCCGTTATCTTTAATTTCTTTGATGAAATCATTTACTGCACTAAGTAGTTCAGGCTGATCCTTATCTACTCCAAATGCATAAAGCTCTTCTGTCAAATCAATCTCAATAACCTTTGTTTTTGCAGTATTTGCTCCGCAGCCTGCAAAGCAGCAAACCATCATTGCTACAACCATAAGTAATGCGATAATTTTTTTCATTCTAAACTCCTCCAAAAAAGAAATTTTATTTTATATTGTGATTATATACCCGAAATGCAAAGAATGCAAGTATTTTTTCGTTTTTCTGCAAAAATATGCCTTTTTTGTGAATATTATGCATGTATATTGCATATTTTCTGTCTTGATTGGATATATTTACAAAATATTTATTCTTTTTTTTGTTGACATTGATACCCTTTTGAATATAATAGTTAATGTGTTAATTATTAACTATTTAACTAAATGGAGGAATATGTGTGGAAAATATAAAGCACTCCCCTTCTGTGCATGAAATTCATCATAAATTTATGAAGCTTAACCGTTTGCACCGCCAGGCAGTTGAAAGAAAAATGAGCGGTTGCGCAATCCACCGAAGTCAGCATATGCTTCTTATGTTTTTGCACAGATGCGAAAAAACGCCCACCCAGCGTGAAATTGCCGACCGTTTTGAAATAAGCCCCGCCGCTGTTGCAACCAGCCTTAAAAAGCTTGAGGCAGACGGATATATCACAAGGCAGACAAACGAGTCTGATACCAGGGAAAATATGATTTCAATAACCGATAAGGGACGGCAGATTGTAGAGTTTTCCAAATCCACCTTCGATGAACTCGACCGCCAGACATATTCGTCGCTGACAGAATCGGAACTTGCAGAATTTAACCGTTTGCTTTGCAAAATAATCGGCAATCTTGAAGAGAGGTAGTAAAGATGAAAATGTGGTACAAATATATTAAACCTTATCTTCCTTATTTTATAATTGGACCTGTTTGTATGATAGTTGAGGTTATCGGCGAGGTGCTTATGCCGAAATTCCTCGCTATTGTAATAAACGGCGCAAAGGGCGGAACTCTTACGGTTGCCTCCAGCATCGGCACTGCAGGCCTTATGATACTGACCGCAATAATGATGATGGTGGGCGGCGTAGGCGGCGCATATTTCGGCGCAAAGGCTTCGGTCAACTTTGCCGCAGATCTTCGTGACGATATTTTTTCAAAGGTTCAAAAATTTTCCTTTGCAAACATAGATAAATTTTCGGCAGGTTCTCTCGTTACCCGTCTTACAAACGATGTAACCCAGCTGCAGAACTTTGTAAATATGCTGCTCCGTATGTTTCTTCGCTCTCCCGGAATGCTTATTGGCGCAATCATAATGGCGGTTTCAATGCGACCTGATTTGTCCCTTGTGCTGCTCGTTACGGTACCTTTAATGCTTATAACCATACTTTTCATTATTTCAAAGGGCTTCCCCCGATTTGCAAAAATGCAGACCAAGATAGATTCTCTTAACAATACGGTTCAGGAAAATATTACTAATGTCCGTGTTGTAAAATCCTTTGTCAGAGAGGAATATGAATCCGAAAAATTCCGTGAGGTAAACCGTAATCTTAAAAATGCAGGTATGTCGGCTTTAAAAATTATGATATTTATGGGACCGGTCATGACCCTGTTTATGAATATAACCACACTTGCGGTTCTCTGGTTTGGTTCTAATATAGTGCTGGGCGAGGCAGGTACCGTCGGCGGTATGGAAATCGGTGACCTGTCAGCATTTATAACCTATGTTACCCAGATACTCTCCTCCTTAATGATGGTTACAATGATGCTCATGACCTCCTCGAGAGCTTTAGCCTCGGCAAAACGAATTAAAGAGGTCCTGAACGAAGATATCGACCTTGATGACCGCAATGCAAAATTCCCAGAGCTTGAGGTAACGGGAGGAAAGGTTGAATTTAAAAATGTCAGCTTCCGCTATTATAAAAACAGCGAGGGTAAGGTTCTTGACAATATAAATCTTACCATAGATGCAGGTCAGACGGTAGGTATAATAGGCTCGACAGGCTGCGGAAAGACAACCCTTGTTTCCCTTATTCCCCGTCTTTATGATGCAGACGAGGGCGAGGTTCTTATCGACGGTGTAAATGTAAAGGATTATTCGCTTTTCAATCTGCGTGAATCGGTCGGAATGGTTCTTCAGAAAAATGTCCTCTTTTCCGGCTCTGTTGAGGAGAATCTGCGTTGGGGTAATGAAGAAGCGACCGAAGAAGAGCTTCAAAAGGCGGCTGAATATGCTCAGGCTCACGGATTTGTAACCAGCTTCAAGGACGGCTATAATACACAGATTGAGCAAGGCGGCGTCAATGTTTCGGGCGGACAAAAGCAACGGCTTTGTATAGCAAGAGCGCTGCTTAAAAGGCCGAAAATACTGATTTTAGACGACTCTACCAGCGCAGTTGATACCGCAACAGAGGCTATGATCCGGAAAGCTTTCGGCGAAGAACTCGGTGGTTCTACAAAAATAATCATTGCACAGCGCATTTCCTCGGTTAAGGACTGCGATAAAATAATAGTTCTTAGCGAGGGAGAGATAACAGGAGTGGGAAACCATTCCCAACTTCTTGCAAACTGCGATGAATATAAAGAAATATACTACTCTCAGATGGATAAGGAGGAATAGAAAATGGCTAAAAGAAGTCTTGAAGAATTACAAAAACAATATTCCTCCAGTGCGAAAAGCCCACAGAAGATGCCTCCTATGGCTCCCCGAGGCAGAGGTCCTGGAGGACCGCACGGCAGAATGGGCGGAAAGCCAAAAAATGCGAAACAAACCATTTTCCGTCTGCTATCCTATTTTAAGCCCCATATTCCAAAGCTTCTGCTGGTTCTTCTCTGTATGGTTCTGAGTACCGTAACCTCCCTTATAGGCTCCTTTACCCTCCTTCCGATAATTAACCGCATCGGTCAGATTCCGACCGCCGCAAAGGATGGAGTTATGGCCGTTACAATGGACCGATTCATTGAAAAAATGACCGAAATCCCTTTTATAGCCACTATTATGGGAAACAGCAGATTTGCAGAGGCGCTGACCTATGTTGTTGCCGCAATATTCTTGCTTTTAGCGGTCTATTTGATAGGTATACTCTCTTCATATCTTCAATCAAGACTTATGCTCTCAATTACCCAGAATACGCTTGAAAAGATACGAAACGAGCTTTTTTGCAAGGTTCAGACTCTGCCTGTAAAATATTTCGATCAAAACCCCACAGGCGAGATTATGAGTCGCTTTACAAACGATATCGATAATATGGATATGATGCTTAACCATTCGGTTACTGCCCTGTTTTCCGGTATCGTTACGCTTATAGGAACCCTCTTCTTTATGATAACAACCAACTGGATACTCACCCTTATTACAGCCTTCTTCATTCCCCTGTTTGTTTTGTGCGGCGCTATGATTGGCAAGTATTCAAGAAAATACTATTCAGGTCAGCAGGCTGCTCTCGGCGCTGTAAACGGATATATAGAAGAAACCGTTTCGGGACAAAAGGTTGTTAAGGTCTTTAACCATGAGCAGACCTGTATGGAAGAATTCTCCATGCTTAATGACGATATGCGTGACAAACAGTTTAAGGCCCAGTTTTTCGGCGGAATTATGGGGCCCGTCACACATAATGTCAGTATGATAAGCTACGGTGTAACTATCGGTGTGGGCGGTATTATGATGGTAACAAGCAGTTTTACCCCCGGAGCCCTTACAGTTTTCGCAAATTACACAAGACACTTTAATATGCCTATAAACCAGATATCCCAGCAGATGACGGCTATTTTCTCTGCCCTTGCGGGTGCCGAGCGTGTTTTTGCGGTAATGGATATGGAGCCCGAGCCAAAGGACACCGAAGACTCTGAGAAAAACACCCATATTAAAGGCCATATTGAGCTTAAAAAGGTCAGCTTTGGATACACCCCCGAAAAAACAGTCCTGAAGGACATCTCGCTTTATGCAAAGCCCGGTCAGAAGATTGCCTTTGTCGGCTCGACCGGCGCCGGAAAAACGACCGTTACCAATCTGCTTAACCGTTTTTACGATATTGCCGAAGGGCAGATAACCATAGACGGTATTGACATAAAGGACTATCCGAGGGAGGTTCTCAGACAAAATATTGCAATGGTGCTTCAGGACACCCATCTCTTCACAGGAACAATTATGGAAAATATCCGATACGGAAGACTTGATGCTACCGATGAGGAGGTCATTGCCACCGCAAAAACAGCAAGTGCTCATTCCTTTATAACGAGGCTTGAAAATGGATATGATACAATGATAACGGGCGATGGTGCCAACCTGTCGCAAGGTCAGCGACAACTGCTCAATATCGCACGAGCCGCCCTTTCAAAAGCCCCCATACTTGTGCTTGATGAGGCAACAAGCTCGGTTGATACAAGGACCGAACGTCACATAGAGCGAGGTATGGACCGACTTATGCAAAACCGCACAACCTTTGTAATTGCACACAGACTCTCGACAGTTCGCAATTCAGATGCTATAATGGTACTTGAGCAGGGTAGAATTATCGAACGAGGAGATCACGAGGAACTACTAAGGCTCGGCGGAAGATACTACGAACTGTATACCGGTAAAAAGGAACTTGATTAAATGGAAAAAGCAATTATTTTCGATATGGACGGCGTTATATTTGACACCGAAATTCTGACTCAGGAGGCTTTGCAGCAGGTCAGCAACCGTTACGGCGAGGGAGATGTCAGCAACTTCTTCCCTACCACCACAGGTGTCAGTCTTGCTGAAGCAAAGGCGCTTTACCGCAACTTTTTCGGAGAAGATTATCCATATGAACAAAGACGGGCTGAAATGCGTGAATATATTGCAGAGTATGTCAGAAAAAACGGTATGCCGATAAAAAAAGGCGCAGATAAGGTGCTTTCCACCCTTCAAAACCTCGGCTATAAAATCGGTCTTGCAACCTCATCAAGTCGTCCTTCGGTCGAAGCCCATCTTAAAAGCTCGGGCTTTGGTAAATATTTTGATACTGTTGTCTGCGGAGATGAAATAGAAAAAGGCAAACCTGCACCCGATATTTATCTTATCTCTTGCAAAAAATTAGGTGTTGAGCCATGTAACACATTTGCAGCTGAAGACTCATATAACGGAGTTCGTTCGGCTGCCGCAGCAGGACTTAAGGTATTTATGATACCCGATTTAAACCCAGCAAACGCTGAAATGAAAAGCCTTTCCTTTGCGGTGCTCGGCTCAATAAAAGAAATGCTTGAATATTTATAATAGAAAACAGACACCTCGGTGTCTGTTTTCTTTATATCGTCCAGTTTTCTGTGTTCAAAAGAACGGTTGTTACCAAAATATTTTCGTTAAAATAAAAATCAAGCTGATATTTTCCTATATTGTACCTGAGCACAAGGCTTTCCTCTGCATAGGGAAGAAAATATAAATCATCCTCGGTCGCTACCACGGTTTTTCCATTAAGACTTGTAAGGGCTTGTTCAATTTCATTTTTGGTTGTAACAGAGGTCTTAAACCCAAAAGCATCCTCGGTTGTTTTGATAACAGAAATTCCCTTTGCTTTTTTGCTTTTCTCATAATAAAAGCTCATTTTACCCGTAGTTATCTCGACAGCGAGATTGCCCTCATAAACATTATAGTAGACATCATCTTCACCGTGAACATGTCCACCCTCCTGATGCTCCTCTTCCATATTTGCTATAAGCTCTTCATAATAATCCGTAACCTCATCAATACCGCTTCCAACTGCAAAGGTTACCTCCGGGATAGAGCCTTTTTCAACCTGAGCGGTAATCTCTTGACCTCTATCCTCGGTTACACCGTCTTTATTATCCTTTTTACATCCAACCAATGTGAAAAGGAGTAAAAAAACTAAAAGTGCAGCAAAAAATCTTTTCATCCTTACTCTCCTTTTTCACTCAACAGCTTTTGTCTTAGGTCCCAGAGCTCCTGTGACAGATCAACATAGTATGCATGAGGATTTTCAAAACGCTTTACCTCATCCCACAAGTGATCCACACAATCCTTTCTGAAGGCCGATATCTCCTTAACCGTGGGAGAGGTGTAAACCTGTTTTCCCTTTTCCATTATCTTTATCTGAAGCTTTTTAGCCTTGAAGTTGGTTACGGTCTTACGCTTCCAGGTATGCACAGGGTCAAATATTACATAAGGCTTTGTGTCATCTATCTTTTCGTAGTTAAGACAGATAACATCGGCAATAGCCTTGCCCGTATCAGCGTCATAAAGTCGCCAGGGAATCTTAACACCGGGCAGGGTGATCTTAGCAATATTCTCACTTATCTTGATTTTAGGAATGATATTGCCCTCTTTGTCCTCTACTGCCGCAAGTTTGTAAACACCGCCGAAAACCGCTTCGCTTGAAGCCGTAATGAGTCTTTCGCCGACACCGAAGCTGCTGATTTTTGCTCCCTGACTGTCAAGCTCCTTGATAAGATGCTCGTCAAGCGAATTGGAAACAACTATAGCGCAGTCGGGATAACCTGCATCGTCAAGCTTTTTTCTTATCTTTTTAGACAGGTATGCAATATCTCCGCTATCAATTCTGACACCCTTCGGTCTGTGGCCCTTAGGAGCCAGAACCTCGTCAAAGCACTTGATTGCATTCGGCAGTCCCGATTTAAGAACATTAAAGGTATCAATAAGCAGAGTACAGCTATCGGGATATTGTTCGGCATAGGTCTTGAAGGCAGTATATTCATCCTCAAAAAGCTGAACCCAGCTATGTGCCATTGTTCCGGAAGCGATTACACCGAAATCCTTTGCGGTTTTGACATTTGAAGTACCAAGGCAACCGCCGATAACTGCAGCTCTTGCACCATAGTAGGCTGCATCATATCCGTGAGCACGTCTTGCACCGAATTCCATAACAGGTCTGTTCCCTGCAACCGAACAAATTCGGTTTGCCTTTGTAGCTATAAGCGACTGATGGTTTATTGTAAGCAGAACCATCGTTTCAACCAAAAAAGCCTGTATAGCGGGGCCTCTGACCGTGACTATCGGCTCCATCGGGAAAATCGGCGTGCCTTCGGGCACCGCCCAAACATCGCACTCAAACTTAAAATCACGAAGATAATCAAGAAACTCGTCACAGAAAAGGTTAAGTCCTTTCAGATACTCAATATCACTTTCATCAAAATGCAAGTTGTTAAAATATTCTATCAACTGTTCAAGTCCCGCCATAATGGCATATCCGCCCTTGTCGGGCACACGGCGGAAGAACATATCGAAATATGTTATCTTATCCCTCATATCACTCTGCAGAATTCCATTTGACATGGTCATTTCATACAGGTCCATAAGCATTGTTAAATCTGTTCTCATTTTTGCACATCCTATCAAATTTCGGCAAATTAAAGGCTTCAGGTTTCGTGTCATCAAAACAAAATCTCCCTTTAACTCAAATTATATATCAAATTTTATAAAACCGCAATATTAAATTGACTTTATTTACTTTTATATATATAATTATTAGAGATTATCTACAGGGAGACAAAACAATGATAAACACACTCATAAAACAACTTTGTAACTATGCGGTTTCTTGCGGTCTTATCAAAGAAGATGACCGAATTTACTGCACAAACAGACTGCTTGAGCTGTTGAACCTTGACAGCTACAGTGAACCCGAGTTTTGCGAAGAGGCAGAGCTTGAGGATATTCTGAAAGGTATTTTAGATTTTGCTGTAGAACAGAATATAATAGAGGACTCGGTTGTTTTCCGTGATCTCTTTGATACAAAGCTTATGAGCGTGTTTATGCCTATGCCAAGCCAGATTCGCAAAAAGTTTTGGGAGCTTTATGCTGTTTCTCCGAAGGCCGCAACCGACTACTACTACAAGCTCAGCCAGGACAGTGATTATATCCGCCGTTATCGTGTAAAGAAGGATATGCGTTGGGTAACCTCTACCCCTTACGGAGACATTGATATTACAATTAACCTTTCAAAGCCCGAAAAAGACCCCAAGTCTATTGCTGCCGCAAAGCTTATGCCACAGACAGGCTATCCCAAATGTCTGCTTTGCGCTGAAAACGAAGGTTATGCGGGTAGAATAAATCACCCTGCCCGACAGAACCACAGGGTAATTCCAATAAGCATAAACAACACTCCTTGGATGATGCAGTTTTCTCCCTATGTTTATTACACCGAGCACTGCATCTGCTTTAACACAAAGCACACCCCTATGGCAATCAATACCGATACCTTCAGAAAGCTGCTCAGCTTTGTTGAACAGTTTCCGCACTATTTTGTCGGTTCAAACTCTGATTTGCCTCTCGTTGGCGGTTCTATCCTTGCACACGACCATTTCCAAGGCGGCCGCTACACCTTTGCTATGATGAAGGCACCAATAATTAAAGAAATAAGCTTTGACGGCTTCTCGGATGTAAAGGCAGGAATTGTAAAATGGCCTCTTTCGGTCATCAGATTAAAATGCAAGGAGAGCGGCAGAATCATTGAACTTGCCGATAAGATTCTTTCCTGTTGGCGCTCCTACACCGATGAGAAAGCCTTTATTTTTGCCGAAACCGACGGCGAGATTCATAACACGCTTACACCTATTGCCTATAAGGATGGGGATGAGTTTGTGCTTGATATCGCCCTTCGTAACAACATTACTACAGAGGACACTCCTGAGGGCTTCTATCATCCCCACAAGCATTTGCACCACATCAAAAAAGAAGGCATCGGTCTTATTGAGGTAATGGGACTTGCCGTCCTTCCATCCAGACTTAAAGTCGAGCTTAATGCGCTCAAGGAGGGTATTTTAAGCGGTTCGGACCTTTATGCCAACACCCTTACTGCCCACCACGCCGACTGGGCATACAAGTTTATTAAGAATTATGAGAATATAACGGCTGAGAATATTGATGACATTATTCGCAAAGAGGTTGGTCTTGCTTTTGCCGAATGTCTTGATTACTGCGGAGTTTTCAAACAGACCGAGGATGGTCTTGCCGCATTTATGAGATTTGTTTCGGCTGTTGAAACGAGGTAATTTATATGCTCGATAATTTTCTCACCGTATTTCTTCAGGTAACCATACTGTTTGCGCTTATGGCTTTTGGATTTGCCGGTGGAAAATTTAAAATTATTAACGACAACGGCTCAAGGGTAATGTCAAATGTTGTTCTTACCTTTGTCACTCCCTGTCTTATAATAAATTCCTTTAATATTGATTATGACCCATCAAAACTAAAAGGACTCCTAATCAGCTTTGTTGCCTCTTTTCTCATACACCTTTTTTCAATTCTTTTGGTCCATCTAGTTTTTAAGGGAGATAACCTCAAAAGACTGCGTGTGCTCAGGTTTGCCGCCGTTTTTTCAAATGCAGGATATATGGGGCTTCCCTTGCAGGAAGCAGTCCTCGGCGCAGACGGAGTTTTCTACGGCTCTATTTATGTTGCCGTTTTTAACATAATAATATGGACATACGGCGTCTTTTGTATGGACGGAGATATAAAATCTGTTTCGGCTAAAAAACTGCTTTTTAATCCCGGAATTATTGGGGTTGTTATAGGTCTTATTTTCTTCTTTTTACCCATCAGTCTGCCCTTCCCCGTTTCTTCGGTGGTATCCAGTATGGCATCATTAAACACGCCCTTAGCTATGATAGTTATAGGTTTTTATCTGTCACAGAGCAATGTTCTCAAGGCCTTGAGGGACAAGTCGGTATATCTGGTGCTAGGTCTCCGACTTATCTTTATTCCTCTTGTTTGCCTCTTTGTGATGATACTTTGCGAATTAAAGGGCTCGGTGCTTATCTCTATGGTAATCGGTGTCTGCGCTCCCGTAGCCGCCGCAACCTCAATGTTTTCCACCAAATATAATAACGATATAGAACTTTCGGTAAATCTTGTCACTATTACTACCATACTTTCAATTATCACAATGCCTTTAATAGTAGCGTTGGCCCAACTATTCGCTTAAATCGGAGGGTTTATGATAAAAATTAAATTAGCGGGACTAAGAATACAGATAGAAAACAGCTATTCTGCGGTCGAGCGACTGTGTCGTGAATATATGTCGGATTTTGAGGGTTGTCCCGATATATCGGTTAAAATAACCGATGAGGAAATTGCTCAAAACCGCACTGTTTTTTCCCGTGAGTTCAATGATGGGTATCTTGAGTCTGTGTGCATATACAGAGCAATTTGCAAGAAGCTTCCCCTCTTTGACCGAATTATGCTTCATTCTTCAATAGTGAAAACGGGCAACAAGGCGGTTGCTTTTTGCGGAAAAAGCGGAGTTGGAAAAACGACCCACACAAAGCTATTACTAAAAAACTACCCTGAGCTTAAGGTTATAAACGGCGACAAGCCTATCCTTTGGATAACGAATAATGAGATTTTGGCTCTGCCTTCCCCTTGGGCAGGAGATGACGGTCTTAAAAGTCTTGAACAGGCGCCCCTTGATACCCTTTGCTTTCTTAAACAGGCAGATGAAAACCGTCTTGTAACTCTTGAAAAAAACGAGGCATTATCCCTTTTGCTCGGACAGTTTATAGTTCCCGCAGAACCCCTTGCTGCCGCCAAGCATCTTGAGCTTGTAGACCGCTTACTTGACAGCTGTAAGCTTTACAAATTATATTGCACAGAGGACGATAGCGCCGCTGTGTTATCTTATAAAAAACTTATTAAAGGAGAAACTTTATGAAAAAATTTTTCGAGGAATTCAAAAAATTCGTAACCAGAGGTAATGTTATCGACATGGCTGTCGGTGTAACCGTAGGTTCTGCCTTCACAGCAATAGTAAACTCGGTAACAAACAACATCATCAAGCCCTTTATTAACTGGATAATCGGAATGATTATCGGAGCAGAAACTCTCAGCGACTGCTTTACCTTCCTTGGCAAGCCCGCAACCGATGCTACAGGCGCTATAGATCTTGCAAACTCTATTTACATAGACTGGGGAGCTTTTATAAACGCCGTTATCAACTTCTTTGTAATTGCCTTTGTTCTTTTCTGCATCGTTAAGGCTATTAACACCCTTACCGAGCAGCAACAGGCTGTAACCGCAAAGCTGCTTAGCGGCGTTATAAGCAGAGCAGACAAAAAGGAAATGAGAAATCAAGGAATTTCCCTTAAGGATAAGACTGCTGTTGAGGCATATTTTAAGGCAAAAGAACTCGCCGCCGAGGCCGCTAAAGCCGAGGAAGAGGAAAAGGCACGACTTGAGCGTGAAGCTAATCCCACAACCGAAGAATTACTTAAAAAGATTATTGTTCTCTTAGAGAAAAAATAAGGTATAATAAAACCGTAGGGACCTTCCCTACGGTTTTATATAGGATGTGATTATTTGAAACGCATACTGCTTATCCTTACAGGCGGTACTATAGGCAGCAAAATTTTAAATGACGGCACCATTGCACCAAAGGGCGAATCTCAACTTCTTTCCCTTTCAAGACCACGGCTCTGTAATGACATAGAATTCGAGGTTTTAGAGCCTTTTAGCATTCTCAGTGAAAACATAACACTAAAGCACCAAGAAGATCTTATAAACGAAATTAAAGCAAAATGCGACAACGGATTTGACGGTATTATAGTTGCTCACGGAAGCGATACCCTTTCATACACATCTGCTCTGTGCGCTATGGCGCTGAGATTTATACCGATACCGCTTGTATTTATAGCATCCGACAGGGTCCTCAGTGACCCATTATCTAACGGTATTGATAACTTTTTGAGTGCCGTTCAGCTTATTGCTGACAATTGCATAAAGCGTGGTATATTTGTCTGCTATAAAAACTATGATAATGAAAACTGTGTTTATCTTGGCACAAGGCTTTGTGAAGCAGACCCGTTTTTCGACTCATATCATAGCTTTGACGGCTCGTGCTTCGGATATATATCTAACGGAAATTTTATCCTAAATCCCAATCGGTTTGCTCCTTCATTAGAAGAAGTAACCAGGGAAAAATCCGATTTGTTTAAGCAAAAAATAATGTTAAAGAATTCCGTAGCCCTGCTTCGCTCGTCCCCCGCCTTTGACTATGCAAGATTTGATGTTTCCTCCCTTTCTGCCGTAATCAATTACGGATACCACAGCGGAACGGTAAACACCCAAAGCTTTCTTGAGTTTGCAAAAAAATGTTATGACAAAGGTGTCGATGTATGGCTTGCCTCCTTTAAGGATAAGGATTCTCCGATATATGAAAGTCTTTCAGAAATTCTTTCCTTGCCCAATGTAAAAAGGCTTTATAATATCTCTCCCGAAGCCGCATATGCAAGACTTGCTCTGGCATATTCTTACGACATTAACCTTACCGATAAGAATATGTATTATGAATCTATAGAATAAAAAAACGCCGCAATAGCGGCGTTTTTTATTATCTGTTAAACATTTTTTCCATTCTTTTCAGCACTGGGCGAAGAAGTGTCATAAGTATTATGCATACAAGACTGCTCGGAAGCATATAGACGAGGTTGTAAAGCACCGAGAAGGTAACGGGGTTTGCTATTTCTCCAAACCAGCTTACCTCTGTCGGAACGGTAATAAGATATATTGTTACTCCGCTTATAAAGTGGATAACAAACCTTGCAAGGCAGCCGATAAAGGAGGAAAGCTCTATTGCCCAGCTCTTTCCCTTAAACAGTCCTGCTATTCCGACTGCGCCGTAGGCAAGTACATAATCGAGCAGCACCGAAGGCAGTCCATAGCCTATACTGCTGCCGATAAGGCATTTTATAAAGCCAAACACAAGGCCTGAGGTTGTTCCCCAAATAACGCCGTGTCTGTAGGCAAGAATAAGCAAAGGCAGCATGGTAAAGTTTATGGACCCGCCGTTTGCCCCCAGTTGAATCTCGATAAACGAGAGTACGGTTGCAAGTGCAATCATAACGCCGCACTCGCAAAGTGTGTAAAGATGTTTTTTCTTCATAAGGCATTCTCCTTAAAATTAAATTTGCCGCACAGGAAATCCCAGTGCGGCAAAATCATTTCAAGAAACTTTCAGATCTTCCTACGCCGGTATTATCCGTATCAGGTTAAAGGGTTCAAGCATTATGCTCATCTCAGCCTTTCGGCACCCCTGATCACTATTTAATTTTCTGTTCGGCACTGTCATTATATGCCAAATCTAAACCGAAGTCAAGTAAAATTTATTCGTCAAGCGCATAACGCTTATTACTGTAATAGTAATAATACTGATCGTAATAACTTGAACTGTCCTCTGCAGAATTATAATTGTTAAGCACTGTTCCCAGTATCTTGCTGTTAACTGCTTCGTATCTGGTTACAACCTCTTTGACCTGATCAATTGTGGCGTAATTCTGTCTTATTACAAGAATAGCGCCGTCACAGTTCTGAGAAAGAGCCACCGCATCGGTAACGATAGCCGCCGGAGCAGTATCGCAGATAATATAATCAAAACGTTCTTCGAGTTTTTGGAGCATATCCCTTGCCCTCTCACTGTTAAGAAGCTCAGACGGATTTGGGGGGGTAGGTCCTGCAAGCATAACATAGAACTTAAGATCATCAAGGTAACCGATAGCATTGTCAAGCTCTGTAGTTCCGCTCAAAACGGTAGAGATGCCAAATTTGGAGCTATGCTTTATGCGCAGATACCTATGAACCTTAGGCTTTCTGAGGTCGCAGTCCAAAAGGACAACCTTCTTACCTGTCTGCGCCAAAGAAATTGCAAGATTTATTGAAAGACAGGTCTTTCCTTCTCCCGAAAGAGAGCTTGTAATAACAAACTTCTTGTAGTTGTTAGCCGAAGCCAAAAACTCGACATTAGTACGAAGCGCCTTATATGCCTCTGTATAAACAAAAGGCTGTTTTGAGGTCAATATATCTGCAGCGCTGTCTTTATTTATTTTTTTCTTCATTGATTTCTTCACAATAAAACCTCCCTACTTAGATGAAATATGATCCAAGTCAGGAATTACACCCAACACAGGAAGGTCAAGCTTTCTGACTATATCATCAGCCGATTTAACCTTATTATCCAAAACTCTGACAAATACAAAAATTACATAGGTACCAAAAAGACCAATTGCAAAAGCAAGAAGGGTTATTCTGGTAACATTAGGGCTGATAGGCGAGGACGAAACCACAGGAATATCAACCGACAGAATTCTGCCCGATGAAATATCTTTATTCTCGTTAATTATTTGCGGAGCAAGCTCAACTATTTTTTCGATAGTTTTCAATGCCTTAGCAGGATCCTCATCAATATAACTAAGCTGTAAAATCTGTGTGTTTTCAATTACACGAATTGAAAGCTTTGATACAACAGAACCATAACTTTCGTCAAGTCCAAGCTCATCTATAACCGGCTCAATAACCGTATTTGTTTTTATTACTTCCGCAAAGGTTAAAGCCAACTGCTTAGCAACACTAAGCTGAGCGCTTGAAATTGTAGCGCTCGTGTCACTACGGGTATCCACCATCATTTTTGCAGAGGCTCTATACTGAGGAATCATAAAGAAATTACTGTACACAAAGCCAATCACGGCTGCCAGAATTCCAACCAAAAGAACAACCAACCATCTAACCTTTAAAACAGTCAATAAGTCGCCGATATTAAGAATTCCGTCCTTAGTATTTTGTTCCACTTATTTCAGCCCTTTCATAAACCCAAATTCTTATTTATTATATAATACTTTATCGTGTTTGTCAATCGCATATCTTTAAAATATTGTAATATATATTTATAAAAAGGACGGCTTAGCCAAGCCGTCCCTCTATTTATTCTGCGAATGTATATCCTTCTATTATTGCTCTGGTTTTTGTAAAGCTTGTCGGAATGGTTAGAACCGTGTTGTAATAATTCTGGCTTACTCCGTAGAGCTCTATTAAATCGCAAGGCTCATAAAAAGCCTCTTTTTCAGCTGCTCTTAGCTCCTCGGCATAGGTTGCCATCAGCTCTGCGGCCTGGCTTTTCAGAATTGCCGTAGATAGCCCTTTTTGATCGCCGCTTCCGCTTGTGTAGTAGACATTTACACCTTCTTTAGAACTGTCCACACGAGAAAATCTCGCAAGATACTCCTCGCTTAGCATATATCTGATAAACAGTTCTTCATATTCTGTTCCGTATAGGTTAAAGTATCTTCTTGTAACCTTTCTGCCGCTTTTCAGGGTATATTCAAAGCGAATTCCCGTAATTGAATTTGCCAGGGTGTAATAACCCTTTTCGTCAATTTTCTCATCATCTTCTAAGTCGCTTTTCTCTGCGCCTTCTATTTCATACTTAAGGGCTGCTTTATGAATATCAAGAATTATATCAAAATTATCGTAGAAAACCGCTTCGCTGCTATTTCCTACTGAGATTGAAACGATATCCTCAGCCTTTGGTATATACTTCTCCGCATAGCCCGAGCAAAAAATCAGACAAACGCAAAGGAATATGGATATAGCAACTGCGCAAACGCCCCTTATTACCGATATTTTGACCGTTTTAAAGCCTCTTGAAAAGATGACACCCGCCGTAATCGAGCAAAGTATTGCGCCGATTACGAAGAAGACCCAGAATTCAAAGGAAGAAAAGCCTCGTCCTGTGAAAATATAGGCCAATAAGTATCCGCCTACAACCGAAACCAAAAATGAGATTATATGGGGAACAAATCTGAAAGAATAGGCCTCCCCTGCAGTTTCGCTTTTGCGCACCTTGAAAAGCTTTGAAATCAGAAGGCCTAAAACCGCTATCAGAATAAGGGTTATAGTAACCGTGATAAAGTTAAATTCCGAGCCTACCTTCCAAAAGTTTTCTCTAATAGGTGTTGCATAATTGTCGGCTAACTGAGCCACCGTAACACCCGCAAAAATAAAGGGAGAAGTGTATCTGTAAGCAAGATAATTGTCATTCCAAACAACGCCGACAGCCATATTATCAAGCCAGTTTATGCCTATGGTATAAATAATAGGTATAGCCGCCGTTACTGCGCCTATCGCAATTATAAAATCGACTACCGTTCCCGACAGAACCGCAAAAACCGAGGTGTATAGTGTGGATAAAAACAGCATCACAAGCATAGCGAAAAATGTCATAATTACTGTAGCCGTATCAACACCATCTATGTGCGGCATAAAGTTTATTATCGCCAGACTTGCAAAGCATATGACCATTGCAAATGCTGCGCCTATAAATGACGGTATTACCCTCAAAAAGATAAGCTGATTTCTGGTAAGCGGCAGAGCGTGAAAAACATCTCCCGCCTTTTTTGAATTAAGGAAATTCAGATTAACGGTAGTTAGCAAAACCATCAGTGCGAGTGATATTATAAAAATAGCAAGTGAAAAGCCTACAAAATAATCCTGCATATTAACCGATCTGCTATATTCCAACCTCGTGCTTATTTCATTAAGCAGTACTCCGGGGCATACCAGCAGACTAAAGGCAGTTACAAGCAGGGTTAACGGCGTCTGCTTTTTAAGGGTGAACAGGAAAAAGTTTGACGGTGGACAAAACTTATTTAAGGATCTTTTTAACATCATAACCCTCTGCCTCCATTTCATAAATAAACAGTTCTTCAAGACTGGGTTCAATAGCCTCAGCAAAAATAGGTTCAAGAGAATTTATTCTCTCCATTATTTCCTCAAGCTCCCCTTTTACAACCATTTGTATCAGTGAACCGGTCTTTTCAGCCTTCATAATATTAAGACCGTTAAACTTAATTTCAGGCGGTAACAGCTTAAACGCTGCCTGAATTTTATGTGTGTTTCCTCTTATCTTCTCAAGCCCGTCATTAAAGACTATCTTCCCCTTGTGTATCAGCGCAACATGGTCACACAGATCCTCAAGTTCTCTCAGATTATGAGAAGATATTATTGCCGTCATCCCGCTGTTTTCAATTCCTTCAATAAGGAGGTTTTTAAGAACATTTCGCATTACAGGATCAAGTCCGTCAAAAGCCTCATCAAGCAGTAAATATTTAGGGTTTGTAGAGAGGGCCAGTATAAGCGCCGCCTGTCGTTGCATACCCTTTGACATATTCTCTATTTTGGCCGAATTATCAAGAGGAAATACCGAGGAAAGATAATCAAAACGCTCTCTGCTGAAGGACGAATACATACCCTCGTAAAAATTTGCCATTTCCTTTAAGTTTGCGCTTTTGAAAAAGTGAGGAAGGTCAGCAAGAAAGAATATCTTCGATTTGATTTCGGAATTATTCCAAACGCTGTAATTATCTACCGCTATTGTGCCGCCATCGGCATAATAAACTCCCGCAATTATGCGCAGAAGTGTGGATTTTCCCGAGCCGTTTGAACCCACAAGGCCGTATATGCAACCCTCTTTTATTTCCAGATTAAGCTTATCAAGGGCGCAAAAATCGCCGAATTTTTTTGTTAAATCAACAATTTTAATCATTCTTCTGACCTCCATTTAAAAGCGAGTCAATTATGTCATGCAACTGACTGCCGCTAAGTCCAGTCCGCACAGCATCCTCTGCCGCTTTTTTAAATTCATCTGCGGCGGCCGCCAGAACTGCAGCCGTTGCTGTTTCATCCCCCGATATGAAGGAGCCTTTTCCCGAGACCGAATAAATTACCCCGCTTGTTTCAAGTATGGCGTATGCCTTCTGAACGGTATTGGGATTTATATTCATCTGACCTGCCAAACTTCTGACACTTGGAAGCTTATCTCCGTCTTTAAGTACTCCCACCGCCTTAAGTCTTATGACCGAATTGACGATCTGGTCATATATCGGTACTCGGCTTCTGTAGTCTATAGTAAACACCGGCATTCTCCCTTCTTAAGAATTGTGGCCCAACCGTACTATAACGATTAGTACAGTTATATAATACACTCTCCCCTACAGATTGTCAAGTAAAACTTTTATGGGGCAAAAAAAGACAGAGGATTTTTACTCCCCTGTCCTTTGCTTTTATTCAGATATACCGTACTTCTTGCTGTAGAAGTTGAAGTAATCGTTAAAGACCTTTTCGTTTCCGCCTTTAACGGTACGGAGGTATTTATGAATATCCATTTGATTATGAGAAAGTTCTAAAATGCAACCCGCTATGTTTGAACAATGGTCGGATACTCGCTCAAGGTCGGTAAGCATATCGGACATCACAAATCCCAGTTCAATAGTACATTCGCCCTTTTGAAGTCTTTTAATATGAGCGCTCTTAATATTATCCTTCAAGGCGTCGACCACCTGCTCTAACGGCTCTACCTTAACTGCGCTTTCAAGACTGCCATTAACAAACGCATCCTTTGCCAGTTCTACTATCTCGTCAACTGCGCTGATAAGTGCAGAAAGGTCGCTTTTTGCCGAGCCTGAAAAATTGAGCTTTTTAGAATATATTTCTTCTGCCGATGCGGCAATATTTACGGCGTGATCCGAAATTCTCTCAAAATCTCCTATAATATGAAGAAGCTGAGCTGTTTCAACATTGTCCTCGTCGGTCAGTTCGCAAGCGGACACCTTTACAAGATATGAACCAAGCTTATCTTCATACTTATCAACCTTATCCTCAAGGCCCTTAACCTCTTCAAAGCCGTTATCAGAATAATCTCCAAGCAGCAGAAGAGATTTATGAAATGCCGACACTGATATACCTGCCATTGTTTCTGCAACTGCCCTGGAGCGCTCAACAGCAACGGAAGATGTTGCGAGCAGACGGTCATCAAGCATCTCATACTGTTCTTTTTCTTTTGTATCCCTGACTGTAAGTGTTGCGAGGTTTGCAAGGAGTTTTGTGAAAGGCATCCAAAGAACTGTACACAGGATGTTAAAGCTTGAGTGAACAACCGCTATTCCAAACTCATCTATCTGCATCGTATCAATAAAATAGAGCTTGAAAACTGGCTTTGCAATAGTAAAAAATATAAGTAAAACAACAGTTCCTATTATGTTAAAATACAAATGCACAAAGGCGGTTCTTTTTGCATTCTTGTTGGCTCCGAAGGATGCCAGAAGGGCAGTGACACAGGTGCCGATATTCTGTCCCATAATTATCGGTACTGCCGCCCCGAACTTTACGGCTCCTGTGCTGGATAAGGCCTGCAGTATACCGACCGATGCTGAAGAGCTTTGAATAATCGCAGTAAGTACCGCTCCTGCGAGAACGCCTAAAATCGGGTTTGTGAATAAGGTTAGAATGTTTGTAAACTCAGGAACATCCTTGAGCCCTGCAACCGCATTCGACATAAGCTCCATTCCTGTCATTAGGGTTGCAAAGCCTAAAAGAATAACCGCAGTGTCCTTCTTTTTATTACTCTTCGAGAACAACGTAATAGCTATTCCGATAAGAGCCAGTACAGGTACAAACGAATCAGGCTTGAACATTTCGACATACCAAGCACCTCCGTCGATGCCCGTAAGGCTTAAAATCCAAGCGGTAATGGTTGTTCCGATGTTAGCGCCCATAATAATTCCAATAGACTGACTGAGTGTCATAACACCCGAGTTGACAAAGCCGACCACCATTACGGTCGTTGCCGATGACGACTGAATAACAGCAGTTACAACCATTCCAAGCAAAAATCCCTTAAAGGTATTTCCGGTCATTTTTTCAAGGATTGTCTTAAGGCCGCTTCCCGCCTTTTTCTCCAGTGCATTGCCCATAAGCTGCATTCCAAAGAGGAAAAGGGCCAGTCCGCCTATTAAAGAAAGAATGTCTTTTATTCCCATTATGTCTCCTTTTAAGCCTTACAACAATGTTTGTTCATTTATTACCAATTTGAATTTAAGCCCAAGCTTTTCAGCCGCCTTTCTGCAAAGGACCATTCGACCGATAAATATTTCAAAATAATCCATAACCGAGCTTATACTAGTATCTATCCTAAGGTTAAGGGTTATTTCTTTATTATCGTCACTGACAACAAGCTCGGAGCTTTCTACCGAATAGTTTACTCTATCGTGAATGTCAAAGGTTGACATATCCTCATTACGTACACGGCTGCGTCTTACATCGCTCTTATCCCCTAAAATCAGCGCCGCCGCAATAGGATTGACAGGTATTCCCGTTCCCTCGTCATGATTTCCGATAGCGGTCACGATAGTTGCATTTTCCTTTGCGGAAAATCCCAGATTATCAAGAATTCTGAAGGCCATAACTGCTCCGCTCTGGGAGTGATCGATACGGTTTATGAGGTTTCCTATATCGTGAAGATGACCGGCGATTTTCGCAAGTTCTATCTCTCTGGCAGGATATCCTAATCTGGTAAGTATATATGCCGCTGTTTCGGAAACCTTCGTTACATGAGCGAAGCTATGTTCTGTAAAGCCCAGAACCCGAAGGGATTCATCGGCAAGTGTGATGTAGGTTTTTATGTCGGGGTTTTCTTTTATTTTCTCGTATGATAACATATTTTCTCCTTTTTTGTGTCTTAAGCTGAGAAGGAGTATCCGAACCCGATTTTCGCGAGCCGATTTCTCCCTCAGCTTTGTTAAAATACTCGCAAATACGAAAGTATTCGCTGTGTTTTTGCCTCGCCGATGAAAAAATCGGCTACGAGAAAATTCTACGACCATAAAGTCGCGGAATTTTGTGTAATATGTGGTGCGGAGAAGTCCGTAAGGCTAACGCCTGCGGGCGACGACAAGCCGCATAGTGCCGAAATTCCGCACTTAAAGGCGGGTTCGGATACTCCTTCTCAGCTTAAAAAAATGCTTCATCCAAAACAAGATGAAGCATTTAAAATCATTTATTTAAGAGCAGCCTTAAGATTATCAAGCTGAACACGAAGCTCGTTCGGTAACTTGTCGCCGAACTTCTTGTAATGTTCTTCAATCTCAGCGGCTTCCTTTGTCCATACATCCTTATCAACGGTAAGAATATCCTTAAGGGTATCCATATCCATATCAAGATCGGTAAGATCAATATCTTCAGGCTTCGGAACATAACCGATAGCCGTCTCGGTAGCGTCTGCCTTTCCTTCGCAGCGGTCAATAATCCAGTTAAGAACACGCATATTATCGCCAAATCCGGGCCAGATGAAGTTTCCTTCATCATCGGTTCTGAACCAGTTAACATTGAATATCTTGGGAGCCTTGTCACCAAGCTTTTTGCCCATCTCGAGCCAATGCTTGAAATAATCGCCCATATGGTATCCACAGAAGGGCAACATAGCCATAGGATCACGGCGAACAACACCTACTGCTCCGGCAGCTGCAGCGGTTGTTTCAGAAGCCATAGCAGAACCGACAAATACACCGTTCTCCCAACTCTTTGACTGGTATACAAGGGGTGCGCACTTTGCACGGCGACCTCCGAATACGATGGCCGAAATGCGAACTCCCTGTCCCTTATTAAACTCATCAGAAATACAGGGGCAGTTTTCTGCAGGTGCAGTGAAACGGGAGTTGGGATGGGCAGCGCAGGTGGATTTATCTGCCTTGTTAAACTTGGCAGGATCCCAGGGATTGCCCTTCCAATCAAGTGCATTCTCGGGGAGATTTTTATTAAGTCCCTCCCACCAAACAGTATTGTCGTTCTTATCAAGAGCCACGTTTGTGAAGATTGTATTCTTCTTTGTAGACTCAAGAGCATTGAAGTTAGAATGTTCGTTGGTTCCGGGAGCAACGCCGAAGAAGCCGTTCTCGGGGTTAATGGCATAGAGATATCCGTCAGGTCCTATGCGCATCCAGGAAATATCGTCTCCGACAGTCCAGATCTTGTAGCCTTTTTTGCGAAGATACTCGGGAGGAATGAGCATAGCAAGATTGGTCTTTCCGCAGGCAGACGGGAATGCAGCAGCAATGTACTTAACCTCACCCTTAGGATTCTGAAGTCCAAGTATAAGCATATGCTCAGCCATCCAACCCTCTTTCCAGCCCTGGAAGGATGCAATACGAAGGGCAAAGCACTTCTTACCGAGAAGAACATTTCCGCCGTAACCCGAGTTTACAGAAATAATGGTGTTATCTTCAGGGAAGTGGCAGATATAACGGTTTTCGGGATCAACATCACAGCGTGAATGAAGTCCACGTACCCAGTCATTCGAATCGCCGAGAACCTCGAGCACCTTTGAAGATACACGAGTCATAATAAGCATATTGAGAACGACGTAAACCGAATCGGTAATCTCAATACCAATCTTTGCAAGGGGTGAGCCTATGGGGCCCATAGAATAAGGAATGATATACATTGTGCGGCCCTTATAGCTGCCTCTTGCTATTTTATAAAGTTTATCATACATCTCCTTGGGATCGCACCAGTTGTTTGTCGGTCCCGCAGTTTCCTTATCTGCAGTACAAATAAAGGTGCGGTCTTCAACACGGGCAACGTCGTTAGGATTTGTGCGGTGAAGGTAACATCCGGGAAGCTTTTCCTGATTGAGTTCAAAAAGCTCTCCTAATTTTACTGCTTCACGACGAAGCTCCTCTCGCTGCTCATCGCTGCCGTCTACCCAAACGGTCTTGTCGGGAGAAAGCAGTTCTTTCATCTCCTCAAGCCATTTTAATACTGTAGCGTTGTTTGTCATTATTTATTCTCCTTTTTAGACAATTATAAATCAGCTCTTTAAAAGCCAATTTACACCAATTACATTATAACTATTATTTGCCATAAAATCAATAAAATTTAACACAAATTTAAGATTTGTTCAAAAAAGCACAAAAAAGCGCCGTCGAACCATTCAATTTTGGTTTCAACGACGCATTTTTTAATCTTTTCTTTTTAAGATGCTTTTGATTTTGTTTTTGATTCTTTGGCGTGATATATAGGCTACCCGTTTTTTTACATATTTGATATATTCGGGATTATCCAAAGGAACAAATTTATTTTCACGGTACAGACCGACGACCTTTGCGAGAAGCTGTTCCTCCTTTATCCCCCTTTCATACCAGAACTGTCCATCGCCGCACATTATGTATCCGTCATCGTTCTTTCCGACCATTCTGTGCAACACAAAGTTGCCGTCATCTCTGCGGTAAAGCAATATATCATATTTTTTCACATCCGCCACCTTAGAAAAAACAACCGAGTCCTTGCCCTGCCTTATTAGCGGGAGCATACTTATGCCTTTAGGATAAAAACGGAAACATCCTCCGTTCTTTATCCCCTCTTCTATTAAGGGAAAAATGTCTTTCATTAAAAATTCATCCATATTTTAAACCTCAATAATCATTATATTTATATAATAATACAAAATTTTAAAAAAATATATAAAAATTTTCAAATTTGTGATACAATATGAAATCATAAAAGAATTTAAAGGATTGATTATATGTATTTGTACGGAAAAAGTTGCGATTACGAGCTTTTGAAAGTTATAGAGGGAGATTTTTCAAAGCTTGATAAGCTTTTAAATTTTGCTGAGCAGCACTCGCTTTGCGGAAATCTTCCAAGGCTCTATATCGCATATTTAATAATGATGGACGAAAACCCTTTTTCCCTCTCTCTTGAAAGGAACGATGGCAAAGGAAGTTCTGAGTTTTTTGCAAAAAAAGACCTTGAAGAGCTGCAAGATCTATTCTTTACAACACCTTCTCAAAAAGAGTTTTCTCCCCTTCTTAATTATTCTCCCATAAACTGTTGCGCAAGTAACGAGGATGCAAGAAAGGGTAAACTTATTACAAAATTTGCAGACGAGTTGTCAAGCACCTGTAATTTTGATGAATTTTATAATACCATTAAAGCTTTTTATAAAAACTACGGCGTAGGATTTTTTGGAATGAACAAGGCTTTTTATATGAAGGATGACGGAACTATTGTTCCTGTATCTCATATTAAAGACGCCTCCTTTGACCGCATAAAAGGCTATGAAGGCCAGAAGCAAAAGCTGATAATCAATACCGACGCATTTGTTAATGCAGACGGCGGTAACAATGTTCTTCTCTATGGCGACAGCGGCACGGGAAAATCTACAAGCATCAAGGCCGTTCTTAATATGTTTTACGAAAAAGGCCTTCGTATGATACAGATTCAAAAGCATCAATTTGTACATTTAAGCGCCCTTTCTGAAACTCTTAAAACCAGAAACTATAAATTTGTTTTATATATGGACGACCTTTCGTTTGAAGATTTTGAAATAGAATACAAGTATCTTAAGGCGGCTATTGAGGGTGGCTTACAGGAAAAGCCCGAAAATGTACTTATATATGCTACTTCAAACCGCAGACATATTATCAAGGAAACCTTTGCCGACCGTGAGGGTGGCGGAGATGTCCACAGAAACGAATCCATTCAGGAGAAGATTTCTCTTTCAGAGCGTTTCGGTCTTATGATATACTATCCCAAGCCGACACAGCAGGAGTTCTTTGACATGACCCTCTATCTTGCCGAGCGTGAAGGTTTGGAGCTTGAAGAGGAGATAATCGTTGCCGAAGCTCGAAAATGGGGAGTTTCACACGGTGGTCTTTCGGGAAGAACCGCAGAGCAGTTTATTGCCTATCTCAAGGCAAACATAAATAAGGAACAGTAAAAAACAAAAACCGTACGTCTGTACGGTTTTTTACTTTTTAGTTTTAAGCAGCCTCACTGGTCGTTGTATCGTTTTGGGAGGAGCTTGTTGTCTGGTCGGTCTGGTCTTCTTCGCTCTCTTGCGATTCGGAAGAATTTACCTCGCCCAAGAGACCGTCACTGCTTGTTCCCTCACTTGAGGATACATCACTTCCTGTATCCTCACTGCTGGTGCCGCTTACATCTTCACTGGTTGTATTACCTGTTTGGGAGGATGTCTGTGTCGTAGAATCGGTTGTGTTTGTGCTCGGGCTTATCGTCGGTCCGGTATACCAACCCTTACGCACTATCTCATGGGTATCAAGATAGGTTTCCTGATCAATATCGTCGTAGATATAGGCGTAGATAATATCCTTTGCGAACTCAAGGTTAAAATATACTGCCGATCCTACCCCTTGTATAGAGGGCGCAGTAATTACATAATCCGTCTGCGGAACTCTGGTCTGGCTAAAGGTAATCTTTTTGGACAGAACACTTGAAAGCTTCAAAATCTCATTATATGAGAGAGATGTTTCCACATAAGGCAATATTGTCTTAATAAGCTTTGGATATTGGGATACGCTCATAGAAAGAGCCTTGTTGAGCAGTTTCTCCATTACAACACGCTGACGGTCGGTACGGCCATAGTCATTAGCAACTCCTTCGGCAGTTGCTACAGATCTGATTCTCGCCCAACCAACAACCTGAATTCCCGACAAGGTCTGCAAGCCCGCCTCTTTAACCAGAGGAGGATTTTTAAGTCCTAAATATAATGCCTGTTCCCTGATTGCATCATTGAGAGCATTATGGGTGTTCAATTCCTTCTGCTGAACATCTATCTCAAGGCCGCCCACTGCGTCTATAATGTCAGCCATTCCGTAGAAGTTGACCGTCGCATATTCCTTTATATCAAGGCCAAAATTCTTATTTATGGTTTTAATTGCCAAGGCAGGTCCGCCTAAATTATAAGCGGCATTTATTTTATTATACATAGTGCCCTTATCTCTCGGTATTTCAACCAAACTATCCCTCATAAGAGAGATGAGTTTAATCTTTCCCGAATCGGTATTGACAGATAAAATCATAATCGAATCCGAAAGGCCTTTAAAAGAATCCGTATCTCTCGAATCAATTCCAAAAAGCGCTATGTTAATAATACCTTCTGATATAGGCGTTATCTGGGCAATATCATCATCTTTATCAATATCAGAATTATGTCTGTAATCAGAGGTCATCCAAATAAAGATGCCTATTACAGTTGCAAGAAGCAACGTAAGGGCTCCTACCACCGATATAAGTACTATCATTAAATTTTTCTGCTTTTTAGACATCGGTTTCCCGTGCTTCTTTTTGGCATGTCTTGCTTTTTTCTTGCTGGAATATATGTCCATTTTCAGCTTCCTTTGCTAAACTTTTCTTAATATTTAAAAAACTCAAAAAGTATTATACACCTTTTACTGAAAATTTTAAAGAGTTATTTTGTAAAACTTTGTTGAAAAATCAACCATTTATGAGTTTATATATTTCATTCTTTTTAAGACCTGTGTCGGCAGCCGCCATTTTAGCGGCAAGAGAAGCCGAGTTTCCGTCTTTCATATAGCCTTTTGCAATATCGACCGCCTGTGTCAGAGTAAACTCCTTTTCATTATCCTTGTTTTCGAAGCCCGAAACAATAATGACGAACTCACCCTTAGGCGTTTTTTCCTCGTTATATATCTCGGGAACCTGTCCTAAAGAGGTGTGAATAACCTCCTCGTGAAGCTTGGTCAGCTCTCTGACAAGGGCTATTTTTCTATCCCCGAAATATTCATACATATCCTTAAGGGTTGCAATAAGTTTATGGGGAGCCTCATAAAACACCATCGTTCTGGTTTCGTTTTTAAGTTCCTCAAGGTGCGCCCTTCTGTTTGGCTTATTAACCGACAAGAAGCCCTCAAAGCAAAATCTTCCCGTCTTCATTCCCGACAGGGCTAAAGCCGTTGTAAGTGCGCTCGGTCCGGGAACCGTTTCGACCTCTATAGAGTTTTCGTGACAAGCCCGAACCAGTTCTTCGCCAGGATCGGATATCGCAGGCATACCGGCATCCGAAACAAGAGCGCAGTTTTCCCCTGCCGCTATTCTTTCGATTATATCGTTTCCCCTGTCCTTTTTATTATGTTCATAATAGGATATCATAGGCTTTTTTATCCCAAAGTGATTAAGAAGCTTTACGGTAACTCTGGTATCCTCTGCCGCTATAAAATCAACCGTCTGTAAGGTTTCGACTGCCCTCGGCGAAAAATCTCCCAGATTGCCTATAGGTGTTCCGACAATGTACAGCTTTCCCGACATTATAAATGTCCCTCCTTATAAGGTCCGTAAATCCTCAGCATTTCATCAGAATAATCGTTATCGTTATAGACAAACAGGCTCGGCATTGCCCTCATTCCCGCCTTGCCGTCTCTTCTGCCCTCAACCAGCACAAGCCAAGGCTCAAACCCCTGTCTTTTTGAAACAAATCTTACGGTTTTAGGCTCGGTTGAATATTTTCTCATAAGACAGATTATGTCGGCAAGACGTTCAGGCCTTTGACAAATACAAAGTCTGCCCGAGGAGCGCAAAAGCTTAGATGCCGTGCTTATAACATCCTCAAGGGTACAGGCGGTTTCGTGCCGCGCTACCTTGTCGGTCTTGCTTTGGCTTATTATCCCCGCGTTTTCTGCTTTATATGGTGGATTACAGGTGACAAGGTCGTATTCTCCAAAGGGAAGAACGCCCTTCAGATTTTTAAGGTCACAGTGATATACCGACATTCTGCCGTCAAAACAAAGGTCGGCAGTTGCCCTTGCCAGAGCAACCGCCTCTTCGCTTATTTCCACCGCATCCGAATGACAGGCAATATCATCACGCAAAAGCAGAGCCGAAATTATACCGCATCCGGCGCCTAAATCACAGTGCTTTTTTACCTTTTTTTGCGAAGCAAAATCAGAAAGGATTACCGCATCGGTTCCAAAAGTATGATTATCACTGACATTTATATAAATGCCCTTTCCGAGCGGCTCCTGTTTTATGGTCATATTCTGGTCCATTTAACACCCTGTGGGGTATCCTCAAGTTGAATACCCATATCCTTTAGCTTATCTCTGATAGCGTCAGCCGTTTTAAAGTCTTTAGCCTTTCTTGCGGCAGTTCTCTTCTCAATAAGAGCCTCTACCTCGCTGTCAAGATCATCACTCTTTCGGTTGTAGACAAGGCCAAGTACCCATACAAACTCATCAAAGGTCTTTATAGCCGCTTCGACCGCAGTCTTTGAGGGGTTTGCCGCAACCATAGTGTTTATTTCTCTGACGAGCTGGAAGAGAACACCGATAGCATCGGCAGTATTGAGGTCATCCTCCATTGCTTTTATAAACTCATCGGTATACTTTGAAAGGAATTCAGGTGCTTCTCCCTCTCCCGTTGCGTTTTTAAGAGCAAAATCAAGATTGTCACGACATGTATAAAGGCGCTCGAGAGCATTCTTCGCCTGTTCGATAATATCGGTCGAATAGTTTATCGGGCTTCTGTAATGAGAGGATATAAGCAGGAATCTTATAGGCTCATAGCCGTAATGGTCGGCAACCTCACGAACGGTAAAGAAGTTGCCGAGTGATTTTGACATCTTTCGGTTGTCAACATTGATATATCCGTTGTGCATCCAGTAATTCGCAAAAGAGCAGCCGTTTGCGCACTCACTTTGCGCAATTTCATTCTCGTGATGAGGGAATATAAGATCTTGACCGCCGCAGTGAATGTCTATCGTTTTACCGAGGAATCTCTCTGCCATAGCAGAGCACTCAATATGCCAACCCGGTCTTCCCTCTCCCCAGGGCGACTCCCAGTAAGGCTCACCCGGCTTTGCCCCCTTCCAAAGACAAAAGTCCATCGGGTCTTCCTTGACCTCGGCGCCGCCATCTACACGGTTACTTGCACCTGCGGCAAGATCATCAAGAGGCTGATGTGAAAGCTTTCCGTACTCGTTAAACTTCTTAGCTCTGAAATAGACATCTCCGCCCGATTCGTAAGCAAAGCCTTTTTCTATAAGGGCGGATATAATACCCTGAATAGCGTCTATATTTTCGGTTGCTCTGGGGTGAACTGTAGCCTTTCTGACATTGAGCCCCGAAGCGTCGGTCCAGAACTCCTCAATATATCTTTCGGCAACCTCGGGTACGGTAATTCCCTCCTCGTTTGCCTTTTTGATAAGCTTATCGTCAATATCGGTAAAGTTCTGAACAAAATTTACCGTAAGGCCTCTCCACTCAAGAAAGCGCCTGAGAACATCGAAAACGCAAAGCGGTCTTGCATTTCCAATATGAATATAATTATATACCGTAGGACCGCAAGCATAAATATTGACGGTCTTTTCCCTGATGGTTACAAGTTCTTGCTTTTCTCTTGTAAGTGTGTTATAGATTTTCATTTTTTTCTACCTCTAATCTCTTTACTGTATTGCGAAGATTCTCAATTTCTTCCTCTAACTGCGCAAACCTCTGTGCAACAGGGTCAGGTATGTGTATTTGGTCGAGTGGGGTGTATTTTTCTCCGTTGAGTCTGACAACCCTTGCAGGAACGCCGACAACCGTGGCGCCCTCAGGCACCTCCTCAAGCACTACTGCGCCTGCCGCTATTCGAGAATTATCTCCAACCTTAAAGGGTCCAAGCACCTTTGCGCCCGAGCTTATCATAACATTATTACCAATGGTCGGATGTCGTTTGCCGACATCCTTACCCGTTCCTCCGAGGGTAACCCCCTGATATATAAGAACATCATCGCCTATTTCGGTGGTTTCTCCGATAACCACCCCTGTACCGTGGTCAATAACAAGCCTTCGACCTATGGTAGCTCCGGGATGGATTTCAATTCCTGTCATTCTTACAGCCTTTTGGGATATAAAACGGGCAATAAAATATAGCTTGTGCTTATAGAAAAAATGCGCTCTTCTGTACATTCTTATAGCACGAACACCGGGATAAAGGAAAAAAACCTCAAAAAAATTCCGTGCCGCAGGGTCTCGGTCCTTGACCGCCTTGACATCCTCAAGCATCCTCTTAAAAAACATAACAGCCTCCAAAAACTTAAAAAATAAAGCCTCCGACGGCGCAAAGCCATCGGAGGCGGTAAAACCACGGTTCCACTCCGGTTTATAACTCAAAAGCCTGTAACGCAGCCTACACGCATCAGAGATACTCCTGTTTCCCCCCGATGTGCCAACGGGCGCACTTCACAAAAAACTCTTACCAAAGGCTCTTTCAGCCGACGAAGCCTTCTCTCTGCGGAAAAATTTAATGCTACTCTTCCCATTCATTGCATCAATATCTATATACATTATATTTATTTTTTCGGTTTTGTCTACTTTTATTTTGAAGAATCAACAAAGTCCTTGTTGTCGATGAGATAAATAGCACCCGAAATAACGCACAGCACCGCTGATATCCACAATAAAACAGTTGTTGCGATACTAAGTATATTGTTAACAACGGGGAAATTAAAAAGCTCACCAAACTGCTTTGCAGCCATCGCAAAAATTATAGCAACCATCTGCGAAACTGTTTTTAGTTTGCCCCAGATATTAGCCGCTATAACCTTTCCGCCCGAGGAAACTGCAACAAGTCTTAAGGAGGATACCAAAAACTCTCTGAAAAGAACTATAAAGGTTATCCAGACCGTTCCCTTTCCTATATTTAATGCCATAAAGCCTAAAAGCGCCGAGGTTGTGAGCATTTTATCTGCAAGAGGGTCGAGGAATTTGCCAAAATTGGTAACTATACCCTCTTTTCTGGCAATCTTTCCGTCAAGATAGTCGGTATATGATGCTACGCTGAAAACCACCAGAGCCGCAAGATAATGAAAATCAAAATCTAGCAACAGTAAAGCCAAAAAAATAGGTGTTAGAATAATTCTTACTATGGTTAATTTATTTGGAACATTCATCCGTCTTTTCTCCTAACAAATCATATTCCAGACAATCATTTATCTGAACAAAGACATAATCTCCGATTACAAGAGGAGTGTCCGAGCTGAAGAACACCTTACCGTCGACCTCGGGCGCATCGGCTGTGCTTCTGCCGAAATAACACTTAATATAGTCGTCCCAACCCTCGATTAAGACCTCAACCGTCTGACCGATTTTTTCTTGATTTTTATCATTCGTTATACTAAGCTGCTCCTCCATTATAAGCTCCATACGGTCATACTTTGTCTGCTCTTCAACCTGATCGGCAAATTCGGCAGCTAAAGTTCCCTCTTCAGCGGAATAAGCAAAGCAGCCCAAACGGTCAAACTTCATATCTTTTACAAACTGATGCAGCTCACAAAACTCTTCTTCGGTTTCTCCTGGAAAACCTGTAATAAGGGTTGTTCTGATTGTAACATCAGGAATTTTATTTCTTATTTTCAGTATTAAACTCTCAAGTTCTTTACTGTCAGAACGGCGGTTCATACTTTTCAGTATTTTGCCGTTTACGTGCTGGATCGGAATATCCAGATATTTAACAAGCTTTTTCTCACTTGCTATTGTATCAAGCAGTTCGTCTGTTATTCGGTCGGGATATGTATAAAGTGTTCTTATCCAATGGAGTCCCTCTATCTCGCAAAGCGCCCGTAACAGCTCGGGCAGTTTTGAGTGCCCGTAAATATCCTCGCCGTATGCAGTTGTGTCCTGAGCGACGACAATAAGCTCAGTAACTCCATTTTCTGCCAGCCCCTTTGCTTCCTTTATAATATCCTCGATTTTTCTGCTTCTGAGTTTCCCACGTATTTTAGGAATAGCGCAGTATGTACAACAGTTGTTACAGCCGTCAGAAATCTTGATATAAGCAGAGAAGGGATACCCACCAAGAATTCGCTCTGCATTTAAATCAAGGTCTTCCTTTGGTCCGTATGAATTTTTTACATTTCCTTCGATTGCACCCCTTGTAAGCTCGGCAATCTTAGAATTGCTTCCGATTCCAACAACTAAATCTACCTCGGGAATTTCTTCGGTAATATCATCCTTGTAGCGCTCTGCAAGACAGCCCGTTACTATTAAAGCCTTAAGCTTTCCCTGTTCTTTATATGCGGCACATTCAAGTATATTTTCGATTGCTTCCTTTTTTGCATCCTCGATAAAGCCGCAGGTGTTTATAATTATTGCGTCGGCCTCCGACTCCTCGTCCGACAACTCAAACCCGTCATTTTTAAGCGCCGCTAAAATCATCTCGGCATCGACCTGATTTTTCGGGCATCCGAGTGAAACTACGCTAACCTTGTACGCCATTACTCTTCCTCGCAATATTCCTTAAGCGCCGACCGTATGTCAGATGGAGAAAAGCCTTTACGCATAAGCGCCGCAAAGACCTTTTTCACACCCTCCTCGGTCGAAAGCTTTGATTCAAATTTATGTTCTAAAAGATATTTTATTCTTTGGCACTCATCTTCATTTTCAAAAGTGAGCTCCTTTGCCAGATTTGCAGGTATTCCTTTCAGGATAAGCTTATACTCTATCTCACGGTTTGACGCTCCGCCACCTTTAAGGCTTGAGGCTAACCGCTTTGCATAGGCCTCATCGTCTATGAGTCCCAGCTCTATCATTCTGGCAACCGCATCCTGACAGGCCTTTTTAGAAAATCCACCTCTTATAAGCTTATCGTAGAGAAGCTTTTGTGAGTGATCGCTTCTTGTCAGATACCATAGAGATCGAGCCTTTGCCCTCTTAAAATCGGACTGATATACAAGCTCATCTATATCCTCTATCTCTTGTCCGACCGTAATATTACCTAAAACAAACTCTCTATCAAGCAGCAATTCACTGCCGTCCGAAAAAATGACGGCAGTAAGCTGTTTTTTTCTATCCTTTAATCCGCAGACCTTCATCAGTCATCAACCGCAATATCGATATTTATCTTCTTGCGTCTGGGAGTTTCAGGGACCTGCTCTGCAGGAGCCTCTTTTTTAGTGTCAGTCTTCTCTTCACTCTCACTCATAGCGGCAACTATCTTTGCCTCTATCTCCTGTGCGAGTTCCTTGTTGTCCTCAAAAAGCTGCTTTGTGTTATCTCTGCCTTGGGCAAGTCTTGTGTCTCCGTAATAGAACCAAGCGCCCGAGCGTCTGATAATATCGAACTTCAATGCGAGGTCGACTATCTCTCCGGTACGGGAAATTCCCTTTCCGTACATAATATCAAACTCTGCCTCTCGGAATGGGGGCGCAACCTTGTTCTTTACAACCTTTGCTCTGGTTCTGGAGCCAATCATTTCTCCGCCGACCTTGATGGTTTCGGTTCTGCGGACATCGATTCTTACCGAAGCGTAAAACTTGAGGGCTCTTCCTCCTGTTGTTGTTTCACTGCTTCCGTAAATAACTCCGATTTTATCTCTCAGCTGGTTTATAAATATTGCTACGCAGTTTGATTTTGAAATAGCACCTGCCAGCTTGCGAAGTGACTGGGACATCAGTCGTGCATGTAAGCCAACGTGGTTGTCGCCCATTTCTCCCTCAATCTCTGCCTTGGGAACTAAAGCTGCTACCGAGTCTATAACTACGACATCGATAGCGCCCGAGCGTACAAGCGCTTCGGTAATCTCCAAAGCCTGTTCTCCCGTATCGGGCTGCGAAACAAGCAGAGAGTCTATATCAACACCCAGATTTGCAGAATATACAGGGTCAAGCGCATGTTCAACATCAATAAATGCGGCTGTGCCTCCTGCCTTTTGTGCCTCTGCAACTACGTGCAGTGCAAGGGTTGTTTTACCCGAAGACTCAGGACCGTATATCTCAACTATTCTTCCTCTGGGAACTCCGCCTATTCCAAGCGCAAGGTCAAGCGAAATCGAACCTGTTTTAATATGCTCTACCGCCATTCCTGCATTTTCTCCCAGTCGCATTACCGCACCCTGTCCAAACTGTTTTTCAATCTGTGCCAAGGCCGTCGCTAAGGCTTTGCTCTTATCCTCTGACATTTGAATACCACCTTTTTATTATTCTTTGTCTTATTTATAAACTATTGAGTGTCCCAAAAACCACCCTTTGAATACCGGACAAGTCCTTTCTAACCGAAATATCGGCAAATCCTTCATACTCAAGTATCTGTGCTACCGCTTCTGCCTGGTCAAAGCCAACCTCAAAGGCAAGAACTCCGCCGCTACAAAGGGAGGATTTCCAGCGGTTTGCAATTACTCTATAAAAATCGAGCCCGTCCTCTCCTCCGTCAAGTGCGGTATCTGGTTCTCTCTTTACCTCTTTTGAAAGACTATCCATATCAGATTTCCTTATATACGGCGGATTGCTGACTATAAGGTCAAACTGTCCAAAAGGACTGTCAAAAACATCATATTTTACCGCTTTTACGTTATCCGCTTTATTATGCTCTATATTCTTTTGCAGATAAAAGTAAGCGCCGTCATACTTTTCAAGGCAGATAACCGATGCATTTTTAAGCTCTCCCGCTATGCTTATACCGATACAGCCGCTTCCGGCACACAGGTCTAAAGCCTTGGGAGAGGGCTTGGTTTTCAAAAGCTCAATCGCTGTTTCAACCAGTGTTTCGGTATCCTGTCTTGGTATCAATACCCCTTCTCCTACAAAAAACTCAGACTTGTAGAACCACCATTTGCCGATAATGTACTGTATAGGGTTGCCCTCAAGGCGTTTTGCAACTATCCCGTCAATCTGCGTTTTTGGCAGTCTCTTATCCGACAGCAGAAGTTTAGGTATCTCTTCATCCAAAAGGTATGAAAGGATTATTTTAGCCTCATTTTCGGCTTCATCGGTAATACCGCAAAGTTCGCTTTTTATGTAGGCTAACGCCTCTCTAACCGTCATTACCAATTATCCGCACCGTCTTCTTCGGGTATAACCTCTTTCATTGCGGCTATTGCAACCTCAATCATAGAATCATCAGGTTCCTTTACTGTAATTCTCTGTATCCAGAGTCCCGGAGCCGCAACAATTCTGGTTAAAATATTATCATATCTTCCGCACACCTTTATAAGCTCGTAGCCTATACCGCAGGTAAAGGGAATCAGTAAAAGCTTTATAATGGTTCTCAGCCATAAAATACCTTTGAGCTGCGGAAAAAGCAAATCTAAAACGAGGGTTAAGAATATGCTTACTATAAGAATTAGTATCATAAATGAGGTTCCGCAACGAGGATGGAATTTTTTTTGCTCACGGACATTTTCAACCGTTAGCTCAAGTCCTGCCTCGTAGCAGAAAATAGTCTTATGCTCGGCGCCGTGATAGCTGAATACCCTTTTGATATCCTTCATTAAGGAGACGGCCGCCATATATCCGAGAAAAATGGCAATTTTAAGTAATCCCTCAAAAAAGGCTCTGAACGGGGCTATAACCTCACCGACAATCAGTTCTATTCCCGTAAAAAGAAGCGAAGGAAGATAAATGAAAAGTCCTATGCAAAGAATTACCGCCAGAACACTTGCAATTATCATAATAACGCCTATAAGCCTTCCTTTATCCTTCTTTTCTTCTGAGGGTTTATCATCGACCTCATCAAGATAGCCCGATTTATCAGCCGATTCCATCATAGCTTTATATCCGTCAATCATTGACTCGACAAAGTTAACGACCCCACGAACTATCGGAAGCTTTAAAAGAGGATATTTATCTTTAATGCTTTTAATGCTTCTCTCACTGATATCAATACCGCCGTCCTTAAGGCGCACCGCCATGGCGCACTTTTTAGGACCTCTCATCATTATGCCTTCTATCAGCGCCTGTCCGCCAATACTGGTTTTTTTACAACTCATCATTCTCTCCTTGTTCTTCACAAACAGGCAAAACTACCGTAACGGTTGTTCCTATGCCCTCGGTACTGTCGACAAGCAAAAGTCCGTTATGCTGTTTTAATATCTCGTCTGCAACGGCAAGTCCTATACCCGAGCCTCTGACCGTTTTGTTAGCCTTAAAGAATTTTTCTTTAACTCTGTCAAGGTCCTGCGCCGCAATTCCGACACCTGTATCGCTGATACTGACCTGAACACAACCCTCTTCAAGCTGGGTTCTGATAAGAATCTGTCCGCCCGGAAGGTTGTATTTAAGGGCATTGTCAATAACATTTATAAAGACCTGCTTTATACGGTTTATATCTCCCTGACAGAATATCTGTTGCTTTGATGCTATATATTCAAGCTTGACATTCTGTTTTTTTGCCATATCGACATACATATCAGCCGATTCGAGCAGCAGCTTTCCTAAATCAAATCTTTCCATATTCATAGAAAGTCTGCCCGACTGCATTCTTGAAAAATCAAGCAGCTCCTCAACCAGACTGTTAAGTCTTTCGGACTCGGTAAGGACTACATCGAGTCCCTTGTTAACGGTGTTTTCATCAAAGCCGATAGACATTTTAGCCGTTTCGGCCCAACCTCTGATTGCCGTTAGCGGAGTGCGCAGCTCGTGAGAAACCGAGGAAATAAAATCGTTTTTCATATTCTCGGCGTGTTGCAGCTCACTTGCCATATAGTTGATTGCGTCACAAAGCTCTCCGATTTCATTGTTGGACTGCATTTCTATACGGGAATTAAAATCTCCCATTGCAATCTTTCTGGACATATTGCTGACATCTCTTATCGGATTAACTATTGACTTGATAAAGTACAAGCCCGAAATGCCCGTAATGAGCAGAATAAACAGTCCAACAGCAATTCCCATTATATAGGAAAATACAATATGTCGGTTAACGTCTGTCAGGGAGACTATCCATCTTACAGCACCGTTAGATGCCTGACTAACCGATTTTAAAATTACCGTCTGACAAAGAATACTCTCTCCGACACTGCTTTTTCCTATCCAAAAGGCCTCGTCGCCGTCTGTCACAGCCGCCTGATAATCGGGCATACTGTTGCCAGAAACCGTAAAACCTGTTGTGGAAAAGAGTATGTTTCCGCTGTTATCGAGAATTTGAACCTCAAGCTTATCCTTATGCTCAAATTCTTCGCAATACCGTCTTGCAGTACTCAGATATTCCGAAGAAGGACAGTTTGCAAGGGGTGTTATAAAGGCCTGACCGTATTCCTCGGCAAGAGACTGAGTTTTGTTGAGATAATATGACCTTATGAGAACACAAAAGACTATTTCGAGGACCAGAATTACCATAAACATAACAAGAAAAACGTTAACTATCCATTTCCAAGCAACGCTTTTAAATTTTACTTCAAATTCCATCTGTCCTCACCTGCCTTTTGCATTTATCCTTCTATAAAGCGGTTAATCTCCGCTATTCCACTTATATCCCATTCCCCAAACAGTTACAAGATATTTTGGAGACGAGGGTTCATCCTCTATCTTCATTCTTAGTCTTCTTATATTAACATCGACTATCTTTTCTTCTCCGAAATAGCCACTTCCCCATACCTTGTTAAGTATATCTGTGCGGTCTAGGGCTGTATCGGGGTTTGTAAAGAAATACTCTATTATCTGGAACTCAACCTGTGTAAGCTCAATATTTTCGCCCTTCTTTGACAGGGTATGTCTGCGCAGATTAAGTGTGAAATCTCCCAGCTTTATCTCGTTCGTGTTCTTGGTATTTGTTGCTCTATTCATGCCCACACGTCTGTAGAGCGAATCCACTCTGGCAAGAAGCTCTGTCGGGCTGAAGGGCTTGGTGATATAGTCGTCTGCGCCTATCATCAGTCCGCTTATTTTATCCATTTCCTGTGTTCTTGCCGTCAGCATTATGATGCCAAGCGTTTCGGTCCTTTTTCTTAACTCCTTGCACAAGGTAAAGCCGTCCATACCTGGCATTGAAATATCAAGCAGAGCAATATCAAAATCGGGCTCATTGTTAAAGATTTGTAAAGCTTCCTCACCCGAACCTGCCTCAACTACCTTGTATCCGGCACGTTTTAAATTTATAGCTTCAAATTCGCGTATGGCTTCTTCGTCTTCGACAATAAGAATTTTTCTCACTATTATTTCTCCTATCTTATTTAATAATCTGGAAATTGTTTTGTAACTCCCCGAACCCTATTCCAAGCGGGTTATCCTCGGTTATCTTTACTAAATAAACTATTCCGCTGTACTCATCGAGCTTTTGATATGAACTGTCATATTTTTCTGAGTCAAAATCGCTTTTTGTTGCGGCGACTATTCGGAAAACCTCGTCCCCCTGGGTATCGGTCTCACTGTCATAGCTATAGAAAATTCGCATTCTCGACTCGGTCTTTCTTGCCAGATGAATATTATCGAGCCAACTTTCAGGCGGAGTAATGTAATATCCGTCGGTATAGTTCATTATGGTATTTTGAGTTATATTAAGCTCTTTACCGTCAAAGCTGCTCCACGAGGTTACATACACCTTATCAACATCGCTTTTTTGCTCGGTTGATTTAAGAACCTTCATAATAGGAATATCAACCGTTTGGTCACCATCAAAATCCTTACAGAACACAAGTGACGGACGGTAGGTCAGCTTGGTTTCAAAAAGGTGTGGGTCGTAAAGCGTTTTGAGCACGTCCGAATCAAACCACACGACCTCTGTGAGCGATCCCGTTCCTTTTACGGCATCTATATATATTGCCGGTCTTCCGTCGTCAAGGGTTGACACTATCGGGGTGTTGTAGCTTGTAATACCTCCGTCAAGCATTGCCGAACCCGATTCTTCTATACCCTTATCGGTAAAGGTCAGAGTTCTGACCGTAGAGGTCTTTTCGGTTGAGTTATGATGAATGAGTACAAGCTCATTGTTGGCCTTAGCTCTTATTTTTCCGCAAAGGAACTCGGTATATTTTTCGAGCGCCCTTTGGCTCAGTGAATTTCCGTCATAGGTGTAAACGCCAACCTGCTTGTCAACCGTTCCGTAAATCATCCAGCCGACCAAGATTTCGGGAATCCTGTCATCATTAAGGTCGCAAAAAGTCAGCTTTTCTATTCCGCTGCCGACAATACTGATATCGGTTTTGCTTACCCATTTTTCATCCACAAGATCGATTACATTAATGTGCATTGTAACAGCATTATCAACATTTGTGCTGTATAGAGCAAGAGCCTCTTCAATTCGGTCACCGTCAAGGTCAATCAGTGTAAAGGCTGATCGATAATCACCAGATACAGGATATTTAAGGGTAATATCGCTACCAACAGCCTTCTCAAGAGCCTTTTGTATAGGATAGATATATCCCTCCTGTTTTGGCGGAGATAAAAGTCCGTCAACATTAAAATCAAACGACTTACAGGATGTAAGCGTAAAAAGCATTATGACTGTGCATAATACTGCAAAAATTCTCCTGAACACCGACCTGGCACCTCCTGACTGGCGAGAATATTCTTTATACTTATACATAGTAAATTATATCACATATTTTTTAAAAAATAAAGTCTTTTATGAAGAAAAAACACACATTAACAGTAGTGTTAATGTGTGTTTTAATCTGTTAATCAACTATTATACTTTCTCCGGTCATTTCCAAGGGCTGCGTGAGTCCCAAAAGCTTTATAATTGTCGGAGAAATGTCGCAAAGCTTTGCATTTTCTCTGAGCTTACAAGCTCTTCCTATAACTGCAAAAGGTACCGGATTTGTAGTATGAGCCGTAAATGGAGAACCGTCCTCGGCAACCATACAGTCGGCATTACCGTGATCTGCGGTAAGCAGCATAACGCCACCCATTGAAACTACTGCATCGGCTACCTTGCCGACACACTCGTCGACCGTTTCAACCGCCTTTACCGCTGCGTTGAAAATGCCCGTATGTCCAACCATATCGCAGTTAGCAAAGTTAAGAATAATAACATCGTATTTTCCGCTGTTTATAGCCTCTACAACCTTTTCACAAACAGGCGCCGCACTCATTTCGGGCTGAAGGTCATAGGTCGCAACCTTTGGAGAAGCAACGAGAATTCTGTCCTCGTTTTTATACTCAACCTCAACACCGCCGTTAAAGAAGAAGGTTACATGAGCATACTTCTCGGTTTCGGCAATGCGAAGCTGTGTCATTCCCTTTTCAGCAAGATATTCGCCGAGGGTGTTTTTAAGGGATTGCGGCTTGAATGCAACCTCAACATTAGGCATAGATGCATCATACTGAGTCATGCAAACATAGAAGAGGTCAAGCTTTCCTCCCCTTCTCTCAAAGCCGTTAAAATCAGGATCAACAAAGGTTCTGGTAATCTCTCTTGCACGGTCAGGGCGGAAGTTGAAGAATATTACGCTATCGCACGATTTTATTCTTTCGGTGCCCTCGACAATCGTAGGAAGAACAAACTCATCGGTAAGATTCTTCCCGTCCTCATCAACCGTTTCATAGGATTTTCTGACCGCTGCAGCCGCATCATCTGTAAGGATTCCCTCACCATAAACAAGAGCGGCATATGCCTTACCGACTCTGTCCCAGCGGTTATCACGGTCCATACCGTAAAATCTTCCCATTACGGTTGCGATTTTACCTGCTCCGATTTTTGCAAGCTCGGCATTTGCGGCATCTATAAAGTCAGCCGCAGAGGCGGGAGGAACGTCACGGCCATCAAGAAGTCCGTGAATATAAATTCTCTCTAAACCAGAATCCTTTGCCATTTGAACAAGTGCGTAAAGGTGCTCGATATGAGAGTGAACTCCACCGTCGGATAACAGTCCCATAAGATGCAGAGCCGAATTCTTAGCCTTGCAGTTTTCTATTGCGGCAACAAGCGCCTCATTTTTCTGCATTTCGCCATCCTTTGCCGCCTTGGTAATGCGGGTAAGCTCCTGATACACTACACGACCTGCACCGATATTTGTGTGTCCTACCTCGCTGTTGCCCATCTGTCCGTCGGGAAGACCTACGTCCATTCCCGAAGCGCCGATAGCGGTTGTGGGACATTCTGCAAATATCTTATCAAGATTTGGAGTCTTTGCGGCTTCAATGGCATTAACCTCTTTTACGGGATTAAATCCAAAGCCGTCCATAATGGTTAAAACTAAAGGTTTTTTCATTTGTTTCACCTGAATTGTATTATAATGATTATAGAGCGAAATCAATTATTTACTTGCAGCCTTTACTATAACGCTGAAATCCTCTGCCTTTAGGGATGCGCCGCCAATAAGTCCGCCGTCAACATTTACCTTTTCGAGAAGCTCGTCTGCGTTCTTTGCGTTCATAGAGCCGCCATACTGAACAGTCACGGTCTCGGCAACCTCTGCGCCGTAGCTTTCTGCTATAGCTGCACGGACAAAACCATTACCCTCGTCAGCCTGGTCGGCGGTAGCAGTAACACCTGTGCCGATTGCCCAAACAGGTTCGTATGCGATAATTATTTTATCTAGGTCCTCTGCCTTTATGTTTGTGAGAGCCATTTTTGTCTGGTATTTAAGGAGGGTTTCGGTATATCCGAGTTCCCTCTGCTCAAGGGTCTCTCCAACACAAACTATTGCAGTAAGCCCTGCATTAACAGCAGCAATGGTGCGAAGATTTACCGTCTGGTCGGTCTCTCCAAAATACTGTCTACGCTCCGAGTGACCGATAACTACATATTCTACGCCACAGGCCGTCAGCATTTCTGCGGAAACCTCTCCCGTATAAGCGCCCGAAGCTTTAAAATGTACATTTTCAGCTCCGATTTTTATATTTGAACCCTTACTTGCTTCAACCGCAACGGCGATATCCACAAAGGGTACGCAAAGAACTACATCGCAGTCAGCATCCGCAACCAAAGGCTTCATTTCATTTATGAGAGCGGCAGCCTCTGCAGGAGTTTTATTCATTTTCCAGTTACCTGCGATAACCGCTTTTCTTACAGACTTTTTCATTTTGTTACTCCTTTATACACAGTACGGCACGGCATAAAAAACGCCGTGCCTCACATAATTTAATTATTTATCGTTCATTGCTGCGATACCGGGAAGCTCTTTACCCTCGAGGAACTCAAGAGAAGCGCCGCCGCCGGTAGAAATATGGCTCATCTTATCGCCAAAGCCAAGGTTGTTTACTGCCGCAGCAGAGTCGCCGCCGCCGATGATGGTAACAGCATCGGTTTCGGCAAGAGCCTCGGCAACAGAAATAGTGCCGTTAGCAAGACAGGGGTTCTCGGAAACGCCCATAGGTCCATTCCAGACAACAGTTTTTGCGTTCTTTACGGCATCTGCAAACATTTTTGCAGACTCTGTGCCGATATCAAGTCCCATCATATCATCGGGAATCTCTCCAACCTTAACATTAGCGGTTTCAATAGGAGCATCAACAGGGTCGGGAAAAGACTTTGTAATAATAGTATCAATCGGAAGAAGAATCTCTACGCCCTTCTCTTTGGCCTGTTTGAGCATATCCTTACAATAATCAATCTTTTCGGGGTCTACAAGGCTCTTTCCTACAGCACAACCCTGAGCAACAGCGAAGGTAAATGCCATTCCGCCGCCTATGATAAGGGTATCTGCCTTATTCAGAAGGTTTTCAATAACCGAAAGCTTGTCTGCAACCTTAGCACCACCAAGAATGCATACAAAGGGGCGCTCGGGATTTTCAACTGCATTGCCGAGATACTGAATCTCTTTCTGAATAAGATAGCCTACAACAGCCTCTTCAACATAGTTTACTACGCCAACAGTAGAGCAATGGGCTCTGTGAGCAGCTCCAAAAGCATCGTTAACAAAGATGTCTGCCAGAGAACCAAGTTCACTTGAGAAAGCCTCACCGTTCTTGGTCTCTTCAGCACGGTAACGGGTGTTCTGGAGAAGAACCACATCTCCATCATTCATTTTAGCAACAGCAGCCTTTGCTTTTTCTCCGACGACATTATCATCGGCTGCAAAAACAACCTCTTTACCCAAATGCTCCGAAAGTCGCTTTGCAACAGGAGCGAGTGAAAGCTCAGGCTTGGGTTCTCCCTTCGGCTTTCCGAGGTGTGAGCAAAGAATTACCTTGCCGCCATCTTCAATCAACTTCTTGATTGTGGGGAGGGCTGCAACTATACGGTTTTCGTCAGTAATAACGCCGTTTTTGAGCGGAACGTTAAAATCACAGCGGACAAGAACTCGTTTTCCTTTTACATTGATATCGTCTACGGTTTTTTTGTTGAGTAATGCCAAAAAAATCTTCCTTTCTATATAACAAGCTTTTGCTTAAAATAACAAAATTTTAACTAAACATAGTTAACCAAGTATATTTTACACAAAATGAGCAAATTTTGCAATATATATTTAATATATAATTTTACTTATTTTACCATTTATGATTGTGCAGCTGACCAAAATTCTGAAGTTCGGGATAATTCCACTGCCTTAAAACCTCATAGACGCCAATAGCAACCGAGTTTGAAAGGTTTAAACTTCTCGCATCCGAAATCATAGGTATCCTGACACATCGCTCACGGTTTTTAAGCAGCAGTTCTTCAGGAAGCCCCTTTGTTTCCTTTCCAAAAAACAAATATGCATTATCGGGATACGAAATCTCTGTATGAGTGTGTAAAGCCTTTGTAGTAAAAAAGTAATACTCTCCCTGATTTTTAGAAAAGAACTCCTCCAGTGAGGAATAAAATGTAATATCGAGCAAATCCCAGTAATCGAGTCCTGCCCTTTTAAGTTTTTTGTCATCTATCGCAAAGCCCATCGGTCCTACAAGATGCAGTCTTGCTCCGGTAGCGGCACAGGTTCGGGCTACATTTCCCGTGTTCTGCGGGATTTCAGGCTCGACCATAACTATATTAAGTGTTGACATAATTACCTCTTTTTAAAACTGTAAGGCGGCAGTAGCCACCTTACAAATGATTTTATTCTGTTTCTTCCACTGCAATACCGTCAATTTCAGAGTCGGATATTTCACCTATAATCTTATCCCACTCGCTATCATTTGAAGAAGACAAGCGTTCCTTATTGTTGATATAGATAATTTCAAGCACTCGCTTATAATCCTTGTTGAGTATAGCCTTCGCTCTGATACCTATGAAGCAGAGAACGATACATCCCAAGGCCATAACAGCGCCGGCGGCTCCGTGCCGCAACCAGAACTTTGATGCGCCGTCTATCCCTGCGTTATATCCAACCAAAAGGTAATTAAACTCATATCCTGCTATTGTTAATGCGGTAATATTTATAATTCCCGCAGTTATATGCATTTTAAATTTTAACAATAATACAGTTCCTATAACCAGTGCAAATGTGGAAGAGCAAATCAAATAAAAAGGTGACATTAACACTGCTTTTGATGCCAATGAATCTGAAAGCTGAAGGCACTGGCCGAGAATATACAAAAGAGAGGTAGCGAAAAACCATATCATACCGAATATGTATACTGCCTTAAAGACCTTGTAAATTACACTGTCGGTATCGGTAATTTTAATACCCTTTCTTTCCCTGTATTTATAGACACGGTTTAGAACTGCCTGATTTTTTTTCATAAATTTACTCCTTGCATCTGCAAATTTAAATTATTATATAATATTTTTCGTTGTTTTTCAAGTAGGCTGGAGAACTCTTTAAAAAACTTAATCCCCGCATCGTAAGATAGCAGACTACCTTGCGATGCGAGGATTAAAACAATAAGTTATTACTCTTTAGATAAGCTCAATAATAGCCATCTCTGCAGCGTCACCACGACGGGGGCCTGTCTTGGTTATACGGCAATATCCGCCGTTAACCTCTGCATACTTGGGAGCAATTTCGGTGTAAAGCTTGTTTACAACCGACTCCTTAGTAATGAATGCCAAAGCCTGACGCTTAGAAGTAAGACTGTCTGTCTTAGCTAAAGTAATATATTTTTCGGTCATCGAGCGAACCTCTTTAGCACGGGTAACGGTGGTCTCGATCTTTCCGTTCTCAAGAAGGAAGGTAACCATCGCACGAAGCATAGCGGTTCTGTGATCGCTCTTTCTGCCGAGTTTACGAGTTCCGGGCATTTATATCACTCCTTACCGGTGAATTTTTTGTAGAACTTAATCGTTCTCGCTCTTTAATGTAAAGCCGAAGCTTGCTAACTTTGCAATAACCTCTTCGAGAGATTTACGTCCGAGATTTCTGACCTTCATCATATCCTCTTCAGACTTATTTGTAAGATCCTCGATAGTGTTGATTCCTGCACGCTTTAGACAGTTGAAGCTACGAACAGAAAGGTCAAGATCTTCAATAGTCATATCAAGAACCTTTTCTCTCTCAATGTTGCCCTTTTCTGTCATAATGCTCTCGCTCTCGCTTACGCCTTCTGCAAGGTTGAGGAAGAGTCCGAAATGCTCAATGAGAATTTTAGCCGCAAGAGATACAGCCTCATTAGCGCCCATAGAACCATCGGTCCAAACCTCGAGTGTAAGACGTCCCTTATCAACGGCGCTGCCCACACGGGTATCGTCGAAAACAGGGTTGCACTTAACAACAGGCGAATAAATCGAGTCGATCGGAATAACGCCGATTATATTGGTAGCAGGTTTATTTCCTTCTGCAGGAACATAGCCTCTACCCTTGGAAACGGTCATCTCAATATTAAGCTTTGCTCCGTCCCCTAAAGTTGCAATGTGCTGATCCTTATTAAGAATCTCAACCTCAGAGTCAGCCTTAATAGACTCTCCGGTAACATTACAGGGACCTACGGCATCGATGTAGACTGTCTTTGTGCCTTCAGCATAAAGCTTTACAATCAGTTCCTTAATGTTAAGGATAATCTCAGTTACATCCTCCTTAACACCTTCAATGGTTGAAAACTCATGCACAACACCGTCAATCTTGACCGAAGTAACTGCCGCACCGGGAAGGGTTGAAAGAAGTACCCTTCTCATGCTGTTTCCGAGTGTTATGGCATAGCCTCTCTCAAGAGGCTCCATTACAAATTTACCGTAAGTGCCGTTTTCTGATAATTCCAGCGTTTCAATTCTGGGCTTTTCAATCTCTATCATCTAAAAGCTCCAATCTCCGCACATAAATTTATTACGGCTTGTATGCGGTGCGGTCTGACACACAAACCAAAAAACGTTTTAGGCCTATTACTTAGAATAGAACTCAACAATGAGCTGCTCTTCAACAGGAGCTTCGATCTGCTCACGCTCGGGAAGATTGTTAACCTTAACATCAAATGCATCACGGTTAACCGAAAGCCACTCGGGAACCGGTTTTGCACCGTTTGCCTCGATAATAGCCTTCATCTTGTCGCTTCCCTTCGCCTTTTCGCAAACGCTAACTACGTCGCCGGCCTTCAGGAGATAAGAAGCTATGTCAACACGGCTTCCGTTTACCTCAAAATGACCGTGGCCAACGAGCTGACGAGCTTCTGCTCTCGAAGAAGCATATCCTGCTCTGTAAACAACATTGTCAAGACGGCTCTCAAGTATGCGAAGAAGGTTTGTACCTGTAACGCCCTGCTTTTTGGTAGCCATCTCATAATAGTGACGGAACTGATGCTCCGCAACACCGTAAAATCTTCTTGCTCTCTGCTTTGCTCTGAGCTGCATTCCGTATTCGGAAGTCTTCTTACGTCCCTGTCCGTGCTGGCCGGGTGCGTAAGCTCTCTGAGCAACAGAGCACTTTTCAGAATAGCAACGTTCACCCTTGAGGAACAACTTCTGACCCTCACGGCGACACTGTCTGCATACTGCTCCGGTATATCTTGCCATCTAATTACACCTCCAAAATTTTCGGTTACACACGTCTTCTCTTCGGAGGACGGCAACCGTTGTGCGGAATCGGGGTAACGTCTTTAATCATGCTTACCTCGAGACCTGCGGACTGTAATGCTCTGATTGCAGCTTCACGTCCTGCACCGGGTCCTTTAACATAAACCTCAACAGTCTTAAGACCATGCTCCATAGCAGCCTTAGCAGCTGTTTCGGCAGCGCTCTGAGCAGCAAAAGGAGTAGACTTTCTTGAACCTCTGAAACCAAGTTCACCGGCACTAGCCCACGAAAGAGCGTTACCCTGTGTATCGGTGATGGTTACGATGGTGTTGTTGAAGGTCGACTGGATATGAGCTGCACCGCGCTCAATATTTTTCTTATCACGGCGTCTGCGAGTTGCAGTAGCCTTAGTAGCCTTAGTAGCCATTAAATCCTTCCTCCCAACTTACTTCTTCTTGTTAGCGATGGTCTTCTTCGGGCCCTTACGGGTACGTGCGTTAGTCTTTGAACGCTGTCCTCTTACGGGAAGGCCCTTTCTGTGACGAAGTCCGCGATAACTTCCGATTTCGATAAGTCTTTTAATATCGAAAGCAATTGCACGACGGCGATCACCCTCGACCTGAAGGTTGTGCTCGATATATTCACGCAGCTTAGAAATATCGTCTTCATTTAAGTCCTTAACTCTGGTATCAGGATTGATACCGGTTGCTGCAAGGATCTGCTTTGATGTAGTAAGACCGATTCCGAAGATATAGGTAAGACCAATTTCTACTCTTTTCTCGTTCGGAAGATCAACACCGGCTATACGTGCCATTTATTGCACCTCCATTAAAGTTTAGCGCAGATTAACCCTGACGCTGTTTGTGCTTGGGATTCTCACAGATAACCATGATTTTTCCCTTGCGCTTGATTACTTTGCATTTGTCGCAAATCTTTTTTACAGAAGGTCTGACTTTCATTTGGAAATCCTCCTTGAATATTGTCAGTTTTTACTTTGAACGCCAAGTGATGCGTCCTTTGGTTAGGTCATAGGGAGACATTTCGACAACAACCTTGTCTCCGGGAAGAATTCGTATATAGTTCATACGGAGCTTTCCCGATATATGAGCCAGGATTATGTGGTCTCCTTCAAGTTTGACCTTGAACATTGCATTAGGCAATGCTTCAACTACGGTACCCTCGAGTTCAATCATATCTGCTTTTGACATAACATTATCTCCTTATCAAAGTTTACTGCGGAAGGCAGCCAAGGCTGTCCGCAAAGCTTTATCGGTCAAAAGGTCATTATCACACAGAACGGTATTCGTCACACCGATATGTTTAAGGTTTTTAAGTTTTGGACGGGAGAGCTTATATCTCTTTCCGTCGCATACCCTGACCGCAGTGTCGGTGAAATCCACCACGCAGAGAAAACTTCCCTTCTCGCTTCCCGCTCTTGACCATACTATTAGTCCTCTCTCCATCTAAACTACCTCTATGCGATTGTCATAATCTGAGGACCGTCAGATGTGATCGCCACTGTGTGTTCAAAATGAGCAGAGAGCGAACCGTCCTTTGTAAGAACCGTCCAACCGTCCGGCATAACCTTTACATCCGGCTTTCCGATATTTATCATCGGCTCGATTGCAATTGTCATTCCGGGCATAAGGCGAATTCCTCTTCCGGCTGTGCCGAAATTCGGAATCTCGGGGGCTTCATGTAAGCTTGTGCCTACTCCGTGGCCGACGTACTCTCGTACCACCGAGTAACCACGGGCTTCTACATACGACTGTATAGCATTCGAAATATCTCCGACTCTGCCGCCCGCACGTGCCATTTTAATTCCTTCGTAAAGGCTTTCTCTGGTCGTGTCTATCAGCCGCTTTGCCTCATCGGAGATATCTCCGCAAGCAAAAGTAGCAGCATTGTCACCGTGATATCCGTTAAACTCTGCGCCAAGATCAACGCTGACTATGTCACCCGCCTTGATTTTGCGCGAAGCCGTAGGTATTCCATGAATAACCTCATTATTTATAGATATACAAGCCGTTGCAGGATAGCCGTGATAATTTAAAAAGTTAGGTGTTGCACCCTGGCTTCTTATATATTTTTCGGCCATCCTGTCGAGCTCGGCAGTAGTAACTCCCGGCTCAATGGCTCTACCTATCAACTGTAATGCTCCTGCCGAAATTCTGCAAGCTTCACGCATTACGGTAAGCTCACGTCCGGTTTTAAGCACTATCATAAACTATAACCCTAATGCAGCAAGGGTAAGCTTTGTTGTATCAGCTACCTCTTCCTGTCCGATTACAGTACGGAGTTTTCCGGTTTTGGAGTAGTAATCCTTAAGCGGCTCGGTCTGCTCGTGATAAACATGAAGTCTATCCAGAACAGTTGCCGGTTCATCATCCTTTCGGATAACAAGCTCGGCGCCGCAGATATTACAAATTCCGTCCTTCTCCGGTTTCTTATACTCGATGTGATAGCTTGCTCCGCAGGCGGCACACACACGGCGACCTGACATACGGGTAACTATCTTCTCATCGGGTACTTCGATTGATAAAACTACATCGATATCAATTCCCATCTGATCGAGGGCTTCGGCCTGAGGTATGGTTCTGGGAAAACCGTCGAGAATGAAACCGTTGTTGCAGTCATCTTCTGCGAGGCGTTCCTTGATGATGCCGATTACGACATCATCAGGAACGAGTTTTCCTGCATCGATATAGTCCTTTGCCTTCTTACCCATTTCAGTTCCGTTCTTAAGAGCGGCCCTGATTATATTTCCTGTTGAAATAGTGGGGATAGAAAGCTTTTCGCAGATAATTTCAGCCTGAGTGCCTTTACCGGCTCCCGGGGCTCCGAGAAGTATGAGTTTCATTAGTTCTTCTCCCCTATCTGCCTAATCAAGGAATCCCTTGTAGTGACGCATCATCATCTGTGACTCAAGGTTCTGAACGGTATCAAGAGCAACACCGACAAGAATGAGTACCGATGTACCACCGAGCGAGATATTGATCTGTCCGACATTTCCGATAATAATCGGAAGAATTGCAATTACACTGAGGAACAAAGCGCCAAGCAGAGTAATTCTTGACAGAATCTTTGCAAAATAATCCGAAGTGGGTTTGCCGGGACGAATTCCCGGAACCGAACCGCCGTTCTTGCGGATATTGTTGGCAATCTCAACGGGATTGTACTGAATGGTTGCATAGAAATATGCGAAACCGATGATGAGCGCAAAATAGATAAGTGCGTAGAAGGTTCCCTGTGTACTAAAGAGAGCGAGTATCTTAACCGCAGTTTTTTCTTTAGTAACATCCATAAAGGAAAGGATCATTGTGGGAACCATAAGGATAGAACTTGCGAATATGATGGGCATAACGCCAGACATATTTACCTTGAAAGGGATATGGGAGTTTTGTCCGCCATACTGCTTTCTACCCTGAACACGCTTTGCGTACTGAACGGGAACTCTTCTTTCTGCATGTGTCATCCATACAATGAATGCAATAACAAGCAAGAAAACGACAAGAATTCCGATTACTGCCACATACTGACCGAGCTGCCAATAACCGAGCAACGCTCTTGCAGCGTCGGGCGCTCTGGAAATGATACCTGCGAAGAGAAGAATTGAAATACCGTTTCCGATACCCTTTACATCTATCTGTTCGCCAAGCCACATAACCAGCGCTGAACCGGCAGTAAACGCAGCAATTATAACAAATGCTGCAAATACTGTCATACCGCCTTTGATACCGTCAACAAGGTGTCCCTGATTTTTCAGATAGAAGAAATATCCGGTACCCTGTAAAAGACCGAGAATAACTGCGGCATAACGGGTAATCTGAGCCATCTTTTTGCGGCCTTCCTCTCCCTCTTTAGCCAGACGCTCGAGGTAAGGAATTGCAACGGTAAGCAGCTGAATGATGATCGACGCATTAATGTACGGAGTAACCGACATTGCGAAAAGTGCGCCGTACTGCAGACCGCCACCAGTAAGGATGGACAGATAATTGAAAAAGTCATTTGTAGTAGAGCTTGCCTGAAGAGATGCAAGATCCACAAACGGAACCGGTAAAACCGAGCCGATTCGGAAGATCACGATAATGAAAAGTGTGAAGAAAATCTTTTTACGGATATCTACTACCTTCCATGCATTTCTTAAAATTTCAAGCATCTTACTTCACCTCAGCAGTTCCGCCGACCTTCTGAATCTTCTCAGAAGCACCGGCTGAAAATGCAGCTGCGTTAACGGTAAGCTTTTTGGTAAGCTCTCCGTTTCCAAGGATCTTAACAGGCATGCAAGCACATCTGATAAGTCCCTTTTCAGCTAAAGCTGCAGCGTCAACGACAGCTCCATCGTCAAACACCTCTAAAGCGGATACATTGACAATTGCATACTCTTTTGCAAAAATATTGTTGAAGCCACGCTTCGGAACTCTACGCTGTAAAGGCATCTGACCGCCTTCAAATCCCGGTCTCATTCCGTGACCGGCACGTGCCTTTTGTCCCTTGTGTCCCTTGCCGGCAGTCTTGCCGTTTCCGGACCCGTGACCTCTACCGATACGCTTCGGGGCTTTTGTAGCACCCTCTACGGAAGAAAGTTCATGCAGTTTCATTTTTTCGCACCTCCTTGCTAAAGTACGCGGTTTTTACACCGCTCGCCCATTTGGACTAAAATTAGAAATTCTTAAGCCTTGGTTACCTCAAGAAGATGAATGATCTTCTTGATCTTACCAGCTGTTGCAGCATTATCGGGCTGAACAGATACATCGCCAATCCTGTGAAGGCCGAGAGCCTCTGCAGTAGCGATCTGATCCTTCTTGCAGCTGATAGTGCTCTTTACAAGCTTGATAGTAACGGTGGAAGTTTTCTTAGTTGCCATAGTTCGCTTCCTCCTTAACCTAAAATTTCTTTAACGGTCTTGCCACGAACGGCTGCAACCTGCTCTGCGTCACGAAGAGCTGAAAGACCCTGAATTGTTGCTCTAACAACATTGCAAGGATTGTTTGAACGAAGAGCCTTAGCACGAACGTCCTTAATTCCTGCCATTTCAACAACGGCACGAACTGCGCCGCCGGCAATAACTCCGGTACCGGGAGCAGCGGGCTTAAGCATAACTCTGCCTGCGCCGTATTCTCCGATAATCTCGTGAGGAATTGTAGTGCCTTTGAGAGAAACCTTAATAAGGTTCTTCTTAGCGTCTTCAATACCCTTACGGATAGCTTCCGGAACTTCTCCGGCCTTTCCGAGACCGAAACCTACAACGCCGTTTCCGTCGCCTACGACAACAAGTGCCGAAAACTTCATGATACGGCCGCCCTTAACGGTCTTGGATACACGGTTGAGCGCAACAACACGCTCCTGTAAATCTAATGCTGTAGCATCTATTCTTGTAGCCAAAAGTATTCCTCCTCTTCTCTTTTTAGAACTTGAGGCCGCCCTCACGGGCACCTTCGGCAAGCTCCTTAACGCGTCCGTGATAGATGTATCCGCCACGGTCAAATACGACCTCGGTGATACCCTTCTGGGTAGCGCGTTCAGCAATCAGTTTTCCTACTTTACGGGCCTCTTCGCAGTTGCCCTTTGCCTCGCCGAAGTCTTTTTCAAGACTTGAAGCTGATGCAAGAGTTACTCCCTTAACATCATCTATCAGCTGGGCGTAGATATTTGAGTTGGAGCGGAATACATTAAGACGCGGACGTTCTGCTGTACCGCTGATCTTTCCACGAACACGAAGGTGCTTGTGGAGACGAGCCTTATTGTTATCAGGCTTGTTAACCATTTTACATACACTCCTTTATTATTTCTTAGCGCCCTTGCCGGCTTTACCTTCTTTGCGGCGAATGTGCTCATCAATATACTTGATTCCCTTACCCTTATACGGCTCAGGCGGACGCTTCATGCGAACTTCGGCAGCGAACTGTCCGACCTTCTGCTTATCGGGACCGGAAATGATAATGCTGTTGGGCGAAGGTACCTCAACTGTGATACCGTCGATCTCAGGCATTACTACGTTGTGAGAATATCCAAGGTTGAGGACAAGGTCCTTTCCCTGCTTAGCGGCACGATAGCCGACACCGTTAACCTGAAGCTCCTTTTTGAAGCCCTCGGTAACGCCTGTTACCATGTTAGCAACAAGGGTACGTGTAAGACCGTGAAGTGATCTGTGCTCTTTAACGTCGCTGGGGCGGGTAACAATAATTTCATTACCTTCAACCGCAATGCTGATTTCGGGATTAAAGGTGTTAGTAAGCTCACCCTTAGGTCCCTTAACCTTAACGGTTGATCCTTCGACATTAACCTGTACTCCTGCAGGAATTACAATAGGTTTCTTACCAATTCTTGACATCTTGCAGTACCTCCCTTACCAGATGTAAGCGAGAACTTCGCCGCCTACGTTGTTGCTGCGAGCCTGCTTGTCTGTCATAATGCCTTTAGAGGTTGAAAGGATGGCAATACCAAGTCCCTTCATTACTCTGGGCATATCCTCAACGCTTGTGTAAATACGCAGACCGGGTTTTGAAACTCTGCGGAGACCGGTAATAATCTGCGACTTGTTAGGACCGTACTTCAAAACAATATGAATTACGCCCTGTTTTCCGTCTTCAACAACATTGAAGCTTGAAATGTAGCCTTCATCAAGTAAAATCTGGGCGATTGCCTTCTTTACGTTAGATGCAGGAACATCAACAGAATCGTGCTTTGCAGAAGAAGCATTGCGGATTCTGGTCAGCATATCTGCTATTGTATCTGTAATTTGCATTGCAATCGTCCTCCTTTACCAACTTGCTTTCTTTACGCCGGGAATCTCGCCCTTGTAAGCCAGCTCTCTGAAGCATATACGGCAGATACCGTACTTGCGAAGATAAGCATGGGGGCGGCCACAGATCTTGCATCTGTTGTATTCTCTTGTAGAGAACTTAGCAGGTCTTGCCTGCTTAATCTTCATAGAAGTCTTAGCCATAATTCCTTCTCCTTACTTCGCAAACGGAGCGCCCATAAGTGTTAACAGCTCACGAGCCTCTTCGTCGGTCTTAGCAGTAGTAACGAACATAATGTCCATACCACGTACCTTGTCAATCTTGTCATACTCGATTTCAGGGAAAATAAGCTGCTCTTTAACGCCCATAGCGTAGTTGCCTCGGCCGTCAAATGAGTTGGGGTTAATTCCTCTGAAGTCTCTAACTCTCGGAAGAGCAGCATTGAAGAGTCTGTCGATAAACTCATACATTCTTGCGCCTCTGAGGGTTACCTTAACTCCGATGGGCATACCCTCACGGAGTTTGAAGTTAGCAACCGACTTCTTTGCCTTACAAGCAACCGGCTTCTGTCCGGTGATTGTAGCAAGGTCGGTCATTATAGCGTCAATAACCTTGGAGTTGTCCTTGGCTTCTCCGCAACCTACGTTGATAACTACCTTATCGAGCTTCGGAATCTGCATGACGCTCTTGTAGCCGAATTTGTTCATCAGCGCAGGGGCAATTGACTGCTTATATTCATCATATAATCTTGCCATGTGATATTCCTCCTACTCTTAAAGTTCTGCTCCGCATTTCTTGCAAATGCGGGTCTTGTTTCCGTTCTCATCAACCTTGTGAGCAACACGTGTAGGCTTGTCGCACTTGGGGCAAACAACCTGCACCTTTGAAGCGTAAATTGCGCTTTCTGTTTCGATTATTCCCGAAGCATCTCCGGCCTTGCGGGGCTTAACGTGCTTTTTAACAACGTTGATACCCTCAACAATAACCTTGCCCTCCTTGGGGCTGACTGCGAGAACCTTACCCTTCTTGCCACGGTCTTTCTCGTCGCCGGTAAGAAGAACAACGGTATCGCCTGCTTTAACAAACAAATTATTCATTGTATCTTACCTCCTTAAAGAACTTCCGGTGCAAGAGAAAGTATCTTCATATAATCTCCGTCACGAAGTTCACGTGCAACGGGTCCAAAGATACGGGTTCCTCTGGGGTTCTTATCTTCACGAATAATAACTGCTGCGTTTTCATCAAATCTGATGTATGTGCCGTCGTTACGACGGAGGCCTCTTACAGAACGAACTACAACGGCCTTTACAACGTCGCCCTTCTTTACAGTACCGCCGGGAGCGGCCTTCTTAACAGAAGCAACAACGATATCGCCAATATTGGCATACCTTCTACCGGAGCCGCCAAGCACACGGATGCACATAAGTTCTTTTGCACCGGTGTTGTCAGCAACCTTGAGGTAACTCTGCTGCTGTATCACAGTATTTTCCTCCTTTGGACGGCTTATTTAGCCTTCTCGATGATCTCGACAACTCTCCATCTCTTATCCTTAGAGAGCGGTCTGGTTTCCATGATGAGAACCTTATCGCCTACACCACATGCGTTTTCCTCATCGTGAGCCTTAAATTTAACGGTGTTTTTAATGATCTTCTTGTAAAGAGGATGCTTAACGTTGTCCTTAATAGCAACTACAACGGTCTTGTCCATCTTGTCGCTTACAACGATGCCTACTCTTGTCTTACGAAGGTTTCTTTCCATCTGGCTTTACCTCCTCTTTCTATGCGTTAGCGCTGTCTGCAGACTCAAGCTCACGGATAATTGTCTGTACGCGAGCGATGTCCTTCTTAACAGCACTGATTCGCATGGGGTTGTCGAGCTGGTTAATGGTGTGCTGGAAACGGAGATTGAAAAGCTCCTCCTTCAGCTCTCCCAGCTTCTTCTGAAGTTCGGGTAAAGTGTTCTGTCTGATTTCCTTAGCATTCATTACTGCTCACCACCCTTTTCCTCTTTAGTAATGAACTTGCACTTGATGGGAAGCTTATTAGCAGCAAGTCTCATAGCTTCCTTAGCAAGTTCTTCGCTAACTCCACCGATTTCGAACATTACACGGCCGGGCTTAACAACGGCTACCCAGTACTCAGGTGAACCTTTACCGGAACCCATTCGGGTTTCAGCCGGCTTAGCAGTGATCGGCTTGTCGGGGAATATCTTAATCCAAACCTTTCCGCCACGCTTAATGTAACGAGTCATGGCGATACGGGCAGCCTCGATCTGATTGGAAGTGATCCAAGCAGGCTCTAAAGCCTGAAGACCGAACTGGCCGTAGGTTACTGTATTACCGCGTGAAGCAGTACCGGTCAGACGACCGCGCTGTACACGGCGGAATTTAACACGCTTTGGCAGTAACATTAGCGAGCGCCTCCTTCTCTCTTCGACTTACGGTTGTCGTGGAGAACCTCACCCCTGTAGAGCCATACCTTAACACCGATACGACCGTATGTGGTGTCAGCCTCAGCAAAACCGTAGTCAATATCTGCACGGATGGTCTGAAGCGGAATGGTTCCTTCGTGATAGGTCTCACTTCTTGCGATTTCAGCACCGCCGAGACGGCCTGAACACTTAACCTTAATACCTCTTGCTCCGAGCTTCATAGCTCTGCCGATGCAAAGCTTCATAGCACGGCGGAAGGATACACGCTTCTCAAGCTGAGCAGCAATGTTCTCTGCAATGAGGGTTGCGTTAAGGTCAGGGTTCTTGACCTCAACAATATTGATAACTACCGGCTTGCCAAGTCTGTTCTGGCAATCTACACGAAGCTTCTCAATTTCTGCGCCCTTTGCACCGATAACAACACCGGGCTTAGCGCAATGAATGTGGATACGTACACGCTGAGCGGTACGCTCAATTTCGATCTTGGGAACGCCTGCAGAGAAAAGTCTCTTCTTCAGGTACTTACGGAGGTTGTAGTCCTCAACCAAAGTATCTCCGAAAACTTCGTCCTTGGCGAACCAACGAGAGTCCCAATTTTTAATGACTCCTACTCGGAATCCGTGGGGATTTACCTTCTGGCCCATTAACTTTAACCTCCTTGTTAGTCTTCACGTTCTTTAAGAACGATGGTCATATGGCTTGTTCTCTTTAAAATGCGGTGTGCACGGCCGTGATCCTTCGGACGAATTCTCTTAAGGATAGGTCCGGGGCAGGCAAAACACTCTGCAACATAAAGCTTAGAAACATCCATATCGTGATTGTTTTCAGCATTTGCCATAGCAGAAGCTAATAGCTTCTCAAGGGGCTCACACGCAGCCTTGGGTGTAAACTTGAGAATAGCCATTGCCTTGTCAGCGTCCTGATTGCGGATAAGATCCATAACAATCTTGACCTTACGGGGCGAAATGCGAGCAAATTTTAAAGTAGCTCTTGCTTCCATTGTTTATACTCCTTTCGCTGCTTACTTGCTTGTTTTAGATCCGGCGTGACCCTTAAATGTTCTTGTGGGTGCGAACTCGCCGAGTTTGTGTCCAACCATATCCTCAGTAACATATACCGGAACGTGCTTGCGTCCGTCATGAACTGCAAAAGTGTGTCCGACGAAATCGGGGAAAATGGTTGATGAACGGCTCCAGGTCTTAAGAACTCTCTTTTCACCGGCAGCATTCATTTCCTTGACTCTCTTGAGCAACACGGGTTGCACATAAGGTCCTTTTTTAATGCTTCTTCCCATAATTCAAACTCCTTTCGTCCGACTATTTAGTGCGACGCTTCACGATATACTTATCGGAATGCTTGTGCTTATCTCTGGTCTTGTATCCGAGAGCAGGTTTGCCCCAAGGAGTAACAGGACCGGGACGTCCGATGGGTGACTTACCTTCACCACCACCGTGGGGGTGGTCATTGGGGTTCATTACAGAACCACGAACGGTAGGTCTCCATCCCATGTGGCGCTTACGTCCGGCTTTACCGTAGTTAACATTAGCGTGTTCAGGGTTTGAAACCTGACCTACAGTAGCCATGCAAAGCTCGGGAACGTTACGAAGTTCACCGGAAGGCAGACGAAGAAGTGCCATACCGTTTTCTTTAGCCATAAGCTGAGCCATATTACCTGCCGAACGAGCAAGCTGTGCGCCCTTACCGGGATAAAGCTCAACGTTGTGAACAACGGTACCAACGGGAATGTTTACGAGCGGAAGTGCGTTGCCGGGCTTAATGTCGGCATCAGGTCCGCTAACTATCTTATCGCCAACCGAAAGACCGATCGGGCAGATAATGTAGCTCTTTACGCCGTCCTCGTACTCAACGAGGGCGATGAATGCAGAACGGTTGGGATCGTATTCCTTTGTAAGAACGGTTGCGGTAATACCGAAACGGTTTCTCTTGAAATCGATAACTCTGTACTTTCTGCGGTTTCCGCCACCTCTGTGACGAACTGTGATTCTGCCGTAGCTGTTACGTCCGGCATTTTTCTTTAAAGCTGTGAGCAAACTTCTCTCGGGAGCAACCTTTGACAGCTCGGAGTAATCCATAGTTGTCATATTACGGCGACCCGGAGTAGTAGGCTTGTAATGTTTAATTGCCATTTGTTTCACTCTCCTATTTAGGCTTAGCGAGGTTTTATCTCAACCTCATACATCACCGGAAATTAAAAAGTATTTAATTTCGACTTACAGTTAGTTTAGATCAGTCCGTCAAAGAACTCGATCGGCTTGGAATCTTTCTTGAGGGTTACGATAGCCTTTTTCCAAGAAGCTGTGTAACCGCTGTAACGGCCACGTCTTCTCTCCTGGCCTCTAACGCTGATGGTGTTAACCTTATCAACCTTAACGCCTGCAAAAACTTCCTCGATTGCGTTTGCAATTTCAACCTTACCGGCATCCTTTGCAACCTTGAAGGTATACTTCTTATCAGCAATTCCTGACATGCTCTTTTCGGTAATAACCGGAGCAATTATAATATCATGTGCTAACATTATGCGTAAACCTCCTCGATCTTAGCTACTGCATTCTTAACGATTACAAGAGAATCTGCATTAAGAATATCATAGGTGTTGATTGTGTTGTACTGTGCGGTCTTTACGCCTTCGATGTTTGCTGCGCTCTTAACTGCGAAGCTGTTATTGTCCTCAAGAACAATAAGAGTCTTCTTTGCTGCGCCGATTGCCTTAAGACAAGCTGCAACAGTCTTTGTGCTGTAAGCGTCAACGGTTAAGGCATCGAGAACGATGAGCGAACCGGTGAGTACTTTATCAGAAAGGGCAGATTTAAGTGCAAGTCTGCGTTCTTTCTTATTGATTACATAAGAGTAATCTCTCGGCTTCGGGGCATGAACGATACCACCGTGTCTCCACTGGGGAGCTCTGGTCGAACCCTGACGGGCATGACCTGTACCTTTTTGTCTCCAGGGCTTCTTGCCGCCGCCGGAAACTTCAGTGCGGGTTAAGGTCGACTGTGTGCCCTGACGCTGATTTGCAAGGTAATTTACTACAGCTTCATGCATAACCGCTGCATTCGGTTCAATTCCGAATATGGCATCACTTAAAGTGATTTCTCCGACATTCTTGCCGGCCATATCAACTACTGCTATATTAGCCATTTAGAACACTCCTTCCTTAAGCCTTTACGCTGTCGAAGAGAACTACGATTCCGCCCTTGGGACCGGGAACGGCACCCTTAACTGCGATTATGTTGTTCTCTGCATCTACTTTAACAACCTTAAGATTCTGAACAGTTACACGCTCGTTTCCGAGATGACCTGCCATCTTCTTTCCCTTAAATACTCTCGCGGGATCGATAACGCCGAGCGAACCGCCGTGACGGTGCACAGGGCCTGTACCGTGAGATTCCTTAAGTCTTGAGAAGTTCCAGCGCTTAACAACGCCTGCATATCCCTTACCTTTTGAGGTTCCGCATACATCTACGCTGTCACCTTCTGCAAATGTGTCAGCCTTAATAATGTCGCCGACATTAACACTGCTGCAGTCCGCAAGTCTGAATTCACGAAGAACCTTCTTGGGAGCTACATCATTCTTGGCAAAGTGGCCCTTCATAGGCTTATTTACCTTAGATGCCTTGAGGTCGCCGTAGCCAACCTGAACTGCATCGTAACCATCGTTTTCTACTGTCTTCTTCTGAGCAACCACACAGGGACCTGCTTCGATTACAGTAACGGGAACGACGTTTCCGTTTGCGTCAAAAAGCTGAGTCATACCGAGCTTTTTTCCAATGATTCCTTTGTTCATTATTATTTCCTCCTTGGTTATTGGTTGGATTTCTCCAACATGACCTGCCTTGCAGACTCAAAATTAAAGCTTAATTTCGATATCTACGCCGGCGGGAAGCTCAAGACCTGTAAGAGCTTCAACAGTTTTGTTGGAAGGTCTTAACACGTCGATAAGCCTTTTGTGTGTTCTGGTCTCGAACTGCTCACGGCTGTCCTTATACTTATGAACAGCACGAAGGATGGTAACTACTTCCTTCTCGGTCGGTAGCGGAACGGGTCCCGAAACTCTTGCACCAGTGCGCTTCGCAGTCTCAACGATCTTTTCAGCAGCCTGATCTACAAGCGCATGATCGTATCCCTTAACACGAATTCTGATTTTTTCTTTTACTGCCATTTCTAATTGCTCCTCCTTGTTGGATTTGCGGGCAGAACTTACACCGTGCCGTGTGTTTCTTCACGGTACATTATAAAACCGGATGGCTGGGGTTGCAGTCATTCCGGGGCTGACGGCACAGTTGTCCCGTCATTGCTACACGGCATCGCAAGTTGCCGCACAGCAGTTTAAGTTCTTCCTCGCCCGGTTTAAAATCGGACATACTCCGCGGAAATTTCCCGTCTCAAGGACGGCCACCTCCCGCATCAACGCATATCAAACGCTATTATCGAACATAGCGTACTACGGTATAATAACACAAAAACACCTGCAATGCAAGTGTTTTTTTAAAAAATTTTAAATTATTTTTTGTGTCCGTTTTCAGCCCTATTATATATAAGGTATAAGCAAGCGCTAAACTGTAATAAATTTTGTCCTCTACCCTACTATACAACCTACGTCATCAAGGATAACGGTGGGTCTGTACGGGAACTGCTCAACCGTTTGAAGTGTTGATACGCCCGACAAAACCAGCACGGTTGCCGCACCCGATTCAACGCCTGCGATAATATCGGTGTCCATTCGGTCCCCTACTACAACCGTATCCTCAGATTTGCATCCGAGCCTTTGAAATCCCGAACGCATCATAAGAGGATTAGGCTTGCCGAGAAAATATGCCGTCTTCCCTGTGGCGACCTCTATCGGTGCGATAAGCGCCTTGCATGCAGGCACTATTTTTCCTCCCTCGACTGGTCCGGTTGTGTCGGGGTTTGTTCCTATAAGTTTTGCACCCGCAAGTACAAGTTCCACCGCTTTTGAGATATTGCTGAAGCTGTAATTCTGTGTTTCTCCGACAACAACATAGTCGGGGTTGATATCATTCATACTAAGTCCTGCTTCATAAATAGCGTTATGAAGTCCCGCTTCGCCAATGCAATAAACCGAACAACCGGGCTTTTGCTTTGCAAGAAATCGTGCCGTTGCCATCCCTGAGGTGTAAAAATTCTCCGCAGGAATATCAAGGCCCATCCGACCGAGTTTTTGGCGAAGTTCGGCACGGCTTTTTACACTTGAATTTGTAAGAAACAAGAACTGTTTGTTTTCCTTTTGAAGCCAATCTACAAATTTCTTGGCAGAGGGTAAAAGCTGATTGCCGTGATATATAACACCGTCCATATCACAGATAAAGCCTTTTTTGCCTCTGATCATTTCTAAATCCGTCATAAACAGCACCTCATATTATTAATATGCCTTTCCCCAATACACCATTTTCTTTGCAGGCTTGCCACAGCAAACACAACACTCTGCAATATTCTCCTGCTCGAAAGGCATACATCTTGAAGAAACTCCTGCCTTTTCCTTAAGAGCTTCTTCACAGGCCCTGTCCTCACACCACATAGCCTTGATAAAGCCCGGCTTGGTGTCGGCGATCCCGATCATCTCATCTAAAGTCTTTGCCTCATATGTTTTGGATGCTCTGTTTGCAAGAGCTTTCTCAAAGAGTCCGTCACGAACCTTGTCGAGCATTGCGGGGATAACCGTTTCAAGCTCATCGAGAGAAACTACAGTCTTCTCGCCGTTATCTCTGCGAACAACTACGCACTGATTATTTTCAATGTCACGGGGGCCAAGTTCAAGTCTGAGCGGAACGCCCTTCATCTCATACTCGGCAAACTTCCAGCCGGGAGAATTATCTGACAGGTCAATCTTTGCCCTACAGATTTTCTTTAATCTCTCGGTAACCTCGGTTGCCTTTTCGACAACCCCCTCTTTGTGAGAAGCAATCGGAATAACTATTGTCTGTATCGGTGCAACCGCAGGCGGAAGAACAAGGCCGTTGTCATCTCCGTGGGTCATAATAATTGCGCCGATAAGACGGGTTGAAACACCCCAAGAGGTCTGGAAAGGTGTTGATAGTTTATTGTCCTTATCAGTAAACTGAATTCCAAATGCCTTTGCAAAGCCATCGCCAAAGAAATGCGAGGTTCCCGACTGAAGAGCTTTACCATCGTGCATCATAGCCTCAATAGTATATGTGTTGACAGCTCCTGCAAATCTTTCCTTTTCGGTCTTAACGCCCTTGATTACAGGCATAGCGAGATATTTTTCAGCAAACTCGGCATATACATTCAGCATTTGGATTGTTTCGGCCTCGGCCTCGGCGGCAGTTGCGTGAATTGTATGGCCCTCCTGCCAATGAAACTCACGGGAACGAAGGAAAGGACGGGTCGTCTTTTCCCAACGGACAACACTGCACCACTGGTTGTAGAGCTTTGGTAAATCTCTCCAGGAGTGAATAATATTCTTATAATGGTCGCAGAAAAGGGTTTCGGAGGTAGGTCTTACGCACATTCTCTCCTCAAGTTTTTCATTACCGCCGTGTGTAACCCAGGCAACCTCGGGCGCAAAGCCCTCAACGTGATCCTTTTCCTTCTGCAAAAGGCTCTCGGGAATGAACATAGGCATAGAAACATTTTCGTGTCCTGTTTCCTTGAACATACCGTCCATTATTCTCTGGATGTTCTCCCAGATAGCCCAGCCGTAAGGACGGATTATCATACAACCCTTTACCGAAGCGTAATCAATAAGCTCTGCCTTAATAACTACATCGGTATACCATTTTGCAAAATCCTCCTCCATAGAGGTTATTGCGGTTACTTTTTTGTCATTAGCCATTTTTATCACCAGTTCTAATTTATTCTTTTATAGTTTCCTCTTTATAATTTCCCAGGAAGGTAAAGTCAGGAAGCTCGTCCTCGAGCGAGGAAATAAGCGCTACGGTATTATCATCCTTTAAATTGCCCGAAAAGTCAAGATAAAAAAGATATTCAAAGCGACCGTTTCTTGCCGCACGGGATTCAATCTTGGTCAGGTTCAGTCCGTTCATAGAAAAACGGTCAAGCACACGTTGGAGCGCACCTACTGTATGCGGTAGTGAAAATACCACGCTAACCTTGTTTGCATCCTCGGGAATTATAAGCTCCTTTGAAATGGTTATGAACCTTGTGCAGTTGTGCTTTATGGTCTGCACCTTGGGCGCTACTACATCAAGTCCGTAAAGACTTGCCGCAAGGGTAGAGCCTATTGCTCCTATAGATTTATCATTCATGTCGGCCACAAGCTTTGCCGCCACAGCAGTGTTTGTGTACTGAATTGGAGTAATTCCCTTTTCCTTTATAAACTCATCCGACTGCGAAAGCGCCTGTGGATGAGAATATACCGTTTTAATATCCTCAAGAGTTGCCCCTTTTACACCGAGCAGGTTTTCATTAACAAAAAGTTCTGCCGCAGAAACGATATAGAAGCGGTATTTAAGAATAAGGTCATAAACCTCCATTACAGAACCTGCATTAGAATTTTCAACAGGCACAACGCCATAGGTTGCCTCGTCGCTCTGTAGCGCCTTAAAAACCTCCTCAAAGGTCTCATAAAACTTTATCTCACCGCTGTCGTGCAGATTTTTTGCCGCAATATTTGAGAAAGCGCCCTCTATTCCCTGACAGGCTACGGTGACCTTTTGTTTTATGGTACCGTTTGCCGACTTTATCTCTTGTGCAAGTTTACCTATACCGGTAATCTCTGCCTGCTGAGCCTCACGGCTGACGCTCATAAGCTCACGGTAGACCGATTCGATATATCTGCCGTACTTTCCACCCGCCTCATTCACTCGGTCAAGTATCTCCTGTTCTCTGACAGGATGATATATAGGCAGGCCCTCTGCCTTTTTAATCTCTGCAACCTGTAGGGAGCAATCCATTCTCTCTTTGAGAAGGGGTACAAGCTCTTTATCAATTCGGTCGATATCTTTTCTTATATCTTCGAGCTTCATATTTTGCCCTCCGTACGAAGAAGGTCCAAAAGTCCGACAGCAAATGCCGCTTCAAGAGCAGGAAGAGCTCTCGGCACTATACAAGGATCGTGTCTGCCCTCAATATTGAGGCTTTCATTCTCCCCTGTTTTTAAGTTTACCGTCCTTTGATTCTGGGCTATCGAGGGCGTTGGCTTTAGGGCCGCCTTAACGATTATAGGCATGCCGTTTGTGATGCCGCCCGTAATTCCGCCGCAGTTATTGGAATATGTACGAACACTACCCTTATCATCATAGTACATATCGTCGTTTGCCTCGCTGCCACGCATATATCCATACTCAAAACCTGCGCCGAAAGAAACACCTTTGACCGCAGGAATTCCGTAAAGGATATTTGAAATAACGTTTTCAACACCGCAAAACATCGGGTTTCCGACACCTGCAGGCATACCCACAGCGGCAAGCTCAACACAGCCTCCAACCGAGTCAAGATTCATTCTGGCGTTTTCTATCTCGTCACGCATAGCCGCTTCGGCAGTCTTATCATTAAGAGCAAAAAACTCTTTCTGCAAAGCGTCAAGCTCAGCGTGTGAAACATTTACATTGTCAAAAGGCTGGTCGGATACCATACCGATACTGCTTATATGTCCGCCGACGGTAATACCCTTTTCCTTTAGAATTCCCTTGCATATTGCGCCAACGGCGACTATGGGCGCCGTTAGTCTGCCCGAAAAGTGTCCGCCGCCTCTGACATCATTCATACCGTCATATTTTACATAGGCGGCATAATCGGAATGTGACGGTCTGGGATTTGCTTTAAGATTATCATAATCGCCCGATTTAGTATTATTGTTTCTGATAATAAGCGCAAGGGGTGCGCCTGTGGTAACTCCGTCTAAAACACCCGACAAAATTTCAGGCAAATCGCTTTCTTTTCTGGAGGTTGTGGATTTGTCTCTGCCAGGGGCTCTTCTCTGAATCTGGGAAAGCATAAAATCAAAATCTATTTTATGTCCTGCAGGCAGTCCCTCAATGACCGCACCAATACAAGGTCCGTGACTCTCTCCGAAAACGGTAAGCCGAACTGCATTTCCAATATCAGATCTCATTTGCCATTCCCTCCAGATTCTTAAAGGTTTCAAAAAATTCGGGGTATGATTTTGCCGATGCCTCGGCGTCGGTCACAATGCTTTCTCCATCAGCGTAAGCCGCCGCAACCGAGAAAGCCATTACTATTCTGTGGTCGTTTGCGCCGTCAATCTTACCGCCCTGTACCTCGCCGCCGTAAATTTCCATACCGTCATCGGTCTCGGTTACACTAACTCCGAGAGCACGAAGTGCCGCTACGGTGCTCTTTATACGGTCGCTTTCTTTTATTCGAAGCCTCTGGGCATTTTTAATAACCGTTTTACCCTTTGCAAAGGCGGCTGTTGCCGCTATCGCAGGAACCATATCGGGAATATCAGCAGCGTTTACCTCTATTCCATGCAAGGCGCCCTTTTTTATATGAAGAATGTCATTTTCAAGGGTTATATCTGCACCAAATGCAGCAAAAACATCAAGTGCCGCCATATCTCCCTGTGACGATGCAAAATCTAGTCCCGAAATTCTTATATCTCCACCTATTGCCGCCGCTGACATAAAGAACGCCGCCGCCGACCAGTCGCCCTCAGTTTTTGTGTCACAAGGCTTGTAGCTTTGTCCTGCGGGGATTACCCAACCCTTTTCAGTTGACTCCACCGTAACGCCGTATCGTGCCATTGTGGCTATTGTCATATCAATATATCCGACCGACTGAAGCGGTGTTGTTAAAACTATTTCGGTCTCGCCCTCCATAAGCGGTGCGGCAAGCATTATTCCAGTTATGTACTGTGAACTGATATTACCCGGAAGTGTAAATCTACCCGCACACATTTTACCGCTGATTGTTATCGGCATATTGTCTGCCGAAACAGTAACCCCGTGCTCACGGAGAAGGTCGCAAAGCACCTTCATTGGTCGCTCTGGGAGTCGTCCCCTGCCGACCATAGTAGCGTTTATTCCGAGAGCCGCCGCAATCGGCAATAAAAACCTTGCGGTCGAGCCCGACTCATAAAAATCTATCTTTGCCTTTTCGGGTGTCTTGCCCATTTTTGCAGTATAACCCTTTTCGGTTTCAATTATTTCGGCGCCGAGCGCCTTGAGGGCGGCTACAGTAGCCTTAATATCGACCGATGTGCAATAAGGAGTTATTTTGCTTTCCTCCTTAGCGAGGGCAGCACAAATAAGATTTCTGTGAGCGGCACTCTTTGAGGGTGGGATATTCACCGTACCGTTTATCGAATGAGGTGTTATCTTAATGTTCATTGGCTAAACCTCCGAAAAGAAGGCTTCAAGCTTTTCATTCTCTACCGCTTTTACATAAGAATTGCCGATAGTGTGAAGCAGTACAAGATTAAGCGAATTTCCACAACGCTTTTTATCTCTTGTCATAAGTGTGGTTAGCTCTGCCGCTTTTACTTCGCAGGACAACGGTAGACCGTACTTTTCTAAAGCAACCCTTATTTTCTCTGCGCTTGACTTTTCTGTAAGGTTTTCCTTTTCGGCAGCAACGGTTATCGCATACATACCGATTCCAACCGCTTGGCCGTGGGAAATCTTTTTGTAATTATAATGCTTTTCGATTGCGTGAGCCAGAGTGTGCCCAAAATTAAGAAGCATTCTCTCTCCCTTTTCGGTAAAGTCATTTTCAACAATCTCACGCTTTATATCAATACACTCATAAATTACTTCCTGTATAATATCAGAAAAATTATCACAGGCAACAAGCTTTTCAAAAAGGCTCTTTGATTTAATACAACCGTATTTTATAACCTCGCCCATTCCGTCACGCATATAGTGTTCGGGAAGGGTTTTGAGTGTGTCGGTGTCAACGAGCACAAGCGACGGGTTGTGAAAGGCTCCGAGAAGATTTTTACCAAAATCGGTATCACAGCCTGTCTTTCCACCAACCGATGAATCTACCTGAGAAAGAAGTGTTGTGGGAATCTGAATAAAATCTATTCCACGAAGATATATGGCCGATGCAAATCCAACCATATCTCCCGTAACACCGCCGCCGAGAGCAACAGCAATATCGGCACGGGTAAGCTCGGCCTCGCTCATTGCCTTTGTCATCGAAAGCACGGTGTCGGCAGTTTTTGCTTCTTCTCCTGCAGCAAAGGTAAAAGAAGAAACCTCAAAGCCGTTATCACGCAAGGAAGCCAGCACCGTTTCTCCGTATATCGGAAATACGTTGCTGTCCGAGATAACTATTGCACGGGTAGCTTTTGTTACTCCTCGGATATAACTACCCGCCTCTTTTACTATTCCGGCACTGAGGAGTATGTCATATCCTCTCTCGCCCTTTACAGTAATTTTCTGCATTTTATCACCGGCTAAAAAATCAAATAATAATTTATTATACTATATTTATTTTAATTCTTCAAGTGCCGTCAAAAGTTTTTTATAGGTTTCTTGTATGCTGCCGCTACTGTCTACTATCATATCTGCGACAGACTCATATATCGGCTTTCTTGCATTATATCTGCTGATAATATCCGACCTGCCGCCCGCAGTGAGCGGTCTTGTCTTATCGCCGCTTATTCGGCTTAAAGTTTCCTCTATATTGCAGTCAAGCAAAACTACACACCCTACCTCTTTCAAATAGGGATGGTTTGCTTTGTTTGCCGCAAGTCCGCCGCCAAGCGAAATAACACAGCCCTCTCTGCCGACAAACTCCTTTATCGTTTCGGTTTCAAGGCTTCGAAAATAAGCCTCGCCGTGAATGGCAAAAATATCGGAAATAGTCATTCCCGTTTTTCTTACGATAATTTCGTCGGTATCATAAAACCGAAGTTCTTTTCGCTCACTTATCAGTTTTCCGATAGCAGTCTTGCCCGAGCCCATAAAACCGCAAAGAATTATATTTTTCATTTACCAAACTCCCGACCCAGCTCTGACGCTGTTTTTGCTATAATCTCTTTTGTTTCTTCTTTAGAAAACTCGGCGCCGTACCAGATTTTATGAGCGAGTTCTGCCTGACACACAAGCATTGAAAGTCCGCTTCCGCACACCTTCCCCTTCTCCTTTGCAATGCGAAGCAGTTCGGTTTGCTGCGGATTATAAACTATATCATAAACACTCGAAAAAAGGTCTATCTGCTCTGCGTTTATAGGAGATGCATTTACATTAGGATGCATTCCGACTGGCGTTGCATTTACAAGCAGATCATATTCGGTATCTATCTCTTGGTTTCTTACAAGCTTAATCTTTTTGCCGTTTTTCTCCATAAGTTCAGAAATTATCGGTTCTGCCGCCCCTATAAGCTCAGCCTGGGTGCCGACCGTCACATCACAGTCCGCCTTAAGACATTCTGTAATAATGGTTCTGGCGGCGCCGCCAAAGCCGTAAACCAATACCCTGCCGCCAAGCTCTATCGAAGAAAACTCAAGCCCTTTTAAAAAGCCGTAGGCATCGGTGTTGTATCCGTAATATTTTCCGTCTTTTCTGGCCACTGTGTTTACTGCGCCGTAACCGGCCGCAACCGAATCTATTTCATCAAGCAGGTCAATAATTGAAACCTTGTGGGGAATAGTAACATTAAAGCCGTCAAGCTCCTTTAACACCTCAAACTCCTCCCTTAGCTTTTCAGGAGAAATTTCAAGCTTTCCGTACTCTGCATCAAACTTTTTAAGAGAAAAAAGTTCTTTATGTATGAAGGGAGACATAGTATGTCCTATAGGGTAACCTATGACATTAAATTTTTTGCTCATAAAAACCGTCCTTTTTTTGCAATGTTCAACAAAATTATTGACAAAACAACAAATCCAAATTATTATTTATTCAGGCCTTATGTCAAATATATCACAGTTTAAGGCCATATGTCTATATTTTACGGAGGAAAGATTCAATGACTTTTGAAAAAATAGCCGATATTCTGGCAGAACAATTAGACGCTGACCGTGAGTCAATGACAATGGAAACAAGAATTGCTGACGATCTCGGCGCAGACAGCCTTGATCTTGTAGATCTTCTTATGTCTGTCGAGGATGAGTTTGGAATTGAAATCCCCGACGAAGATGTTGAAGAAATTCAGACCATCGGCGATATCGTTAACTACATTAACAGCAAAATCAACTAATATATTTCAAGTAAAGACGGGCTACCTCAGACGAGGTAGCCCATTTTTTATTCTTCTGAAGAAGTTGTCTCTTCTTTTTCGGGACAGTAATCTACAATTATTGCATCATCAAGAGAAACGCTGTCACCGGCCTTTACCGATGTTGCAGTAACCGTGCCGGGCTGCGCAGTTGCAGAAAGCCTTTCACGGAACTCAATATTTTCAGGAAGGAAGCCGTATTCAAGAAGTGCTATATGGACCTCATCCTTTGTCTTTCCAATAAGATTAGGCATCTTAATAGTAGACGGTCCAAGGCTTATATACACGCCTATTTCGGTGTCCTTGGTAGCCGAGGTTCCTGCCTTTACGGTCTGGTCGCATATTTTTCCTCTTGCTACCGAATCGGAATACTGTTTTCCTGCGATAACAACCTCAAAACGTCCGTTCAGTTTTGTTTCCTGAATAACCTCTGCGTATGTTTTTCCTTTTAAATCAGGTATCTCATACAGCTTTTCTCCAAGTTCTGCGCTGACATTGGGGTCTACCTCTCCAACCTGGGATTGCTGAGGAAGATTTATGTCCGAATTATCGCTTCCTGTAGGTTTTTTGCCCTTAAAAAGATCTCCCGACAGAATAAGTACAAGTACAAGAATTATTATGAATACTGCTGCGGTTACACCCGACGCTATGATAGCGTACTTTTTGCTGTCGTTTACCTTTTTCTTTGCGACAGGCGCCTTTTCTGCAGAAGCGGGGGCTGCTACCGCCGCCTCAAGCATCTTTTTAAAGCGGTCTGCCGATGCTGTTCTTGCATTCGGGTCAACCTTAAGAGCGTTAGCTATGGCCGCAAGCGCTCCCTTTGATACAGTTTCGGTAATGTTAGCAGGTATGGAAAGCTTGTCGTTTACCAGTCTTTCCTTTGCATCGGGAGGAGTTGAGCCTATTATGCATCTGAAAATTACAGCGCCAAAGGCATATATATCACAGGCAGCGCCTGTTGAGACTTCTGTGTCATACTGTTCGGGTGCAGCATAGCCTGCCGCTAGCTTTGCCGAAAACTCGGTATTTAAAACCCTGGCCTTTTCTACCGAAAAGCCTGTAAGATAAAGTCTTCCGTCCCTGCCGACGATAATGGTCTCAGGAGAAATTCCCCTGTGAACTATTCCCGCCTCATGCAGACGGGTAAGAACAGAAAGTACAGGCATAAGAAGCGGTCTTGCCTGTTCCCAGGTAAGTGTGCCGCCGTTTCTGATAAGAAAATCCTTAAGGGTTATTCCCGAAACGGTGGTGCATACAGAATAAACCGTTCCGTTGGATTCAAAAACATCAATAACCGGCAAAAGACCCGTAGTAACCTCAAGCCTTGATAGGTTGGTATGAAGAATCATAAACTCATCAAGACCACGGTTAAACTCGTAACCCTTTCCCTCGGCAGCGGTTACTGTAAGTCGGTCAGCGCTCCGACGAGAGAGTCCTATCGGGAGATATTCCCAAATATGCACAATGGCATTGGAATCATTATCCCAACCAATATATACTGCAGAGTCGCCGTTTGTTTCAATTACCTTGCCCACGAGATATCTGTTGGCATTAAGCCAGGTTCCTGCAGAAAGGTATTCGGCAGAATTGTCCTGCGAGTTATCGTGTCCGCAAATAGGACAAACCTTTTCGTTGCCGTTGTCATTCATGCAACCCATACATAATCTTTCGGTGTTTACCATAAGGTTTCCTCCGTTTGAATTGATGTAAACTAATTTTCACATTTTATGATTATATCACATTTTTTGTGATTTGGCAAACTTTATTTGCCGAGGGGTATTATCTTACTGTATACACAGGTGTGTATCGGAGTAACGGCACGGTCCTCGTGGAGTGAGCCGAAATACCATTTTTTAAATTCACAGCCCTGTCCTATCTCCTCAAAATACCCGTTAAGCTTGTTGACCCTGTCTGCACGGCCCAAGCGGAGAAGCATTGCGCTTTTTACTCTTTTGGGCGGCTCGTGGGTTATAATATAATCAACCTTACAGCCAACCGAATCGAGCATTTCTGCCCCTTTGGCCATCTCGGCAGGAGTAGGCAGTTCTTCCTTCCAGTAAAGCCCCTTTTCTGCCCTTATATCCTTATCCTCCGACTCTCCTCCGCCGAAGGTAAAAATCCTGTTTCCGTCAATATTAAATATCTGTCCCCTCATCAGATGAAGAAGATTGCCGCTTATTCTGTGAACAAGTCCGCCCTTCCAGTAGGTCTCTCTGCAGGCGTTTATCTTGTCAAAATTTTCATGGGTCCCGTCGACAAAGGCAACCGTAAACTTCCTTCCGGCAAAATATTTTATAGCCTCTTCCTCAAATTTACCCGAATCCCAGATATATCCGAAATCTCCGCAAACGATCAGAACATCACCGCTTTTGAGCTTTCTCCATTCCTTATCATAAAGACGGTTTTCTGCCCCGTGCATATCGCCCGTAACATAAATCATGCGCACAACCTCTTTTCCGATGCCGTTATTCATTATTTTTTTGAAAGTTTATCTTTTATTTTATATCGAAATAATGTATACTGAATATAGTATACTACAAATTCTCGGAGATTGCTATGAAAAAAAAGTTTTTTGCTCTCGTTTTAATATTTCTATTCTCTTTTTCTATCCCCGTCGGAGCCTATCAGATAACAGGATATGAGCTTGGCTGCGAGGCAGCTATGCTTATAAGTATGGATACAGACGATGTTCTTTATGAAAAAAATGCCGACCAAAAAATGTATCCCGCTTCCATCGCAAAGCTTATGTCTGCGATAGTTATGATTGAAAATATAGATGATTTGGAAAATACCTATATTTCGTATTCCAAAGATGCAAACGACAGAATTCTCGGAACAGGCTCGGTAGTATATGGTCTTAAAATCGGAGAAAAAATGAAGGCAAAGGACGCTCTTGCAGGTCTTGTTATTTCCTCTTGCGGAGATATTGCTTACGCTATCGCCGAGCATGTTGGAGGAAATACTGAAAATTTTGTTCGTATGATGAACGAAAAGGCGGCAGAGCTCGGCCTTACAAATACCCGTTACACAAACCCCGTAGGACTGCACGATGACAATCTGTACACTACTGCTCGGGATATCAGCATTCTTGCAAAATACGCCTTTGCAAACGAAACCATAAAGTCCCTTTTATCCAAAAGCTCATATGTGATGGAGGCGACTGAATTCCACCCGACAAGAACAATAGTAACCTCGAACCTTATGATAAACCCCAATTCCGATGTTTATTATCAGTATGCGGTTTGCGGCAAAACCGGCTTTACCGACGAGGCGGGAAGATGCCTTGTCAGCCTCGCATCCTACAAAGGCTACACCTATATGGCGGTAGTCCTGAAATCTACAACCTACAATGCAACGAGAGGCGCATTTATAGATTCGGCAAATATGTACCGTTGGGCATTCAAAAACTTCGAGTATAAAACCATTCTTGATAACACAACACCGGTAACCGAAGCGCCGGTTGAGCTTTCTGCACAGACAGATTTTGTATCCTTAAATCTTGAGGGCGGCCTTGAGGCTCTGCTCCCGATAGATGCCGATACCTCAACAATCATAATTAAGCCGAACTTAAGTTCAGAAAGCTTTGACGCTCCCATCAGCAAGGGAGACGTTCTGGGTACGGCAGATATTTATTATGCCGAAGAAAAAATCGGAACAATAAATCTCGTTGCATCAACCGATATAAAAGCCAGTGTCGTTTTGATATTTGCAAGGGCGGCAGGAAACTTCCTTTCTTCTACCCTTATGAAGATTGTTTATGTGCTTATCGGTCTTGCCGCCGTAGTCTTTGCCGTAATCACAATAAGGCTGAATATCGGCAAGAAAAAACGCAGAAAAATAAAGTTTGTGCCCATTCGCAAGGACGAGTTTAAGGATTAAAAGATGCCGTACTTTTTGAGATCTATACGCCCGTCAGCTTCAAAAACTATTCCTTCCTTTTGGAGAAGCTGACGTTGACTCTCCCCTCCGCCAAAGGCAAAGGCCTCTGCTACCCTGCCCTCTCGGTTGACCACTCGGTGACAGGGTATGATTATCGGAGAGGGGTTGTTGTGCAGCGCATATCCCACAACCCTTGCCCATCTTGGATTTCCCGCAAGCATGGCCACCTGACCGTAGGTCGCAACCCTGCCTTCAGGGATCGTCTTTACTACTTCGTATATTTTCTCAAAAACCGACAAATTTGTTCTCCTTTAAGTTTTTCACAATTATTATACACCCTATTTTCTTATTTAACAAATATTGTTTGACAAGCAAGAAGTTTTAGAATATAATAACAAAGTCAACAAAATATATCGAGGTGTCGCCCAGTTGGTAGGGCGCTAGTTTTGGGAACTAGATGCCGCAGGTTCGAGTCCTGTCACCTCGACCAAATTAAGTGGAATCAGCCGTAAGGTTGGTTCCTCTTGATTTTTTGTTTATTGCAGGACGAGAACCTGAGAAGGTCTGTAGCGTAAAAAACAGTCCACTGGACTGTTTTTAGCAAAGAGCGCGTAGTCGGGTACCGAATGCTTAAGCATTTGGTCGCCATCTTATAAGAAAACCGCCGAAGCCTAAAAGCTTTAGCGGTTGTTTGTATATTATACTAATCCTCGGTTGTCTTTTCGATTATATATTTTGGACGCTTTTTTGTTTCCAGATATATTTTGCCGACATACTCCCCTATCACGCCGAGTGACAAAAGTTGTATTCCTCCGAGCAGACAGACAATACAAACCGTACTTGCCCAACCCGCAACCGTACTTCCGAGAATTGCCAGTACAAACGCCCAAATACAGCCGGCAAAGCCGAGCAGAGAGAAAACTATCCCCAGCGCCGTCACAAGATGAATAGGCTTTATTGAAAGACTGGTAATTCCACTTGCAGCCAGAGAAAGCATCTTTCTGAGAGGATATTTGCTTTTACCTGCAAGTCTTTCATTCCTCTCATAATAAACGCTGGTACTCTTAAATCCAACCAGCGGCACCATACCCCGCAAAAAGATATTCACTTCCTCAAACTTCTCAAGTTCGCAAAGAACTCTTGCTGAAACAAGACGGTAATCGGCGTGATTGAAAACCACCTCGGCACCCATAAGCCGCATAAGCTTATAAAAGCCCTCGGCGGTGGTGCGCTTGAAAAAGGTGTCAGTCTTGCGCTCACAGCGAACGCCGTAAACCACCTCACAGCCCTCATAATAAGCCTTTACCATTTGGTCTATAGCGTTTATATCATCCTGTCCGTCGGCATCAATGCTGACCGTAAAATCACACCTGTCCTTAGCGTACATAAGTCCAGCGAGCAGTGCATTCTGATGGCCACGGTTTCTCGAAAGGGATATTCCCTCAACGAAAGTATAGGTTTCGCTGAGTTCCTTAATTATATCCCAAGTATTATCACGGCTGCCGTCGTTCACAAAGAGAACTCTGCTGTCACGGGAAATCTGCTCATAATCTGCGAGTTCCTCCAGTTTTTTTATAAAAATCTGTGAGGTTATCGGCAGAACCTCCTGTTCGTTGTAGCATGGCACAACAATATATAGTTTTGGTAACATTTAATACCTCCAATGTTTTGAATGAATAAGCAATAATTAATAATGAATAATTTCGGTGTTCCCTAACTGGAACAGACATATTTTCGATATAATGAAAATAACCAGGCTTCGTATCGCAATTAAGTCGTGCGAAGCACACATCAATTATTCATTATTCGTTAAAATCGAACGAGAGTCGATTCTCAACAGACGGTCTGACAAGGTTTACGGCAATATTCTTGTGCAAAGGATGGGACTGATAGGCTTTTAAAGCCGCTTCGGATTCAAATGCAGAGTCCATCATAAGACTGCCCGAAGATGACTCAAAGCCATCGGTCAGTATCTTCATAGAAACAAGCCCGTCAATCTTTCCGACAAGCCCCTCTAAAGCCGCCTTTATTTCAGCCTTTCTCTCGGGAGTATCAAACTCAGGTCTTAACTTCCATATAATCATATGTTTAACCATTTCCCTTTTCCCCTTTCCCGTTTTCCTAACATTATAATACATTAAAAAGACGAAAACTTCAATAAATTATTGACAATTTCGATAAAGAGCGATAAAATATAAGGGTATAAAGCGTTGATGAGGACAGTAGCGTTACGTTTTTCTTTTAAAGAGAGACAGGCCATCGGCTGAAAGCCTGTTAAAGAAAGAGTTCCGTGAACACCACCTCGGAGCGTCCGTGAAAACAAGCGGAACGGGTAACTCACGTTATGAGTTTTTAAGCGGCACAGTTTTGTGCAATGCGGGTGGAACCGCGGAGTTTTGTTATTCAAAGCCTCGTCCCGATTTTCGGGACAGGGCTTTTTTAATTCAGAATTCATAATTCGGAATTCAGAATTTCGGTGTTCCCTGCGGGAACGAATATAATTACGATACGAAAACAATAAATAGAAATCGTATCGTAATTGTATCGTGCGAAGCACACATTAATTCTGCATTCTGCACTCATTTTACAACCGGAGGTTTAAAAATATGAAAATCAGTCTACGTGGAGATGTCAGAGAGTTTGATAACGGAATGACTCCCTTTGACATTGCAAAATCGTTCGGCGGCGGCTTTTTTAAGAATGTATGCGCCGCTCGTATTAACGGAGAAAATGCCGACCTCAGAACCGAGCTCCGTGACGGCGATTCTGTCGAGCTTTTAACCTTTGAGGATGACTACGGTAAGTGGACATATCGCCATACGGCAAGTCATATTTTGGCTCAGGCTGTAAAGCGTCTTTATCCCGAGGCAAAACTGGCTATCGGCCCTGCGGTTGACGACGGCTTTTATTATGACATTGATTCCGAGGTAAAATTTACCCCCGATGACCTTATAAAAATCGAGGAGGAAATGAAGAAAATTGTTAAAGAAAATCTTCCCCTCGAGCGCTATACACTCCCCTTCGACGAGGCTGTGAAATTTTTCGAAGAAAAGGGCGAGATTTATAAGGTTGAGCTTATTAAAGATTTACCCGATGGTTCGGTTATAAGCCTTTACAGACAGGGCGAATTTGTTGACCTTTGCGCAGGTGCACACCTTATGAGCACCGGCTCGGTTAAGGCATTTAAATTAACCAGCGCAACAGGTGCTTATTGGAGAGGAAACTCCGATAACAAGATGCTTCAGCGTATCTACGGCACCGCCTTTCCCAAGCAGAGTGAGCTCGACGAGCATTTAGCACGAATTGAAGAAGCAAAAAAGCGTGACCACAACAAGATTGGTCGTGAGCTTGAGCTCTTTACCACCAGTGAATATATCGGTCAGGGACTTCCGATTATGCTACCAAAGGGCGCTCGAGTTATACAGCTTTTACAGCGCTTTGTTGAGGATGAGGAGCAAAAGCGTGGTTGGCAGCTTACTAAAACTCCCCTTATGGCAAAGAGCGACCTTTATAAGATAAGCGGTCACTGGGACCACTACCGTGACGGTATGTTTGTTATGGGCGATGCAGAGGACGAGACTAAAGAGTGTTTCGCCCTTCGTCCTATGACCTGTCCCTTTCAGTATCAGGCCTATTTAAACCGTCCCCGCTCCTACCGTGACCTGCCTCTTCGTTATAACGAGACCTCTACCCTCTTTAGAAACGAGGATTCGGGCGAGATGCACGGCCTGATAAGAGTTCGTCAGTTCACTATCTCGGAGGGCCACCTTATGTGTACACCCGAGCAGTTAGAGGATGAGTTCAAGGGCTGTCTTGAGCTTTGCGTATTTATGCTCAAAACCCTCGGTCTTTATGAGGATGTTTCCTACCGTTTCAGCCAGTGGGACCCCGAAAACAGAGAGAAGTATATCGGCACCGAGGCGCAGTGGAACGAAGCTCAGGGTGTTATGGAGAAGATACTCACCAACCTTGAAATCCCCTATAAAATCGGCGTTGGCGAGGCGGCCTTCTACGGACCAAAGCTCGACATTCAGATTAAGAATGTACACGGTAAGGAGGACACCCTCATTACCATTCAGATTGACCAGATGTTAGCCGAAAAATTTGGTATGGAGTATACCGATAAGGATGGCGAAAAGAAAAATCCGTATATCATTCACAGAACCTCTATTGGCTGCTACGAGAGAACACTTGCTCTGCTAATTGAGAAGTATGCAGGCGCCTTCCCTCTCTGGCTCGCTCCTGAGCAGGTCAGAATTCTCCCCATCGCAGACCGGCATCACGACTATGCTTACGAGGTTAAAGCGGCACTCGAGGATATGGGTATGCGTGTTGAGGTTGACACCCGAAACGAGAAGATTGGCTACAAGATTAGAGAAGCAAGGCTGAGTCGACTTCCCTATATGCTGACTGTCGGCGATGCAGAGGTCGAAGCAGGTACAGTATCTGTCAGAGGCAGAGGCGAAAACGGCGATCTTGGTTCTATGTCACTTGAAGACTTTAAACTGCGTTGCGCCGAAGAAATAAAAACAAAAAAGATTAACTAAACTTTAAGGCTTTGAAACCCTTGTGGTTTCAAAGCCTTTTTTACATTTGTAAAGAGTCTACCGCCACATTTATGATGCGTTGCAGGTGTCTTGAGGAATATCCGTATTTCAGAGCCAAATTTTCAAGTGTCATTCCCTCTATGTATCTTGAATAAAGCAGCTCTCTTTGCGCAGCTTCATTTACACCTTTAATTATTTCCTCAATTTTTATACAGTCTTGGGCTGCCTGATCAAGTGCCTTTTCTATGTAACTTCTGGAAAACTCCTTTTTAGCTATATCATCAGACAACCTTGTAACCCTCCTCGCAAGATCGCTGTAGCCTGATAAAAACTTCTTTTTTTCTTGTAGAGTCATCATATTTTTCCCATTCCTTTCAAGGCGAAATATTGTCCGTAAGAATAGTTGGTACCGTTTTGGCGGTTATATTGCGTTACCTCTTGCACAGCCCTGTTTATTACCGAGTTCTCCCTCGCAAGCTTGTGGGCTGTATCCGTTAGTTTCAGGATTTCCCCAAGCTTTTTGCACCTTGGACTGCAGTATTCAGCTTCTTCCTTTAAGGGTGCCGAGCAGCATCTGCAGTAAAACTCTTTCTTTTCGGTATACTCGGTGCTATGGCATTTTGGACACCGCTTTACCCTTTCATATGGCGGCGTATCAAGATTATGCCTTTCAAAAACTATTTCAACATATTCAAATTCGTGCCCACAGTCCAAACAATTGTACATATGTAATGACCTCCTTAAAAAACTATTGACAATTACGGGTTTATGTAATATAATTCGCTTAACGGGGCAATTATTACGGTTTTCCGTAACTCTGCAACGATTATATTACTTGTTTCAGTATTTGTCAAGGACATTTTTACTGATTTCCGTATTTTGTTCCTGTTATATAAAAGGGGGATATTACAATGAACGAGGTTTATGCAAGAATTGAGGCGCTTTGTAAGAGTCGGAGTATGAATATTACCGAGATGTGCAAACTTTGCTCGATTCCACGTGCTTCTCTGACCGACTTTAAGATGGGACGAAACAAAACCCTGTCTGCCGCAACTCTAAAAAAAATTGCCGAATTCTTCTCCTGCAGCGTTGAATATCTTCTTACCGGAGAAATTCCTACTCCGGATGAACAGAGCCTCAAGGTTGCTCTTTTCGGAGGCGCAGAGGATGTGACCAACGAAATGTGGGACGAGGTCAAGCGGTATGCCTTGTATGTAAAGGAAAGGGAAAATGGAAACAACAAGACTGTATAAAATCGCTGACGCTTCAAACATCATTATTGATTTCAGATCACTTCCCCACACTAAAGCCTTTTGTATCAGTCAGGGCGGCAAAAAGTATATCGCAATGGATAAGAATCTCTGCGGCTCCTCTGCCGAGGAACGTGTAGCCCTTGCGCATGAGCTCGGCCACTGTAAAACCGAAGGCTTTTATTCAGTAGAAGCTCCCCTTCTCTATCGGATACGGTTTGAGAAAAAAGCAGAGCTTTGGGCTATTTTAAATCTCATTCCCAAGGATGAGCTGTTGTCAGCCATCGCAAAGGGCAACGAAACCGTAGCAACCCTTGCTGAACATTTTTCGGTTACTGAGGAATTTATGCAAAAAGCCATTAAATATTACAGCGAGAAGTAATATTTATTGCAAATTTCCGTTGAAGTTTCTAAACTTTAGGAGTATAATGTTAGTAATTAAGTATTTTATCTTCGGAGGTTTTTTCAATGTATAACAGAATTTATAATTTTTCTGCAGGTCCTTCAATGCTTCCTGTCTGCGTTTTAGAACAGGCAAGGGATGATATGATGAACTATCAGGGCTCCGGCATGAGCGTTATGGAGATGTCGCATCGTTCAAAGGTGTATGATAATATCATAAAGGAAGCAGAGGCTCTTCTCCGTGAGGTTATGGAGATTCCCGATAACTATAAGGTTATGTTCCTTCAGGGTGGCGCATCTATGCAGTTTGCAAATGTCGCAATGAACCTTATGAAAACAGGAAAAGCAGACTACATAGTTACAGGTCAGTTCTCGGGCAAGGCATACAAGGAAGCGCAGAAGTTCGGTGACGCTCATCTTGCAGCCACTACAAAGGAAGAAAACTTTACACGCATTCCCGAGCAGTCTGAGCTCGACCTGAGAGCAGATGCCGACTATGTTCATATTTGCTTTAATAACACAATCTTCGGTACAAAGTGGGGCTACATTCCCGACACAAAGGGCGTTCCGCTTGTTGCAGATATGTCTTCCTGCATCCTTTCTGAGCCGGTTGACGTTAGGAAGTTTGGTCTTATCTATGCAGGCGCACAGAAGAATGTTGCCCCCGCCGGTCTTACCATCGTAATTGCACGTGAAGACCTTTTAAACAGCGACCTTGCCGACTTTGTTCCCACAATGTGCAACTACGCAACAATGGCAGAGAACGAGTCTATGTACAACACTCCCCCCTGCTACCCCATCTATGTCTGTGGACTTGTTCTTAAGTGGATTAAGGAGCTCGGCGGACTCGAAGCTATGAAGGCTATTAACGAAAAGAAGGCAAAGATGCTTTATGACTGCCTTGACAATTCAAAGCTCTTCTCTAATCCGGTTAAAGAAAACAGCCGTTCTATGATGAATGTCACCTTCCGCGCAGAAGATGATGAAGTTAACGCCAAGTTTGTTAAAGAGGCAACAGCAGCCGGCTTCGCAAACCTCAAGGGTCACCGCTCTGTCGGCGGCATGCGCGCATCAATCTACAA
>JAZSQK010000012.1:0-80472 GCA_045537915.1 Acutalibacteraceae bacterium
TCCCGAGCTGAAAGAGCGCCAGATTAAACGCGGAGATGAGGTTATCACGGTTGCCTGCGGATTTCCTACCACCGTTACACCAATTCTTCAGTATGGCGCAGTGCCCGTTTTTGTTGACGTTACCGTACCTCAGTACAATATCGATGTAACGGCACTTGAGGCTGCTCTCAGCGAAAAGACCAAGGCTGTTATGATTGCCCACACACTCGGCAACCCCTTTGATTTAGCCGCAGTCAAGGCGTTTTGCGATAAGCACAACCTCTGGCTTGTTGAGGACAACTGCGATGCCTTGGGCACACAGTACACAATAAACGGCGAAACCCGTTCCAGCGGAACCTGGGGAGATATCGGAACCTCAAGCTTTTATCCGCCGCACCATATGACAATGGGCGAGGGCGGCTGTGTTTACACAAACAATCCGCTGCTTCATCGCCTTATTCTATCCTTCCGTGACTGGGGAAGAGACTGTATCTGCCCCTCTGGACAGGACAACTTCTGTAAGCACCGCTTTGACGGTCAGTACGGAGAGCTCCCCGCAGGCTATGACCATAAATATGTTTACAGCCACTTCGGCTACAATCTTAAGGTTACCGATATGCAGGCTGCAATAGGCTGTGAGCAGCTTAAAAAATTTCCCTCCTTTATTGAGCGCCGCCGTCACAACTTTGACCGACTTAAAGCCGCCCTCAAGCCGATAGAGGATAAGATAATTCTGCCCGAGGCAGCAGAAAACAGCCGTCCCTCCTGGTTTGGCTTCCTTATTTCGGTTAAAGAGGATAGCGGACTTGATCGTAACAAGGTTACACGCTATATAGAAGAGCACAATGTTCAGACACGCCTGCTCTTCTCGGGCAATCTTATAAAGCACCCCTGCTTTGACGAGCTTCGGGGAACCGATGCCTATAGGGTTGTGGGCGACCTTAAGGGTACGGATTTTGTTATGAATAACACCTTCTGGGTAGGAGTTTACCCCGGTATGACCGACGAGATGATCGACTATATGGCAGGTGTAATTATCGAGGCTGTCAACAAATGAAATGGCTGATGGCAAAGTTGGGAGTCGAAAACAGGACCGATTTATTGAAGCTTTTCTGGCAATTTTTTAAATTCGGGCTGGTCGGCGTCAGCAATACGGCTGTGAGTATGGCGGTATATTATCTGTTTTTATGGATAAACCCAAATCTTTATATGTTGGGAAGCATACTCGGCGCAGTGCTCAGCATATTAAACGCTTTTATATGGAACGACCTGTTTGTTTTCACAGGAAACCCAAAGGATATAAAGAGCGTTTTGACAAGGCTTTTAAAAACCTATGTCAGCTATGGAGGCACCTCAATATTCTCAAATCTGCTTTTGTGGGTGGAGGTTGCCCTCTTTAGCGTCAGCAAGGTTTATGCGCCTATAATAAATCTGCTTATTACCATACCGCTTAACTATCTTATAAATAAGCTCTGGACATTCAAGAACAAGGGGAATACCAAATGAAACAAAGACTAGCCGATTATGTGGCAGATTTTTTAGCAAATAAAGGAGTAACAGATGTATTTTCGGTTGTCGGCGGAGGCGCAATGCATCTTAACGATGCCCTGGGACATCACGAAAGACTCAAGGTTACCTATAACCATCACGAACAGGCCTGTGCCATTGCGGCAGAGGCCTATGCTCGTTTAGACAATAAAATCGCAGCGGTTTGTGTTACAACCGGACCGGGAGGAACAAACGCTCTGACAGGCGTTGTGGGAGGCTGGCTCGACAGTATACCCATGTTTGTTGTCAGCGGACAGGTTCGTTATGATACCACCGCAAGATATGCCCTCAAATATACCGAAACACCCCTTCGTGCTATGGGAGACCAGGAGTACGACATTGTAAAATCGGTAGAGAATATGACAAAATATGCCGTTATGCTTGAGAACCCTCTTGATATAAGATATGTTCTCGAAAAGGCGTGGCATCTTGCAACGACAGGAAGACCGGGACCGGTCTGGGTGGACATTCCTGTGAATTTCCAGGGCTCATATATCGAAATCGATGAGCTGGAGGGCTACAACTCTGCCGAGGATGACGCTGCTCTGCCGCCACCCGTTGACGAGGCGCTTATCAGCGAGATACTCGGAAAAATTAAAAAGGCTAAAAGACCGGTATTCCATGCAGGCTACGGAATCAGACTTTCGGGCGGATACAAGTATTTCAGAGAGGCCCTCGAGAAGCTCAATATTCCGATTGTTACCTACTGGAATGCGGTTGATCTGATAGAAAATGACCATCCGCTTTATTGTGGAAGAGCGGGAAATATGGGCGACCGTCCGGGCAACTGGGCAATCCAGAATGCCGATTTGATACTGGCTGTCGGCACACGTATATCCATCCGTCAGGTCGGCTATAACTGGAAAACCTGGGCAAGAGAGGCCGAGGTTATTATGGTCGACATCGATAAGGCGGAGCTTAAAAAGCCAACCCTTCACGTAGAAATGCCTGTCTGGGCAGACGCAAAGGACTTTTTAAAGAAGCTCAGCGCTGCCGCAGAGGAAAAGGTTTTTAAAGATGAGGCTTGGCTTGATACCTGTCGTGGCTGGAGGGAAAACTATCCTGTTGTTCAGCCTCGTCAGCTCGAGGAAAACGGCGAGACTGCGAATGTCTATGCCTTTGTTAAGCATTTAAGCGACTCGCTCCCCGAAAACAGTCTGACTGCTGTTTCAAACGGAGCATGTTGCGTTGTCGGCAACCAGACCTATGTAATCAAAAAGGGCAGCAGAATGGCCAACAACAGTGCAGTCGCAAGTATGGGGTATGGACTTCCCGCTGCAATCGGCACCTGTATCGGCGGCGGCAGAAGGGAAACTATCTGCCTTGAAGGAGACGGTTCTATAATGATGAATCTGCAGGAGCTGCAGACAATCCTCACAAACGATCTGCCCATTAAAATCTTCTTAATTAACAACAGCGGATACCATTCAATCCGTATAACCCAGACAAACCTTTTCTCTGATCACTGCAAGGTAGGTATCGGAGAGGAGTCGGGAGACCTATCCTTCCCGCAGTTTAAAAAGCTTGCCGAGGCGTTCGGATATCCCTATTACAGCGCTTCAAGCAACAAAGAGATGGAAGAAGCGGTTGAAAAGACTCTGTCGACCGAGGGCCCTGTTTTCTGCGAAATATTTACCGACACAAAACAGGTCTGGGAGCCCAAGAGCAGCACAAAGAGACTGCCTGACGGCACCCTTGTAAGTCCTCCCTTAGAGGACCTTGCACCCTTCCTTCCCCGTGAGGAACTTGAAGAGATAATGTTCATTCCGTTAGTGGAGGAAAAGTAAAATTGTCAAAGAAAGTCGTTCTTACAGGTGCTACAAGCTTTTTGGGCAGATATATAGTTAGTGAGCTTGCAAGCAGAGGAGCAGAGGTTTATGCCATCATCCGCCCCGAGAGTAAAAGCAAAACGCTTTTTGAAAACAATCCTTCGGTTACCACAGTTCTTACCAATATGGATAATGTGGAGGAATGGAAAAAGACAATTGTCAGCGCCGACTATTTTATTCATCTTGGGTGGGATGGAATAGGTGCAGACGGAAGGGCAAACACAACCATTCAGGAAAAGAATCTGAAGGATGCTGTTAATTGTTTTCTTGGCGCTGCCGATTTAGGATGCAAGGCCTTTTTATTTGCGGGAAGTCAGGCTGAATATGGACCTCAGAGTGAAATCATTTCAGAAAGCACAAAATGCAACCCCGTAACAGAGTACGGAAGGTTCAAACTAAAGGTAAGTGAAAAACTTCTTGCAATCGATAATATAGATATGAAATATTATCATACCCGCATTTTTAGCGTCTACGGGGAGGGGGATCACAAATGGGCATTAGTTCCCGATTGTATCAGAACCCTTTGCGACAGCCGAGAGATGAAGCTTTCTTCTTGTAAGCAGTTTTGGAATTATATGTATGTAACCGACGCAGCTTATGCAATTTGTCAGCTGCTGTTAAGTGATGCACAAAGCGGCATTTACAATATAGCAAGTACAGACACAAGGCCGCTTTATGAATTTGTGGAGCAGATACATCTTCTTTGCGGACACAAAGGAAGCCTAAGGTTTGGGGAGTACAATTCGTCAGAGAAGCCGGCAAATCTAAGGCCGAGCATAGAGGCTTTAGAAAAAGCAGTAGGAGTCATCCCAAACACACCGTTTGAAGCGGCCATTGAAAGAATGGTTGATTTGTATAGAAAAACAGGAGAACAATAAAATGAAAGCACTTGTGTTTGATAAGCCTTCCTCTCTTGTATGGAAAGAATTGCCGAAACCCGAGCTTCCTGAGCCGTTCGGCGCCCTTTTACATCCAATAGCGATTGCACCGTGCAGTTCGGATGTACACACTGTTTTTGGCGGAGGGGTTCCTAAACAGGAAAACCATATTTTAGGACACGAATGCATAGCGAGGGTGGAAGAAACAGGTTCTCTTGTAAGAGATTTTAAGGTGGGAGATATTGTAGCGGTTCCCGCCATTACGCCCGACTGGAGAGCAGTTGCGATTCAGGAGGGCAACGACCGACATGCAGAGGACCATTTTGCAGGGCACCGCCTCGGAAGAACAAGACCAGGGGTGTTTGCGGAATATTTTACCGTGCCGGATGCAGACACAACCTTGGCGCATATACCTCAAAATGTTAGCCTTGAACAAGCTCTTATGACGGTTGATGTTATGACAACCGGTTTTACGGGAGCCGAATATGCCAACATTAAAACAGGAGATACTGTTTGCGTATTGGGAATAGGCCCTGTTGGTCTTATGGCTATTGCGGGGGCAGCCCATTTAGGTGCAGCTAGGATTCTTGCTGTGGGGACCCGACCGATATCTGTAGAACTTGCCAAAAGATTTGGAGCTAACCAGATATTGAGTTATAAAAACGGAGATATTGTTGAACAGGTGCTTAAGCTGACCGATGGTATAGGACCGGATTCTGTGATAATTGCCGGCGGAAAAGATGCAGTTTTTTCACAGGCGGTTGATATGGTGCGATATGGAATTGGCACGATTTCCAATGTAAATTATTACGGAGGAACAGGCTCTCTTGAATTTCCGAAATTCAGCGGAGGCAGAGGTATGGCGGGAAAGACAATTCATACCGAGCTTGCACGAGGCGGAAGAGCCAGAATAGAGCGAATGCTGAAAATGGTAAGCTATGACAGGGTAGACCCCGGTCTGCTTGTTACTCATAAGCTAAAGGGTCTTGAAAGCATAACGGCTGCTATTGACCTAATGCGTGACAAGCCTGATGACTTGCTTAAGGTAATGGTAGAGATAGATTAAACAAGGTGAGTTTTATGAAAAAATGTATAGTTTGCGGTGCCGAGTTGATGGCGAAACCTCTTTTAATATGTGAAAATATGCCTTCAAGTGCACAGGATATGCCATCAAAGGAGGATTTGGCGCAGGAGAGAGGTATAGATTTAGCTTTATGTCAATGCTCGGGCTGTGGCTTGGTTCAATTTGACTGTGAACCGGTTTGGTATTTCAGGGATGTTATACGTGCAGGCGGATACAGCACGACAATGACCGAGCTCAGACGCACACAGTATAAGCATTTAATTGAAAAATACAATCTTAAGGGCAAGAAGATAATAGAGGTTGGATGCGGACAGGGAGAGTTTTTGCAGGTTTTAACAGAGTTCCCCGTTAAGGCTTATGGAATTGAACATAAGGAGGAGCTCGTAGCAAAGGCAAGAGAAAAAGGTCTGCAGGTAGAAAAACAGTTCGCAGAGGACGAAAGCGTTGTGCTGGAAAATGGTCCGTTTGACGCCTTTTTATCCTTTAACTTTTTAGAGCATCAGCCAAACCCTAACGGAATGATGCGTTGCATATACAACAATCTTGCCGAGGGCGGTTTCGGACTTGTAACGGTTCCAAGCTTTGAATATATTTTAGAAAACGACAGCTTTTATGAGCTGCTAAGAGACCATATTGCAAATTATTCCGAAGAAACCCTGAGATTCTTAATGGAGAAGAACGGATTCAGGGTTTTGGAGTGTAGCATGGTAAACAGAGACACCTTGTCGATAATTGTTCAAAAGAGGCCTCGTGTTAATACAAAAGGCTTGGAGGACAATTTTAGTTTACTTAAAAATCAAATGAAGCAGTTTGTGGAGGAAAGGGTAAAACAAGGAAAAAAGGTTGCCATATGGGGCGCTAGCCATCAGGGCTTTACAGCGGCATCCACAACCGAAATAGAAAAAGGAATCTCCTATATAATCGATTCTGCTCCCTTTAAGCAGGGCAAATATTCTCCGGCTTCACATCTTCCGATTGTATCTCCCGAGCATTTCTTTAAGGAACCGGTAGACAGCATTATAATTATCGCTCCGGGATATACAAAGGAGATAGCTGATACAATAAAACTTCGCTTTGGAAAAGAAATAGAGGTTGTTGCGCTAAGGTCGGCAACCATTGAAAAGATAGAGGGATAAGTATGAAAAAAATCAGCATTGTAATTCCGTGCTATAATGAACAGGATAATGTAGAGCATATCTGTAAGGCGGTTGTTGAACTTTTTGATAAAGAGCTTCTTGGGTACGACTACGAAATTGTTTTTGCTGAGAATTGCTCAAGGGACAACACTCGTGAGGAAATTTTGAAGCTTTGTAGCGCAAACAAGAAGGTTAAGGCCATTTTTAACGAGCAGAATTTCGGCCAGTTCAACAGCCCCTATCACGCAATGCTTCAGACAACGGGGGATTGCACAGTTTTGATGGCTGCCGATTTTCAGGACCCGCCGGAGCTTATTCCTACCTTTGTTAAAGAGTGGGAAGAAGGCGGATATTCGGTAGTTTGCGGAATAAAAGCAAAAAGCAAGGAAAACGGTTTAATGTATTTCCTTAGAGGTTGTTACTATAAGCTGATAAATTCTATGAGCTCTATAGAACAAATACAGCAGTTTACCGGCTTCGGTCTTTATGATAAGCGATTTATCAAAATTATGCGCAGTCTTAAGGATCCAACCCCCTTCCTTAGAAGCATAGTTGCAGAATATGCCCACAATAGAAAGGAAATTCCTTACGAACAGCCCAAACGCCTCAGAGGAAAAACAAGCAACAACTTCTTCTCACTTTATGATGCGGCTATGTTAAGCTTTACAAGTTATACCAAAATGGGAATCAGGCTGGCTGTTTTCACAGGCTTTTGCATCTCTGCCATAAGCTTTCTTATCGGAATTGGTTATCTTGTGGCAAAGCTTATAAATTGGTACGGCTTTGCGGCGGGTTATGCTCCGATTATTATTGCGGTATTCTTTATGGGCGGTATACAACTTGCATTTCTGGGCTTTATTGGCGAATATATAATGTCTATGAACACAAGAATTATGAACAGGCCTTTGGTTGTAGAGGAACGCAGGATAAACTTTGAGGAGTAGAAAATGAGAAGTTACTTTGAAGATGTTAAAGGCTTTCTGAAAAACAGAAGGTATATGTTCTGCGTAATAATGCTTTCTGTTATTTCCTTCGGATATGCGGCCTTTAACACATCTATTGGCATTGACGACCTTGAATATGACAGATATGTCGGCTCAGGCAATGTAATGCTTTCTGCAGGACGGTTCGGAATATGGTTTTGGTCCTTTATTGAAGGCAGATGGGAAAACTCCTATGTTATAGATATTGTTGCGGTAGTTTTCCTCATTTTAGCGGCCATAAGCTTCAGCGTACTCTTCAAAAGGGTAACAAATAATAAGATAAGCGATGCGGCGCTTACAATTTTCTCCTGTATGTTTGTGTCGTATCCCTTAATTATTGATATATGGGAATATACGGGCGCAAATGTTAACATTTGCGGCGCATACCTGTTTGTAGCCCTTTCACTGCTGCTTATCTATGAACAGATTCATAGCGGAAACTGGAAAAAGCCGTTAAGGCTTATACCCGCCTCCCTTATGATGATGATAGTCTGCGCAGGGTACGAGTCGGTAGTTTCGGTATATATATTCTTTGTTTTTGCTATTCTTGCGCTACAGGTAGTCTACGGAGCCGAAAAGGAGAAAAGGCTATTTGAAATTATCAGACAGGGCCTTATATATGCCGGCGTTCTGGTTGTAGGACTCGTTTTAAGAGTTGTTGTCCATAAGATTACTTTAGCAGTTATGGGGCTGGAGCCGATGATTAACGGAGAGACCCAAATTATGTGGGGAACAAAACCTGCCATCACAATAATCAAAGATTTGATTGTGATTTGGTTTAGATACTATATAATCAGAGGAATAGTTTATCTTCCGCTTGGCGTACTTGTTGCATCGGGTGTTATGTTTATTATAATCGGCATTGTCGCCTGTAAAAAACACAGCGCAGTACTACTTCTGCCCGGATTTGGTATGCTACTTTCGCTCGTCCTGCTTTCGATAGTTCAAGGAACGGCTTCCCCCTACAGAACCTGTCAGGTGTTTACCGCCTTTTGCGCCTTCACGGCTATGATTTTTATAGAGTCATTACCACAAAAGAGCTCAAAGAAAGGTTGGATAAGGGTTGCGGCAATTGCGCTTTGCGGATATCTGTGCTTCTGTCAGGCTACCTATATAAATTACTTTTTAGAGCTTAATCATCGTCGCTCGGAAAATGAGGCACAGGTCATAAGACAGATATCGGCCGACCTTCAGCGTGATTTTGATAGCGAAAAACCGGTTTTATTTACCGGAAACTATACATTGAATGAAGGCATCAGAGAAGCGGCATCAATTTCTAAAGACAACCTCATGTGGAAGGCGTATGAAAAGGCATATCTCTTGAGTTATAGAATATTTGGGCAAAGCTACGACCCGTCTTGGCTAGATAGAAAACTGCCTGAAACCAATGTAAATTCTGTTATACGTTGGTCAACAGACTCTTTTGGACAGCAACCCATGCCAAAAATATTTTCTTATTACGGATATGACTATATCCCTGCAGACTTCTGGGCGCTTAGAGATGAAGCAGCGCAGTATGTGCAGGAGAACAAGACTCCCGCATATCCCGAAAAGGGTTATATAGTCGATGTCGGAGATTATATTATAGTAAACCTAAGCAAATACGAATAATCCCAAACTGCCTAAAATAATAAGAACGCCCGAAAAAGAAACGCAGATTTCTTTTTCGGGTTTATTTTATCTTTAATGCAAGAACTGTTTTTAAATTCTTGTTTTTAGCAAAAAATTATGATACAATGAATCTGTGTGTTGTACTCATAGAATTCAAAGAGGTGATATGGTGCTTAAAGAGTATGAGGCTGTAATCGAACTGGTGAAAGAGGCATCTTCATTTGTATTTGATAAAGAGTTAAGAGATTCTGTTTCAATGAAGGGCTCTGCTGATTTTGTTACAGCGGTTGATTTGAAGATAAGCGACTATATAAAGAAAAAATTGCAAACCTTAACTCCGAAAATCGGTTTTATGAGCGAGGAAGAGGATGCCGAGCTTACCTCAGAGCGCTGGATTTTAGATCCTATAGATGGTACTACCAATCTCGTTTACGATTATAATATGAGCTCTGTATCGTTAGCGCATTTCGACGGAAAGCAAATCGTTTTTGGAGTTATATACAATCCGTATAATAAGGATTTATTTGTTGCAAAGCTTGGAGAAGGGGCTTATTTAAACGGGAAAAAGCTTGGAACAGCTCCTGACCGTGAAATAGAAAATTGCCTTATAGAGTTTGGCGCCGGTTCTACAAAAAAGCAATATACCGAAGAAAGCTTTGAAATTGCCAAAGAGGTTTTCAGTTCTTGTTTAGATTTAAGACGCATTTGCTCTTCGGCGTTGGCAATCGCATATGTTGCAGCAGGAAAACTTAACGGATATTTTGAAAGAAGCATAAAGCCCTGGGATTATGCTGCAGCAACATTGCTGCTTAAGGAATGCGGCTGCGAAGCTTCCGATTGGGAGGGCAATGAGATACAGTATAATAACGCATCTAGCTTTGTATGTGGAACGCCAAAGGCTTATAACTTTTTAACCGGTGTTATAAAAAAGCACAAAACAAGGTAAAGGAATATCGAGGGGGAAGGATATGGCAAACAAACGAATCGATGAATTCGAGGATGATCAGATTTATAAAAATATATTTTTGACCTCATCAGGCATTATGATATTTTTGATCAGCATATATTTTGTGTTTTTAAGTTACGGGTTTGATGTTCTGGACTTCAGTTTCATAGAAAACAAAACCCTTTCTATAATTGTTTGCATTGTGCTTCAACTGATAGGCGCCGTCGGTCTGAATGCTGTGGTGTATGCCGCAGTTTACAAGCTTTTTGAAATCAAGTGGAAAAAAGAAAATAAACATATGTATTTAAAGGGTGAATGGCTGACCATTCACGACAAAGGTAATGTTCGTCTTGGCTTTGTGAAAATAGCGCAAAGCTTTAAAACCATAAAGGTTGAAGCCTTTAATGTATCTCCAAAGGTGGAGGGCATAAAGCAAAAGGAAAAGTCCAACTGGGAATACAGCTGTGCCAGTCTGTACCCACAACAGCTGACAGGCATAAAAATGCTGGGTTGTTATATTTCTCAAAAGAATTGTCAGACCATTATGGGCGTTCATCAGATTGATTCGATTGAAATCAACGAAGAGGTTAGTGAATATCCGTATGCTATGTCAGGTCAGTTTTGCGATACTGTAAAAAATGACGGCGAAAAGCTGATAAATGTAGACGATAATGTAGGGAAGATATATTTCTACAAGGTTACGCCGCAACTTAAGGCCTATTTAAACAAAGGCACAAAGGATGATCAGCTCAAAAACATTTTAGAGGAAGAAAGCCTCAAGGACGAAATGTTTTTAAAGAAACTTAAGTCCATAGTATCCCAGTATGTTTGCTGATCTGAAACAACAGATTATGTCGGCATTAAAACAGAATTTTGATTATCTTTATACATAGCAAAAAGCGAGGGGAACTTCCCCTCGCTTTTATAGTTAACACACAGAACCGTCCCCTGTGTTCAGGCGGAACCTTGCGAATTAATAATGAATAGTGAATAATGAATAATTTCGGTGTGCCTTCGGCATGATATAAATAATGTCGGCAAAGCCGACACATTAATTATTCATTATTCATCATTCATTAAATCAAGAGAAAGAGGAGTTAATATATTATGAAAGCCACTGGAATAGTTCGTAGAATAGACGATTTGGGTCGTGTGGTGATTCCCAAAGAAATTCGCCGCACTATGCGGATTCGTGAAGGCGACCCCTTGCTGACAACATTGGCACCAATCGATAGGTTTTGTTTTGCGATACATAGTGTGGTAGAGAGGTATAATAAATAGCAAAACGGAGCAGAATTTCTGCTCCGTTTTATGTTAGACTTCATTAAATTTTACACCGCACTTCCAGCAAACTTTTCTATTGTCAGGCTGTTCAAAATTACATTGTGGGCAAATAATCGTTCCGTTTTCGGTTGTTGAAAAGGTTGAAGTATCGGCCAATTCCTTTTTTTCTGTTTTTGGCGTATTGCTTGTTGTTTTAACAGTTAAGGGCGTAGTGTTGTTGGAAGTTTGTTTTTTCTCAACAGGCTCTTCATTTATCTTTTTTAGAATTTGTCTTGTGGCATATTCATTATCACATGTTTTTTCAACCAGCTCACCAAAAGCATATAAAATCCACGAACCGATATAAGCAACGATAGGGCCACATACTAAAGTGATAAGTCCATATAAAATTAAATCTTCATCTGTGCAAAGCAAAACCAATCCAGTTATAATAGCACCAATAGCCTCAACTATAAATATCCATTTTGCCCAGTTTTTAATTTTACCACCTATGTTTTCGTATAAAGTATCAAGCATAAATTAAACCCCCAATATTTTTTCTTAATCATATCATATTTGTTTTCAAAAGTAAAGTTATGCAGTATAAATCCCCTCCAATTACAAATACTAACATCACGATTTGAAAATTTTGCGTAGGGGAGGGCCTCTGTGCCCTCCCGTAAGGTTTCATCTCGAATAGCGGGAGGGCGCAGAGACCCTCCCCTACGATGCATTTGTAAAAGGAGATTTATATATGAAAGCAATAGGAATAGTTCGTAGAATCGAGGGATGTGTTATATTAGGACAAAAGTTGTCGAAACACGCATAAACACTGGAGTTTTCGCGGTTTTTGATTGAACCCAATTTGCATAAAACATAAGATACATAGCAAAAGCGAGGTGTAGTCTACATATTATGATGCCGGATGAGCGATATGTTCATCCGGCTTTTTCATTTTTTAGAACTTGTATGTTTTGTCGCAAGAAATTTTTAGGATTTTTGGCAAAAATCTATAAATCAAAAATGTAATTCAAGTAAATTTAAGTGGAAGAAAGTGGATAATATGGTTTACTGTTGTTGTAAAATATTACTATTTATGCGTGCCGAAATATTTATTCAAAGGTGAATGTTATGAGAATATAAGTCAAAAATAATAACCTTTTTATCTTAAAAACATAAAATACTATATAACACCTAATATGTGATATGATAGTGTTAATCATGACTATATTCTGAATTGTGTTGACTTTTTAATATGTTTTTGCTATACTGAGTATGGATTATTGTGCGGTATAGTGTAACATTAGGCAAAATGAGGAATGTATAAGCAGATGAGTTTATCTAATAATAAAGGAGACAACAAAGTTGATTTATTGTTGATCAATTTGTTGAAAAATTTACATTATCGTGTCAGGGGAAGAACTCACACGCGACAAGATGGTTTTGCAATTTCGATAATTGTATCTGCTATAATTATCGGGTTCGCATCGTTTTTGTTTCTAGAAAAAAGTAATTTTCTTGTCTTTTTATTTCATATAATAGCTTTGATTAAGAAAATCATTACTTGTTACATCAATAACATTGCTTTAAAAGAAGAATATAACGTAACTGACCCATACGTTACATTCTTCAATAAAAACACTGGCAAAGAAGAAAGAATTAGGAGGAAATCCTCTTATTCAATTCAACTTTGGATTTTGATACCATCAATTATTATTACTGTGATGTGTGGTGTGTTCGCTGCGATTTTTGCTCATTTCGAGGCCAACAGTTCGTTTTTTATTACTATGTTTTATATAGTCATTGGTCTTAGTATTATTATTGATTTTATGATGGATCTATTGGACTCTTTTGTAATGCTTTATAGAGCGAGTGCTAGCTATGGCGATTATTGATTTATAAAGAGGTTGGAGAAATGTTTAATAATATTGAATTAATAATTTTTTTGTTTTTTATAGTTATTTCTATTGTATTGTTTTTGGTTTCGTCTTATTTATATTATTTTAAAAAGAAATCAACTTATCCATTTTTGGTTGAGCGAGCCGTTTTTATGAAAATGACAAATAATGGCGATGATTTGTGCGATTGTAGTGAAACAGAGTTTGTATGTTGTGATTATAGCAAAGGTATTGATATTTTCATAAAGAAGGATTAGAACATGACAAAATTTTTAGATGCGATTTGGAAAACTTTAGAAATTGAAGTTAATAAGTTTAGAAGCCATGATGAAAACATATATTTAGATGAAACTTTAAAAAAAGATTTTTTTAAAGTGCTTGAGGAAAATTACAAGAATATAAAGAAAAAATATATGAAAGATTGTGTTGACAACTTGGATCGACACAAAGTTGCGGCTATTGTCATTATTTCTATCTTGCAAATTGATTTAATCAAATATAATAAAGATATACCACAAGGCGAAATGTTTATTGGTAAAGAGGTTATTGCCACTCAAATAGCATTGTCAATTATGTGTAATTTCCTTAATGATAGAATAGCAGCTGTAGGAATAAATCATAAGATTTCATCATACTATATGCCACAGCCGATGTCTTGTGAAACCCCCTATTTTTTAGTATTTGTTCGAAATCTAGTTTATGCAAAGGAAGACTTTGTTTTAAATCCTTTGGACATATCAGAAAAATTGTTCTTATTAGAGACAATAACTTTGATTAAAGAAAATATCGACCCAGATATTTTGTCGGAAAGCAAATATTAATTTAAAGCGATAAAAATAGGATTGTTAGGTTATGACCATACAATCCTATTTTTTATATTTTTTTAATTTGTTAAGAGATAAGGATAGGGAATTAATTCCCTATCCTTATCTCTTTTGGCATTGTTGCCGTATTATTCTTTTGTTGTTCAATTACTTCATCAGCTGTTTTGTAATTCTGTTGAAGTTTATCCCTGTCCAACGAAAGTTTATTCAGCAAGAAATCATATCTAATTTTGAATTCGGCAAAAACTTCGCTCCATGTTTTAACATAAATCTTATAATTATTAACTTTAAAGACTAAAGATCTTTCACCATGGACTTTGTTTGTATCGATTTCATTTTTTATGTAATTATCAGAGGAGAAACCATTACCTACAAGATAAAATTGCCATGTCATGTTTGGGGCGTTAAATTCGTCAACGCTCATTATGATATTCATATATTTTTTGATTTGGCTTAATTGCTTTTCCCCAAGATTAATCTGAGGATGCTTTAGTTCTATTACGATGTTGTTGATAGTATCACTAATAACATCCTGTCTTACAGCAAAAATATCCATTTGCTTCAATTTGTCTGGATGTTCGATACTTTTATCTTGATACTCTTGATGAAGAATATACAAATATCTACGTAGCGCCTCTTCAAAGTTCGGCTCTGCGGCAGTCACAAGATTGTATTGTTCGCCAAAAATCCAGTAGTGATTTTCAATCATCTTTTGAATGTGCACAACTTCATTGGCTTTTAATTCATTATTAAAAACCAGCTGTTTTAAATCCTCAATGGCTCTATACCGGTCATTTAACAATTTTATTGTTTTGGTTATATTGGATAATCTTGCGTAATTAAGAATTTCTGCGAGTTCTTTTCGATCATTTGAATCCATATCTAAAATTTCTTCTAATATTTTAAATAACGAATTCACTTCGCCGCTCTCCATAATTAAATCTAAGAGGCGTATAAATGTTTTTCGTTGCTCTTTGTTCATGCTTGAAGAAAAAATCTTCGGTTGAGCGATATATAAGCAAGAAACGACATCTTCAACTTGGCTTTTTCTGAAATTCTGCAAGGGATCTTTTTCGTCAAAATTAGGAAAAGCTGAAGATATTTCTAAACTATCGATTACTTCAGAAACATGACTTTTTAAAAAAGGTCTACGCTTGTCAAAGAGCATCTGATTAACATCGTGCATTAGAGCTTGGAAGTTATCGCTCTTTTTAGTGTGCAAAACATTCCGTTCAATATCAATTTGTTCGTTTTCACTGTTGCTGTTAAAATCAAAATGATCGAACAAAGGACTTTTTATATAAACACTATGATAGAAGGAGTCCCCTTTATTATTATAGGTGGTGTTTTCTTTTTGCTTTTCGGTTGCACTACTATCTATATAATAATATTTTGAATACTCAGCCAGTTTCGATGTCCAGCAAATAAATTTCACTTGGTAAGAAGGTTTTATTCCGTCCTCGGCGACGTTAATGGAGTCTTTTTCCAATATGAGATGTGAATAATCTAACTCTTCACCATTAACGATGATTTTAAAATTCTTCTCTTCGTTTAATTCTAAGAACCAGCAAAACTCCTTGCAAAGTTGTTCTTTGATAGAGGAGTTGGATAGTTCATCGCTGTCCACATTTATAAATTCTACAGTGGTTCCTGTGCTTTTATCTACCGTAACAGGTGAATTAGGACTATACCGATTTAACTCTTCTGCACCGATTGTGATATTATATTCATAATTTTTGCCATCCCGGCAATACACAGTTGTCCAGGAAGCTAGTGAGGCAAAGGTGAAAAAGGTCAATCTACCAACGCCGTTTTTACCGTGAATATCTGATACTTTGATATTTGGATCATAAATCTTTTCGGATTGGAAAAAAGGCCTGAATTTATCATCTAATAAATCCCTATCGATACCATACCCATTATCCATAACCCTAATAGAAGATATTGCACCAAAATCGTTTTCGCTAGTTTCAACATACACTTCGGTCGCTTTTGCATCAAAGCCATTCCATATGTATTCGCATATTGATTTGAGTGGTGTATATCTTTTTAAGGAATTCTTTATTCCTTTAGAAGTTATTTGTACATTATTTTCACTCACGAGTATCGGCTCCCTATACAGAATTATATTAATATTATACTTTATTTTCAAAATATAATCAACATCAATAAAAGATTTTATAAAAGCTCATTAGTAACAATGATTAATTATTAATGCGTTTTATTATCCGCATGTAGCATATATGAATAGATAATTAAGAGAAAAAGCGGCGCAGAAATGAGGCGCTTCACTTTTTACTTGACATATATCGGTCATCTATATATAATATATGTAGATGACCGATATATGTTTAGGAGGTACATTTATGTCAATTGATAAAACTTTAATTGCGGGTAGCACAACTGTTTTAATTCTTAAATTACTTGAAGAAAAAGATATGTATGGCTATGAGATGATTTCTAATTTGGCAAAAAAATCAGATCATACATTTGATTTGAAAGCAGGGACGCTTTATCCTCTTTTACACAATCTTGAAAAAGATGGCATAGTGGAGTCTTATGAGGAAACCTCTAATTGCGATCGCACAAGAAAATATTATCATTTAACCGAAGAAGGTAAACGTGTATTAAATATAAAACAAGAGGAATGGAAAGAATATTCAACCGCTATGAACAGAGTTTTAAACGGAGGATTATGTCTTGCAACAAGATAATAAAATATCAAACTTTTGCGCAGAAGTTTGTAATCAAATACGATGGAAAAAAACACATAAAGTTATCTTTAATGAAATTCAAAATCATTTAATGGAACAACGTGATGAATACATAGACTCGGGATATACAGAAGAGCAAGCTACAGAAAAAGCGATTAATGATTTTGGTGATGCGGCATATATCGGAACTGAATTAGATAGGATACATAGGCCAAAAAATCAATTTATTTGCTTTACTATTTTAGGTATCCTATCGCTGATAGGAATATTGCTGCAAGTAGTTGTAATAGTTTCAGATAATGTATTTGCAAATCTCATCCCGCAGATACTTTCTTATGTGTTGGGTTTAGTTGTATTAATTGGAGCGTATTTTATCGATTTTACAATATTATCGAGATTTTCCGTTCACCTTTATGCGTTGATTTTTTTGCTTTCAATAGCTTTGAACATTTTCCCAATTCCCAGTAGTTTTAGATACTATGTTGCATTGTTATATCCTTTTGCAATTTCATGCTCTCTTTATTGTCTTAGGACAAAAGGGTATTGGGGAATTATAGTAACCACAATTTTGTCGCTAGTGTTACTTATATTTTCTTCTTTTACAGAGAATATGTTGGGCGTCTTTTTGTGTTTGTTTGAATCTTTAATAATAATTCCAGTTTCAATATTAAAGAAATGGTTCAAGGTCAAACGGAGTTTTGGAATATTAATATGTGTTTGTCCGCTTATATTGACCCTAATCTTACTTTGCGTTATGCCGAGCACAAAAGAAGGACTCATAAATGTTTTAAGCTGCATTCAAATAGGAGAACATAGCGGTGCGGGATATATCCAAAATTTATTACGAGAAATAACTAACAACGCAAAATTAATAGGTTGTGGTGAGGCGTTACCAACCCCTTTTCCGGATATTTTTCATACTGACTATATATTGGCTTTCGTGTTGCACAACTATGGGTGGCTCGCCTTTGGTTTTGTGGTTGTATTGTTTTATATATTAATAATTATTTGTTTCAAAGCGGCAACTAAACAAAAAAGCATATTAGGCGAGTTATTAGCTTGGACAATAATAGGAATTTTTACAATGCAAATAATCCTATATGTTTTATCAAATCTTGGTATATTAAATTTGTCTTTATCTGTTTTGCCCTTCGTGTCATACGGCTCCGTTTCTAATTTAATTAATTTTGCAATGCTGGGAGTTCTTTTGTCGATATTTAGAAATGAGGAAATTATGGAAGATAAAATCACAAAACCTTTAATTACACGCCAAAAAATAAATTATATTATTTCAAAATTATCTTTTGAAGGGACAGATGAATAATGAATAAACTGAAATACATTTTAATTTCAATTCCTTTTTATTTGATAGCAGTCTTTAGTATCGTGGTTTATCTAATCACAGATATTCATCCGAGAGTTGTGATAAGTCCAGAAGGCAGACTAGTGCTACTTGGAATATTCTGTATCTTTTTATATATTGGTGGCCGTATAATTTGTAAAGTGCCTGCTATAAATATAAATATAATTATGAAAATAACATTCTTTATATTTTTCGTGCTTTATTTATCATTGCTTCTAACCTTCACTTTGTTTGATCCAATGTTTGGTAGGAATGGGACTGTAAATTTTATTTTATCAGATAAAATGTTATTAAAAAACTACTTGGCCAACTCATTTAATATCATTCCTTTTGCTACCGTAATTGAATATGTAAAAGCTTTACTGGCACAAAGCATGAATCTATCAACTATAGTAACTAATTTGTTTGGCAATTTAATCGCCTTGGCTCCTATGGCTTTGTTTTTGCCAATGTTTATTAAGAAATGCGAAAATTTTAAACACTTTATAATTTTTACAGCAGGGATTGTTGTGCTAATAGAATTGCTTCAACTGATTTTTGTGACCGGATCGTGTGATATCGATGATTTGATCCTTAATGTTGTAGGAGCATCCATAACATTCATTTTGTTAAGAACAAAACTGATTGGGAAGTTTATTAAAATACTTATCCCTAGTATTTAGAAATAATAATAAACCTAAATTAGCAAATTCACGGCAGCCGGGTGCATCCTGCTGCCGTGTTTTGTAATACAATTAAGGAGGTGATGAAAATGGGATACCGAATCATAGAATACGGCGGCGAAAAATACAAACTTACTCCTAAATGGTATAAGCAATATCTATCTGCGTTGGAACTTATGCGAAAAGTTAAAGAAACAAACATAGATGAGCTTGACGTTTCGGAGCTGGTAGATATTCGGGAGGTGAAAATTGATAGAAGCAAACCGCAATTAATACGGATTATTAGTTACATTAATCAGGTAAAGAATCCGTATTGTTTCCGCGTTGGAAATTCAAAAGTGAGAGTTTCCTATGCCAACAAGGATGAATCTTTGAATGATTCATTTGTTGCAATGTTATCACATTTATAACAAGAAAAAATTAAAAACAAAAGTCCTATTATACATATTTTAATATTTTGCGATAACATCTTCTTTTCTCTATAAAAAATTAAAAGCTTTGGAAATTACACTCATAATTTCCATGAAAAGTGTGATACTAACAAAGAACAAAAAAACAACGACTCGTCCCAGATAAGGACCTTGGCAGAGTGGTCATTGGAAAAACGCCGAAAACCCGCATAAAATAAGGCTTTGCGGCACATTTTTAGAGTAGAGAAAAGGAGTAGAAATATATGAAAGCAACAGGAATAGTTCGTAGAATAGACGACCTTGGTCGTGTGGTTATTCCGAAAGAAATTAGAAGAACGATGAGAATCCGAGAAGGAGATCCGCTTGAGATATACACCGGCTCGTCGGGGGAGGTTGTTTTTCGCAAATATTCTCCGATAGGGGAGCTGTCGGGGGTGTCTGCGCAATATGCCGATGCGGCGGCACAGGCAACCAAGCTCGGCTTTGTTATTACCGACAGGGACCACTGCATTTCGGCGGCGGGCATTTCAAAGAGGGAGATAGTTGACAAGGAGATTTCTCCCGAGCTTGAGCGGCTTATGGAGGACCGAAAGCCTTACATCTACCAGTCGGGCGACTCTAAAGTTCCGGTTGTTGCAGACCTTTCACATAATATACTTGCGGCATTTCCCATAATCTCTTCGGGCGACCTTTGCGGCAGCGTTCTGCTTATTCCCTCGGCAGCCCAGACAGATGCACAGGAATCAGATTTATGTCTTGCAAGGGTTGCCGCTTCATTTTTGGGAAAACAACTGGAAAACTAAAAGTGCTTGACAAAATTATTATTATAAGGTATACTTTGAGGGTAAGATATTGACAAAAAGGAGAGTGGGGCAACCCGCTCTTCACTTTTTGTCTGAAAGATTTTTGAAAAAGGAGCGATGCAGATGGCTTCTCCCATAGCCGAAAAGGTCTTTGGAATTATAAAGGACACGGTCCAGGCGCAGGGGGTTTCTCTCTGGGATGTGAAATATGTCAAAGAGGGAGCTTCATATTATTTAAGGGTTATACTCGACAGTGAAGAGGGCATTTCGATTGATGACTGCACCAACGTGCACCACGCAATTGACCCTGTGCTTGACGAGGCAGATCCGATAAAGGATTCCTACTATCTGGAGGTTTGCTCTCCCGGTCTTGAGAGGGAGCTGACCCGACCCGAGCATTTTGAGGCCTTTGCGGGAGAAAAGGTAAAGCTCAAGCTTTACAAGGCGCTAAACGGCTCAAAGGAACTCAAGGGAAAGCTTGTTTCGTTTGACGGTAAAGAAATTGTAATTGAAGCGGCAGATGAAGAAATAACACTCGAAAAGAGCACCTTTTCTTCCTGCAGACTTGATGATATTGATTTTTAATTTGGAGGTAAAAAGGAAAATGGCTAAGGCAAAATCAGTAAAAAATCAGAACAAGGAATTTTTTGAAGCACTTGCATTTATGGAGCAGGAGAAGGGAATTCCTGCCGAGTATATCGCCGAGAAGATTTCTTCGGCTATCGTGGTAGCGCTCCGCAAGGACTACGGTACCACAGAAAACATAATCTGCACAATCGACACAGATAAGCAGATATTCAAGGTAGTTCTCCGCAAGGATATTGTTGACGAGGTTGAGGATCCGAGAATCCAGATTCTTCGTGACGAGGCAAAGGCGCAGTACAAGGCAAAGGCCGATGATGAATTTGTCGAGATTGAGATGGACACACGCCAGTTCGGCAGAATTGTTGCCCAGACCGCAAAGCATGTTATCCGTCAGGGCATACGTGATGTTGAGCGCAGCCAGTCGCTTTCGGAATTCCAGTCGCACAACCGTGAGCTTCTTACCGCAGTTATCGAGCGTATCGACCCCAAGACAGGAAATGCTGCGGTTACAATCGGCAAAAACGAAGCCACACTTCCCAAGCTCGAACAGGTTCCCGACGAGGAGCTTCGTGAGGGGGATCACGTAAAGGTTTATGTGGTAGACGTTAAGGAAACCGAAAAGGGTCCCAAGGTAATGCTTTCCCGCACACACCCCGGTCTAGTAAAGCGACTGTTTGAAACCGAGGTTCCCGAAATTTTTGACGGCACCATTGAGATAAAGAGTGTTTCCCGTCAGGCAGGCTCCAGAACAAAACTTGCCGTTTGGTCTGCAAACAGCGAGATAGACGCTGTCGGCGCTTGTATCGGACCGAGAGGCGCCCGTGTAAACACCATTGTTGAAGAACTTAAGGGCGAGAAGATTGATATTGTAAAATATTCAGACGACCCCGTTGCCTTTATCAGCGAGGCTCTTTCTCCCTCAAAGGTTCTCTCGGTTGAGATAATTTCCGAGGAGCCCAAGGTCTGCAAGGTAACCGTTCCCGATTCCCAGTTATCTCTTGCTATCGGAAACAAGGGACAGAATGTTCGCCTTGCTGCAAAGCTTACGGGCTGGAAGATTGATATCCGTCCCGAAAGCGGCTTCTACGGAGAGGAATAAAGAGTAAAAAAGGAGGTAAACGCCGTGAAGGAAAGAAAAATACCCACCAGAATGTGCACAGGGTGCTGTGAGATGAAGCCGAAGTCAGAGCTTGTTAGGATAGTCCGCAGTCCCGAGGGGGATATTTCACTCGACCTTACGGGCAGAAAAAACGGCAGAGGAGCCTATATTTGCAAGGCATCAGCCTGTTTTGATAAGGCCCTGAAGAAAAAGGCCTTCGAGAGAGCCTTCGGCGAAAAGCTTCCCGAGCAACTGGCAACGAGTATCAGAGAGGAGATAGACACTTGAGTGACGGTGCACTGACCCTGATACAGTTTGCGGCAAAGGCAGGAAAGCTGTCCTACGGTAGCCACGCTACCGAGTGGTCGATTGACAGAGGAAAAGCAAGGCTTGTCGTAGTTGCTAACGATATATCACAAAAAAGTCTTAAGGAATTCAGGTTTAAAGCCGAAAAAAAAGAAATTCCCGTAATTTTGCTAAACCAAACCGATTCTGCCCGGCTTTCCTGCGCGATTGGGAAAAGATGCGGAATAATAGCCGTGAATGACGGCCCGTTTGCAAAGGCAATAACCGAGCGAAACGCTCAGAATAAAGCTGATTTAGGAGGGACTGCCCATGATGGAGAAATATAAGGTAAGCGCAGCGGCAGCTGATTTAGGAATAAGCTCAAAGGATGTTATAGCAGTCATAAAGGAGCACACAGGCGCAGAGAAGAAGACCGGTACCGTTTTGACTGCAGAGGAGGTCAGCATACTTTTTAATGCTTTGACACTCAAATATGCCGTAAAGAGCTTTGACGATTACTTTGCTACGGGAGATACCGCCCGTGAGGAAGAGGAGAAGGCAAGACAGGCCGAGAAGGATAGAAAACTCGCAAGTCAGATGGCTATACTCGAGCAACTCAAAGCGGCTCAGGAGGCTGAAATGGCGGCTAAAAAGGCAGCCAAGGAGGCCGAAAAGAAGGCGGCCGAGCCCAAGGCAGAGCCAAAGGTCGAGGAGAAGAAGCCTGTAGAAAAAAAGGAAGAAAAGCCTGCAAAGAAGACCGAGGAGAAAAAGGTCGAGAAGGCAGAAAAGACAGAAAAGACAGAGCAAAAGCCTGTCGAGCACAAGCCCTCTGACCCCAAGCCCTTTACCGCTCGTAAAAAGGAAGAAAAACCGGCGGGAGAGGCTCCAAAGCGTGGCCCTGCCGAAATGCGCACGGTCGACACAAGATTTTCCAATATCGATATGGAAAAGTTCAACGAGAAGTATGAAAACATCGCTCCTGCAAACTCTATGCACGACAATGTACAGAGAAAGCAGAAGATTAACCAGAAATCCCAGAACTATCGCCGTCAGGAGAAATCCAAGAAGGAGCTTGAGGCTGAAAAGATGCGCAAGATGCAGCTTGAGCGCATAAAGAAAACTCCTATTACCGTAACCGTCGGCGATGAGATTACTGTCGGCGAGCTTGCGGCAGCTATGAAGAAAACCGCAGCCGAGGTTATCAAGGAGCTTATGAAGCTCGGTATGCTCGCATCGGTCAACCAGACCATCGACTATGATACCGCAGAAATCGTTGTAACCGAAATGGGCGCAAGGATAGAACGTGCGGTTGTAGTTACAATCGAAGAGCAGATTATGGATGAAACCGAGGACACCGCAGAGAATCTTCTCCCAAGGAGCCCTGTTGTTGTCGTTATGGGACACGTTGACCACGGTAAGACCTCTCTGCTTGACGCTATAAGAAACACCGCCGTTACCGATACCGAGGCAGGTGGAATCACTCAGCACATCGGCGCTTACAGGGTAAACTGCAAGGGACAGGATATCACCTTCCTTGACACCCCCGGTCACGCCGCATTTACCTCAATGCGTCAGAGAGGCGCAATGGCAACCGATATCGCTATTCTTGTCGTTGCTGCCGATGACGGTATTATGCCCCAGACCATTGAGGCTATAAACCACGCTAAAGCCGCCGAGGTTCAGATAATTGTCGCTATAAACAAGATGGATAAGCCCGAGGCTAATCCCGACAGAATTAAGCAGCAGCTTACCGAGCACTCTCTCGTTCCTGAGGAATGGGGCGGAGATGTTATCTGTGTTCCCGTATCGGCTAAAACACACGAGGGAATTGATACCCTTCTTGAAAATGTATTGCTCGTTGCCGAAATGCAGGAGCTTAAGGCCAACCCCAACCGTCGTGCAAAGGGAGTTGTAATTGAGGCTCGTCTTGATAAGGGAAGAGGACCTATCGCTACACTTCTCGTTCAGAACGGTACACTCAAGAGCGGAGATATTATAGTTGCGGGTACCGCCGTAGGCCGTGTCCGTGTTATGACCAACGAAAAGGGCCAGAAGCTTAAAGAGGCAGGACCTTCGGTTCCTGTTGAGATAGCAGGTCTTGCCGAGGTTCCCACAGCGGGAGACACCTTTGACGCCGTTTCTGACGAGCGTCTTGCTCGTGAGCTTGTCGAGCAGAGAAAGCAGAAGATTAAGGATGAAATCTGGAATTCTGCCCAGAAGGTCACCCTTGACAATCTCTTTGATAAGCTTGGAGAGGGCGGACTCAAGGAGCTTAACATTATCGTTAAGGCCGACGTTCAGGGCTCGGTTGAAGCGGTAAAGCAGTCGCTTGAAAAGCTTTCTAACGATGAGGTTCGTGTAAAGGTAATCCACGGAGCAGTCGGCGGTATCAACGATACCGACGTTATGCTTGCACAGACCTCGGGCGCTATAATTGTAGGATTTAATGTCCGTCCCGATGCAGTAGCAAAGGCAGCCGCCGAGAAGGACGGAGTAGATATGCGTCTTTACAGGGTTATCTACGACGCTATCGAGGAGATTGAGGCCGCTATGAAGGGTATGCTCGCACCCAAATACAGAGATGTCGATATGGGCTCTATCGAGGTTCGTTCGACCTTCAAGATTTCGGGTGTCGGCACCATCGCAGGCTGCTATGTAACCGACGGTAAGGTCACAAGGGCTTGTCAGATACGTGTCGTTCGTGACGGAATTGTTGTTGCCGAGGATAAGATTGATTCCTTAAAGCGTTTCAAGGACGATGTCAAGGAGGTAGCACAGGGCTATGAATGCGGTATCGGACTTGAGAAGTTTGCCGATATCAAAGAAGGAGATATACTCGAAGCCTTCATCATCGAGGAATACCGTGATTAACTTATAATTTTCCGTCTGACATTGTCGGCGGCGCTCGAAATATACTCGATATGTCTTCGCACCGCCGCCTTCTTCAGTAGAAAAATTCTCACGTTAATACAGTTGCCGTATAGTGTTGCTCTGCGGCAGGAAATTTTAAAATTTGGAGGATAATATGGCAGGATTTAAAATTAACCGTGTCACCTCAGATATAAAACTTGCTCTCTCGGATATCTTGCGTGAGATAAAGGACCCGAGGGTATCCAAGCTGCTCAGCATCGTTAAGCTCGATGTTTCGGGCGATATGTCCTATGCCACCGTTTATGTCAGCGCCATTGAGGGCAAGGAAAAGACGGTAGAGAGCGTCAAGGCATTAAAAAATGCGGCGGGTTTTGTCCGCAGAGAGCTTGGAAGCAGACTCAAGCTTCGCAAGGTGCCCGAGCTTCGCTTTATTGCCGATGATTCGATTGAAATCAGCGCAAACATTTCCCGCATCGTTAACTCCTTTGAAGGAGAGGATAAAGATGGAGAATAACTGCGCTGTTCTGTCGTTGGCAGAAATATGCTCCTTTTTAAAGGAGAGGGATAATTATGTCGTGCTCTGCCACGCCTCTCCCGACGGGGACACCCTCGGCAGCGCCTATGCGCTTAAAATGGGGCTTAAAAAGCTTGGTAAAAAGGTACAGGTAATCTGTTGCGATGAGATACCTCATAAGTATGATTATTTTATCGACGATAATGACTCTTCCTTTGCGCCCGAAACGGTTGTGGCGGTAGATGTTGCCGACATTAAACTGCTTGGAGATCTGTATGTTCAGTTTGAGGGCAGAATAGACCTTAATATCGACCACCACATATCCAACACTCGATATGCAAAGAGGCTTTATCTCGACGATAAGGCGGCGGCTACTGCAGAGTGTGTTTATGAAATTCTCGATGAGCTCGGCATAGAGTTTGACCACAATATTGCAAATGCGCTTTACACCGGACTTTCAACCGATACAGGCTGTTTTAAATACTCAAATGTGACGGTCAAAACCCACGAGGTTGCCGCAAGGCTTTATGAAATCGGGGTTGATGCGGCAGAGATAAACCGCATAATGTTCGATACAAAATCCAAGAACCGACTTGAGCTTGAAATGATGGCTCTGCAAAAGGCCGAGTATCATTTCAAAAACAGATGTATGGTTCTTGCCGTCACCCTTGATATGCAGAAAAAAACAGGCTGTTCGGGCAGTGAGCTTGAGGGGGTTGCGGCTATTTCCCGCTCGGTAGAGGGTGTTCTTGCGGGTGTTTCTATAAAACAAACGGCTAAGAATCTTTTTAAAGTTTCGCTTCGCACCTATCCCCCTCTTGATGCCTCTGCTATATGTAAGCAGCTCGGCGGCGGAGGACATAAGGCGGCGGCAGGCTGTACTCTAGAGGGCAGTCTTACCTCGGTCAAAAAGCAGATATTAAAGGTTATAAAGGCCGCTCTGGAGGAAAGTGATGCAGGGATTTCTGTTAATTGATAAGCCGGAGGGTCTGACCTCCTTTGCCGCAGTCGCAAGGGTAAAGAGAATTGCTAATGAGAAGCGTGTCGGCCACACAGGCACCCTCGACCCTTTAGCTACAGGTGTGTTGCCTATATTTTTAGGCAGGGCCACCGCTCTTTCGGGAATACTGCTCGAGGCCGAAAAGTCCTATACAGCAACAGTAAAGCTCGGAATTACCACCGACACCTGTGATATAACGGGTAAGGTTTTAGAGCAAAAAACGGTTTCGGTAACAAGGGAGCAGATAGAAAAGGTTCTTTTGGAGTTTTTAGGAGAAACCGAGCAAACTCCGCCGATTTATTCGGCTATAAAAAAAGACGGAGTCCGCCTTTATGAACTTGCAAGACGGGGAGAAAGTATAGAAATAGAGCCGAGGAAGATAACCTGTTATGAGCTTTTCCTTGAGGAATTTGAGGGGGACACCTTTAAAATTTTTGTCCGCTGTTCAAAGGGTACATATATCAGAAGCCTATGCCGAGACATAGGCGAGGCTCTCGGCTGCGGCGCTACTATGACCGCTCTTCGCAGAAATTCCACCTGCGGCTTTAATGAGAGCGAGTGTGTAAAGCTCAATGAACTGAACGAGGACAACATTCGCAGTTTTCTTAAAAGCGAGGAATATGCAGTAATGCATTTGCGTGAGCTGCAGGTTACCGAAAAACAGGCAGTGCGCTTTACAAACGGCGGCCAGTTGGCATATGAAAGGCTAAAGGAGTCGGATTATTCCGATGGGGAGCTTTTAAGAGTAAAGCACAAGGAGGCTCTGCTCGGAATAGGCATTGCCGATAATTTGCTTGGGCAGGTTGCCATTAAGTGCGTAACAGGCTCTGTGTAAACAAAAAAGAGGAGGAGATGAATGTGACGCAATATGCAATAGCGCTGGGCATGTTCGACTCGGTGCACAAGGGGCATATAGCGGTTTTACAGGCTGCTGCAAACAGCGGCTATAAAAGCCTTGCCGTTACATTTGATAAGCTTCCTCAAAAGAGCGACAGAAGTTTGCTTTCGCTTGACGAGCGCAGAGAAAAGCTTCTTTCTGCAGGGGTTAATGAGGTGCTTATACTGGAGTTTTCTAAAGTTAAGGACCTTTCCCCCGAGGAGTTTTTGAAGCTGTTGGCAGACCGAAAAGATATAAAGAAAATTTGTTGCGGTTTTAACTTCCGATTTGGTAAAAATGCCGTCGGAGATACCGCCTTTCTAAAGGAATATTGCCGCAAAAACGGCATAGAATATTTCGAGGCCGAGGAGGTAAGGACCGAGGGCAAAACCCTTTCGACCTCCTATATAAAGGAGCTTTTAAAAGAGGGAGAAATTGAAAAAGCTAATCGGCTTTTAGGAGAACCCTTTTCCTTTACCGCAAGGGTTACACAGGGAGATAAGCGTGGAAAAACGCTGGGCTTTCCGACTGCAAATCAAGTTTATCCCACCGACAAGGCAGAGCTCCGCTTCGGTGTTTATCACACAAGGGTAGATATTGACGGGAGCAGCTTTGACGGTGTAACCAACATAGGAGTAAGACCGACATACACAACCGACTTTGTGGGGGCCGAGACCTATATTATAGGCTTTGAGGGCGACTGCTACAATAAGGATATAAAGCTTTCCTTTATCGAATATTTAAGAGAGGAAAAGCGGTTTGACAGCCCATCTGCCCTTATCGATGAAATAAGAAAAAATGTCGAATATGTAAATAAAAAAAAGGCGTTTTAACAACGCCTTTTTCTGTTAATCGGGATAGATTACCGACAGAGGATCCACAGATATTTCATCCTTATAAAACTCAAGATGAAGGTGCGTTTCGTCGAGACATTCGTCGGTCACGGTACCGAGTGTGCCGAGCTTTGCTCCTGCCGTTACGATATCCCCCTCGGCAACGCTTACCTTGTCAAGACCGCAGTAACGGGCAACCGTACGGTTACCGTGGTCAACCTCGACATATTTGCCGAGCTTTGCATCATCGATGATTGCCACAACAATTCCGTTACCCGAGCTTTTGACAGTATCCCCCGCCTTGCCGACAATATCTATTCCTGTATGAAGTCGCATATCCTTATAGGTGTTTGAATATACAAGCTCATCGTCGCTGAAATGCTTTGCGATATTTCCGTTAAGGGGCAATATATAGTTTACCGCATTTGTCGAGGGCTCTACAGGCTCCGGCTCCTCGCTCTCAGTTTGCTCTGAACTCCCGTAAAGCTCACTTGCCGTACCCTCTACATCCTTGACATTATCGGCATCTTCGGGTTCGCTTTGGGTTGGGCTGTCCGCCGAAGGAATATTCTCTGCCGTGCCGATATCGGAGGGAGTAGGAGTCTCATCTTCGATGCGGTCAAAGGCCATCCAGGAGGCAACGCCGATTGCAATAAGGCAGAGGGCGATTATAAGATAAAAGCTCTTGCCTTTAAACACGTTTGATATTTTTGTTTCATAATATTTCATTTATAACAACCGCCTTATTTTAATTGAACAAGATTATTGTTGACATTAAGGTCGGTTATTATTCCAATGTTAATTTTTTATTTAAAATTCGTTCATAGAATAACAAAGTTTTTAGTGTACATTAAAAATGCAGCAAGGAACGCCGCAATTCCAAAGCTGCAGGTGTGATGCTTCACACCTTCTCCTCAAACCCCTCGAAAAAGGAAAAGCACCGTGAAAACGGTGCTTTTTCGTTTAATTAAAGAAATTATTTTAAAAGACTGTAGACAATAATATAACCAAAAGAGCTGTCCTCGGATTTTTTAAGGTTTGATAAGCAGTTAAGCTCATAAACCTGAGCGTCGTGGGAGGTAACACAAACCTTCGACTCAACATAAAGATAATCTCCGTCATCCTCGACCGAGATAACCGTGTGGTCATAAAGGTCAAACCCACGGGGGACTATAAAGATGAAGCCGTCTTCCTTGGGAAAATCGGGATTTTCCTCATACTGAGCAAGGGTAATTCCGTACATATTATATACAAAGCCCTCTACAATCTCTCTGTCTATAAAACTGCTGTCATCTTCTGTCTTGTCAAGCAGAATGGAAAGGGAGTTGTTGACCATTTTGGTGGTGCTGTCGAAATCATCGCCGTAGACCTGATTGTGATCAAGCATATTTTCAATACGGGCGAAAAGCACCTTGTTCTCGTCGACCAAGGAACCTTGCGCAAAAACCTCATAAACGGGAGCAGAAACCGAGCAGGAAATAATTAAAACAACGGCAAAAACAATGCTCAAAATTCTAAATTTCATAACCCGCTCACTCCTTTTCGGTTCTCTTTATTAAAGTATACTCTATTTCGGAGAAAAAGTAGTTAAAATGCGATTACGACTTAGTAACAATTAAGTAAAAAAGGGTTACATAAAGTTAAACTTTAAGAAGCTCGGCGATTAAGAGGGCGTTTTGGGATAAATCGTCGGATTTTGGCTCGACCGTAATGTCGGCATATTTTTCATAAAGAGGAGTCCTCTCGGCATAAAGCTCATAAATATCAGAAGCATTTTTCATAACAATTCCTCTGGTAGAAAAATTTGTTATGCGTTTTTTTATCTCGTCGGGGGAAACCTTAATGTATACAATTTTCCCGATACTTTTAAGGTGCTCCATAGCTTCCTCGCAGTAAACGGCGCTTCCGCCGGTTGCAATAACGGTATTTTCGCAGCTTACATCCCGAATAATATCGTTTTCCAACTTCAAAAATCCATCATTACCCTCGCTGTCAATAAGCTCGAAAAGTTTTTTGCCCGTTTTGCTCTGGATAAGAAGGTCGCAGTCCAAAAAAGAATAACCGCAGATTTTGGCAAGTAAAACGCCGACGGTGCTTTTGCCGCAACCGGGCATTCCTATAAGTATTATATTATTCACCTATAAAACCTCATTTCAAAATAATTTTAAGCCGTAAAGATTATATTGTCAATTCAATATTGACTAATGCCACATAAAAGGGTAAAATATTTACAGAAACAAGATAGGAGAATTTCTTATGGAAAACTATAATAAAGACGAATTAGGATACGAGCCCGACCTTATTTCACTTATAGACGATGACGGAAAGGAATACAACTTTGAGGTCATTGACGCTATAGAGAGTGACGAGGGAAGATATCTCGCAATGCTCCCTTTGTTTGATGACCCCGAGAAGATGCTGCAGGACAGCGGTGAGCTGGTTATCGTCAAGGTTGGAGAGGAAAACGGCGAGGAATATTATTACGAGATAGAGGATGACGACGAGTATGAATTTGTTGCCGACGCCTTTATCGAAAGACTTGAGGATTTTTACGAAATTTCCGAAAACGAATAAATTTTTCTTCCTGCCCTGTACGCGAACGTTGGCATTTATAACCCTACAACCATATAAACGGGAGTTTGGCTCGGTCGGCGGGTATGCAGGCCTCCCGAGGTATTGAAAGATATATCTTGGACGTTGGAAGCACAAAACCGAACGGCGAACACCCACCTGCTGAAAGCAGGTTATGATTTGCTCGATACGGCAGGGCGGGAGCAAAAAAAGCATCGGATTTAATCCGATGCTTTTTTATTTTAAGTTTTTATAAAAATTTACGGCAAGGCGGTCGCAACGCTCGTTTTCGGGGTGCCCTGCATGGCCCTTTACCCAGACAAAGTCTACATCGTGCCGACGTAGTAAGGGCAAAAGCTCCTCCCACAAATCAACATTAAGGGCGGGTTTTTTATCGGCCTTTTTCCAACCGTTTTTTTGCCAGGAATAGACCCAACCCTGATTTATAGCCTCGCAGACATACTTTGAGTCGGTAGTAAGCTTTACCTTGCAGGGCTCCTTGAGGGCTCCAAGCGCCTTTAAAACGGCGGTCAGCTCCATACGGTTATTTGTGGTTTCTTTTTCTCCGCCTGAGAGTTCCTTTTCGACTATGCCGTAACGAAGAACGGCCCCCCAACCGCCCGGTCCGGGGTTGCCCGAACAGGCTCCGTCGGTAAAAATCTCAATATATTTTCTTTGCATATCAGTACTTCCTAAAGCTTCCTATAACCTTTCCGAGAACCGAGGGTTTTTCGGGATAAATGGGATCAAAATCGGGGTTTTCGGGCATAAAGATTACCTGTCCGTTCTGAACGAGCAGTCGCTTAACGGTTGCCTCGTCACCGTCCATTCCGATAACAATATCTCCGCTTTTTGTATAAGCGTCCTTATCGGCGATAACGATATCTCCGTCCATAATGCCGACATCCCGCATACTGTAGCCGACAACCCGAAGAGCGAAAAGACCCTCAGAGTCGCTTGTGGCGTAAGGGATATAATCCTCAATTTCCTCAACGGCCAGAATGGGCTGTCCTGCGGTCACCCTTCCTATTACAGGTATCTGTGCGGTGCTTTGGGTACCTGCTATGCGGATTGAGCGGGAAAAACGGGGGTCACGCTCGATATATCCGTTTTCCTCAAGCCAGTTAAGTATGGCGTGAACGGTAGAGGTGGATTTAATTTTGGTCTCCAGACAGATTTCACGCACGGTAGGCGGCACTCCGCCCGCCAGAGCCTTTACTAAAAAGTTATAGACAGAAAACTGTTTTTCAGACATAGACGGTCTTGACATATCGGCTTCTCCAATCGAACAAATATTCGGCAATTTGATTATAACATTAAAATATCTGTTTTTCAACCACTAGTTTTACATTTTATTTACACTCTGTTTGCTTTTTTACCGCCGCAGTACAATTATCGCTAATTAAAAAAGAAGTGCGGAAATTCCGCACTTCTTTTTCTTTACTCTATATCAATATCCAAAGGCATATCTATTTCATCCGATACATATTTGCCGTTTTTCTTGCGCTGACGGACACATTCTGAAAGCAGGTATTCTATCTGTCCGTTGACCGAGCGGAAGTCATCCTCTGCCCAGGCTGCGATGGCGTTATAAAGCTTTGGCGAAAGGCGCAGGGGTATCTGTTTTTTACTCTGCTCGTTCATATCAGTAAAGACTTCCCGAGTTTACTATCGGCTGAGCATCGTGGTTTCCGCAGAGCACGACAAGAAGGTTTGAAACCATTGCCGCCTTGCGTTCTTCGTCGAGTTCGACCATTTTGCCTTCGTTCAGACGCTCAAGAGCCATTTCAACCATACCTACAGCGCCGTCGACTATCATCTTTCTAGCATCAATAATAGCCGATGCCTGCTGACGCTGAAGCATAACCGCTGCAATTTCGGGAGCATATGCCAGATAGGTTATTCTTGCTTCGACAATTTCGATTCCTGCCTCATCGACACGGGTTTGAATCTCCTTGCGGATACGCTCGGCAACCACCTCACTTGAACCACGCAGACTACCCTCGTCGGCAACGCCGTCGCCTGTGGTATCGACATTAGGAGCCACATCATAGGGGTAAATTCTAACGACATTGCGAAGGGCGCTGTCACACTGGAGAGAAAGGAATTCCTTATAGTTATCTACATTAAATACCGCCTTTGCGGTGTCAACTATCCTCCATGTTACCGCAATTCCTATTTCAATAGGATTGCCCAGACAGTCGTTAATCTTCTGTCGGTTGTTATTGAGGGTCATAATTTTTAAAGAGATCTTTTTATTGACAAGCTCCACCTCGGCAGAGGCCCCCGAGGGCGATACCGTCTTCTTTACTCCGACATCTCCGCTCTGGTTAAGTTTTGTGCTTGCCGCAGGATTAACGGCGGTGCAGAAGGGGTTTACAAAGTAAAAGCCTGCGTCCTTTATGGTGCCGATATATTTGCCGAAAAGGGTAAGAACAAGGGCTTCCTGAGGCTTTAATACCTTTAGACCGAGCCAGGCTATCCAACCCAGGCAGACAATTAAAACTCCGGGAATAAAAATGGGAAGGCCGTAGAACTCGCCGTTTTCCATTCCGATAATGCCCAAAATCATAATTACTGTACCTAAAAGATAAATGAGAATGCTTAAAACAAGCACAAGCATACCGTTTTTCTTGTTGCTCAAAACTTTTTCTGTCATAAATAAAACCTCCGTATGTTCTATGATATCATTATGATATCACAACAATATCTGTGTGTCAACTGCTTTTTTTAAAACGGGCCACTTGCCAAGAGGCGGAAGATATATTATAATGTATATTAACAAAACAAACCAATGGGAGAGCCTATGAAGATTTTTATTGCAAGTGATATTCACGGCAGCGCCTTCTGGTGCGAAAAAATGCTTGAAGCCTATGAGACAAGTGGGGCAGACCGTCTGCTATTACTTGGAGATATACTTTATCACGGGCCGAGAAACGACCTGCCCGAAGGCTATGCGCCAAAAAAGGTTATAGAGCTGCTAAACGGTATAAAGGACGAAATCCTCTGCGTTCGGGGTAACTGCGATACCGAGGTCGACCAGATGGTGCTCGGGTTCCCGATACTTGCCGATTACGCCTTTATCTGCGAGGGAGGAATGCGGATTTTTGCTACCCATGGACACAAATTCAACGAGGCTAATCTGCCGCCGCTCAAAAAGGGAGATATACTGCTTTGCGGTCACACCCATGTGCAGAAACTAGAAGAGTTTGAGGATTATACCTATGTAAATCCCGGTTCTGTGTCGATACCCAAGGAAAACACAGGCCACGGATATATCCTTTTTGAAAACGGGGAGTTTGAGCTCAAATGCCTTTAACAAAATCTCCTGTACATATATATGAGCCAAACCCTCTTGCCTGCGGACAGGCAGTACTTGCAATGCTGACCGATACCGAGGTGGACCAGGTTATAAGGGCGGTCGGCACCGACAGGGAAACCAAACTCAAGGATATGTTCGGTATTCTTGAGCTTTACGGCATTGAATATGACCGACAGCGAAAAGAGGTCAGCAAAAAGAGTGAGCTTCCGCCAATTTGCATTTTAAGTCTTGAAACCCCTAAATGTTGGCACTGGTCGCTCTATTATAAGGGGAAATTTTACGACCCCGAATATGGTCTGCTTGATGATTTTCCGCCGACAAAAAGAAAATATTATTTTGAGATAAAAGAAAAGCGAGAAGAATAAAATCTTCTCGCTTTAATATTTAAAGCTCAACAAAGGAGGGAGTATGGTTTGTATATGGAATCAATTTATCAAGGACATCTGCGGTCTTTATTTTAAGACTTGAGGAGTTGTCACAGGGGTGACAGCCGATATATTCATCTTTAAGAAGGTCCTTATCTATTACAAGCCGAACCTTTATCTCTTTATCAAAGAGAAGTCCCAATACACTCGCACTTCCGGGGCTGCAGTTTATAAGCTCCTCCATAAATTCTGCGGGAGCAAAGGAAAGGCGTGAACAGTTCAGTTGGGGGGAGAGAAGCTTTGTTTTAAAGGGCTTTTCCCCCGGCATTAAGACAAGATAAAAATCGGTTTTCTGGGCATTGCAGAGAAAGAGGTTTTTACAGATATTTACCCCGAGAGCCTCATTGACCTCGAATAAGCCCTCCATAGTGCTGATATGCTCATGACTGACACGCTCATAAGGTATAGAAAGCTCTTCTAAAGCGTCATAGCAGATATTTTCCTTTTCGCTGCAGTCGGGCTTTCTGAAAGAGTATACAGTCTTATCTGAAATAGGAGACATTAAACAAGCTTCCTTCCCATAAGAACACCCATTACCGATGCCATCATAAGACCTCTTGTCCAGCCCGAAGAATCTCCGAGACAGTAAAGTCCCTTAACATTTGTATTGAAGTCCTTATCCATTTTTACTCGGTTGGAATAGAACTTAAGCTCGGGCGAGTAGAGCAGAGTTTCTCCGCTTGCAAAACCCGGAACAACCTCGTCAACCGCCTTTATAAAGTTGATTATATTCATCATAGCTCGGTAGGGCATGGCGGCGGTTATATCCCCTGCAACAGCGTCGGGCAGAGTAGGTCTGACATTCGACTGCGCAAGTTCTTTTGCCCAGGTGCGCTTTCCGTCAAGGATATCCCCGAAGCGCTGTACCATAATGTGACCGGCTCCCAGCATATTGGTAAGCTCTCCGACCTTTACGGCATAATCAATGGGCTGATTAAAGGGCTCGGAGAAGTTGTGTGAAACAAGGATAGCAAGGTTTGTGTTGTTGGATTTTAGCTCCTTGTAGGAGTGGCCGTTTACAACCGCCAGATTGTTGTCATAATTCTCCTGACTTACAAAACCGCCGGGATTCTGGCAGAAGGTGCGCACCTTATTTTTAAAGGGCTGCGGGTATCCTATGAGCTTTGACTCATAAAGAACCTTGTTGACCTTTTCCATAATCTCATTACGGACCTCTACACGAACGCCGATATCAACCGTTCCGGGCTGATGGGCAATTTCGTGCTCGGCGCAGAGCTTTTCAAGCCAGTCGGCGCCTCTTCGGCCGGTCGCAACAACAATATCCTTGCCCTCGATAACCTCCTCGTTGTTGCCCTTGCAAACAACAACGCCCGAGCAGATGCCCTCTTTTATAATAAGGTCCTTGCACTCATATCCGAAAAGAAGCTCAACACCCTTATCACGCAGATAGTTCTCAATAGCAAGATATATATCCTGTGCCTTTTCTGTTCCGAGATGGCGTATGGGACAGTCGACAAGCTTGAGTCCCGCCTTAATGGCACGTTTTCTTATTTCCTTTACCTCTTCGTCGTTTCCGACGCCCTCAATCTTGCTGTCGGCGCCGAAATCGAGATATATTTTATCGGTATAGTGTATGGTCTCCTGTGCAAGATCCTCGCCGATAAGGCTGGGGAGATCTCCGCCCACCTCGTAGGAAAGGGAAAGTTTTCCGTCCGAGAAGGCGCCTGCGCCCGAAAAACCGGTTGTAATATGGCAGTAGGGCTTGCAGTTTACACAGGTCTTGGTCTTATGTTTGGGACAGGAGCGTTTTTCAATGGGGGCACCCTTTTCAATAATGGTAATGCTTTTCTTACTGCCCGATTTAATCATTTCAAGGGCGGTAAAGATACCGGCGGGACCGGCGCCTATGATGATAACATCTTTTTTCATAAGATTTCTCCTTTATTTTGTGATCTTGTTTACGACAGGGACTATAAATTTATAGATAAGCACCGAGCAGATGCTTTGTATAACCGTCATTGCCGCCGCCAAGGGAATACGGGTTATAAGCACCGCTGTATAAGGACTGCCGTAAAGAATGCTTATCCATAAAGAATTCAACAAAAGTGTGCCTATGAGATGACCGAGCAGAAGAACTGCAAAGGTCAGCAAAAAGCGTAGCGCAGGTTTGGCGGAAACCTTGCAGGATTTTCCCGCAACGCCAAAAATAAAGCCCATAAAAAAGGCGACCGCCGTAAAGCCGGGGAAATAGGTGCCGAAGGGGAAAAGCAGAGCGCCGATAAGGTCGGCAACCCCACCGCAGATACCGCCCCAGAGCGAACCGCATATTGTGGCCGAGAGCATTACGGGCAGAAAGGAGAGCCCAATGCTTAAATTCCATACGTTAAAGGAAAAGAAGCGGCTGAGCACTACCGAAACGGCGCAAAAAAGTGCGCAAAGCACCAGTTTAAAAAGACTCTTTTGTTTTTTATTCATTTAAAATCCTCCCTTACCACTAAAGTCAGAGAGGAATATAAAAACAATGCTCCGGTCTGTTTAGCGGGATGCGGCAATCAAACCGCAGGGAATGCTCCCTTTCGTCCATCGGACAACTCCCCGTCCCGACGGCACTAAACGCTTGAATGCCTACTCTAACAGATGTTATTTTACCACGAACGGCAAAAAAACACAACAATTTAATTATGCTACAAAAAATCCTGTTATTTTTACAATATTTAGCAAAAATTATTATGGAAAAAAACAGGAATATATAGTATTATATAGTAACAGCGACATTTTCTTCAAAAGGAGACAACAAAATGGCAGAGGTTTTTAAGAAAACACAAAGTAGAGAAAGAATAATTCAATTTGGCGAAGGCGGCTTTTTGCGTGGCTTTGCCGACTGGATGATACAGAAAATGACCGACAAGGGCGTTTTTGAGGGAAGCGTGGTTGTCGTTCAGCCCATAGAAAAAGGTATGTGCGATATGCTGACGGCACAGAACTGCGGATACACTCACATTATCCGTGGCGCAGAGGGGGTAGATACCACCCTTTGTAATGTTATTTCACGCTGCGTAAAGCCCTACGAGGATTTTGAGGATTATCTTGCCCTTGCAGATAATCCCGATATGCGATTTGTTATTTCAAACACCACCGAGTCGGGTATAGTTTTCTTAGACAGCGATAAGGCGACCGATGCGCCCCCCACAACCTTTCCCGCAAAGGTTACGCTGCTTTTAAAGAGAAGATTTGAAAAGGGACTTTCGGGCTTTATATTTCTGCCTTGTGAGCTTATCGACCGCAACGGAGATAATCTCAAAAAATGTATTTTACAGTATGCAGACCTCTGGGGTCTGGGCGAAGCTTTTAAAAACTTCGTAGAAAAGGAAAATATCTTTACAAACACCCTTGTTGACCGCATAAATACAGGCTTTCCCAAGGGAGAGGATATCGACCTCGGCTATGAGGACAATATGCTCAACACCTCGGAATATTTCCATCTCTGGGTTATCGAGACCGAATATGACCTTGAGAGCGAACTGCCCTTCGCCAAAGCAGGTCTTAATGTCATAGTAACAAAGGACCAGCTTGAGAGATACAGAACCAGAAAGGTCAGAATCTTAAACGGCGCTCACACCTCTATGGTGCCTTACGCTCTGCTGTCGGGACTCGAGACGGTCAAGGATGCAATTGATGATCCTGTAATGTCGGCCCATCTTAAAAGGTGCGTATTTGAGGAGATAATACCCACACTCGACCTTGACAAAGACGAGCTTTTAGATTATGCCGAAAATGTAATGGTACGTTTTGCAAATCCCTACATAAAGCATTACCTTTCTTCTATTGCTCTCAATTCGATTTCAAAATTCAAGGTTCGTGTTCTGCCCTCGATTCTTGAATATAACAGAAGAATGGGTAAACTCCCCGAAGCACTGACCTTCTCCCTTGCAAAGCTTATTGAATTCTATAAGACCGATATGACAAACGACGAACCCAAGGTGGTCGAGTTTATGAAGAACGGGACGGTAGAGGAGATTCTTTCTAATACTGAACTTTGGGGAGAGGATATTTCCTTTATGACGCAAGAGGTAAAGAAAAATGTTAATAAATAAGCTTGACAATGTAGAGGTAGACCTCTTATCAGGCCACAAGTTTGCCCTTTGCGATATTAAAGAGGGCGAAAATGTAATTAAATACGGCAATCCTATAGGTCATGCGGTCTGCGATATTAAAAAGGGCGAACAGGTACATACACACAATATGAAGACCAATCTTTCGGGCCGTATTGAGTATAAATACACCCCCTTTGCCGAGGAAAAGCGGGAGAGCGGGTATAATGGCAGAACCTTTATGGGTTATCTGCGTGAGGACGGCAGTATCGGTATTCGAAACGACATCTGGATTGTTAATACTGTAGGCTGTGTCAACAAGGTTGCAGAGGAGCTTTCCCGTCTTACAGGGGCGTTTCACTTTCCCCATCCCTTTGGTTGCTCACAGCTTGGAGATGACCAGAAAACGACACAGAAAATTCTCTGCGGAATGGTCAACCATCCTAACGCCGCAGGTGTTTTGGTGCTCGGGCTCGGCTGTGAAAACAACAATATAGAGGTTTTCAAGGGAGTGCTTGGGCCTTATGACGAGAAAAGGGTAAAATTTTTAAACTGTCAGGATTTTGAGGATGATGTTGCCGAGGGAGTAAGGCTTATAAATGAGCTGAAAGAGTATGCCTCTCGGTTTAACCGTCAGCCGATTCCCGTATCGGCCCTCAAGGTCGGACTCAAATGCGGAGGCTCAGACGGATTTTCGGGAATTACCGCAAATCCGCTGGTTGGACGATTTGCCGATATGCTTATTGATGCAGGTGGCTCCTGTGTACTTACCGAGGTTCCCGAGATGTTCGGGGCAGAGCATCTGCTTATGGCAAGGGCCCAAAACCGAGAGGTTTTTGATAAAACGGTAAAGCTTATCAATAATTTTAAGGAATATTACGAAAGACATAATCAGGTAATTTATGAAAACCCCTCTCCCGGAAATAAAAAGGGCGGCATTACCACCCTTGAGGAAAAGTCCCTCGGATGTGTTCAGAAATCGGGCAGCCGCAGTGTAGTCGACGTGCTTGACTACGGCGACCGCCTTTCGAAGAACGGACTTAACCTGTTAAACGGACCGGGAAATGATATAGTCGCCATAACCAATCTTATGGCGGCAGGTGTTCACCTCATTCTTTTCACAACAGGAAGAGGAACCCCTGTCGGTGCCCCTGTCCCCACCGTCAAGGTTGCTACAAACACAGCTTTAGCAGAGAAAAAGTCCAGATGGATAGATTTCAACGCAGGAAGGATACTTGACGGCGTCGACTGCGACGAGGAGTTTTTTGAATATGTAATCTCGGTGGCCGAGGGCGAAAAGACTAAAAACGAAAAGCACGGCTACAGAGAAATTTCTATTTTTAAGGACGGCGTAGTCCTTTAGAAAAAAAGAAGGTTTTATTATGTTAATTATGAAAGCTGAAATCTCGCTTTTAAGGGGGGAAAAGGCATGACAGTGTTCCTTTCCACCCTAAACCAGATGGGATTTCTCGTATTGCTTATAGCAATAGGATACATACTTGTTCATTTCAAATTTGTAGGAGAGCATGCGGCATCTACCCTTTCAAAACTTGAGAACGATGTCTTTATTCCTGCCCTTGTACTCGGCACCTTTATGAGCAGTTTTACACCAAGCAGATTGTCGGTTGCCTGGCAGTATTTTCTTTGCGGAAGCGTAGTAATAGCCCTATCGATGCTTGTGGGAATTTTTGTCGCAAAACTGTTTTCAAAGGATGAGTATCTCCGCAAAATCTACACTTACGGACTCACATTTGCAAATTTCGGGTTTATGGGCAATGCGGTCGTAGCAGCCCTGTTCCCTGACATATTTGTAGATTACCTTATCTTTGTAATTCCTTTCTGGATACTGATATATGTCTGGGCGGTGCCCAAACTGCTTATGCCCGAGACCGAAGGAAAAAGAAGTATGCTCAAGGAGCTTAAAAAGCTTATAAACCCAATGTTTATATGTATGGTCATAGGTATGATAATAGGACTTGTCGGCTTAAAACTGCCGTCATTTATAAGCAGTTCGGTAACCTCGCTCGGAAATTGTATGTCACCCGTAGCTATGCTGCTTACGGGAATGACCATTGCTAAGATAGATTTAAGAAAAACACTTCTTAACATCGCTATATACGCCGCTTCGGTTTTACGGCTTATTGTTATCCCAATAGTTTGCATTCTGGCTGTCTGGCTCATAAAACTCCCTTACGGACTGGCGCTCTGTACTATCTGCTCGGTGGCTATGCCCCTCGGACTTAATACGGTGGTTATTCCTGCGGCCTATGAGAAGGATACTTCGGATGCGGCAGGAATGGCGCTAATATCCCATCTGCTTTCCTGTATAACAATACCGATAATATTTATGCTTTTTGAATTGTTTATGAAATAAAAAAACAGCGAAGAATTTTCTTCGCTGTTTTAATTTTACAGAAGGTAAAATGACGTAAATAAGTTGTAGGCCCAGAGGGGTTTTCACGATTATCTTTTGTTACCTAAAAAGAAGAATGCAATGGTGCCGGGGCCCGAGTGTGCGCCGATAACGGGACCTACATCGGTAATGAGAGAAACCTCTACGCCGTACTTGCTTTTTACAACCGAGGCCAGAGCCTTTGCGTCCTCCTCGCAGTCGCCGTGCGAAACCCATACGGGACCGAGCTTGTTCTTTGCCAGCACGCCGAACTTATCGGCAAGAGCCTCTATAGAGGCCTTTCTGCCTCTGACGGTGGTCATTTTTATAAGATGACCTTCATCGTCAACATGGAGGATAGGCTTTATGCCGAGCAGACCGCCTACGAAAGCAACCGTCGGAGAAACTCTGCCCCCACGCTTTAGGTATTCAAGGTCGTTTACGGTAAACCAGTGGGCAAGGGAGGGCACGGTCTCCTTTGCAAACTGCGCCGCCTCCTCGATTGAGGCGCCCTTTTCTTTTTCCTTTGCAGCAAGGTATACAAGCATACCGAAACCTGCCGAAGCGGCAAGAGAGTCAATACAGATTATCTTGCGGTCGGGAAAATTTTCTTTAAGTTCATCTGCGGCAATCGAAGCCGAATTAAAGGTTGTGCTGAGCCCCGAAGAAAAGCCGAGGTAGAGAATATCATTGCCGAGGGCCAGTTCCTCTTCAAAAAAGTCCTTGAAGGCGGCAACATTTACAGCAGAGGTCTTTGCTGTCTTGCCGTCCCTCATAGCCGAGTAAAACTCGTCGGGGCTAAGGTCAAAGTTTGAATATACCTTATTTTCTCCCTCAAAAACAAAGGACAGACTTAAAAATTTTACGCCGAGCTCCTCTAAGCAAGAGGGCTTAAGGTCACAGGCCGAATCGGTCATTATAGTATAGTTGCTCATAAATTCATCTCCGTAAAGTTATGTAGGAGTTGCTTTATGCAAAACCTGTGGATATTGTACCCATTTTCCAGGAGAAATTAAACCTACTTTGTGACAGTCGGGCTACACCCCTTAAAAACTGGCGGTAGAGTTGACAAGCCATCACTCTACTGACAGTAGAATCGACGATTTTTGCCGTCTTGATTTATTTTAGGAAATGTGATACAATATATAAAAATAAAAGAAAGAGGACCCGAATGAACGAGCTTAAACCGATTATAGCCAAAAACATAACCGAGCTTCGTACTGCCGCAGGAATGACCCAGCTCGACCTTGCCGAAAGACTGAACTATTCCGACAAAGCCGTTTCAAAGTGGGAAAGAGCCGAGTCGGTGCCCGATGTTTCGGTGCTGATAAAAATAGCCGAGCTTTTCGGCGTTACCCTCGATTACCTCGTTCACGAACAGCAAAAAACGGCAGAGGTAACCGAACTCGGTCGGGATAAGAAAAAGAACAGGGCCTTAATTACAGGAATAAGCATTGTTCTGGTCTGGCTTCTTGCTACCGCTGCATATGTGTCGACCGATATAGCCTCGGTAGAGTATAGTTTCCATTGGCTTGCTTTTGTCTGGGCGGTGCCTGTCTCCTTGGTTGTTTGGCTCATACTTAATTCAATCTGGTTTAATCAGAGAATAAACTACATTATAATATCCCTGCTTATGTGGTCGGCATTAGCTGCTGTCTATACAACCCTTTTGATTTGCGGCATTAACCTTTGGATACTTTTCGTGCTCGGTATTCCGGCGCAGGTAATAATACTTATGTGGTCGGGTATTAAGATTCGCAAAAAAATTGTCGAAAAGCATAAAAATATTGACAGTCAAACCGACTGCTAATATAATATTTATAAACCAAATATTGTAGTGAAAAGGGGTTTTGATTTATGTTCTGCAAAAACTGTGGAAAACAAATGAATGACAATCAGGCAATCTGTCTTGAGTGCGGAGTTAAGACCGGTGACGGTAACGCTTATTGCGCTAACTGCGGCAAAGAGGTTTCTGCTCAGGCTGAGGTTTGCCTTAACTGCGGAGTAGCAGTAAAGAAGGCTGCAAACGGTGACCTCGGTGACAAGAAGCTCACAGCAGGACTCCTTGCTCTCTTCCTCGGCGGAATCGGCATACATAACTTCTATCTCGGCGAAACCAAGAAGGGCGTAGTTAAGATTATTCTGAGTTTCTGTGTTTTCGGAGTAGGTTCAATCCTCGCTCTTATTGATGCTATCAGAATTTTCGTAGACAAATACGAAGTAAATCCCGACAAGTTCTTCTAAAGATATGTCAGTAATCAGAAAGGCAGGGGGAATATTCCTCTGCCTTTTGCTCGTTTTTTGTGTCTGCGGCTGCACTACGGGCACGGCAGAAAATAGTGTGGAAAACGCCTACAGCTTTACCGCCCAGGTAACAGGCTTCTGGGATGACGGGGGAGTTCTTTGCGAACCCGAGGAGGAGAATAATCCGGCAGAAGTGCTGGTCTATTCCGAGAATATGCCCAAGCTTCGCGAGGGCGACCGAATCAGAGTAAACCACGACGGACAGATAACCCTTTCCTACCCTGGAAAGATTTTCGGCGCCGAGGTGGAGAAAATCTCGTAGAACCTGCAGAGTTGTACGCCGTGGGCGGACAAATTGGAAAAAAGTGCTTTTTTTGATGGATTTTTTAGCAAAATCGTACTAAGTTCGCATATAATTTTGTAGGAATTGCCACTTTCCACAGGCACTTTATTGTGCTAAAATATTAAAAAATGTAAAGCTATTAGCGTTTACATATAAAAATTTTTCAGAGGAGACTTAATTTTATGAAATTAGCAAAGATTTTAGCAGTTGTTATGGCTTTTGCTCTTTGCCTTACCTGCCTTGCAGGCTGCGGCGGCAAAAACTATACAGCAAACAACACCGAATTTGTAATCGGTGTATCCGGACCTCTTACCGGCGGCGCTGCAGTTTATGGCGTAGCTGTTAAGAATTCTGCTCAGATGGCAGTTGATGAGATCAACGCTGCAGGCGGATTTGACGGCGTTATGTTCAAGCTTGTTGCTACCGACGACGTTCACGATCCATCCAAGGTTGCCGCAAACTACGCTTCAATGCTTGAAGGCGGTATGCAGGTTTCTCTCGGAACCGTTACCACCGCTCCCGGACTTGAGTACACAAAGCTTTCGGCTGAGGATAATGTATTCTTCCTCACCCCCTCTGCTTCAGGTGACAAGATTCCTGAGTTTGACAACGGATATCAGATGTGCTTCGCTGATTCCAACCAGGGTGCAGCAGCTGCTAAGCAGGTAAATGAGGTTTATAAAAATCAAACCATTGGTGTTTTCTATAAATCAGATGATCCATATTCAAAGGGTATCTTTGATAAGTTTAAGGAGAATCTTGATTCTTCCATCACACTTGTAGAAACTGTATTTACAGGCGAGGCAACCGACTTCTCTACACAGATTAACACCCTTAAGGACTGCAAGTTCATCTTCATGCCTATCTACTACACACCCGCTTCCATATTTATGAATCAGGCTAAGGATACTATCGCTGCTGACGCTGTTTACTACGGCTGTGACGGCTTCGACGGTCTTGCAGGTCAGTTTGAGGACTTCTCTGTAATTCCTCAGGAAGTTTCTATGCTTTCTCACTTTGATTCAAGTGCTACCGAAGGTGTTGCTGCTGAATACATCAGGAAGTACACCGAGAAGTTCGGCGCAGATACTCTTAACCAGTTCGGCGCTTCTGCTTATGACTGTGTATATGCAATCTACAACGCTATGAAGGCTGCTAAGGCTGCAGGTAAAGAAATTGAGGTTACCATCTCTGCTTCTGACCTTTGCGACATTCTTAAGGAGCAGTTCAACGGCGGCTTCACCTATTCCGGAAACACCGGTAAGGACATTACCTGGGAGTCTAACGGTTATGTTAAGAAGGGCGCTGTAAAGTATGTTCTTAAGGAAGCTAACAAATAATAGCCTTTCTAAAACTTTATAAATGAAAGATTTGCCGGTGTGGATTTTCTGCTCCGGCAAATTGTCATAATTATTATAATAGGTAAACATATGAAATTTATTGAAACTTTGTTAAACGGTCTCAGTATCGGAAGCACCTATGCCGTTATAGCCCTCGGCTATACAATGGTATACGGTATTGCTAAAATGCTGAACTTTGCTCACGGCGATGTTATTATGGTGGGCGGATATATGATTTTTCTTTCTCTGGCGTCTGTAGGAAATCCGATACTCGGACTTATAGCCGCTGTGGTTTTCTGCGTTCTGCTCGGAATTACCATTGAGAAGGTTGCCTATAGGCCGCTCAGAGGAGCATCTCCTCTGGCAGTACTTATTACCGCTATCGGTGTGAGCTATCTTCTCCAGTCGACAGCCCAGATAATATTTGGCTCGGCTCCCAGAATGGTAATTGTTGCCGACTTTGGAAATCTCAGGTTCGCAGGACTGACTATACCGTATTATATGCTGATTACCCTCGGCTGCTCGGTGGTTATAATGGTGGCCCTTTCTCTCTTTGTAAAATACACAAAGACAGGACGTGCAATGATAGCCGTGTCGGAGGACAGGGGCGCTGCGCAGCTTATGGGTATCAATGTTAACGCCATTATCTCGATTACCTTTGCAATCGGTTCGGGTCTTGCCGCATTCGCCGGTTTCTTTATGTTAATGAAGTCTCCCTCTTTGACAAATACACTCGGCGCAATGCCCGGAATCAAGGCATTTACAGCGGCGGTTATCGGCGGTATCGGCTCAATCCCCGGCGCAATGGTCGGCGGAATTCTTATGGGTATTGTTGAGGCTATCTCACTGACAATTCCCGCAATTGCCCCCTATACCGATGCTATCGAGTTCCTCGTTCTCATTATAATTCTCCTTGTCCGCCCGAGCGGAATTTTAGGTAAGGTAAGGAGGGAGAAGGTATAATGGCAAAGCTAAACAACATCAAATGGAAGCATTATATAAACTATATTGCCGTGGCAATTGTAACGGTGGTATTCGGCGCTATGGCATTTGCAGGTGCCCTGCCTTCCTCAACCCTCTATCTTCTTGAGAAAATAGCAATAGCAATAACCCTTGCCGTATCGCTATCAATGGTGGTTGGCTTCCTCGGAGAGCTTTCTCTAGGCCACGCAGGTTTTATGTGTGTCGGAGCATATCTCGGCGGCAAATGCTCGGTTATTCTTGAGCCTATGATAAAGGGTCTGCCCGCAGGAAAAGAGCTAGCCCTTGTAATCTCTCTTATTGTAGGCGGTCTGGTTGCAGCCCTCTTCGGCGTAATTATCGGACTTCCCGCACTTCGTCTCAAGGGCGACTATCTTGCTATCGTAACCCTTGCTTTCGGAGAGATTGTCCGTTCGGTATTTATGAATACCAGCGAGGCCTCATTTGGCGGTGCGCTTGGCCTTTCAACACCACGTTATGATAAAAACTACCTCTTTATCATAGCCTTTGTACTCGTGCTCGTCTGCCTTGCAGTAACCCAGAACCTTATCAGTTCAAAGCACGGAAGAGCAATTACCGCAATCCGTGATAATGAGATTGCCGCAAGGGCTACAGGTATCAATGTAACAAAGTATAAACTTGCCGTATTCACAATTTCCTCGCTTTTCGCAGGAGTCGCAGGTGTTCTTTACAGTTATTCTAACTATAACGTTCAGTCGGCAAAGTTCAGCTATAACTACTCTATCGAAATTCTTGTTATGGTAGTTCTCGGAGGAATGGGTAACATAAACGGCTCTATTATTGCCGCAACCCTTATCACATATCTTGATAACACCCTGCAGACCGTCCTTACAGGCGACCTTGCGGTGCTTCAGGATTTACTCTATGCCCTCATTCTTATCGTTATCGTTATTTACAACAACGCACCTGCGCTTAAGAATGTAAGAGAGCGTTTTAGCATTTCAAACCTTTTAAAATCCAAGAAAAAGGATCCGTCACACAGACAGGATGACGAGCATAAATGGGATCGTGTACCTACAAAGATAGAGATGAATGAGGTTCTTTCGGTAGACATGCAGCCTCAGATGTCGACGGTTGATCCCGATAAAAAGGAGGGTAAATAATGTCAGATATTATCCTCAGAACAGAAAATCTCGGAATTTCCTTCGGCGGCCTTAAGGCTGTGTCGGAGGTTAATCTCGAGATAAAGAAAAAACAGCTTTACGGTCTTGTCGGTCCCAACGGCGCAGGAAAAACCACCATATTCAACATTTTAACAGGTGTTTATAAGCCCACAACCGGCAAGGTTTTTCTTGACGGAGAGGACATTACAGGAAAGACACAGATGGTTATTAACCATAAGGGAATTGCACGTACCTTCCAGAATATCCGCCTTTTCAACAATATGACGGTTATCAGAAACGTGCTTGTCGGACTTCACGACCAACCCGAGTTCAAGTGCAGCTTGGTTGAGAGCATCTTCAGACTGCCCAGACATTTCAAGGTAGAAAAGGCAATGCGCCAGCGTGCAAAGGAGATTCTCCGCATAGTAGGACTTGAGGAGGAGAGAAACTTCCTCTCCTGTAATCTGCCCTACGGAAAGCAGAGAAAGCTTGAGATTGCCCGTGCCCTTGCGACCAATCCGAAGCTTCTGCTTCTTGACGAGCCGGCTGCAGGTATGAATCCTCACGAAACCGAGGATTTGATGAAGATAGTCAGAAACATCAGAGACCAGTTTGATATGACGGTGCTTTTAATCGAGCACGATATGAAGTTTGTTTCAGGGCTCTGCGACGAGGTTACGGTTCTGAATTTCGGTACCGTACTCGCACAGGGAGACGCACAGACTGCCCTTAATGACCCCGAGGTAATTCGGGCATACATCGGAGGATAACGCTATGGCATTGCTTGAAGTTAAAGATCTACAGGTGTATTACGGTGTTATCCGAGCCCTAAAGGGTATCAGCTTTGAGGTAAATGAGGGCGAGATAGTAACCCTTATCGGCGCAAACGGCGCAGGAAAGACTACCACTATGCAGTCTATCATCGGCCTTATCCCGATAAAAAGCGGAAGCGTCATTTTTGACGGTCACGACATCACAAAAACCCCCTGTCACAAGATTGTTCATCTCGGCATGGCTCAGGTTCCCGAGGGAAGAAGGGTGTTCCAGGAGCTGACGGTCTATGAAAATCTGCTTATGGGCGGATTTTCCCAGAAGGACAAGGGCAAAATAAAACAGGACATTGAGGCAATTTACGAGCGTTTCCCAAGACTTGCCGAGCGCCGCAATCAGATTGCGGGAACCCTCTCGGGCGGAGAACAGCAGATGCTTGCAATGGGCAGAGCTATGATGAGCCACCCAAAGCTATTGCTCCTCGACGAGCCTTCAATGGGACTTTCTCCCTTGCTTGTTGATCAGGTTTTCGAAATTATAAAGGATTTTCGCAAGGACGGAACAACCGTACTGCTTGTTGAGCAGAATGCAGGAAAATCACTTGCAATTTCGGATAGAGCATACGTTCTCGAACTGGGTGAAATAGCCCTTTCGGGAACAGGCGCAGAGCTTGCCGCAAGTGACGAGGTTAAAAAGGCATATCTTGGCGGCTAAAAATAGAGCAAAGGGGCGGATTCTATCCGCCCTTTTTTGAAAGGAATTTCATTATGACAATCGCAATAATTACAGGTGCTTCAAGTGGAATGGGCAGAGAATTTGTCCGCCGCTTAACCGACACTCACACCTATGATGAGGTTTGGGTAATAGCTCGTCGCAGGGAAAGACTGGAGGAGTTGTCTTGTGAGATAAGCACCCCTGTCAGAGCAATACCGCTCGACCTAACGAAGAATGAGTCGTTCGAGCAACTTAAAAAACTTCTCGAGGCCGAAAAGCCAGAGGTAAAGACCCTCGTTAACGCAAGTGGATTCGGAGTTTTTGAAAAGTTTGAAAACATACCTCTTTCAAAACAGCTTGATATGATAGATCTAAATGATAAAGCGCTTGTAGCGGTTACCTATACTGTTTTGCCATATCTTTGCCGTGGCAGTGAGGTTTATCAGATCGGTTCACTCTCATCCTTTCAGCCCGTGCCCTATATAGCGGTATACGGCGCAACCAAGGCCTTTGTTCTCTCCTTTACAAGAGCAATAAACGCCGAGCTTAAGAAAAAAGGAATTAAAATGATGGCGGTTTGTCCCGGTTGGGTCAGAACCGAATTTTTTGACACAGCTGTAGTTGATGACAGCGTCATCACATACTATAACCAGTTCTTTACCTCTGAACAGGTGGTAACCAGAGCCCTTAAGGATATGAAAAAAGGTAAGGATGTATCGGTGGTCGGCCCGATGATAAGATTACAGGTTCTGGCGACAAAGCTTTTGCCCCACAGACTTGTAATGAGCATCTGGCTCAGACAGCAGAAGAAAAAATAAAGGATAAAAGATGAAGAAAAAGCTAACAAAAAAACAAAAACTTGTTCGCAGACGAATAGCAATATCCTTAATATCCCTTGCACTCGCACTGCTTCTTGCGGGTGTTGTTGCGCTTACCTCTGCGGCAATTAAGATTTTTTCAATCGACACCTCGTCACAAAGCCCGGTATCGAGTGAAAACACCTCCTCTTCAGAGCCGATTATCAGTAAGGTATCCTCGGCAACCATACTCAGCACGGGGGATATAATGGTGCACAGCACCCAGCTTGACGGAGCAAGGGTTCAGGGAGGCGACGGGTATGATTTTTCCGCCTTTTTCAAGGAGGCGGAGAGTTATTTTAAAGCCGCCGACCTTTCGGTAGCAAATCTTGAAATAACCTTTGGCGGCAGTGAGTTCGGCGCCTATTCGGGATATCCAGTGTTCAACACTCCCGACAGCCTTGCCGATGTAATTAAAAACTCGGGACTGGGTATGGTGCTGACTGCCAATAACCACTGCTACGATACGGGTTTTTCGGGACTCAAGCGGACTCAGCAGGTGCTAAAGGACAAGGGTATAAGCTATATCGGAACCCGTTTGTCAGAGCAGGACGCTACCTTTTCGGTTCGGGAGGTTAACGGCATTAAAATAGGTATGGCTGCCTTTACTTATGAAACGGGAAGAACCGATTCGGGAATTATATCCATAAACGGCATTACGGTCAAAGCAGAGGCGACAAACCTTGTAAACTCCTTTAACTATAACCATCTCGATGAGTTTTACGCCGAGGTGGAGCAGATACTCGAAAAAATGGAACAGGCGGGAGCCGAAGCAACCGTTTTTTACATTCACTGGGGAAACGAATACCAGACTACTCCAAATACAATGCAGAAAACCATTGCGCAGGAGCTCTGCAACCGAGGCATAGATGTCATTGTCGGCAGTCATCCCCACGTAATCCAACCGGTAGAGATGCTTTATGCCGAATCGGGAGAGCATAAAACGGTTTGTCTTTATTCTACGGGAAATGCTATATCAAATCAGCGTCAGGAGCTTATGGACAGCTGCCCGAGCGGACACACCGAGGACGGACTCTTCTTTTACTGCACTTTTGATAAGTACAGTGACGGCGAGGTCGTGCTCTCTGGCGTGGATGTACTTCCAACCTGGGTGGACAAGTACCGAGGAGGAAGCCAGTATCAATATACAATATATCCTTTGAATAGTGAAAATGACGGTACGGATAAATACGGTCTGTCATCAGCTGCCGCAGATAAGGCAAGAAAATCCTATAATCGCACAAAGGAGCTTATTGCCGAGCCGCTTTGTGAAATACAGAAAATACTCGGATGCGAGGTAACATTTAAAGAATAAAAATTTAGTTTATACCACATATTAACAAAAACCTAAAAATTTATTTGCTTGACTTTGGTTAAAATAGTATATATAATATCAATAATTGCATAAGATACTTTAAGCGGTTTGCACAATTGTGTAAACTGTCTTTTTTGCCCGGCGAAATATATAATATTTAGGAGAACATTTAAAATGGCTAAAACAACCCAGTTGACAAAAGAGGGCCTTGCAAAGCTTCAGACAGAACTTGAGCACCTTCGTACAGTCGGCAGAACCGAGATTGCAGAAAAGATTCGAGTTGCAAGAGGGTACGGCGATCTTTCCGAAAACAGTGAATATGATGAGGCTAAAAACGAACAGGCAAAGATAGAAGCAAGAATAGTTGAGCTTGAAAAAACCTTGGAGAACGTTGTTCTTATCAATGACGATGTAGATAGTGACACCGTTGTTATAGGGGTTACCGTTACGGTGCTCGATATAGAGTATGACGAAGAGCTTACCTATAAGGTGGTTGGCTCTGCAGAGGCCGACCCCATAAACGGACTTATTTCGGATTCCTCCCCCGTAGGAAAGGCGCTGCTTGGCGCAAAGATAGGCGATGAGGTGGTAGCCGAAGCCCCCGCAGGAGAGCTTAAGTTCAGAATTATCGGAATTTCAAAATAGTTTGCGGCGGACGGTTTTGCACTGTCCGCCTTTTGCCTTATTAAAAAGGAGTGGGCATATGGCAAAGAAAAGTGAAACATTAAGTCAAAGGGCAAAGGCTCAAAGGGATATAATTGAGCTTAAAAAGATGCAGGCTGGTCAGCTTGACCCGGGACCGAAACCGAGTGAGGTTGCAGTAGCCCCCAAAACCTTTAAAGAGAAAAAGGAAAACTTTTTGTACCATTATAAATATGTTTTAATTGCTGCTGTTTTTTTAGCTGTTGTGGCAGTGGTTATTACGGTAGATCTTGTTACCAAAACACGATACGACTCAAAGGTTGTCGTCTTTAGCTATGATTCAACCGTTTCCTTGAGCGCCAGCCAGATAGAAGACTATTTTGAGCAGCTTTATCCCGACATTAACAATAACGGCAAGGTAGATATTGCCGCTATCGACTGCTCTTATAATCCCGAGGATAACAATTACGAGAACAATCTGGCAAAGCAGACAAGACTTCAGACTACCCTCGCCGCCGAGAAGGATGCTCTTATATATATTCTCGACGATGAGACCATAGAGTTTTTCAGGACTGTAAACGAGGGTGTCGAAATATTCAGCGAGGATAATATTGTGCCTTTGGGAGAGGACTTTTGGGAGTTTATAAAGGTCGAAGGCATAGAAAACAGCGAAACCAAGCTCTACGCCGCACTTCGAAGGGTCGACGGAACTCTGCTTGAGGGAAAGGATAAAACGGCGCTCGATTCTGCAAAGCAGGTAATGCAGAGCCTCAGAGAAAAAGCAAATAAAGAATAGAGAGAAACAAAAAACACCGCAGATTAGATTTCTAATCTGCGGTGTCCTTTTTAACCGTTATTGTTTAGGGATTATTCTTATCTGCAATCGGTCTATTTTTCTTCCGTAAACCCCTGCATAATCGTCGTTATCGGTAACCCAGGGGTAGTAATCTCTGCCTATGGGCGCCACACGGCATTGTACCGAGCAGTTATTGTTTCCGATAAGGCGCACCCTCACACAATCGACATCTTTAGAATAAAGACCGGCATAGTCCTCACGGTTTTTAACCCAGGGAAGCCAACTGCCGCCCAGGGTATGAACACAGTATTCGATATCTCCGCCTGTAAGGTTTGCATAAAGACAGCGGATAGGCCTTGAGGGAAGACCTGCGTAATCGCTTTCGCCCTCTACATTTGGCAGCCACTTGGTTTTTTGGGTATAAACCTGATAGGTAACCTCTGGCAAGGGCTCTGATTCAGCAGATTTGGCTTTAAGACCGCAGCGCTGAATGAGAACCTCGCATATTGCGGCGGCGCATTTGTCTGCAAAGGCTTCGCTAAGTATTATCGGCACATCGGTCGAGGAGTCCATATAACCGAGTTCAAGGAGAACGGCCGGCATAGCTGTCTCTCTGCATTCGTGAAAATCTGCCGTTGCAAGAGGGGTTGAACGGTTGCCTTTAAGCCCTGTGTGACGGACAAGTGCATTATAGAATGCAACCTTCCAATCCTCTGTTACGGTGTCGGTATAAGGGTATGTGTAGGCTACTATGCCCCCGCCGCTGCCCCCGTTTACTCCTGCATTGTGATGAACCGAAACATAGATATGAGCGCCCCATTTATTTGCTGCATCGGTGCGTTTTTTGAGGGCGACATCCTCCTTGCCTGTCCTGTCGTCAAGACGGAGAAGCTCGTACCCCGTATACATTGACAGAATCTTCTCAATCTTGTTGCAGATTCTGCTGTTGAGCACCCATTCTCGAGTCTGGTTGGGGTCAAGGGATTTTGAGCATCTTTTGCCGGCAGTATAAAGACCGTGACCGGCATTTAAAGCTATTTTATACAACTTTTATTCTCCTTTTTCAATGAACTGTTTAAAGGCCTGATGCATTCCTGTTGAGGCAAGACCCGAGATAAGTCCCGATAGCAGAAGGTCGGGGGAAAGAACAAAGTTGCCCAACCAGAGAGCCATCACGATACCTAGTATTCCCATAATAAGAGGAATGAAACGGTCTATCTTCTCAGTGGGGATAAGATTTTTTATAATATATCCTACGCAAAGACACACCCCTAAAATGATGATTTGGCTATATTCGGTAAAAATTTCCATAAACTACACTCCTTTGTGAAATTCTTCAAGATCAAAAATTCTATGGTTTATAACCTTTATTTCTTCCTTTTCTACCGCACCCTGCTTTTCAAGCTCGTTGACACGGTCGATGACCTTATTGTGCTTCTCAACCTTTTTCTCAAGCTGTTCTATACGGTAGATGGTAAGCTTGTTTGAGACCAGAATTCCGCCGAAGGCTCCTGTCAGGGTGCCGACAAGCGAAATAAGTCCGACAATTACCGCCTCGCTCATAAAGCCACCCCGTTTACAAATACTCGCATTTTTATCTCCCCCAAACCTTAATTCTTGTGCCTGCCGCCATAGGATTGGCAGAGGTGGTGCGGAATACAAGTTGATTACTGTTAAGCAATAAACCATTATTGATTTCTTGTAAATCCGCACTCATTTTTGTGATTTTAAAACTCGAACCGCCAACCGTATAATCATAACAAGACACAGTGCCGTCATAAACGGTTGCGCTTCTCGGGGATTTGTAAATGTCCATAATTATATAGAATTTACCTGTTGCCTTACAGTTTACGTTTGTCTGCCATACAGGAGCACCATCGTTAAACATAACCTGTTGACTTGTGATAGTGGTGTCTGTAGGCACTATATACCCCTCAATATGCACTTCTTTCATTGAGTTCATTTTACCCGCATCAAAAGCAATACTGTATACTGCTTCGGTCAAGGAAATATCCTCTAACATTTGCCACTCTTTTTCGCCAACAGTTGCAAGAGCCTCTGCAACCGCTTTTCCGCTTTGGGCGTTTTCGCTTTCGGGGTTATAAGAATGGTCGATATCAGAAACGCTTACCTTGTCGGACAGGTCAACAACCTCTTCGATAGAACGAATATTGTAATCTTCATCAACCGTTATTAAATATTTTTTGCCAATTTTAAATTCGCTAAGGTCAACGGTTGTTATAATGTTTACATCTGTATTAGAACCAGAAAACCTTAAAAGAGAAGACTCGGTTTCGATTGCATACAATAAACATATTTGTGTATTTTCCAAAAAACTGAAAAACCAACTAAACCCTCCTTCAATCTCTTTGAATTGCAGATCGGCTTTAGCTTCGGCCGCCTCTTCAAACCTTTGCACACCCTCTTCGGTCTGTGCGAGGGCAGCTTCGGCCGCTTCTGCACTTTTCTGTGCCTTATCGGCAGATTCTTCAGCCTTATCGGCAGATTCTTCAGCTATCAGGCTTAACTGCCGCACCGATTCCTCTACCATTGATAAGCCTTTATGTAGCTCGTCGGCACAGACAGCATCCCTTTTGACCTCGGTCAGATAAAGGGTTATGGGGAAGGATAGAAGCTCAAGATTTCCGTCGGCAGAGGTCACAACGAAAACGGCCTCCAGCTCTCCGCCGATAAAGGTCATAGAATAGGGGATAGAGCGCCTGTAATTCCCGTTTTGGTCTGCTGTAAGGTTGCTCGAGGGGGAGTAGCCTGCGGGGGAGTTGAAGTCGATTCTGAAAAGGGCTGAGTCGCCCACCGCATTTACAAGCTCTGCATCGGGACAGAAGACTACCTCGGTAGCATTATCCTCAAATTGCATACCCGCCCAGACAGGCTGATTTTGTGTCGGAGAATCAGAAACCGACACATTAAATGATAAAGTTCTTATTGCCATATTTCCTCCTATAAGCTTTTAAGCTTTGTATATTTTATTCCGATACAGGAAAGCAAGACACTTCCCGTGGGCTCAACCGTTGCAACAAGCCTGTTTATGACCGAAGGCTTTGAAAGAATAATACTTCCGCCTTTAAATCGGTCTGTACTGATGGTACGCTCGCCGTCGCAAAGCAAAAGGTTTACATTGCCGCTACCCTCGGTTTCGAGAGAAAGACCGTAAAGGCGGCAACGCTGAACCTCGTCTAAAAGCTTTATTTGTGCCTTTGCCTTTATTTGTTCGGTTTTTCTGACACCCTTATATAAATATATGTCTGTATCTGCTTCAAGGGTAAAGGCGAATACCGCAGGATCTCCTGCGTCGGCAAACAAAACCGTCTTACCGAAGATTTCCGACCCGGCTTTTAGCTGACAGGGGAAGACCCATTCGTATCTTCCGACAGCCGTGTCGTAAACCTGACAGGTGTTACCAAAGGCAAGAAGATATCTGCCTTCAAGGGCAACGGCAAAATCGGGAGCCACACCCCTTATAGCAGAGCCAAGAGAAACTACCTTGCCCGACGAGTCAATACTGCAGACGGTAAAGTTTTTCAGGGTAGCAAAGACCTTGCCTGATATCGTCCTTACTGTGTTTGGGAAAGCATCACAATCAAGCGCCGACTGAAGATTAAAAGAAAGTGAGGGCAAACAAATAGTGTCAGCAGGGGCAACTCCCTCGACAATTCTTTCGATATCATATGGCTGAGCGGCGCCCACCTTGCCTGAGAAAAAGCTATTCTTTTTGATTGCGCAAACTCTGTCCTCAAGGGCGAAAAAGGCATCTATGTCCCCCGAGGGCTCATCGAGCTTCAGCTGACAGGTTTCGGGGAAATAAAGGGGATTATCGTTGTTTATCCAGACAAATTCTCCCGGATAAAGACTGCTTGACGAAAAGACGGTAACCGTACCGAAAGCCTTGGGAATTCTGGATATACGGCTCATTGAACAGGGCTTTAACGGGTTTACGGCGTCGGTATGCGCTGAGAAGAAGAGGTTATTCTGCTCGTTATAATATGGCACGGCAATGGGTGCGCCCGATTCTGACTCAAAGAAAACCTTGCCTGAATTGCGGTTGCAGCGAAGCCGAAGAGCAGTACCGTTTACCTCGGCATATTCTGAAGAATCAGAGCCGCCCTTTATTTCCCAGGCGGCAACAACCTCCTTGTCTATCGTGAGTCTGCAGATTATGGGCAGATTGGCAAGAGACTTGTGAGGAAGACTAAATGAATAGGAGACGCCGTCTGAGGTGTAATAACAGTAAAAGGCGCTGTTAAGCATATTCATCGGCTCTAAAAGACAGGGCTCATCCAGCTTTTTATCCTCATAAATTACGGCCGAGCTGCTCTGATTTCCTCTGCCGTTTTTGAGTATGGTAGGTGTGTAGAACTCAGAACTCATAAGAAAAATCCAACGGTCAGCATCCTCTGAAAGCTCGTATACCCTGTAGCCGTCGGGCATATTTAAGCTGACCACTCTGCAGAGGAAGAAGATTCCCCGTCCCTTTACCGCTTTTCCGTTGTAAATCACATATGATGTGGGAAGAGGAAAGCTTGTGCTGTCGGTGCGGGAAAAGGTAATGCTTGAAAGGGAGCGTTTTGTGCCGTCGGAAAAAACCGCAGAGATATGATAAATAACATTTGCGTAATTATCGTGCTCTATCATAACCGCTATCTGTCCTCTGCCCTCCTCCAAATCGACAAAGAGGTCGCACAGTTCAAAGACGGCATAGCTGTCGCCAAAACTGTTGGGGTCAAAAAGGGCGGGATTTTGAGCCGGACTCATGCCCGGCCTCGCTTTTATTGCCCCATCTTTAAGAATAATGTTACAGCTCTCGCTTAAAATTTGGTTTTGAGATTGGCTGTCGGAAAAAGATATCCTTTTGTACAGGGCAGATGAATTCTTTTTGCCAAAAATCACACCGATTCACCCCCGAAGAGAGCAGACCGTATTTTACCTACACTGCCGAAGCTCTTTTTTCGAGTAGAATTATAAAGCTCACTAAAGGAAGAAAGGCCGAAGTCATCTCCATCTAAAAGACAAATGAGCATACAAAGACCGTTTGTAAGGCAAGAGGAGCGCCCTTGCTCTGAAAAATACAGCTCACTCGAAAGGGTTTTTACAGGGCTTTCATTAAGGTCGGCAAGAATGGTGTTTATAAGGCTGACACCCGATGCCTTTAGCATTTCGTCGGGAGCGGCGCCTCTGCAAATAAGGGAAGCCTGTTCAAGAAAATCAATTGCCTTCATACACTTTTGCCTCCAATTGTTCTATTAGTTGGTCCGAATCGGGAATAATACCCGACGGCAGACGCTTGATATACTGTGCGGCAGTAATTGCGCCCTTGTCGTAAAGCTTTGAGAGCAGAGCGGCAGCCTCGCTTTCCGAACGGCTGACCGATTGGCTCGGCCAGGCGCAGACCGAAATGAGAAGATCACGGTAGCGTGAGGCGTCAAAGGGAAAATACCAGGTGCCGTTTTCGTCCTTTATCTTAAGGCTTCTTCTGCCGTACATGGTTACAAAAAACTCCGCCCAGACAAGAGATATATCCTCTATAAAACGGTAATAACGGTTTTTAAGAAGTGCAAGAGGCTGACTTGCCGCCTCTCGAAGCTCGATTATTGCCGAGGTGTTGTGGGCGTCGGAATCTCCGAGCGCCGCCTCGGTAGCGCCGCACTGGGAAAGGGTGTTTGAGATAAGCTGATTTACCGACTGATTGTAGCCCGAAGAAAAATCGGGAGGATTTATATACCTTATTGCCGAATCAAGCTCCTCGCTGTTACCCCAGACCCTTATAATCTGACCCGGCTCGTTGGTGATGTCCTCAGGCACAAGCTCTCCGTTTACAAGCATAAGCGGCATACCTGTGGTCATTGCCGACCAAACGCCGGCGGTTATCATTCGGTTTATGGCTATCTGGTTGGGAATAAGATAGGTTATCTCGCTGTTGCCGTAGATGTTGTTGTCCCTCGTTTCCCAGCTGAAAATGGAGAGGGGATAAACCCTTACGCCGATATCCCATTCCTCACGAACGGTAAACCTTTCGCAGACCTTGACGGCAAAAACCTTTGTGGTGCCGTCGGGAAGCCTCTTTTTGCAGAGCTTTGTGAGAAGTGTTGCCTTTGCCGCAGCCTCTTCTTCGGATATTTCGGGGAATTCTCTGCCTGTATAAAGGGAGGCCTCTGCCATTATTTCCGACATAGTTTTTCTTTCGGCAAGAATGATAAAGGGCTGCGACTGAACCTTGGTACAGGAGGGGTCTCCAAAGTATACATTCTCTGCCTTTATGACCTCACAGGCAATATCGCCTAGTATGGGGGTTCCGCCTATTTTATCGGCAAAAAGGCCTGTTCGGGCGGTTGGGTCAAAGTAGGTGTAGATGATGCCAAGACCCGAAATATAGGCGTTTTTGAGGGCAGTGTCAAGAAGCTCACTAAGACCTACTCTTGAGGCTACTGTGTTGCGGTATGAATTAAGGGCAGATACCATAAGACCGATTTCGTGCTTGCTGTTAAGAGGTGTAAAAAGGGAGGAAGCGGCGGCCGAGAGCTCGGCCTTTTCCTTTGCAATTTCCTTGCGTGAGGAAAGTGTGTCGGGAACCCCCTCGGCAGAATAGGCAACCGTAACCCCTGTACCTGCCAACTGGGACATTTTAAAATCGCCGATTCGTTTAATAACGTTGTGACGGACTAAAGGGCGGTCTGACGGACACAGAACACCGTGCCATTGGTCACCTGCAAAAAATCTCTCGTTGAGGGCGGTCTGCTCGTAAAGCCCTCTGGCGCCAAGCGAGGTCTTGAAGCTTTTAGCCTTGCGATATTCGCTGAATATTTTTTCAGGACTGTTGTTCAAAAAATCAAACCTTTCTGTTGTTAACTTAAAAAACAAGGGCGGCAAAAGCCGCCCTCTTTTAACCCCTCAAATTAAGCTACCGAAACGGTGGCAATATCAGAGTTTACGGTATTTGTACCGTCAGCGGTAACCTTGCAGAAGAAATAATGCTCTCCGCTCTCAAGCTCTGTGGGCAGAGCCATAGTAGCAGAGTTAGCGCCCGAAATCTTTGCGGCGCCCTTGCCTGTAGCGGTTTCGGCCTTATACCACTGGTATGTAAGGCTTGAGCCGTCAGCGGTCGAAGCGGTAACGCTAAGGTTGCCAGAAACAGAGCCCTCCTCGGTTTCAATATCCTCAGGCTGAGCAGAAATGGTAACGGGGGAGGAAATCCAAGCCCAGACACAGTCCGAAGCAGATGCCTTTACAAACACATCGTAGTAGATGCGGTAATCGAACTTGTAGGCATCGGCAGCGGTGTTCTGCTCGGGGGTAAAGATTCTCATCTTTTCGGTTTTCTTTACAAGATGAGCAGCAGTCTTGGGAAGAACAAGCATATAAATAGCACTTGCGCCCTCTGCGGGAGCAAAGCCACCTAAAAGATCGTGGCGGAAGTTGAAGGCGGTCTTCATACGCTCATTTACAACCGGGATAACGGCAATGCCGTTTATAGATTTTACCTTGAGGTTTACTTCGCCCTGCTTAAAATCGGATACGGTAATGTGACGGGAAATCTCGTCAGATGCCATAAGAGCGGCATAAGCGTTGGAATCCATAAAGCAGACAAGCTCCTCGTCATAACCTGCAACCGACTGAACCTGATTTACAAGTGCGCAGAATGCCTCGTAAGGTCTGTCGAGTGTGCCGTTTTCAAGAAGGTTGCCCTTAGCACTTGCAAGAGCGCCGAGCTTTGAGAGAACATAAGCGTCACACTCGGGAATAACCTTTGTGCGAACATATTCTCCGAGAACCTTTCCTGCAAGGTTTGCAACCCCTGCTTCGTCCATATCCTCACGGTCAATCTGGAGAGAACGGGCACGGTCCATAGTCATTGTGTAGGAATTTCCTGTAACCGAAACAGCGCCGTTTACAAACCCTGTTGAACGGTCATAGTCGGCAAGACCCTCGAAATCCACATCGGGAATAATTACGGTCTTTGCGCCGACAAATTTTGTGCGAAGAGCGTTGTCGGCAAAGAATGCGGTAGCGCTTTTTGCCTCAAATACTCGGTCGAGTTCGCCGGAATACATTTCGGCAGAAGCTATAGAATTGATTGACATAAATTTTCTCCTTTAAATTTTTATCTTCCCCACACACCCTTTAAAAACTCGGTGGCGGTGGGGTCCTGTCGGTCATCTGCCGACAGAGAGCCTGTGGTGGAGGCTGCGGCAAAGGCCTGATTTTCGGCCTCCCTTTTGGCAGCCTGTCTTAATCTGTGCCCGTAAAGAAGGTACTCATAAAGCAGTCCTGTATTATTGTTGTTTGCGGCTGTTATTACCTCTTGGGGCAGCATATCGTAAGAGGAAATTTCGGGGAATTCGGCCTTTACCTTTTCAAACTCCGATTCGATGCTGTCCTTGCTTTCTTTTCTCTCTAATAGGGAGAGAAGCCCGTCAATATCGGTGCCCTTCTCCTTGGAGAGACCTTTAAGTCGGTCGTAATCGGCAGATATAAGGTCATACTTCATTCCCTTTTGCGCCAGGGCGGCGGCTGATTCCTTATCAAGCCAGATGAGCTCCTTGTTAAACTTGATTTCGAGAAAGCCCTTTTCCTCGGCAGGAGGGTCGTCTGCGGGTGTGGTATCTCCGCTGTCCGACGGTAACGCTGTGTCGTTCGGCTCTGGTTGACCGTTAGAGGTCAGAATTACCTTTTCTTCCATAATAAATTTCCTTTCACATTAAAAGTTTTGTTCTGTTCCGTCGTAGGAGAAGAAGCCCTCAAGCCCGATGGTCTTACAGGGGCGCCTCTCCTTTTTGGGAATTTGTTCTGCCTTGCTTTTTACTCTCTGCCCTAAAACGAAGCCTAAAGCAAAGGTCGGGATAAGCAGTAAGAGAATCATACATAACCTCCTTTCACACCGTAAAAGCTTGTCTTTGGCTTTGCCGAAGAGGTCTTTACATCATAAAAGGCATACCTCAAAGCATCCATAAGATGATTGTTTTTGTCCTGTGGGGTGTTCGGAAGGCTTTTGTCCCAGCAATAGCAGGACAGCTCGGAAAGTGTGTTTACACATTTTGGGTTTACGGTTATACGGTATTCACTTATATTCATAATTCCGTTAATAACACTGTCCTTTCCCTTGACCGAGGGCGTAAGTCGGGCAAGTCCAAGTCTGCGAAGGTCGTCGTTGGTCTTTGGCTCTGCCGAATCGGCACGGATTTTCTCCTTGCCGTAGCCCCTTGAGATGATCTCCTTTGCAATATCCGAGTTGAGCATTTTTCTCTTGCAGAACTCATCAAAAACATAAATTTGCTTTTGTTCGGCGTTTACCATTATCGCAATAAAGGCGGTCGGGTCGGTTGTGTAGCCGTAGTCAAGTCCGAAATAGGCTCTCCAGTCGCCCGACTCGGTGTCGGCAATTCCCGAAGTCCAGTTTTCATAAACCAATCCCTCAGAAATTCCCCATTCCCCGAGACCTGCCACAGCATACTGCCGTGGGGACTGAGTTTTAAGCCTTTCAAAAACGGCTAGGTCGGTCTTATCGAGAAATTCGTTGATAAGGTAGTTGGTTGAGAAAACCGAGGTGTCGGCAGAGGGGCTGTCGAAAAAACGGCTTTTTAGCCAGTGCTTCTCGCTCCAGGGATTAAAGGTAAGGGTGGTCTGTTTGAAAAGAGAGTCGGGAATTTTTCCTCTGGGAACCGAGAGGTCGAGTTTCTCGAAATCAGCAAGGCTCTCAATCTCATAGGCCTCCTCTATCCAGACAAAGTTCAGATATCCGCTCTGCACGGTGGTAGAGGCTATTTTAAGAACATCGTCAAAGCCTCTGAAAAGTATTTTTTGTCCGGTAGGCAGATAGGTCATTTCAAGAGGGGCAAGGGTGTTTTTAAAAAGGTGCGAAACACCGAGTGCACCTTGCGCCCATTTAAGCTGGGCAAAGGTCGAATCCCTGTGGGTGTTCATAACCGCCCTTACGACAAGAATATTGCTCTCGGGATATTTCATAAGGCGATATATGAGATTAAGGGCAGTTGTTGTCGATTTTTTGGACCCCTTTCCGCCTTTGAGCACCCTGTATCTTGATTTGCAGTTCCAGAACTCGTCGTAACCGCCTCCGACAACATTACTTAGAGCTACCGATGTCATCGATAAGGGTAACACCTCCCGATTCCTTATTGCCCGAGGCAAGACCGATGAGCTCCTTCATAGCAGACAAATCACCCGACGAGGCCTTTTTATAAAGCCCTGCGGCAATTACGGTCATTCTGGTCGGCTTTTTCATACAAAAGCCCATCTCTGATAACTTTTTTTGTTCTTCAGCAGAGGCTCTAAGCCTTAAAAGTCTCCCAAGCTCTTCAGACAGACCTGCTTTGTTTTTCATGCGGCTCACCTCCCGAGCAACCAGATTGTAATAGAAAGCAGATGGACATTAAAGGACATCTTGCATTTTTATATGGACATCTTTTTTGCAAAAAGAAAAAGGCATCGGTCAAAAGACTGATGCCTTGCGGTTTTTAGGTTTTGCTTATTTGTTATTTTTTCTGTAATTCAGGTAATCTTCAAGTATCATAACGGCTGCGACAGCGTCAATACTCTCCTTGCGTTTTTTACCCTTTGTATCGGTCAAATTAAGGGCGGTGTGTGCCGAAACGGTGGTACAACGCTCGTCCCAGAGAACCGTTTGGATACCGCTTATCACGCCTAATTTCTCGGCTATGGCGGCGCACTCCTGCGCTCTCGGGCCAACACTGCCATCCATATTTTTAGGAAAGCCGACAACTATACGCTCTGCGCCAAGCTCCTTTGCCTTTTCGCAAAGCCTTTGTATCAGCCTGTCCTCGTTATATTCGGTTATAACCCCCTTTGGAAAGGCAAGGCTTTCTCCCTTGTCGCAAAGGGCGATACCCGTACGTGCTTTTCCAAGGTCTACCGACATAATAATCATATCTTTGTGTCCTCTTTTTTTACAAGTATTTTTCCTGATTCAGTCCTTAAATCCTCTGTCAGATGGGAGTCGTCATTTGCAAATTCGACGGTTATTTTATCCTTATCACAGATAAGCAGGGTTACCGAGGTGTTGGTCGACCAATCGGTGTCACAAAGCCTTGTGATATCGTTAAAGCTGAGTCTGCAAAGCAGATTTCTTATGGTCGCTCCGTGAGAGGTGATAAGAATGGTCTTACCCTCGTTATTTTTGTCCTCTATAACCTTTTTTAATCCCTGCCATACCCTCTCGTAAACCGCCGTCATAGGTTCTGCATCCTTTGGAGCAAACTCATGGGGACGGGACCTCCAGATATCCTCAAAATCGGGATATACCGAGGGAATATCCGAAAAGAGCATTTTTTCAACGATTCCGCCGTTTATTTCGATAAAATCGGGATTTTTCTCAATATCAAGAGCTCTGTCGCCAACAATAGCAAGGGCGGTTTTGTAGGCTCGCTTAAGGGGGCTTGAATAGACCCTGTCAATATGAATGTCGGCAAACCGTTTTTTAAGACACCCGAGCTGCCGTTCGCCCTTTTCGGTTATGTCACAGTCGGTTGTGCCCTGAAAAGCATTATGGAGATTGCCCTCGGTTTCACAGTGACGGACCAGATAAATTTTAACCAAAAGATACACCCCAATAGTAGTATTTTATATTATTATATAGTAATAAAGGTTTTTTTGCAATATGAAAGGGTTGAAATATTGCCGGAAAAGTGCTATATTCAATACAAATATCCACGAGGTGATAAAAATGATAAAAAAATATCTTAACAGACTTTTTATTGACGGACTTTCGGGTATGGCTTCGGGTCTTTTTGCCACCCTGATAATCGGCACCATAATAGCTCAGATAGGCTCTCTTATCGGAGGAACGGTCGGAACATATCTTATTGCTATCGGCGGATTTGCAAAGACTGTAACCGGTGCAGGAATCGGCGTGGGAGTTGCCTGTAAATTAGGTGCGGCGCCGCTTGTTACGGTTTCGGCTGCGGTTGCGGGACTTATCGGAGCTTTCCCCAATATAAATATAGAGAGCTTTGTTTTCGGCAGACCGGGAGAGCCTCTCGGTGCCTTTGTTGCGGCCTATGTTGCCATTGAGCTCGGCGGCCTTGTAGCAGGAAAAACAAAGGTTGACATTATAGTTACACCTATTGTTTCGATAATCCCGGGCGGCGTTGCGGGAATCTTCCTTGGCGCACCTATTTCTGCCTTTATGGGTTGGATTGGCTCGATAGTAAACTTCGGCGTTGAACAACAGCCGATACTCTGCGGAATAATCGTTTCGGTGGTAATGGGAATTTGCCTCACACTTCCGATATCCTCTGCGGCAATCGGCGTTTCCCTCAAGCTTTCGGGTCTTGCGGCAGGCGCTGCGGTTGCGGGTTGCTGCGCCAATATGATAGGCTTTGCGGTAGCCTCCTTCAGAGATAACAAATGGGGAGGCCTTGTGTCACAGGGAATAGGAACCTCTATGCTGCAGATGCCCAATATCGTTAAAAAGCCTATAATCTGGTTACCCGCAATAGTAGCAAGTGCCGTAACAGGACCGCTTTCTGCGGCCCTTCTCGGAATGGTGAGCACACCTACCGGTTCGGGAATGGGAACTGCAGGTCTTGTCGGACCGCTTGAAACCTACACCGCAATGGTAACGGCAGGAACCGAGCCTGTTATAGCGGTGCTCGAAATTGCTATTATGCACTTTATTCTCCCCGGAGCAATAGCCCTCGGCACAGCCGAAGTTATGAGGAAAATAGGCTGGATTAAAAAAGGAGATATGAAGCTTTAGAGATGACAAAGAAGCAAAGAGCCGCAAGGGCGGTGGAGCTTTTAAAACTGGAATACCCTGATGCAATATGCTCACTTAACTACAGCGACCCCTTTCAGTTACTTGTTGCAACAAGGCTTTCGGCCCAGTGCACTGATGCCAGGGTAAATATGGTAACGCCCGAGCTTTTTGCCGAGTTTCCGACTGCAAAGGCTATGGCCGAGGCGCCGATAGAGAGGATTATGGAAATCATTTCCTCTTGCGGCTTGTATAAAACAAAGGCGGCGGATATAATAGAAATCGGCAGAGGGATAACCGAAAGATTTGGCGGCAGGGTGCCAGACACGATAGAGGAACTTGTTACGCTTCAGGGGGTAGGCAGAAAAACTGCAAACCTTGTTGTCGGAGATGTTTACTCAAAACCTGCGGTGGTCTGCGATACCCATTTTATAAGGATAGTAAACCGTCTGGGGCTTTGCGAAACGACCGATCCGCTTAAGGTTGAAAGGGAGCTTAAAGCAATACTTGAACCGTCGCAGTCTAATAATTTCTGCCACCGCACCGTGCTTCACGGAAGGGCGGTATGCACAGCAAGACGGGCGTTTTGCGAAAATTGCGTCCTTTGCGAAATTTGTAAAAAGGTAAATGTAAAATGACATCTGACATTTATTCACGAACCGAAGCGCTGCTCGGAAAAGATGCGATTGAAAGGCTTAAAAAGGCAAAGGTTGCGGTCTTTGGCGCAGGGGGAGTAGGCTCTGCGGCAATAGAAGGTCTTGCCAGAAGCGGCGTTGGAGAAATCCATATTTTCGACCACGATAAAATATCGCCGAGCAACCTTAACCGTCAGCTTATGACAGATAGTGAAAACATCGGACAGTCAAAGGCTAAAGCTTCGGCAAAAAGAGCCGAGAGGATAAACCCTTCGATAACGGCGGTAGCCCATGAGCTTTTTTATCTGCCCGAAACAGCCGAGCAGATTGAACTGTCGCAGTATGATTTTATAATCGATGCAGTTGATACCCTGACTGCAAAGCTTGAACTGGTTTTAAGGGCAAACGCCTTGAATGTTCCGATAATAAGCTGTATGGGGACGGGAAACAAACTCGATATAACAAGGCTTAGAGTGTCGGACATTTCAAAAACTCACGAGTGTCCTCTTGCCAGAAGAATGAGAAAAGAGCTAAAGGCAAGGGGAATAACCGAGCTCAAGGTTGTCTGGTCAGACGAAAAGCCCCAAAGCGCAGCTCCTACGGGAGAGCTTAAAGGCGACCGACCTGCTCCTGCGAGTGCAATATTCGTGCCCTGTGCGGCAGGACTTTTAATGGCAAAAACGGCAATAGACCATATAATCAATAATTAAAACGGGGGAATTTAAAATGAAAAAAATTGCGGCTATCATATTGGCAATATCACTTGTGTTTACACTATGCGCCCTTGCAGGCTGTAAGAACAAGAAGGACGAGCAGCCTGTCGACACAGGCTCTTCAGTGGCTTCGTCACAGGATGAAGCTTCTTCCAAGGATTCTAGTACAGAACAATCCTCAACCGCACAGCAGACCTCCTCTGCTCCTGCGCAGGTGTCGGTAGCTTCATCCTTGGCAAAGGCTATCGGTCAGGACAGGGTTGATTATCTTATGACCTTGCCTACCGCCTATATGGGTTGGGGACCGGGCACAAATTTTGATGCAGATAACCGTTCAACCGCCTGTACAGGCTATCAGACCAGATTCGGCGACAAATATGCGGTAGAATATATAAAAGAAAATGAAAAGAATATGTATCTCACCTTTGACGAGGGCTATGAGTATAACAATAACACTGCAAAAATTCTTGATGTGCTCAAAGAGAAGGATATTCAGGCGGTATTCTTTATTACCCTTGACTATGCCGAGTCCCGTCCCGACCTTGTCCGCAGAATGATAGACGAGGGACATATAGTAGGAAACCATACCGCAGACCATCCCGACTGCACAAAAATCAGTCTTGAGGCGGCTTATGAGGATATAATGGAGCTTCACACATATGTAAAGGACAATTTCGACTATGAAATGAACCTTTTCCGCTTCCCCTCGGGCTCACATAATGAAAGACTTTTGGCTATGATTAAGGAAATCGGCTATAAGACTCTTTTCTGGAGCTTTGCTTATGTTGACTGGGAAACTGCCAACCAGCCCGATGAGGCGGCAGCGCTACAGAAACTGACCGACCGTTTGCATCCCGGCGGACTTTATCTGCTACACGCCGTTTCAAACACAAACACCAATATCCTTGCAACCTTTATAGACACGGCAAAGGGACAAGGATACGCCTTCCCCGATTATAAATAAAAACACTCCCGAGGTCAGCGCTAGCGCTGACCTCTTTATTGTATAACGAAAAATATAAGCACCACGCCTATTGGCGCAGTGCTTATATTTGGCTCCGCTTACGAAGATACTCTGCGCCGACGTTGTTTTGACCGCTTCGGGCGGTGCCCAAAACAATCGGTCGTGCTCGAGACTTCGCAGCTCACAAAACCTATCGCAGTTTTGTGACTGCTTCGACGAACTCCCTTCGGGAGTTCTCTTCTTCAAAACAAAAAATATAAGCACCACGCCTATTGGCGCAGTGCTTATATTTGGCGCGCTGAAGAAGATTCGAACTCCCGACCTTCTGGTCCGTAGCCAGACGCTCTATCCAGCTGAGCTATCAGCGCATATATTCATAAAAAACATCTTAAAATCCGTTTATGGCATTTTAAGGCAAGACCTATAATAACACATTGTAGTCTGTTTTGCAAGTGGTAATTTTTTATTTTTAAAATTTTCTTTTCGATTGTTGATAAAATCATTCTTTAGTTGTATAATGGTTATGGTCTGTCGAAGCATATGTGTTTCGACATAAAATCTTTGATTTTACCACAAATTTCCAAAGGGGTAGCTTACATATGCGATTTGTTAAATACTGTTGTCTTCTTTTGTCGGTTATAATGTGCATTTGTCTTTTCGGCTGCGGAAGTGAGACTCCGCCTACCGCCGATGAGCTTGAGTCGAACGATTCGACCGTTTCTACCGACTTCGACCCTAACGCCCACGCTCCCAAGATAGAGTATAAGGTCAATCCCTTGACCGGAGTTGAGGAGCTTTTGGAGGAAGAGGTGTCCTTAAGACCTGTCGCAGTCGCAATCAATAATATCGATGTCGCTCAAAAGGTACAGACCGGTCTCGGTGCTGCAGATGTTGTTTTTGAGACCGAGGTCGAGGGAGGCATTACACGACTTCTCGCACTTTTCAAGGCACCCGATAAGGATATTGCCAAAATCGGTACGGTGCGCAGCGCACGGGTTGTCTTTGCGGAACTTGCCGCCTCTATGAACTGCGTTTACATATTTCACGGAATGGATGAAAATTACTGCCGTCCGAGGTTAAATCAGCTTGGAATTCCCAGAATTGAAATAAGTGAGTCCAACTACGCAGAGAGAAGAGCCAACGGCCTTGCCCGTGAGCATACCCTTTACACTTCAGGAGAAAAGCTGAAAACCGCACTTTCCAATACAGGCTACGGCGTTGGCGGTGTTGAGACACCCTGGCTAAACTTTTCGGCAGAAAGGGAAACTCCCTCGTCAGCAGCCTCTACCGTTTCGGCAGTTTTCAACTCGGGCTATACCACCCGTTTTATCTACAATGCCGAAACAAGCAAGTACAGCAGAGCAAACAAAAACGGCATTCTCAAGGACTATGTTACAGGCGAAGAAGAGTGCTTTACAAATATTTTTGTGCTTAAAACCACAATGTCACACTATGCAAACGGCATACACCGCAACATTGCCCTGAACGGCGGCGAGGGTTATTATGTGACAAGCGGCGGATATGAGCCGATAACCTGGTCCAAAAGCGGAACAAACACCCCCATTTCCTTTAAGAACGCTAATGGAGAGGAGCTTTCTGTAACAGCGGGAAATTCCTATATCTGCATTATGAGCACATCGGGAAAATTTATTGCTGAATAGGTTTAAAAATCCTTTAAGGAGAGATATATAATGAATTTGATTGAAGCTAAAAAATACGCAAAAGAGAATGTAAAAAACCGTCCCTGTACCAGCGGCCGTCTTGGCGGAAAAATTGCCATCGTTACAGGCGGCGCACAGGGTTTTGGCTACGGTATTGCCGAGCAGATGTATCTTGAGGGCGCAAGTGTTGTCCTCGCCGATATAAACGAAGAACTTGCCAAGACTGCGGCGGCAGGGCTCGGAGAGCGTGCGGTTGGAATAAAGGTTGATGTTTCTAACGCCGAATCGGTCGAGGAGCTGGTTGTCCGTACCGTAGAGCATTTCGGCGGTCTTGATATTTTTGTTGCAAATGCAGGGGTGCTTAAGGCGGGAAGCCTTGACCAGCTTACCCCCGAGCAGTTTGATTTTGTAACAAAGGTAAACTACACAGGCTTTTTCTACTGCGCAAAATATGCCTCTGAGATTATGAAGGCGCAGCACGAGGGCGACAAGGATGCCTGGTTTGATATTATCCAGATTAACTCAAAGTCGGGACTTGTCGGCTCCAAGAACAACTTTGCTTATGCAGGCGGAAAGTTCGGTGGTATCGGTCTTGTTCAGAGCTTTGCTTTAGAGCTCGTTGACTATAACATAAAGGTTAACGCTATTTGTCCCGGAAACTTCTATGACGGTCCCCTCTGGTCCGACCCCGAAAAGGGACTTTTTGTTCAGTATCTTAATGCAGGTAAGGTGCCCGGCGCCAAGACTGTTGAGGATGTCAAGAACTTCTACCTTTCAAAATCCCCCATTCGCAGAGGCTGTACGCCAAAAGATGTATCAAAGGCCCTTTTCTACTGTGTTGAACAGGATTATGAAACAGGTCAGGCTCTCCCCGTAACAGGCGGACAGACAATGCTTAAATAGAGGGTGGCGTCCAGATGAGTATGTATGTAAATTTGCAGGAGGAGCTAAAGCTTTTAAATGTGCCCGATAAGGCAGAGCGTCTTGCAAATCTTGAAAAACTGATAAAATCGGAGAGCAGTAAGCCCACCGTTTTACCCCAGTATGCAAACAACCATATTCACACAACCTACTCCTTCTCGCCCTATTCTCCAACTGCCGCTATATATATGGCAAGGGCTCAGGGTCTGCAGACGGCGGGTATTATGGACCACGACAGCATCGGCGGCGCCGACGAATTCAGACAGGCGGGAGAGATTGCCAACATCGGCACCACCTGTGGAATTGAGTGCCGTGTCAATCTTGAAGACACCTCAATGAAGGGCAGAAAGCTCAACAATCCCGACCAGGCAGGTATTGCATATATGACAATACACAGCGTAAGGGCGGAGCATTTTTCTCTTATTCAGGAGGTTTTTGCACCCTTGAGAGAGCGGCGTAATGCCCGTAACCGTAAAATGCTCGACAGGATAAATTCTCTGATGAAGCCGTTTGGAATAAGCCTCGATTTTGAGGGGGATGTGCTTCCGATTTCAAGCTATGCTGACGGCGGTTCGGTTACCGAGCGACACCTGCTTTATGCGCTGAGCCTTAAAATAATTGAGCTTTGCGAGGGTAAAAACTGTGCCGAGTTTGTCCAGAACGAGCTTGGGGTTAAGCTCTCGCAAAAACAGTATGATATGCTCTCGGACCCTGATAATCCGCATATTTCTTACGACCTTTTAGGTGTTCTGAAGTCTGAGCTGATTGAGAAAATATACATACCCGCAACCGATGAATGCATGTCTCTTAAAGAGGCTGTAGACCTCGCAAAACGCACCGATGCTTTTCTGTGCTACGCCTACCTCGGTGATGTTACCGACTCGGTAACAGGGGATAAAAAGGCGGCAAAGTTTGAGGATGATTTTCTGGAAGAGCTCTTCGAAATGCTCTGCAGCGAGGGCGTGAAAGCGGTTACCTATATGCCCGCAAGAAACACCTCGGAACAGCTCTCCAGACTGCAGGGACTTTGCAGACGCTACGGTATGACCGAAATTTCGGGAGAGGATGTAAACGCCTCAAGACAGAGTATGATTTGCAAACAGCTTGAGCAGCCCGAATTCTCCCACCTTGTCGATATGGCCTGGAAACTGGTAGAGAGGGAAAAATAAACAAGATAAAAACAAAGCCGACCGATTATCACTTCGGTCGGCTTTAGTTTATATCTTATTATCCTTCCTTAAAGCATCCAGTTTTAAGATAGCTACCTGTGTTTTAGCGTCCTTTATTTCCCCCGTCAGCACCATTTCGACCGCCTTTTTAAAGGGGATTTTTTTAATATACAGAAATTCGCCATCATCAAGGCAGGTATCCCCGAAGCAAAGGCCTGTTGCGGCGTACATATATATTATTTCACTGCAGTAGCCTGGGGTTGGATAAAGCTCACCTAAAAAAATGAAGTTGTCGGCAACCGCACCCGTTTCCTCCATAAGCTCCCTTTTTCCGCAAGAAAGAGGATCTTCGTCGGGAGAGTTGCGCTTTCCTGCAGGAAGCTCAAGTATTATTTCCTCATAGGGATGGCGGTACTGCTCGACAAAAAGCAGCTCGTCATTCTCGGTTATAGCGGCAACCGTAACACCGCCGTTATGCTCGACAATTTCTCTTGCCGCCTTTTTTCCGTCGGGAAGCAGAACCTCATCAAGACGAAGATTTATAATCTTTCCCTTGAATTTATATTCAGCCGACAGCTGTTTTTCCTTGAGGGACATTCGATACTATCCTTTCAACAAAATCTTTTATGGTTATTACAAGTATAATAAGCAGAGCAAGAGCCGAAAGCTTCTGGTCAATTATGGGGCTTGATGCGAGGAATGCCATATAGGCGTTAAGGGATGCAAATACAGTAACGAGCGGCAGATACCATTTTTTTCTGTTAAAGAAAAATACCGTAACAGACAAAACATCTGCAAGATAAAAATACCTTTCGTGCATACGGGGAAGTAAAAAGGGTATAAGCAAAGCCGAGATATAAAAGGCGGTTAGCAAAAGCTCGGTGTCAAGCGAATGGCGGTATTTATAACAGATAAACATAAGGGTTATTGCGGCGATTCCGCCAAGCATTATTCCGACAGGGTTAAAAAGCTCAAAGGAAAGACTGCCGAAAAACTGCCAGATTGATGGAGCTAAAAGTGTAAGTCTCGGATATTGCGCCGCCTGGTCGAAATAGATTCGAATACAGTCAACAAGGCTTCTTCCTGCAAAAATGGCGGGGAGAAGGGTTGCAAAAAAGACTGCGGGAGCAAGGGCGACATGCCATAGCCTCAGCCTTTTTGTAACAAAGCATATGAGTATGACCGGCAGAATAAAGACGGCCTGAAGCTTTATAGAAAAGGCGAGTGCGTAACAGACCGCCGTGCATATCCCCTTTGATTTCATAGCAAAATATACCGACATTATACAAAAAGCGGCAAGAACCGAGTCGCACTGCGCCCAGTAGGAGCTGTTTAAGAAAACGGTGGGCAGAGCGGCCGCTGTAATGAATGAAAGGGAAAGCGTAACCGAATTTTTTGTGCGAATTTCTATGCACTTCATAATGAAAAAGGCCGTTACAAAATCAAAAACACAGGAGAGGAACTTAATTAAAATAAGGGAATTAAGTTCGGTTCTTGATAGTAGCAAAAGAAAATACAGATAGGGCATATTATAATCGCCTATCTTTTCGCAAAGCACCTCTTTTGGCGACATACCCCTCATCTGCTCGAGCCATACGCTTAAAAAGTTAGTGTAGTCGGTCGATTGGTAGCCGATAAGGCAGACACGAATATAAATAAGAGCGGCCAAGGCGGCGGCAACAAAGAAAAAGAGAAGAATATCATCTTTAAATTTTAGGCCCAACAGGACGAGAGCTGCGGTATAAAGAAGTGAAAAACAGACAGCTACGGTCAGGGTATCGCTCATTTGAGGTAAATTATACGGCTGGTTAAAGAGTATAAATATGAACATACAAACCCCGAGAAAAGCCGCTGTTACAAGTCTTGCCGCAAGGGACAGCCTAAAAGCTTTTTCCATTCTTCTCAAATCCTTCCCTTTAAAATTAAATTATGAGTCAAAGGCCTCGGCAACCTTAATCATAAGTGCGCACTCAATTCTCTTTTTGTGAAGCTCACAGCCGAGCTTGTAGACGCCCTTTACACTGCCTGTAGAGTGATATGCATTTGCGGCGCAGCCGCCCGAACAATACATTCTGGCAAAGCAGTCGTCACATTCCTTGTGGGAGTAGATGTTGCACTCCTTAAACTGTTCACAGACCTTATCGTTTACAATCCCTGTTTTAACATTTCCGAGCAGGAAATTCGGGTCCCCTGCAAACTGGTGGCAGGGGTAAAGGTCGCCGTTTGGAGTAACTGCCATATATTCGGTTCCGACGCCGCAGCCCGAAACACGCTTTACTATACAGGGACCGCCGTCAAGGTCAATCATATAGTGGTAGAATGTAAAGCCGTTGCCCTGCTTGTTTCTCTTTATCATTTCCTTCGCAAGTATCTCATACTGCTCAAGAAGAACGGGCAGGTCGCTTTCTTTCAAGGCATAAGGCTCACGGGGGTCTGCGACAACAGGCTCTATCGAAATCTCCTTAAAACCGAGGTCTGCCATGTGCAGAATGTCGGCGGCAAAGTCGGTATTATAATGGGTGTAGGTGCCTCTTATATAATAGTCCTTCTGACCTCTTGAGTCGGCAAACTTCTTGAATTTCGGAACAATATTGTCATAAGAACCCTTGCCTCCTCTTGAAACTCGCATACGGTCGTTTACCTCAGGTCTACCGTCAAGGGAAAGGACAACATTGCTCATCTCTTTGTTGCAAAAGTCGATAATCTCATCATTAAGTATTATGCCGTTGGTTGTGTATGTAAAACGGAAATTCTTGTCCTTTTCCTTTTCGATACTGCGGCCGTAGGCAACAAGCTGTTTTACAACCTCGAAGTTAAGAGAGGGCTCTCCTCCGAAAAAGTCAACCTCAAGATTTTTTCTGGTGCCTGAGCTTTGAACCAGAAAATCGAGCGCCTGTTTTCCGACCTCAAAGGACATAAGTCCTCTCGCGCCGTGATATTCGCCCTCTCCCGCAAAGCAGTATTTACAGGCAAGATTGCAGTCGTGGGCAACATGCAGACAAAGGGCCTTTATGACCGACTGGCGCTTTTTAAAGGAGGGGGCAATTGCCCTGTATTTATCCTCGCTGAAAAGCTTACCGTCAGCTTCAAGAGCCGCTATATCCTCAAAAACATTTTCGATTTCCTCTTTTGTGACATCCTCACGGTCGGAGTATTTCGAGAGAATTTCCTCGGTTATCTGTTCTTTTGCTTTTGCCTTATAATCGGAAATGATGTCAAAAGCCACCTCGTCAACCGCATGTACGGTGCCCGAGTTGACATCGAGTACAATATTATATCCGTTCAGTTTATATGGGTGTATCATAACTATCCTATCCTAGAAAAATAGCCGCAGTTTACCTGCGGCTAAAGGTTTTTAAAAACTTATTTGTTTTCCTTGCACTTCTCGCACTGCTGATTGGCAACAGAACAGGAAGTCTTACTTGCAGACTGGCAGGAAGTCTGGCACTCGCCGCAGCCGCCGGTCTTGGCAGAAGCCTCAAGATTTCTTGAATTTAAAGTCTTAATTCTTTCCATTTATATAACCTCCTTAAAGGTATTATTTACAATAAATATGCTAACATAAATATTTTCATTTGTCAATGCTTTTGAGGCTTATACCCTCAAAACCGTTTTTAGTGAGTATATAGACCTCTCCAAAACCGCAGCTTTCCAAAAGCCGCAAAGCATCGTCAAAGCCGTAGTCAAGATAATCTGTATTATGGCAGTCGGAGGAGATTACCACTCCCAGCCCCAGAGAGTTCATTTCCTCAAGTATAAAGCGGGGCGGATAGGGGGTTATGCGGTGACCACGGGGAATACAGCCTGTGTTGACCTCATAAAGCCTACAGGTCGGCGCAAGGGCGTGGAGGGCGGTCAGAGCCATATCCTTGTATTTTTTAGATTCGATATCGAAAAATGGGTGCTTTTCACAGTGCTTTGCAATTATATCAAAATGCCCCACAATGTCGGGAAGGATACTTTCGGGCAGTCGGGCAAGTTCCTCGTAGTAATTGGCGGCAAGAGCCATTCCGTCCCCGTCATACATTCTGTCTATGATATCCTTAACGCCCTTGGCGTCCAGGTCAAAATCAATGATTTCGCCCTTTCGCTCGACATAGTGTACCGAGCCGATTATATAGTCATACCCGTTAAGGTCGATGCAGCTTCTCGAGTCAAACTCAAGTCCCGTGAAAATGTCTATCAGACCCTCATATTTTTTCTTTAAGACCGACAGCTCTGCCTTATATTTTTCTGCGCCCTCGACAGACATTGCGTAGTCACAGGGTATAGGCGGGGTCATAGGGGCGTGGGAAGAAAAACCGATGCCCGTAAAGCCGAGCTCGATTGCCCTCGCAACGGTTTCTTCAAGGGTGTTATTTCCGTCACAGTAGGTTGAGTGGGTGTGCAGATTCTGCGGATATTTCATAAATCTGGTTCTCCTGAAAAACTACAATTATTACATATTTATGAGCCTGAAGGCCTGATATGCGGTGCTGACAAGGTTTTTATAGGCATTGCCCTTATCAAGCGCCTCCTCCAGAGTGCAGACACCTCTCACAATGGGGAAAAAGGCGTCGATACCGTGCCGGTTGCAGACCTCGGCATCCTCGGTTACGCAACCCGAAAAGGCAATAACCTTTTTGCCATGTTTTTTTGCGAGCTTTGCAACACCTATAGGGGCCTTGCCCATAACAGTCTGTGAATCGAGTCTGCCCTCACCGGTTACGACAATGTCGGCATCCTTTATATAGTCCTCAAGCCTTGTTTCGTCAAGTATTATACTTACGCCTGACTGGAGCGTTGCGTTAGTGAAACTTAAAAAGGCAAAACCGAGTCCTCCTGCGGCACCGCAGCCCGAATGATTGGGATCTGCCTTATCCGAAACTGTTTTGGCAAGCTCGGCGTAATGAGCGAGCCAGCCGTCCATATCTTCTATCATCTTTTTGGTGGCGCCCTTCTGGGGTGCGAAAACGGCGCTGCAGCCAATTTCTCCGCAAAGCGGATTTGTTACATCACAGGCTATGCGGAATGTGGCTTCCTTGAGCTCGGGCAGAACCTTTAAATCCGAAATTCTGCAAAGCGACTCGAGTCCCTTTGCGCCAAGGGGAATGGGATTATCTTGTTTGTCGAGGAATTCAAACCCCAGCGCCGAGAGCATACCGACACCGCCGTCGTTGGTCGCACTGCCGCCAATGCCAACTATAAAATGTCTGCAGCCTCTGGTAAGAGCGTCCTTTATCAGTTCTCCGACTCCGTAGGTGGTGGTCTTAAGAGGGTTGCGCTCACTCGGCTCAACAAGTGTTATACCTGCCGCCGCAGCCATTTCGATAACGGCGGTCTTGCCGTCGGCTAAAATGCAGTATTCGGCGAGGACAGGCTTTGAAAGGGGACCGCAGACCTTTACGCAAACCCTCTGTCCGCCAAGGCCGATACTTAAAGCCTCAACCGTGCCCTCTCCACCGTCGGCTAAAGGACGGATGGTTACGACGCTTTCCTTGTTCAGTCTTAAAACAGCCTCCTTTACGGCATTTCCTGCCTCAATAGAAGTAAGACTGCCCTTAAAAGAATCTATAGCTACAACCACACGCATAATTTAAACCTCACTTTTTGATTATGTAAAAAGAATAGCACACAGCAATCAGATTTTCAAGATTTAAAGATAAATGTAAAATAAGAAACGTAAAAATGAAAAAAAGAACAGCACCGACCTGTTGGTCAATACTGTTCTTTTGGAGCTGGTGGACGGACTCGACCGTATGCTTCGCATACTTTTCGCTCGACGACCAAACGCTTTGCGTTCGGTGCCCGTCTTCACGCTCTGCTCTAAAAACTTGCCACAGGCAACTTTTCTAAACGAGCAGACCCTCTCGGGTTCGAGTCCGCAACCATTAAAACAAAAAAGAACAGCACCGACCTGTTGGTCAATACTGTTCTTTTGGAGCTGGTGGACGGACTCGAACCCCCGACCTGCTGATTACAAATCAGCTGCTCTACCAACTGAGCTACACCAGCACGATTTTAATTAGCCTTAACACTATACCATAATGTTTTTCTAATGTCAAGGCAAAAATTTGTCAAAAATCGTGTTTTTTTACTTTTTAATTATTTACTTTTCAGAAAAAATCTGTTATACTTTTAACAAGTTATGCAATGTGAGAAGTTATACCCTTTTAACCTTGCAATAATTGAATACTTTTCAGGAGGAAAGTTTTATGAAAAAACCTATCAGCTCGATGCCTTTTAACGGAACTCCCGAGCAGGAGGCAAAGCTCAAGGCCATCATTGAAGAGAAGAAGCATATCGATGGTTGCCTTATGCAGATTATGCAGGAAGCTCAGGAAATTTACGGATATCTGCCCTTAGAGGTTCAGCAGATAATTGCCGAAGGTCTCGGAATTTCGGTAGAGAAGGTTTACGGCGTAGCTACCTTCTACGCTCAGTTTGCTCTCTCCCCCAAGGGCAAGTACAACATCTCTGTATGCCTTGGAACTGCTTGTTATGTTAAGGGAGCACAGAAGCTTATTGATAAGCTTGTTGAGCTTCTCGGAATTCAGCCCGGAGAATGTACTCCCGACGGAAAGTTCTCACTTGAGGCCTGCCGTTGCATAGGCGCTTGCGGACTTGCGCCGGTACTTACCGTAAATGATGATGTTTACGGCCGTCTTACCGACAAGGATATAGAAGGAATTCTTGCGAAGTACGCAGACTAAAAACCAGATATTAAGGAATAACCGTATGAAGATTAGTGAGATTAAAGAAATTCTCGATGCCGAAGTAATCTGCGGCGAGGAGCTGATTGACCGTGAGGTATCCTCGGCTTTCGGAAGCGATATGATGAGTGATGTTTTAGCCTACGCTAAGGCAGACTCGGTTTTACTCACGGGACTTGTCAATCCCCAGACCGTACGCACCGCTTTAATGCTTGATATGCAGGCTATAGTTTTTGTTCGTGCAAAGAAGCTGACCCAAGAGGTTATAGCACTTGCAAAGGAGAGCGGAATAGCTGTCCTTTCGACCGACTGCCGTATGTATGAAACCTGCGGCAAGCTATACGCAAAAGGACTGAAGGGAAGCGGCGAGATCGATGGCTGAGGCTGTCAGATTTCATTTTTTAGTTGACGGAGAAAACTTTACAATGGCAGGTCAGGCATCTGTCGCCGTAAAGAAAAATCTCCGACAGCTTGGGATCGACCCCGATACTATTCGCAGGGTTTCGATTGCGATGTATGAGGGTGAGATAAATATGGTTATTCACGCCGGTGGAGGCGAGGCAGAGGTTCTTGTGTATGAAGATGCAGTCGAGATAATTCTGACCGACCACGGCCCCGGCATTCCTAACGTTTCTCTCGCTATGCAGGAGGGCTTTTCAACCGCCCCCGACAAGATTCGTTCTCTCGGCTTTGGCGCAGGTATGGGACTGCCCAATATGAAGCGCTATACCGATAATATGGAGATAGATACCAAGCTCGGCGAAGGAACCAAGATTACGATGAGGGTAAATTTCTGATAATATGAATACATATAAACATTCGGTTTCTCTTGATTCTTCAAAATGCACCGGCTGTACCACCTGCCTTCGTCACTGTCCCACTGAGGCGATAAGGGTTAAGGACGGTCACGCCGTAATAAACGCTGAACGCTGTATTGACTGCGGCGAATGCATAAGGGTTTGTCCCCACAATGCAAAGAAGGCGGTCTGCAGCAAACTCAGTAAGATGGATAGGTTTAAGTATAAAATTGCTTTACCTGCCCCGTCTCTTTACGGCCAGTTTGAAGAGCTTTCGGATGTTGACTATGTGCTTCAGGGGCTTCTTGATATGGGCTTCGATGAGGTCTATGAGGTATCGAGAGCCGCAGAGCTTGTGAGTGAATACACAAGGAAATTTCTCGAGACCGACGGTATCAAAAAGCCGGTTATCAGTTCAGCCTGTCCCGTTATTACAAGACTTATCGCTTTAAGATTTCCCTACCTTAAGGATAATCTTATGCCGCTGCTTCCTCCTATGGAGATTGCGGCAAAAAGGGCAAAGCGCAGAGCGCTTCGTGAACACGAGGAGCTGGGCGAAAAGGATATAGGCGTTTGCTTTATCTCCCCCTGTCCCGCAAAGGCGAGTTATGTTAAAAACGGCTTCGGCAGTTATGTAAGCTCGGTCGACTGCGTTGTTGCGATAAGCGATATTTATTTTGAACTTTTAAACCTTATGAAGAGGGAATTGCCCCCCGCTCCGCTCTCCCGTTCGGGAGTTATCGGAATAAGCTGGGCAACTTCGGGTGGAGAGTCGTCTGCACTTTTCAATGAGAAATATCTTGCGGCCGACGGAATTGAAAACTGCATAAAGGTGCTCGACCAGATTGAAAGCGGCGCTATACCGAACCTTGAATTCGTTGAGCTTAATGCCTGTACAGGCGGCTGTGTCGGCGGCGTACTGACAATGGAAAATCCCTTTATCGCAAAGGCAAGACTTCAGACACTTCGCCGTTACCTCCCCCTTTCCCAGAACTTCCACGAGGGAAGAGAGTTCATTCCCGAGGACAGCTTCTTTGAAGATGTTCCCGAGTATATGCCAATGAACCGACTTGCCGACAATATCGGAGAGTCGATGAGAATGATGGCAAAAATGCAGAGTATCCGTGAAACACTCCCCGGCACAGACTGCGGCGCCTGTGGCGCACCTAACTGCAGAGCCTTGGCCGAGGACATCGTTCGGGGAGAGCGTACGATTGATGCCTGCGTAATAATGAAGCTTAAAAATTTGACCGAGGGTGAACAGAATGACGGTTAATGAGTTAAAGAACAAATTAAACCTTACCGCTGTCGTTCTGCCCAACGGTGACCGTGAGGTCACGGGCTGCTATATCGGAGATCTGCTCAGTTGGGTTATGGGCAGAGCCCAATCGGGCGATGCCTGGATTACCATTATGTCAAATATAAATATTGTTGCCGTTGCGGCGCTTTGCGACACGGCCTGTATCATTCTTGCCGAGGGTGTAACGGTCGATGAAGAGGTTAAGGCCGCTGCAGAGGGAAGAGATATAAATATTCTTTCTGCCGATATGAGCGCTTACGCTCTGACGAGCAGCATTTCGGAGCTCATATAATGAGCCGCTACTACTACGATTTTCATATTCATTCCTGTCTGTCCCCCTGCGGCGACGACGAAATGACACCCAACAACCTCGTCAACATGGCACAGCTTGCGGGGCTTAACGCAATCGCGCTGACCGACCATAATACCTGCGGCAACTGCGCGGCGGCGGCAACGGTCGCCGAAGAACTCGGCATGATCTTTTTGCCCGGTATGGAACTGTGTACCGCCGAGGAAGCGCACGTCGTGTGTCTGTTCCCCACCGTGGAAGCAGCCCGGCAATTTGAAGCGCATATTACCCCTACGTTGCCACCGATCAAAAACCGACCGGACATCTTCGGCGAACAGATTTTGTGTGACGCGGAGGATCGGCCCATCGGCACGAAAGAGATCCTGCTCACCACCGCCTCCTCAATCAGTGTGGACGGCATTGCGGCACTCGCCCGTTCGTTCGGCGGCACGGCGTTCCCCGCGCACATCGACCGCCCGTCGTACAGCGTCACCGCCGCGCTCGGCGACTTGCCGCCGCTCGGCTTTATGGCGATAGAGATTACCAAAAAGGGCAATGTGGAGGAGCTTTCTTCCCGCTATTCCGAAATCGTCGGAAAACCGCTTTTGCAAAACTCCGATGCTCACCGCTTGGAGGATATTCAGGATGCCGGCCCGTATCTGGACCTGCCGGACAACTCACCCGAAACCATCATCGCCGCCT
>JAZSQK010000014.1:0-2437 GCA_045537915.1 Acutalibacteraceae bacterium
CCTACTGGGTAAGCTATCCCGACATGGTGAAGCTCGCCGACGGTACTCCTGTCATTGTAAGCGCAGGCATCGAGCAGAACTTCAAGATTACAGGCGCACAGCTCGAGGCTGCCATCACACCGAAGACAAAGATGCTCATCCTTTGCTCCCCGTCAAACCCTACAGGTTCGGTATATACAAAGGAGGAACTTAAGGAACTTGCCGACGTACTTGTAAAGTACCCCAATATATTTGTAGTGGCCGATGAGATTTATGAACACATCAGCTACGTGGGTAAACACCAGAGCATTGCACAGTTCCCAGAGATTAGAGAGCGTGTAATCATCATCAACGGTGTTTCAAAGGCATATGCCATGACAGGCTGGCGCATTGGTTATCTTGCGGCTGCCGACTGGATTGTAAAGGGATGCAACAAGCTCCAGGGACAGTACACCAGCGGACCATGTTCTGTGTCACAGATGGCCTCGCTCGAGGCATACACAGGTTCGCAGGAACCTGTTGAGGAGATGCGCAAGGCATTCCAGCGCCGTCGCGACCTCATTGTCAAGCTCGCAAAGGAGATTCCTGGACTTGAGGTAAATGTTCCCGAAGGTGCATTCTACCTGTTCCCGAAATGCAGTTCGTTCTATGGAAAGAGCTATAACGGAACAGTTATCAACAACAGCGATGACCTTGCAATGTACCTGCTTACCGAGGCACACGTTGCGGCTGTCGGCGGAACATCATTCGGTGCACCAGAGTGTTTCAGAATGAGTTACGCTACAAGCGACGAAAATATCATCGAAGCTATACGCCGTATAAAGGAGGCTCTTGCAAAGCTCGCATAATAAGACTTAACAATTATAACATAATAAAACAATGGCCGGTGTTGAGAACACCGGCCATTGTTTTTATACTTGATATGCATTAAGTCACTATATTCGCATTGTGGTTATTCTTTAAAAAATAAAACTCAATTGTTACACATTAAACATTAAACACTAAACACTCATCGTTAAACAAATGTTGATAACCTGTTGAAAACATAATAATAAATAAAACAAAAAAAGTGGCATTTAAATTTTGTCATATACAATTTTAAAATAAGTCATGTCGATAATTAAAACACCAAATTATTTCACCACTTTTTAACCTTTATTTTTCAATTGGGTTTTGAACAGTTTTAAACATGTCAACAAGCTTAAGTTTTCAAATAAAATGCATAGACATCAATTGTTGATAAACATACATAACGCACTGGTATACAATAAAACGTCCTGTTTATAAAATATGAATAACTTATTCTCTTCTACTAATAAATTAAAAAGCAAATTTGACCGCAGTTTTTTCTCTACACTTTCAACTGACTTTATTGTTGTTTTTATCTTTTTAAATTTTTAAAAAGGATATATATATAAATAAAACCGGTTGAAACGGTGGAAGGATGAATGTTTAGTGTTTAATGTTTAGCGAACACGATCCTCATTACACATTAAACATTTTATCTGCTCTGATTGGTTTCATTGAGTTAATTTAACTCTCATAAGAGTCCCATTTGTACGTTTTGTAATTATCTTCGCAAATAATAATAGAACACAATGACCAAAATAATCACTACTGTATTGGCGCTTTTGATAGCTTTGCTCGATTTCATCGCTTACAGGCGTCTAAAGCGTGAAGGAGCGGGCAAGGCAGTGCGATACTCATTTGCAGGAGTTATACTTTTCTCTTACCTTCTTATAATACTTGTTCCTCTGTTTATGTTTGCATTCATAAATGCCGGGAACAGCCAGCCGATGATGAAATTCTCAATGGCGATATTGACCGGGTATCTTTTCTTTACCGTATCGCGACTTTTCCTTTATATTTTCTGGTTGCCTACAAAGAGGAAGTGCTGGATGTGGACAGGTGTTGCCGTATCATCATTCCTTTTGCTCTCATTTGCCTATGGAGCGTTCGTAACACGTACCGATTACAAAGTGAAAGAGGTGGAACTATCTTTTGAAGGTCTGCCCGAATCGTTCGACGGTTACAGGATAGCCTTTATTTCCGACATACATATAGGTTCAATGTGGAACCCCGAGTCAGAGCTTGAAAAACTTTCATCGGTAGTGAATTCTACAGGTGCCGATGTTATACTTTTTGGCGGGGACCTGGTAAATCTTCATCACAGCGAACTTTCGCAGCCGATATTGGACAGGCTTTCTCTAATAAAAGCTCGCCATGGCATTTTTGCAGTCATGGGTAATCATGATACCGGTTCCTATGTGAAAGGCTCTACAAAGGAATTTAGAGCGGAAAATATGGCATCTTTGGCAAGAAGTGTATCATTCAGCGGGTGGACCTATCTTAGGGATAGTACCGTATATATAAATAACGGTACCCATTCAATAGCTATAACAGGAATAGACTATTCCGAAAAACTCCAGGAGTACAAGCACTCTTTCAAGGCGATAGA
>JAZSQK010000029.1:0-1568 GCA_045537915.1 Acutalibacteraceae bacterium
GGTTTTGCCGCTTACAAACGGTCGTGCGGCATCATGTATAAGTACTATGTCGCCTTTGGCGAGTGCGTTAAGTCCGTTCTTTGCGCTTTCTGTGCGAGTGCTGCCGCCAATGACAACTTGTGCTCCGTAAGGCTTTGACAGAGCGCAAATTTCCTCGTAGTCGTTTGTAGAAGACACGACGACGAGCGTGTCGCAAAAGGGGGCAAACGCATCAAGGCAATATTCAAGAGAGGTCTTTGTGCCAAAATAGCCAAGAACCTTGTTCTTTTTGCTGCCTGAACGCTCGCCTTTGCCTCCGCAAAGAATTATTGCGCTAACTGCCAATGATTTCATAAAGGTTGCTTGCCTCCGCTTTTGACGCCTTTTCGTTAAGCTCCTTAACGATAAATGTGAGCTTACCGCTAAGAAATTCTATAGTTACCACGTCACCGACCTTGAGTCTATAAGACGGCTTGACGGGCTTGCCGCCTACAAAAACCTTGTCTGCATCGCATGCAGAGTTGGCGAGCGTGCGGCGCTTCAATATTCTCGATACCTTCAAAAACTTATCTATACGCATAACGATATTATTATACTCATAAGGCGCAAAATAGTCAACTGTGACCGCCATAATTTTGCAAAATGTATGCCGCAAAAAAAGATAAAATTTTTTTTATTTTTTCTAAAAAAGGCTAAAAAACAGTTGACAAGCACTATAAGGGTGTGATAATATATCCAAGCTGTCCCGTTGAGGGGCGAGCGACGAACATTGGAAATTATAAAACAACAAAGCGAATAAAAACACAAACAAACAAAGTCAATTAACGGAAAGTCAGTGAAGTTAAGAGACAGAGTTAGACTAAGATATTAAGCTACCGAGAGGTAGAAGAATATACGATTAAATAAGAGTTTGATTCTGGCTCAGGACGAACGCTGGCGGCGTGCTTAACACATGCAAGTCGAGCGGAATATAGGGGCTTGCTCCTATATTTAGCGGCGGACGGGTGAGTAACGCGTGAGCAATCTGCCTTTATCACCGGGATAACACGTAGAAATATGTGCTAATACCGGATAAGACCACAGCACGGCATCGTGCAGGGGTAAAAGCGTATACGGATAAAGATGAGCTCGCGTCCCATTAGCTAGATGGTAGGGTAACGGCCTACCATGGCGACGATGGGTAGCCGACCTGAGAGGGTGATCGGCCACATTGGAACTGAGTAACGGTCCAAACTCCTACGGGAGGCAGCAGTGGGGAATATTGGGCAATGGGCGCAAGCCTGACCCAGCAACGCCGCGTGAAGGAAGAAGGTTTTCGGATTGTAAACTTCTGTCGCAGGGGACGAAGAATGACGGTACCCTGTAAGAAAGCCCCGGCTAACTACGTGCCAGCAGCCGCGGTAATACGTAGGGGGCAAGCGTTGTCCGGAATGACTGGGCGTAAAGGGAGTGTAGGTGGCACAGCAAGTTATATGTGAAATGACGAGGCTCAACCTCGGAACTGCATATAAAACTACTGAGCTAGAGTGCAGGAGAGGTAAGCGGAATTCCTAGTGTAGCGGTGGAATGCGTAGATATTAGGAGGAACA
>JAZSQK010000009.1:0-27573 GCA_045537915.1 Acutalibacteraceae bacterium
CGCCTTCTGGGTCTTCACAGCTTTCAATCACACTGAGCAGAAACTGTTTTTCGGGGTCGCTTCGGTCAAAGAAACGCTCCACGCTCATAGACAAAGGTGAAAGCATAACAGCAACATGATTGTAGTCAGATATTTCTTTCAATATATCAACAGAAATATTAGTATCGACAATAACTTTCCTGTTTTGAGATATCGAGATGAGTTCTGCCACCTCAAACTCTGCCGCTTCTTTTGCTGTGCTATAAATCCAACGTTCATACTCTTCTGGAGTCCGAGTAACAAATTCTTTCCAATCGGTTAGCTCTTTCATAAAGCAAATATCGGGTTGCGCATCAGGTGTTGCTACAATATCCGATACTATGGAGTGATAATTTTCTCCGCAAAAAATCATATCATATCGCTCAGAAAGCATTTTTACTGCGGTGGACTTTCCTGCATAGGCTGTACCTGTAATGAAATACACATTTTTGAGATAATGCTTTAGGATGTTGTTCTCAATTTTCATACGCTATCTCACCCCTTCAAATTCAAGTTTGTCGAATTGATTATACTCCCACGCTACACAGAAATCAAGATTTACTCATAAATTACCGCTACCCGCCCTTATCTGCAAATGCAGCTAAAATAGAGGTAGCGGGAATTTTTATGCCCATTCTGTCGATGTTTGTTCCGCTGCTCAAAAGCCATTTTTTCGTCATCTACTATAGATGCGTAACTCTTGCCGCCGGCCACAAGCCTGACCGCCGCCAGTGGCGGAGGTAAGGGAGGGCGCAGTGTGTGCCGCAATCGATGGGCAACGCAGCCGCTTGACGGCAAGGCGCATATCGCCTATTGCAAACGGAATCGGAGAGCCTTTGGTTGCAATCAGTGGTTGTATATGGTACAATATCCCCAAAGAAAGCGAGGTTTTTCCGATGATTAAGATACTTTTTGTATGCCACGGCAACATATGCCGTTCTCCTATTGCAGAATTCGTCTTTAAGGATATAACAAAGGGCTTTGACCTGATTATTGAATCAAAGGCGGTCTCCCGAGAAGAACTTGGTAACCCCATATTTCCTCCTGCCGCCAGTATACTCACAAAAAAAGGCATCCCCTTCGGTAATCACGTTTCCCGTCAGATAACAAGGGAAGATTATGACGAGTTTGACTATATAATAGTTATGGAAAACTATAATATTCCCCGTCTTATGCGGATAATTGGAGAAGACGATGAGGGCAAGGTCTGCCGACTGCTTGATTTTACCGACAATCCGAAGGATATAGAGGATCCTTGGTTTTCGGGCAATTTTGAAAAGGTTTATGATGAGATTTATAAGGGCTGTCTGGCGTTATTTGACAGGCTCAAAGAAAGAAAAGAGATATAACAAAAAGCTTGGCAATCGCCAAGCTTTTTTAATTACATCGATTCGGGGGCGGAAATTTTAAGCATTGAGAGAATGTTCTCGATAACGACGGCTGTTGCTTTGCAAAGTGACAGACGAGCCTGTAAGAGTGACTCCTCCTCGCCCTTTACTCGACAGGCGTTGTAGAACTTATGGAACTTGGTTGCGACCTCAACCACAAAATGAGTCATCTTGGCGGGATCATATGCCTTTGCGGCAACAACAAGCTCGTCGGTAAGAGAGGCAATATAAAGAATAAGCTCTCTTTCCTCCTCGCTCCTCAGAAGCGCAAGTTCATCTGCAGAGCAATCACGAAGGGTTATACCCTCTGCCGCAAGGTTTCTCATAATACTGCAGATTCTTGCGTGTGCATACTGAACATAATAGACGGGATTCTGATTTGACTGTTCAACCGCAAGGTCGAGGTCGAAATCAAAATGAGAGTTTGGCTCACGAAGATTAAAGAAAAATCTCGCCGCATCTATCGGAACCTCGTCAAGAAGTGTAACCAGGGTTATTGCCTTGCCCGAACGCTTTGAAGCCTTGATTACCTCTCCGTCACGAACAAGTCTTACCATCTGCATAAGCACTACGTCGAGTCGGTCGGCATCTACACCGAGTGCGGTCAAAGCGGCTTTAAGCCTCGGAACATATCCGTGGTGGTCGGCTCCGAGAATGTCGATAGCTTTATCAAACTTTCTTGTAACAAGCTTGTTGTAATGATATGCAATATCGGGAACAACATAGGTCGGAACCCCGTTTGAACGGACAAGGACAAAGTCCTCGGTGTCAAAGTCGGAGCCCTTAAACCACAGAGCCTCCTCCTTTTCATAGGTATGACCGCTCTTCTTTAAAAGCTCGATTATTCCCATGGCAGAGCCGTCGGCGTGAAGACTGCTTTCCTTAAACCAGGTGTTATATTCGATACGGTATTTTAAAAGGTCCTCACGAAGACCGTCTATATTCTTAGGCAGAGCAAACTCAACAAGGGCACGTCTTCTGTCCGTTTCATCCCTTTGGACAAAGGAATCACCGTGTATATCGGCAAAAGCCTTGGCGTGAGCGATGATATCTGCTCCGTGGTAGGAGTCCTCAGGCATCTCGATGCCGTCGCAATACTGTTGCAGATATCTCATATCAAGAGAAAGTCCGAACTTATTTATCTGGTTTCCTGCATCGTTGATATAGAATTCTCGTTCAACATAGTGGCCTGTTGCCTGGAGTACTGCGGCGAGGCAGTCGCCGAGGGCGCCGCCCCTGGCGTTACCGATATGCATAGGTCCTGTAGGGTTGGCAGAAACAAATTCTACAAGAACCCTCTTGCCCTGACCGTAATCACTCCGTCCATAGTTCTCACCCTTTTTGAGAACATCTGCGACGATATCCGCATAATATCTATCCGATAAAAAGAAATTTATAAAGCCGGGACCTGCAATTTCACATCTGTCAATATAACTGCCCGAAAAATCAAACCTACTCTCTAATATCTCGGCAATTTTGCGAGGAGGGTTACGCAAGGTCTTTGACCATACCATAGCCGCATTTACCGCATAATCTCCGTGTTCACGGCTTTTGGTAGACTCGATTTTGTAAGGCGTCGGTTCGGCTTCCGGCAAAAGTCCCTCGGCAATAGCCTTTTCGAGAGCCTTTGCGATAATACTTTCTATCTGTTTTTTTGCGTCGGACACTATAACTGACATTACTGCCTGATCTCCTTTATTTTAATTTCCATTATATTTTCACTGATAAGACTTGAGTTGACATCTATTGTGTAACTCATATATATATTGCCGATATCCTCAAATTCGGTCTTTATTGTTTGGCCGAAAATGCCTATTGTGAAATCTCCCTCGGGGGTAGAATAATAACAAATATGACGCTTTTCTTTTTCAACCATCATTCGACTGCTGACAGGGCCGTTTCGGATTATCTGGGCCCTTTTACCATCCTCAACAATGACCTCGCTCTTTACATTCTCGGCGCCTATCATATCCCCCTCATTATAGAGGATTCGGCAACCGTTTTCGGTTTTCTCGTAAACGCCCTCGGTAGTAAACTCGGTAACATCCCATTCGTTGCTGTCGGCATACCTTTGTTTACCTATAATACTAATTACTGCATTATTCATATTTTACTTATATCCACCAGATTTACATTTGAATCGTCTATTTTATCTCCCAGTAATATTCCCGCAACCCTTGAAAAAGCCGCAGTTTTATCACTGACGAAAAGTTTTCTCTCGACAGGTTTACCCGACTCATTTAAAAGCCCTTTTTCCTCGAGTTCACTCTTTACCGCCTTTGCGGTTGAAACCCCCATATTTATAAGGGCAACCTTGTCTGTCACAACACCTCTTATTGCATCGGCAAGTATCGGATAATGTGTACAACCGAGAATAAGAGTGTCTGCGCCGCTGTCAATAATAGGCTCGAGATATTTCTTTGCTACCCCTAAAACGACCGGGTCCTCTGCTGAAAAAAATCCGTCCTCAACAAGCGGAACAAATAAAGGACAACCGACCGTTATGACTGTAGCGTCGGGCATAAGCTTTTTTATGAGTCGTTCGTGAGCGCCGTTGTTTATTGTTGCCTGTGTTCCGATAACTCCGATTATTCGGTTTTTTGTGGTGTTTACAGCATCCTTTACTGCGTTTTCAACCACACCCATAAAGGCTACGGGCAGCTCTTTTGCCGTATCGGCCGCAACCGCACTGACCGTTCCACAGGCGGCAACGATATATTTTACATCCTTTGACAGCAGAAATTTTTCATCCTGTCTTGCATACCCACGGATTGTTTCGTCACTTTTGCTGCCGTAGGGCACTCTTCCTGTATCTCCGAAATAAACTATATTCTCATTTGGTAATACCTTTTCCAACTCTTTAAGAACAGTAAGTCCCCCAAGCCCTGAGTCAAAAACACCTATTGCACGGCTGTCTGCCACCTGTATCTCCCCTTTCGGAACACAAAACTTCATTATTGTATGATACCATAATTAAATGCTAAATTCAATATTTTAATGTTTATTTGTTTACCTTATGTTTACAATATTTGTAAAAATATATGTTAAAATACTTATGTACTAACTCAAAAGGGAGTATCTTAATGCTGAAATTAACCAATATTGTCAAGGAATATGTTTCGGGTGACAGTAATGTTGCCGCCCTTCGTGGAGTGGACCTTGAATTCAGAGAAAGTGAATTCGTATCGGTTCTCGGCCCTTCGGGTTGCGGAAAAACTACCTTGCTTAACATTATCGGCGGTCTTGACCAATACACCGATGGAGATCTTTCGATAAACGGAAAATCAACAAAGAAGTTTAAGGATTCCGACTGGGACACGTATCGTAATCATTCGATAGGCTTTGTCTTCCAGTCCTATAATCTTATACCTCATCAATCTGTCTTATCCAATGTTGAACTTGCTCTTACACTCTCGGGTGTTTCAAAGGCAGAGCGCAGAAAAAGAGCAATTGACGCTCTGACCAAGGTTGGTCTTGCAGACCAGCTACACAAGAGGCCCAATCAGATGTCGGGCGGTCAGATGCAGCGTGTTGCTATCGCAAGAGCCTTGGTTAACGACCCGCACATTCTTCTTGCAGACGAGCCTACAGGCGCACTGGATTCTGAAACCAGTATTCAGATAATGGAGCTCTTAAAGGAAGTAGCAAAGAGTAAGCTTGTAATTATGGTTACACACAACCCTGAAATAGCAGAAAAATATTCCACACGAATAGTAAGGCTGCTCGACGGAAGGGTTATCGGGGACACCGACCCGTATACAGCAGAAGAGATTACTGCAAAAGACGAGAAAAAGCTTCAGAAAAAGCCTTCTATGTCCTTCTTTACCGCTCTCTCTTTATCCTTTAACAATCTTATGACAAAAAAGGCAAGAACTATTCTTACCTCCTTTGCGGGAAGTATCGGCATTATCGGTATTGCCCTTATTCTTGCCCTTTCAAACGGAATCCAGACCTATATAGACGATGTTCAGGAGGATACCCTTGCCTCCTATCCCATTACCATTGAAGCCGAGCAGGTCGATATGACTGCCCTTATTTCAACCTTTATGGGAATAAATGCCGAAAGCAGCGTTCACGAGCTTGACAAGGTCTATTCCAGTCCCGTTCTTAATGAGCTACTGAACACTATGACCAATGCCGAGGTTTCGATAAACAATCTTAAGGATTTCAAGGCCTACCTTGAGAGCAATCCTAACAATATTAACGACCTTATTACCGCCATTGACTACACATACGATTTTGATTTCAACGTATTTGTGAAGGATTCTGACGGAAAGATCGTAAAATCAGACGCAATGCAGCTTATGCAGGAATCTATCGGTATGGAAATGGATATGGGCTTTGCCGAGAATTCTGCAATGGGTATGAATAGAATTAAAATCTATGAACAGATGTTAGCAGGTAAAAACGGCGAAACAATCAATGACCTCGTTCTCTCACAGTATGACGTTATCCACGGAAACTGGCCTAAAGATAAAAGCGAAGTGGTTTTAGTCGTTAATGATAACAACGAGGTAAGCGACATAGCGCTTCTTGCTCTCGGCCTTACAACTCTTGACGAAGCGAAACAGATATGGCAAAACGCCAGTGGCGGCGAGGAGGTTGACACTACCGTAAAAAGCTGGAGTTACGAGGATATCTGTAATCTTGAATTTACGCTTGTTCCCTCCTGCAACTATTATTCCTACGACCCTCTTACCAACTCCTATATTGATATAAGCGCAACCGAAAGCGGTCTAACTTATATGTATGATAACGGCATTAAAATGAAGGTCAGCGGCATCATTCGTCCAAAAGCCGACGCATCTTCTGCAATGCTGACAGGCACAGTCGCCTATACTAAACAGCTTACCGACTATGTCATAGACTATATTTCGAACAGTGATATTGTAAAGGCGCAGCTTGAGGCTCCCGACACAGATGTTTTAACAGGTCTGCCCTTTAAGCCCGACGACTATACCGAGCCCGATGCCGCCAATAAGGCAGCCGACTTTAAGGCTTATGCATCAGCTCTGACAGGGGCCAAAAAAGCAGAACTTTATAAGGCAATCGCATCGGTGCCCTCTGACGAATATCTTGCCCAAATGGTAGATTCTCAGATGTCTACAATGACACGAGAGTATATTGAAACCATAATGATTGACTCTTTTGCCGAAGAAACGGGGATGAATCCCGAAACCCTTAAAGAGTATATTGCAAAAATGACCGACGAAGAGTTGTTCGGACAGATTCGAACAATGCTTACCGAAAGAATAACCGAGCAGTATACCGAACAGGTTAACGCCCAGTTAGCGCCCTTACCCGATATGCAGCTTGCCGCTATGCTTGATGCGGCGCTTTTAGGATACAGTGAGGAACAGTTGGCAAATTTATATGATAGGCATATGCCTCCCACCCATTCCGACTCAAGCTACACCGATAATTTAAAACTACTCGGCAAGGTCTCTCTTGATTCTCCCTACACCATAAACATCTATGCAGCAACCTTTGAGGCAAAGGATAATATTGCTCAGGAGATCGCAAACTACAATCAGACCGTTGATGAAGATGACCAGATCAGTTATACCGACTATGTAGCTCTTATGATGTCTTCTATTACAACCATAATAAATGTGATCTCATATGTGCTCATCGCATTTGTTGCCATATCACTGGTCGTATCCTCGATAATGATCGGAATTATAACCTATATTTCTGTACTCGAGCGTACAAAAGAAATCGGTATTTTACGTGCAATTGGAGCATCAAAGAAGGATATATCCCGTGTGTTCAATGCAGAATCCCTTACTATCGGCTTTACCTCCGGTATGTTCGGTGTTGTATTTACCGCCCTTCTTTGCCTCCCCATAAACGCCATAATTCAAAATCTTTCGGGCATCGAGAATATTGCAGCCGTCCTGCCCCTTGCTGCCGCAATCATACTAGTGCTTATCAGCATGTCGCTGACCTTTATCGCAGGGCTTCTCCCCTCCGGCATCGCCGCTAAAAAAGATCCCGTTGAAGCGCTGAGGAGTGAATAATTTATGGGCTTCAGACAAAAAATTGCTAGTTTCCTTTACGGAAGATATATAAACTACGGTATTGACCGTTTTACTACAGTTTTACTTGTCCTTTGCGTTCTGCTTTCCATAGTCAATCTTTTTATAGGAAGTCTGATTATTCAGCTTCTGGAAACTGCCCTCTTTGTTTTCTGCATCTTCCGCCTCTTGTCACGAAACATTGTCAAAAGGCAAAGCGAAAACCAAAGAATTGTAGAATTTACAAACAAATTCGCACGGGTTTTCAATCTCCAAAAAAGAAAATTCAAGGAACGGGAAAGCCACATTTACAAAACCTGTCCGCATTGCAGGGTAACCCTTCGTCTTCCTCGAAAGCCGGGGCGGCACAATGTTAACTGCCCCAGATGTAAAAACAATTTCGAGGTTAAGGTTAGATAGAAAAACAAGGTGAGATATAGAGTAGGGTTGCTAAGGACAAAATAAAAATGCACGAAACTTTCGTGCATTTTTTTATTGCGATATGCCAGTAAAATCAGAGTGGTATTTATTTTAAAGGTTTTGGTTGGTCAGTGAGCCCTAAAATATAATCAGCAGATAAATTATAATGTTTGCATAATTTTATGATTCTACTGATTGGCATTTCATTTATGCCCTTTTCGTATTTTAAATAGGCTTGTTGAGTTGTTTCTAATAAATCGGCAAGTTGTTGTTGAGTTTCGTTATTCTTAATTCTGATTTCTCTTATTCTTTTATAATATTCCATTTTGATCCCTCTTTCTTATTTAATGATAAATCACAAATGATGTATTGACAAACATCAAATATGATGTTAAAATAAATTACATCAATTTTGATTTATCCGAGAAGATGTTGAAATGATAAAAAAATATATAAATGATGAAATAAATAATTTTATAAATAACATTGCATTTTTGAGAGAAAAGAATGGACTGTCAAAAAAAGAGAGGGCAAATGTTTTAAATATCAGTATTTATACATTGAACAAGATAGAAAGGGGAGAACTTCCCGAAAAATTAAGCGTTGAGATTGTCTTCAATTTGCAAAAGCATTTCAAAATATCACCCGAAAAGCAATTCGAAAAAATAAAATAAATTTTATAAAGTAAAATTTATCTCAAAACGATTTTTCACTTGTCTTATACCGTAACAAGCAGGGAACTAGTACGGCAGTTCCCATTTGTTAGGAGAACCTAAAACCCTTTTACCTATCTCAAACGAAAGTGATATTGTGAGACAGGTCTCACAGTTATATTTTGCCTAACGGCAAAGTGATATTAAAACCTTGCGGTTTTAGTGATATTTTATTCGCCCCAAAACTGCCGAAGGCAATATCACTCGGCATTAGTCGAATATCACTGCGTAGCAATACAACTCGCCGAAAGGCGAATAAAACTAGCCAAGTGTCCTAGAGAACACTTGGCTATCTCACCTTGTTTTTTATTTATATTCTTCAAGAACCTCTTTAAGCAGTTTGGGGTTGTCGGTCATAATGCAGTCGCAACCAAGCTCTATAAGACTTCGCATTTCATCGGCCTCATTTATCGTCCAATATTGTACCGATATGTTTCTTCTGTGAGCTCTTTTTATAATGGTCTTTTTGTCAAGCTTAAGTTCAATTCCAAGGTCATAGCTTGTCGGTATCTGCAGACAGGCAAAATCGCCGTTGTCAAAGATGTTTACCCCTAAAAACTGTGTAAGTATAAACTTTGCGGCAGTACCTGTGGGCGCTCCCCTCATTAAATCGGGATACTTTGTTTTAAGTTCGATTTCAATTTCATCGTGGAAGGTTCCTACAACTATTCTCTCCTTGTAAGCGGGATAACGCTCAAGAGTTTCCCCCAGTATTCTACAGGCCTCATAACCTCTTTCACCGCTGTTTTTTATCTCAACAATAAAGAGAAGATTTGGGTTGCTCTCATAAAACTCCTCAAAAAGCTTGTCAACCGTGGCTATTTGCAGACCGCTGTTTTCAAGCTCAGTAGCCTCCTTATAAGGCCTGTTGCCCTCACTGTCCTCAAAATAATAGCCGAAATTATACTGCTGAAGCTCTGCCAGTGTCATATCGGATATGTAGTGCCTACGGCTCTCATCTTTACAAAGCTTTTCTACCTGCTCCAGAGTTAAATCCCCGTTTGCATTACAGGTTTCGTCAATATATTCGTCGTGGTTATACACCAAATAACCGTCCTTTGTAAGATAGAGGTCACTCTCGATTATATCAACATCAAAGGTGTTTACCGCTTCTCTGAAAGCGAGCATTGTGTTTTCGGGATTGTTTGTCCCTCCTCCACGGTGGGCGGCAATCATAGGAAGCTCATTCTCTCCTACAACAAAGGGATTTTGAGTAATATTCACTTTCGGTGGGATAAGGTTTATAACAAGCATAACGACCGCAATAGCCACAATTATAATACCTGTTATCTTTAATCCTTTATATTTTTTCATATATTTAATCTCCTTTTGGTTAGATATTATTCCTAGTAAAATACCCGACCGTTTCAACATGATGTGTGCGAGGGAAGAGGTCAAAAGGAGTATATTCCATAAGCTTATATCCGAGGCCGTCCAATATCTTCACATCTCTTGCCATTGTTGCCGGATCACAGGAAATATAAACCAATCTCTCGGGACAAAAGTTATTTGCTACTGTCTGCAACAGCTTCTCACTACAGCCCTTTCGGGGCGGATCGACGATCACTACGTCAGGCTTTATTCCCTCTTTTGCAAGGGTTTCGGCCGCCTTTTCGGCATCGGCGCAGATAAACCTAGCATTTGTTATATTGTTGTTTGCGGCGTTAAACCGGGCGTCTTTAATAGCCTCGGGCACAATTTCAACCCCGATTACCTCTTTAGCCTTATCTGCCATCGAAAGTCCTATAGTTCCGGCGCCGCAATAAAGATCTATTACCGTTTTTTCGACGGCCTTAGCATATTCTGCTGCCTTTTCATAAAGCTTTTGCGCCATATCGTGATTTACCTGATAAAAGGAGAGCGGTCCGAGCCTTACCTTAACGCCGCACATGATATCATAAATATATCCGTCGCCGTAAATGTTTTTGCACTCGTCTCCCAGAATAACATTGGTCTTTTGCCTATTTATATTGAGAACTACGCTTTTAAGCCTTTCTCCGACGGCTGACTTCAGCGCAGTCACGAGCTGCTCGGTTTTTGGAAGCTCATTGGCATTTGCGACCAGACAAACCATTATTTCCTCGGTTATCGCCCCTTTTCTTATATAAAGGTGACGGAAAACTCCTTTATTTGTCTGTTCATCATAAACCGAAATATCATTTTCTCGCAGCCAGTCGGTAACGGCATCAGATATCTTGTAAAAATCTTCGGGTTGAAGCCGACAGTCGCCGCAGGATATTATCCTGTGGGAATGCTTTGCATAAAAGCCGACCTGTTTATCAGCAGAAACAGGATATTGAGCCTTGTTTCTGTAGCGGTCAAAGGCCTTTGCACCACAGATTTTTTGAGGCGCTAAAGCAATACCGCCTATTCTTCTGACGGCATCTTCAACCTTTTTCTGCTTTAGCATCAGTTCACTTTCATATGAAATATGGCGATATACGCAGCCTCCGCACTTCGAAAAGACAGGACAGTCCTCATTAACCCTGTCGCAAGAGGGGGTAATTATCTCCTCAAGCTTACCAAAAGCGCAGTTGGGTTTTACCTTGAGTATCTTTACTTTTACCCTATCTCCGATTGCGGTCAAAGGAACAAAAACTGCAAGTCCCTCATATCTTCCTATTCCCGAGCCCTCGGAGGACATTCCCGTAATTTCCAGTTGGATAATTTCATTTTTTATCATCGCAAGTTACCCGTTCATACCGTTCTCATAGTAATCAAGTATGAGGTTGTAGTTTACAATAGAAAACCTGCAATGTACAACATAACAGGAAATTATAAGGGGCAGTGTGTAAATTGCCGTAACAAGTAAGCCTGTTAAAAGCAGCCAACCTAAAAGCGACACCAACAGGCAGATAAATGCCGAAGAGGATTTTCGGGAAACCATACAGGAGATATGGACCGCTTCAAGCAAAAGAAGCTCCTCGTCCATTACGGCAATTACAGGGACAAGATAGTAGCGTGATATATAAACTATTACACAAAGCAAACCGACAACATATAAAAAGCTTTCAATAAGCACAAGATTTGCCGCCCAGATAGGAATTGACTGACCGAGAAGCTGATATAGCCAGGTGTTTGACATTGCATTTACTATTAAATATGGCAACATACAGACAAATGCCGCTGCCGCAACACGCCAACCGAGTATAAAGGTAAGCTTTACAACACGAAAATATCTGTTTGGGTTATGAAAATAATAGAAAACCTCGGATATTTCGTCACAGACCGAATCGGTAAGGCGCCAGAAATAGCGAACTATACCCATACCGAGCGGCGCTAACAAAAGGAGGACATAACCTATCCAGATGACAGCCGAAACCAAAGCAGAGTATTCTGTGATAAGCGACCGGGCAACCGAGGCCGACAGATAAACAAAAAGCAAGGCAAAAAGGCCCAGACAGGATACGGCTATCGCCTCCACCCATCTGCCTTTGAGCGCTGTACGTGCGGTATTTTTTACAACCGAACTTTTCGGAATTTTAAACGGTATCATTTTTACCCTCCGTTAAACTATCTTGAGCTTTACATACCCTGCCATTATTTTCTTTGTTCCGACCGAATCAAAGGCAATTTCAAGCATTGCATCATTACCCATCGGCACTATCTTGGTTATCATACCCTTGCCGAAGGTCTTATGCTCTACTGTCATACCTACTGTATAGTTTGCGGCACTGTTGTTCTGCGGCTTTGAGCTTGTCGGAGCTTTAAATATTTTTGAATAATCGTAATTCTGAGATTTGGAACGATATGTCGTTTCTGCGCCGGTTCTCATACCGAAATCAAAAAATCCGACCGCAGATTTTTTATCGCAAAGCCTGTCGGGAATCTCACTGACAAAGCGTGATACTGCATTCCGTGAGGTGCTGCCATAGAGCATACGGGTACTTGAATGTGTTATATAAAGTCTTTTCCTTGCTCGTGTAATTGCAACATATGAGAGTCTTCTCTCCTCCTCAAGCTCCATAGGTCCTCCGTATATCGCCTGATCAGAGGGGAAGATGCCCTCCTCCATACCGATAAGGAAAACCCTGTTGAACTCAAGTCCCTTTGCCGAATGAACGGTCATAAGCACAACCGCATCTGCCCCCTCCTCATATGAATCAATATCACTTATAAGGGCGGTCTCCTCAAGATAGCCCGAGAGGGTTGCATCTTCATTTTCATTCTCATACTGCATAATACTTGTCGCAAGTTCCCTGACGTTCTCTATCCTGTCCTGTCCTTCGGGGCCTTCTGCGGCAAGAGCCTCGATATATCCTGTCTTTTTAAGCATATACTCAAAAAGCTCGTGAATAGACATGCTTTCAGCCGCCTCGGTAAGCTCGTCTATCATACCGCAAAAGTCGCTAAGCTTGTTTTGCGCACGGGAGAGAATAGGATAGGCTTCTGCATTATGCAAAACCTCAAATACCGAAACCGAAAGCGATGAGGCTATCTGCTGTGCATTATTTACCGTTGTATCCCCTATTCCCCTTTTGGGCTCGTTAATTATTCTCTTGAGCCTTATATCGTCACAGTTATTGTTTATAAGATGCAGATAGGCCATTACATCTCTGATTTCCTTACGGTCAAAGAATCTGTGACCTCCGATAATTCTATAGCTGATACCGCTTCTCGCAAAGACATTTTCCACCGAGTTTGACTGGGCATTCATTCGGTAAAGAATAGCGTGATCGGAAAATTTTGCTCCGCCTTTTACATTCTCAAGTATGGTTTCGGCAATGTATTTTGCCTCCGCCTGCTCATCGACCGCCGTATAAACCGAGATTTTTTCTCCGTCGTCCTTATCTGTCCAGAGGTTTTTACCCGTTCTGCCCTTATTGTTGGCAATAACGGCATTTGCGGCGTTAAGAATATTGCCAACCGAACGATAGTTTTGTTCAAGCTTTATTACCTTTGCATTTTTATACTGCTTTTCAAAATTCAGAATGTTCTCTATGGTTGCTCCTCTGAAGCGGTAAATACTCTGGTCGTCATCGCCAACCACACATATATTTTTATGACAACTCGCCAAAAGCTTAACCAAAACATACTGGGCATAGTTTGTGTCCTGATACTCATCCACCATTATGTATCTGAATTTCTCACTGTAGTAGTTAAGAACATCTCCGTTTTCTCTGAACAGCTTGACTGTGTTGGTAATCATACCGTCGAAATCCATAGCGTCGGCAGTAAGCAATCTGTTTTCATAAATGCCGTATATTTTAGCCAAGGTTTTCTGCCTGTAATCATCTCCGACAGAATCGGCATATTCTTCCGGAGTAATAAGCTTATCCTTTTGGGAGGAGATTGCATTCAAAACACTTTTGGGAGCAAATATCTTTTCGTCGAAATTATTTTCTTTTATAATTTCTTTTATAAGACGCTTCTGGTCATCGGTATCATATATCGTAAAATTAGATGAATAGCCAATACGGTCGCCAAAGCGGCGGAGTATTTTTCCACACACCGAATGAAAGGTTCCGGCCCAGACGCCGCTTGTGTGGTCGTTGAGTTTTGCAGCTATTCTTTCTTTAAGCTCGTTTGCCGCCTTATTTGTAAAGGTTATGGCGAGTATTTCCCAAGGCTTTGCCGCCTTGTATGAAAAGGCATAGGAAGAGGGCATCTCTGCGCCATTTTTGAGAAAACTCTCTGCGGCAAGTATATCTGCCTCATCAAAATCGGGCACAAAATATCCGTCATAGGCTTCGCCGTATTTTATAAGATAGGCAATCCGGTTTACAAGCACGGTAGTCTTTCCGCTTCCTGCACCCGCAATAACCAATACTGGTCCTGTAGCAGCAGTTATCGCCTTGAACTGCATATCGTTCATAGATTGAAATTCTTTTTCTATGACTGCGTTTCTTAAAACTTTAAATTCATTTTCTGTCATTTTGAGTAATCCTTTTGCTATACAATATATCTATATTTTACTATAAAAGCCCACAATAATCAATCACTAAAAGTATATTGCCGATATTTCAGGCATACTATAATATCAGGGTGATTATATGAAAAAAATAAACATAACAGCGCTTGTAATCAGCATAGCAATCGCAGAGCTTACAGGTTTTCTTTCGGCTCTGCTATCCGGCAATCAATCGGGTGCGTATAATGATTTTATACAGCCTCCTCTTTCTCCTCCCGCCATTGTTTTCCCGATTGTATGGGTAATACTTTATGCAATGATGGGTGCCGCCGCCTACTTTGTGTGGGATTCGGTCAGAGGCAGTCACAAGGAGCGGATGACGGCGCTTAAATTCTATTTTGCGCAGCTTTTTGTTAACTTCCTGTGGAGCATCGTTTTTTTCAGGTTTGAAGCCTATTGGTTTGCGGTTGCCGTAATAATTCTGCTTGATCTTCTGGTTATAATTACAATGCTGCTTTTCAGAAACATCAACCGTCTTGCCTTCTGGCTTATGATACCATATCTTATATGGCTGCTTTTCGCAACCTATCTCAATATCGGCGTTGCCGTACTGAACTAAAAAAACAACAGGTCGAAAGACCTGTTGTTTTTTATAGAATCGCTTTATGTAGCGATCCCTTGATTTGCAGAAAGACCGAAGCTTACCGAAAGTGCCTGATTTACCCTGTTCATTGAGTTTGTATCAAGACAGCCCATTTTTTCTTTAAGCCTCTGCTTGTCGATAGTCCTTACCTGCTCCAAAAGCACAATTGAATCCTTTGCCAGTCCGCAGCCGACGGCATCTACCTGAATATGCGTTGGCAGCTTTGTCTTATCACGTTGGCTTGTTATTGCCGCCGCAATTACGGTAGGGCTGTATCGGTTGCCGATATCATTCTGAATGATAAGTACCGGTCTGACACCGCCCTGCTCCGAGCCGACTACAGGACTTAAATCGGCATAGTAAATTTCTCCGCGCTTGATTGTCATTGATTTTCACACCCTGAAAATTTGTTGTGATTATATTTTTACCTGCTTTTCGTAATTTTAAACATCAATGCTCTTATTTTTTCCTATGCCATTTTATGCGGACAACCGATAGTTTGTGTCGGTTAAAAAACAAAGGCTGATGAAAATCATCAGCCTTTTAAATTATTCCTCGTTACTGTCACGGTCGCTTATTGAAACAAATTCAAAATCAGAGGTGTCATCGTCATCCTCTTCGATTTCTTCATATTCCTCTTCTTCGTCATATTTGCCCGATCTCGCAATCTTTACGATAAGCACAATAATTGCCGCAATCAAAAGCGCCATTATTGCGATTATTGTAATTGCTACGACCTTTGTGGGAAGATCCAAACCGTTTATATTATCCATAACCGAATTATCGGTTTTTTCCTCGCTGTATTCAAGAGTAAGTCCGACCGCACGCTGTAAGGTATGCTCGGTTGTATCGTATCTGTAAAAACCGGTGTATCCTCCCGGTCCCTTAGCATATATAAGCACGAATTCAGTAAGTGAGGGATCGTTGCTCTGGTATGCGGTTACCTTTACTCCACCAATATCAAGCTCAATCTCAGAATATCCGTCGGGAATCTTGTCGGGCTTTAAGGCCTCGTAAAAGAGGCTCTGGCTATTAAAGCCCACAAATGCTGTAAAGCTTCCATCTTCAAGAACACGGAAAAATCCACCATTTTGTCCGTCAAGGCTTGTAAGGAAAAGGAGAACTGCATTGCCCTTTTTAATGCAGGGTACTTCTTTTCCGTTGTAGTCGTAAACATCAACGGTATACCCCTCGGGAAGATTTTCGGTATCAAAGCTATCGGCTATGTACATATCCTTGCCGTCTGCCGTAACCGAGACTCTGCTGTCGGTCGGATTTTCGGTATCGGGTGTCTCCGGCTCGGGAGTGGTTCCGTCGGCTGCAAGACGGGTTATATTTATAGTATACTTCTTGGTGGTTCCATCCTCTGCAGTAACCACAATAACACGCTTGTTACTGCCGACCTTCATTTCCTTTGAGCCTTCAACGTCCCAACTTGCTTCTTTATGGGCAGTAGCCGCACCGAGAGTTACTGTGGTAACCGAATTGGGTACGGTTAAACTATAGGTAGTAACATCAGCCGAAAACTTGGGTGTCAAGGTTCCTGACGAGGGGGTAATATGGGTTAGATTTGCATTAGAGGATTTGGTTGTGGAAGCATCCACTGCTGTAAAGGTTGCCTGTGTTCCATCCACATCTATCTCTGAATATTCATAATTAAGGCACTCATCAAGCTTTAATACCTCTATTGTTGTCTGTCCAACTGCTTTTACTTTAAAGGTGAATTTTATAACTGGATTATCTTTTCCACCGGGGGCTTTGGTATAGGTTACAATACCTGCCGCTGAACTGGGAGAGGTTGCCGAGTCTGCATCGGTTCCCGTATACTCTAAAATTTTATTATCATACTTAATTTTACCCGTAACGGACCCTACATTATTGACCTTTATAGTAACCTTTGCGGTAACCGTGCTCCCAATATTTGCCGTTGTTATTCCACCAATATCTATTAAGGTGCTGTGCGTAGCAGCTGAGGCAGATACTGCAAATAAGGTGCACAGTATAATAACTGTCATTACAAGTGCTCCAAGCTTACTAAAGATGTTTTTCATTTTTTACACTCCTTACTGTTGAACATTGGATATCCCAACCATATGCTTCTGAATCATAATAACATCAACGCCGCCAAGTTTTTTATCCCTATTAACATCGGCCGAAACAAGACTAATTCCACTAATGGACTCAAGACCAACCATATGCTTTTGAATCATAATAACATCTATACCGGATAGCTTTCCGTCTCCGTTAGCATCTCCGTATATTACTATGGTCTTTTCAAGAAACAGATTATCATCGGTCTTGAATATCTTGATTTTATCTCCTGTACAGATATTACCCGTGGTCTTTTCAGCGCCCGAAGAATTATATATCTTCAGCTTTCCGTTTTTAAGAGTAATCTTCTGCTTGAAACTGTTCACGGTAGTTACGGGCTGTACACCGGTAAGATAATCACCGATTAGGTAATCGGTGGTTACCTCGGGATCTGGAATAACTGTTTCTCCCTGACCCTCTCTTCTGGTTACCGATATTTTGTAATCCGAGGTCTTGCCCGAAGCTGCCGTTACGGTAAGAGTAATTACATTCTCTCCTACCTTAAGGTTGTGCTCCCCTGTGCCACTGACCGTTGCTCCGTCAACTGCAGTTGCCGAAACGTTTATTTTAGAAACCGAATAATCAACAACCGTTTCGTAGTTCTTTTTATACATATCAAAGGTGGGGGTTATTGAAACATCTTTGATTGACAGGTCCTTAAGATAATAGTTATTAGCGCCATTTGAGGTTGGAAGGGAGGTTTTATTTTCTGACGGCATATTCTTATAGACGGGAATGTTGAAGGTCAGAATATCGTCGTCCAAACTGTTTGCATAGGCGTTCTTCATAAGAATAGCTTCCGAATTTGCCCCCTCAATATTGGTCATATACTGATTATTATAGTAATTAGGACCGATAACGTCAAACTTTTTATAATAAAGAGTATCCTGTCCAGCATCAACATATCCGTTACCATAATATATTGCTCCGCCGATTATCGACCTTGTGCGACTGTTCCAGGGCAGTTGATATTTTGCTTTGTTCGCATCAGAGGAATAATCTCCTCTGGCGTATGCAAGACCTCTTTGAACAGCCGTTAGTGAACCCGAAGAATATGCGCCAATATTAAAGAAGTTATAAAAACCCTCATATCCGCTGGTAGTTCCTGTAATAAGCGGATTTGTTCCGTCTCTTCCCTGCTCCTGAATTATCATTGCGGCAAGAACATAGGGACTGACCTTGCCTGTTTTACCTGCATACATAAGAATATCGGTATATGTATCATAGCTGTCCTCGGGAAAGGCTCCAGACATAAAGCTATTGGCGACTATTTTGTTTACTCCCTCGGCATTCTGTACTTTTTCATTATAAGTCTGGTCTAAAAACTGGAATATGGAGTTTTCGTTCAAAAAATTTCTAGGCTCAAGATAATAAGCAACAATATCACGATGAGGTGAAACCCAATTTGACCCGTCAAAATTATTCACATAAGTATTTGTGTTCCAGTTGTAAGCACCGTATTCCATTGATCTGTAGGATTCGGGTCTATAGGTTGAAACAAGATTTTTGCCTACTCCGCTTTCGGCCGCAAGAACCTCATCCCAGGTAAGATTTATATGGTCGGCAAGGAATATCCAGTTAGGGTGGGCTGCGTGAAGCTTACGCAGCAGAACCTTATAACTTTCGGGAAAGCCCTGATTTTCAAGGTTTTCTTCAAAGGTTGCATCAGGCACATACTCTGCGGGAGGTATTATCTCGGTAACGTTTATTATGTAATCGGCACAGACATATGCAAAACCGCCCTCTGCCGCCGCATATTCAATTTTGTACCATTCATTTTTATCTCCGTTAATTCCCGATACCTTTCCACCGTGGATAATAACCGAATCTCCAAGATTAAGCCGTCCCAACATGTTTGAATAGTCATTGAGCGCAATCGGATCTTTTCTTACTGACAAAGAAGAAGTTGGATCCACGTCTACCGTTCCTGTATAGGTTTTCTCCTCGGCAAAGGCAACAAGCTGAAGACTTGCGGCCAGCATTACAAAACACATTATAAAGGCTATTATTCTTTTTAGCTTGTCCATGCTGACCTCCTTTGTTTTTCTCTTAAAATTCGTTTTGTTACAAATAGTTACAAACACAATATCATTATACCAAGACACCCTTTAAATGTCAACAGAGTATAGCAAGAAAACGCTATTTTATGTAAACCAAATTATACCATGAAATTATGGGCATTTTTACGAATTTTCTTGACTATAAGCGGTTATTCTGCTATATTTATCCTAGTATATTATACTTATTTTAAATAAAACAAGGAGTTGGTTTTTTCATGGACGACGGGTGTAGTAGTATGACATCTGAAGGCCGATTATGGTTTTGTAATTTTTTAAACAGACAAAACTCAAATCTTATAAATCTGATTTCGGAAAATTTCGAAACGATACTTTTAATTCTTGTGTTGCTCTTTTTGAGCGCCTATTTTTCCTCTTCAGAAACCGCAATCACAGCGATAAGCCGTGTCAGAATAAAGGCTATGGCTGACGGCGGCGAAAAGGGCGCTAAAACTGCAAACAGACTTATAAATAACTTTGAAAAAACATTTACATCTATTCTTGTAGGAAATAACATCGTTAACATTGCGATGGCCTCCTTCTCGACCGTACTTGCTTTTCATCTTAACATAGATGCCGCCGTTATGACGGTCATCATCACCCTTACGGTAATTATTTTTGGAGAAATTATACCCAAGGCGTTGGCAAAGCAGTTCGGAGAAAGGTTTACCCTTGCGGTAGCGCCGTCGCTGAATTTTATTTCCTTTGTACTGACTCCTGTTACGGCAGCCTTCACAGGCCTCTCAAGGCTTCTTACAAAGCTTTTTGCAAAAAAGGATGAGCCTTCAGTTACCGAGGACGATGTTATTGATATAATTGAAGATATGGCGGAGGACGGCGCCTTGGATTCGGACGAAAGCCGCCTTTTATACTCTGCCTTTGAATTCGGCGAGGTTTCGGTAAACGACATTTTTACCGACCGCCGAGATATAACCTTTATAAATATTGAAATGTCCTCTGAAGAAATTCTTGAAACTATAAAAAATTCCCGCTACTCAAGACTTCCCGTCTGCAAGGGCGACCTTGACAGCGTTGTCGGCATACTTCGTATAAGAGAATATTTGGAGAAGTATTTAAACGGTGAGGAGCCTGATATCTGGGAGCTGATAGACGAGCCCTATTTTGTTTCTCCCGAAACAAAGATCGAAGCTCTGCTCTCGGCAATGAAGCGTATGAAAAAGCCTCTCGCTTTGGTGCGTTCCCGTTCCAACCGCCTTTTAGGTCTTGTTACACTCGAAGATATGCTTGAAGAGCTTGTTGGCGAAATATGGGATGAAAATGACCGAATAGAAGAAAAGTTCAGACAGATAAATGACAACACCTTTGAGGTCAGCGCCGATCTTTCGGTTGTTTCGGCCTTTGAAATGATGGATTACGACGACTATGACCGTGAGGAATGCGGACATTACACCCTGCGCAAATGGGTAGGCAAAATTCTTTGCAAAGTGCCTACACCCGAAACCCGCTTTTCCTACCGCAGACTTGACATTAAGGTGAACAAGGTTTTCAGAGGACGGCTGATATCCCTGATCTTTACGGTAAACGAGCCCGAATTCTCCGAGTTTGATGAGGAGGATGACGACTAATGACTGTACAGATAATAGTTTTGATTGTTTGCCTTTGCTTCTCGGCGTTTTTTTCCTCTGCCGAAATTGCCTACAACATGGTAAATGAGTCTCGTTTAGAGAAAAAGGCAAAGGAAGGAAATCTCGCCTTTCGTCTGGCATACCGAATCAAGAGCAATTATAATTTTACAATTACCACGATTCTTATTGGCAACAATATCGCAAACAACATTTTAACCGTTATAGCGACCTCTTTGGTTATAAATTTGTTTACAGGTGTCTTTTCGGATAATGTTGCGGCAACAGTTACCACTCTTATTGTAACTGTAGTTCTCCTTATTTTCGCAGAGCTCGGTCCTAAGTCTATCGCCGCCACCAGAGATGAAGGAATAGCCTATATGTTTGCTATTCCTCTGTTTGCTATAATGATTTTGCTATCCCCTCTTGCCTGGATAATGAACAAAATAATAAAGATAGTTTCTCTCCCCTTTAAAGAGGCCGAAACACCTGCCGTTACAACCGATGAATTGGCTTCGATTATCGAAACAAGCGAAGAGGAAGGCGGCATCGGTGAGGACAAGAGCGAGCTTTTGCAGTCGGCAATCGACTTTAATGATACCTCTGTAAAAGAGATAATGATTCCGAGAGTAGATATGATTGCAGTAGATATCGAGGACGGAATTGACGAAATACTCCGCTCGGCTACAGAGCATAACTATTCCAGAATCCCTGTATATGAAGACAGTATTGATAATATAATAGGAATACTGATTGTTCAGAATCTTTATAAAAAGATGATCGATACTCCGAAAGACAGCATAGATCTTCGTTCCATGCTGGTTGAACCTTATTTTATTCATATGACGGTAAAGCTTCCCGATGCACTTGACATCATAAGGGAGGAGCGCACTCATATAATGGTAGTGCTTGACGAATTCGGCGGTACAGCAGGTATTGTTTCGATGGAGGATCTGCTTGAAGAGCTGGTCGGAGATATCTGGGATGAGGACGAAGAAGCTGAGCACGAGATTTCGGCAACTGGAGAGGATTCTTACACGGTTGAAGGAGATATGAATGTTTTCGATTTCTTCGACGCCATTGATATTGATGTCGGAGATTTTGAGTGTGAATACACGACGGTCGGCGGTTGGGCTATTGAAATGCTTGAGGGCTTCCCCGAAGAAAAGGCTTCCTTTGACTTCAAAAATATTACCGTAACAATTGAGGCTATCGATGACCACCGCATCACAAAGCTTTCTGCCGTGGTGCACGAAATCGAGGATGAAGACGAGGAAGATGACGATTAAATAAGCCAATAAAAGCCGGTATTACCGGCTTTTATTTTCTGAAAGAAAGGATTGTTGCTCTTGAAATTTGACTGGAAGTTTCTCTTGAAACTCGGCATCGGTATTTTTATACTTTATCTTTGTATTTATTACTGGTCTGCGGTTTCATCCTTTTTAGGTTCCCTTATTGCTGCAACCTTGCCCCTTACCGCCGGAGTAATAATAGCATATTTTGTAAATATTCTGATGAGCTTTTATGAAAGGCATTATTTTAAAAAGTCTAACAAAACAATTGTTGCAAAATCAAGAAGACCTGTTTGTCTTACCGGCGCTTTTTTAACCCTTCTTGCCATTATTGCTCTCTTGGGCACTTTAGTCATTCCACAGGTAGTTTCGGCCGCAACCCTTTTAATTGAAAAACTGCCCGGCGCCATAAAGACTTCTATCGATTATCTTGAAACTCTCGAAAATATACCGCCCGAAGTTATATCTGCGCTTGAAGCTATCGATTGGTCAAGCCGAATAAATCAGGTGTTTGATATTTTAACCTCGGGTGTCGGAAATATTATGAATGTCGTAATAAATACCGTTACATCGGTTTTCTCGGCCATCTTCAACGCTCTGCTAAGCATTATGTTTGCCCTTTATCTGCTTTTAAGCAAGGACAAATTAAAGGTTCAGATAAAGCGTCTTTCCAAAGCCTATCTGCCTGATAAAATAAGGGGTCGTGCAGAATATGCTCTATCTGTACTTAATAGCAGTTTCCACCGTTACTTTATCGGTCAATGTACAGAGGCGGTTATTCTCGGAATTCTTTGCACTCTGGGTATGCTCATACTCGGGCTACCCTACGCTACTATGGTCGGTCCTCTGGTTGCCGTTACCGCTCTGGTACCGATTGCCGGCGCTTATATAGGCGCCATTGTCGGAGGCTTTGTTATATTTACCGTATCTCCCCTACAAGCGCTTATATTTATTATTTTCCTTGTTATTCTTCAACAGCTTGAAGGAAATCTTATTTATCCAAAGGTTGTCGGCTCACAGGTCGGACTTCCTGCAATATGGGTTTTAGCCGCAGTGACAATCGGCGGCGGACTTGCAGGGATAACAGGTATGTTGATTGGAGTTCCTCTCACAGCGGCAATTTACAGGTTCATTAAAGATGACCTTGACAAAAGGGAAAAATAACTATATTTTAAGAGAAATATACTTTAGTACAGCAAAAAGATGTGTGGAAAATTTGAACAAGTCCAGTAAAAACGGACAATAGATAAAAAGACACCTCCTATGGTAGAATTAAAACAACTACCATAGGAGGATTTTTTATGCCAAGAAGTTATCGTCACATAAAAGAATATGAGTTAGAATTAAACGAACTAAGGAAACAAGGTTCAACTGAGAAAGAGATAGGAAAGAATTTGGGTTTTAGTTAAAAGCAAGTACACAATTTCATTAATCATTGCATTATATACATTTGTTTAGCCGATTACTCTGATTGGCTTTTCAATAATAAATTTATAGAGCTATAAAAATAGTGCCTCTTTTCAGAGGCACTATTTGTTCTGATTATTTACTTGCCTTTTTATTCTTCTTTTTGAGAACAATGAATACTACAACTCCTGCTGCTGCGAGTACTACAACTCCACCTGCAATAATTGCGATAAGAGCTACGTTCGAAAGGCCGGCTACTCCATCATTATTATCGGTATCTGTAGTTGAATCATCTGTATCGGGAGTATTCGTACTTGTTGGCTTTTTGATACCTGCCGTTGAAAGCGGTACATAGTCATAAATTGCCAGTGTATTACCCTTTGCATCAAAGGCAAAGAGAACTACTGAGTAACGGGTATTCATATCAAGACCTGTTATCTCTGCACTAGTTTCTGTAGTTGTAACAGATGAGAAGAAGCTATATACGAAGCCTGAGGCTGAAGACATATTCTTAAAGACTCTTAGCTCGTAGTTAGCCGCACCCTCAATAGCATCCCAAGCAAACGTTGCTCTACCCTCATGGAGGTTTGCCTTGTCAGAAATATATACTGAAAGCTTGGTTGTTGCTTCCGGAAGGGCCTTGAAGATGTCTCCCTTTACGAGAGGCTTAACATAGTCTTCTCTCTTCTTAACTTCTCCTGTAAATATATCTCTTACTGCATTAGGATCTCCGTTTACACGAACGCCTGTTTCTTCTGCTGCCTTAACATTTGCAAGAAGAATAGGAGCAGATGTAATAACCTCGTCTCCTGCCTCTGTGCCTTGAATAATCAATGCGGTTTCGATAAGAGCATATGTTTCATCAAGATAGTTAGTGCTATTGTTTACAACCGGGAAAACAGAGTAGAGTGAATATGTGTATCTAAAGTAGCCTTCAAAGCCTTCGGGTAATGTTACCCAATACTTATCTACTGCAACCTCAGACCAAGTTGTTTGACCCTTCTGTAAGAGTTTAACGGTATTAGCATACTGAGAACCAAATACACGTGTATCATCTTCAGCTATAAAGTTCATAGACATTCTGACCTTAAGCTGTTTGCCCTTCGGTAATTTTAAGTATACCATTGCCGACTCAGCACCCTTGGTGTTAGCACGGTTATGTTTAGTATTCAGGTAAATTGTGTTGCTATCAGCGGTAACCTTAACAAATGGATATTTTGTTATACCAATAAGGCTATCGACTGCAACAGCATTAGTGCCACTTGTTACTGATAAGCCTTGACCTTCAAAGCCCTTACCAACATGGAGCTCTTCCTTATTGAATTTCGCTACCCAGGCATCCATAAACCTATAGGTATCGTAGTCAATAGGTGTGCCGCTATACATCGGGATATCATAATTAGGTTCAGGCATGTAATCATATATCTCTCCTGTGAAGATATCTCTTGCTACGTTGGTTTCGTTTTCAACAAAGGCATAGGTCTGCTTATAGCTGGACGAGAACTTTGTCATAAGGAAAGGTGCCGAAACTACGAACTCTTCTCCTGCCTTAACACCAACCAAATTGAAGGTCTTAGGCTTTGAATTATCTGTTCCTTTATCTCCCTCTGCCCTGTACTCAATGTTTGTCATTGTTATTACGGTCTCGCAGAGTCCAAAGGTTGATTCAAAATATTCTATGTTTCCATTTTCACGCGGAGGTTGTGTTGCAATACTCGAGTTGAAGTTGTAACGGACATATCCCTCAAAGCCTTCAGGAAGGGGTACATAGTATGCTTCTGCATAAACTTCTTTCCAATTCTTTTTGCCCTTTTCGAGTATATAGACTATACGAGCCCAGTTGGTGCCGTTAACACGTGAGCCATCAGGAGCAATAAAGTTCCAAGTAACATTTATAGCTCTTGTCTCTCCTTCGGGCACCTTAACATAAACCATACCCTGTTCTGCGCCAACATTCTTTGTATAGTCGTAGTTTGCGCGGAACGAAACAGCAGATACATCCTTGCTTGCAGTAAGTTTAATAGAAGGATATTTAGAAAGGCCGGTAAGACTATCAATTGCGACCGCAGGAGCTGCTGCATTTGCTATAACACCATCTCCGATAAAGTCACTGCCAATATAAACCTCTTCCTTAAATCTTGCTACCCAAGCTCTTGAAATTTTTAAATTAGAATAGTCAATAGGATTTCCTGTATAGGCAGGAAGATTATAATCAGGCTCTGGCTTATAATCAAATATTTCTCCTGTAAAGATGTTTCTTGCGCCCTTTGTTTCTTGTTCAACATAAAGCACTGTCTCGTGAGATTTTTTAGTGAAGTCCTTTACGAGAATGGGTAGTGATGCAAGGTAGACATCTCCATTCTTTACACCAGTAGGTGTGATGGTGCGGAGCTTAGTGCCATCAGGTTTTTCAGTTTCTACTACATTAATTTCAGAAAACATTATTAATGTATCTGTGAGCTTAAATTCATTACTGAATGGAGTTTCTACGCCGCCAATGAAGCAACCTATAGACTGACTGAAGTTGTAACGAACATATCCTTCAAAGCCTTCTGGAAGTTCAACCCAATATTGCTGAGCAGATACACTCTTCCACTTTTTGTCATTCAAACCTATGTAGTAAACTTCTCTTGCATAGCAATAGCCTATCGCTGCCTTGTTATCGGGAGTTCTGAAATTCCAGCCCACTCTGACAGCAGCCTTTTTGCCTTCCGGAAGCTTTACATAAACCATTCCTTGGTTTGCGCCGCCAGTTTTAGCTACATCGTGAGTTGTTGCGAAAGAAACGCTTGATGCAGCTCTTGCTACAGTAAGCTTAACTGTTGGGTAATTTGTTAGACCACAAATACTATCAACCGGCAAACCGTTAGCAGTAGAATTGACGCTTATTCCGGTTCCTTTGAAGGCCTCTCCTACAAATACCTTTTCCTTAACCCTTGCTATCCATGCTCTTGCTATCTGATGACTACCGTAGTCAATGGTGTCTCCAGTATAAGCAGGAAGATTATAATCGGGCTCAACGCGGCCGTCATCTCCTCCAGGACCGGGTTCTTCACCGCCGGTACCAGGACCGGGTTCTTCACCGCCGGTTCCGGGACCGGGTTCTTCACCGCCAGTTCCGGGACCGGGTTCTTCTCCAATTGTTCCAATCAGTTCATTAGTGTCAAGGTCAACTACTGCAGCGGGTCCGTTAATAATAGTATTTGTGGGTTTTACTGCAGGGTCAAATCCAAAGTCTTTAAGGAAGGCAACGGGTGCGCCGATATAATAGTCGTGGTCAGCACGACCAAAGCCTGATGCAAGGGTTATACGAACAGTATTAATTGTAGCAGTTTCATGATGTTTATTGGCAAATACTGTATGAGGAACATAAACATATCCCTTGTATGCTTTTGGAAGAATAATACCATCGGAATTGTTTTTATAATTTAATCCGGGTAAATCGGTATAATCATCTGCGGGAGTGTTGTCAGTAGCCTTGAGCTCCCATTCGGTCCACTGAGTTCCCTCTTGGCCATCATCGGGAAGCAGATAAACAGCAGCGGTCTTACCGCTCCACACAGCTGCTTTTGTTCCATTAATTGAGGTGCTAAATCCTGTATCACTGCTCAAGAAGATATTTAGATGAGCCGGAACATTTGCATTAACGTTGGCTGAGGCATCTATATAGAAGAGGAAGCCGTCAAACATAGCACCCTCAGTATGTTTATAGGTGCTAACAGTATGGTAGCTTGTATCAAGAGTATTTATATTATAACTTCCGCTAGCTAACTCACCTACATAAAGGTTGCGGTAAGCGTAGGAAGGCTTATTTGACAAGGGGTTTAGATTATATGACAGCAAACGATTTGTTCTGTTGGCATAATTGGTTTGGGTATTAAAGTCTATAGCCTTATTATAGTTGGTTGTGTCTTCGGGTTTTGTATAACCATCGGGCTTACCCTCAACAAGACCCGAGCCATCAAGGCGATAGTACTTACCATCAATGACAACGGCATCCTGATTCGGGACTGTGTACGCAGAGTTACCGTTTAAGGTTTGTTCAGCTTTTGTAACAAGAATAGGCGAGCTTATAACAAGGTTGCCCTCTCCT
>JAZSQK010000054.1:0-63914 GCA_045537915.1 Acutalibacteraceae bacterium
CAGACCTAATCCCAACAGTATGGTTAGCGCCTGATGAAACAGCAACAATATCTCTCCAACTTGAAACATTACACTGTCCGTTGACATTATTACCAACCGCTACAACAGTGCCGTCGGACTTTAGTCCAACGGTATTATATCTATCTGCCGAAATTGCTATTATATCTCTCCACTCTGAGACTTCGCACTGTCCGGCATCGTTGTTTCCAACCGCTACAACAGTGCCGTCGGACCTAAGTCCTACTGTGTGGTAGGTGCCTGCGCAAATAGACGCTATCTTTGTCAGCCAAGGATAATTTAAATTCATCAGCAAAATTATTACTGCCAATAAAACAGCAATTAACGGTGTGCTTATTATTACCGCCTTTTTACACCTTTTTTTATTTATTTCCTTTCTAGCCGTCATTTCTTCAAAGTTCTTTTGAAAAAGTTCTACACAATTTTGTGCCAGTGCATCCGAATCTTTATAGCCGGCAATGCTCTCAAAGCAACTCTGTGCTTCTATATAAGAATCTACTTCTCCAAGGCTCATCAGTTTTTTTGCCCGATTATATACATCCTCAAGTGCTTTTGCTCTATTGCGTTGGTTAATAATCTCTATAGCATCTATAAGAAATGCTTTTAGCCTTTCATTAGCAAATCTAACAGTTTTCTGATAATTGCTTTTGTTTTCAAAAGATTCGACACAGTCTTTAAGGCCTTCTTGTGACCTAATCTGCAACTCTGCCATCAGTTTACCAAGATATGCTTCGGCAAGCTCTGCGTTTTGGTTAAGACATTGCTCAAAGAAATCGTCGGCTTTGTTCCATTCGCCATCTTCTAAAGCCAAAAATCCTCGCTTTAATAATGCGGTTTTATTTCCAACATTATTTTCAATCGAAGACGCCTCTTCGCCTATACTTTTATTAGCAATATGCGGTTTCACAATTTTTTGAATTCCACGAACGAGGTCCTGCATAAAACCGAGTTTGGACATATCCTGTGCCTGTAAGTGAGAAAACTCCTCTGGTAGGTCGTAGGGGTCCATATCTTTGTATGCGGGAATGAGTAGCTTTCTTGCACCATTCTTAATTAAGGCGAGGTATCTGCTCCATTCGTTCTTAACCCAAACAGCATTAAAATATTCGGGTTTTGTGCCGATTGCTACCATAACCTTTGCGGAGTTGAGAGCGGCAAATATGTAAGGTTCATATTCCTGCCCTAATTTATCTTCAAGGGTAATTCGAGAGAAAAACACTTTAAAGCCTTCACGGGTAAGCTCGTGATACAATTCAGTGGCAAGAACCGAGTCGGGTGTTCTTCTGCCGTTATTGTCGGTTTCTTTATAGCAGATAAAAACATCAAAAGGTTCTTCCCGTCCAGAAATAGCAAGAATGCCTCTCTGGATATCATTTATTACGGCCGCTTCCTGCTCGTAAATATCCTTTTGATGATTGTCTGCATATTGCAGAGCAGACTTATAATCTTCGTCATCAAAAATTGAAGTAAATTGGGCACGGTTAACCGTAGGAACTCTCATGTGAGAGGAAGGGTCTTCAACATACTCGATGCCGTAACGACAGAGAACCAACGACCAATAAGTTTCGGCATCGGTGTTATCTTCATTAAGTATTTGCTCGTAGATGCCCATTGCCTTATCAAACTCGTTGTTGCGACGAAAATGATTCGCACGGTCAAAAAGATTTGCCTTGCGGTCATCATCTAGTTTGGGTAGCGTTTGCTTGGTGAAGCAATACTGACATATTGCAACTGTTTCATTATTCACTTCAAGTGTGCCCCCGCACATTTTACACTTAAAAATTGCCATTATGTAACTCCTTGAAATTAACCTATTCCGCTTATATCTATCCACATTGCTGGGCAGCAATACGGATTTTCAATAGCAGCATTTATATCTTCTTGTTGGGACCATTGTTTAATATATTCCGCATATTCCCTAAATCCTGTTCCTGTATATTCTGGAATATTGATGTACTCAACATATGAAACTGAGGAATCTGTGTTTACAATTTTATAGGTATTGTTAATTGAATCTCTAAGTATACTACCACAATAAACATCATATTCTTTCATTTCTTCTTCGCTTAATATAAAAACTTTATCACTTAAAGGTTGCGAATGACCATCGATTGTAGTATCAGTTGACAATATTAGATCTCTCAATTTTATATCGAAATCGCTATAAAAGTTCCCGTTTAAATAACTTCTTAATTCACTGTTTTCCCATCCACCAAGGAGACTGTCTCCACCATATATAGGGTCCGAACGAATTAATAATATCCTATCATCTTTTTTATCAATTACCTTCCAAATACTCCCAGAATCAAGCCACAACTTTATTTCATCGTTATAATTGAAGGTATTAATATATGCTTTATAAGAAAGCGTAGCCCATTTTTTGCTATCCTTATAATCATCAAGATACGTAAAATATTCATCAGCGTATTCGTACTGACCTGTACTATAAAAAACTTTTGCTAATTGATAATCACAATAAGTCCAGCAACCCAATTCTGAAGCTATAATAATAAAAAGAGCGATTATAAATGAAATTGATAACAATTTAGTTTTCTTGATTTTCTTTATAGATACCTTTTCAACCTTTTTGGTACCACAAACAAAAATCATCCACATAATATTTAATAATAAAAGAGCATTATAAAAAATGAACAATCCTGATTCAATTATATATGAAACATCCGCGCAAAACAGTATTGCGATACAGATGATTTGAATTATAATTGACAAAACCTTGTATCGGTTCACTTTGGCAATAATTAAAGTGGGAATTAATAATGAAAATAACTGTAAGGGTAAGGGCAAGAATATGAATTCCAAGCCTGAGATAGAAACACCTTTACACAATAAAAAAACATTTAAAAACAAACTAATAAAATATAAAATTTTGCAAGTGTTATTTGTTGGAAAGACAAAACAATATTTTGATTGTTCTTTTCTTTTCCTTTTTAAGTTCTCTATCGCCATTTTAATTTTAGACGGCTTTTTATCTTGAAATTTTTTTGGTTTAATTTGCAGCTGCTCATCACGGCCAAAAACCTTTTTTAAACCTCTGATAACATCTGTTATAAAGCCAATCTTACCCATATCCTGTGCTTGAAGATGGGCAAATTCATCAGGCAGCTCATAGGCATCCATATTTCTGTAACAAGGGATAATCATTTTTGAACGGTCGGATTTTGTGAGCTTTATAAATCTTGACCATTCATTACGAACCCAAACAGAATCAAAGTATTCGGGTTTCGTTCCGATTACTAGCATTACTTTTGCAGAGTTGAGAGCTGCAAATATGTATGGCTCATATTCGTGTCCAAGCTTATCTTCCAAAGTTATCGGGGCATAGAACACCTTAAAGCATTCCCCAGTAAGCTGATAATAGATATCATTTGCGATAGCACTGTCAACTGTCCTTTTGCCATCCTCGTCGGTTTCCTTGTAGCAAATGAAAACGTCAAAAGGCTCTTCGCTATTAACTATAGCCAATATGTTTTTTTGCAGCTCATCAATAATTTTAGCTTCTGCTATGTATAGTTCCTTTTGTTCGGCGTCTGCGTTTTCAATCGCAGAAAGATAATCTACGTCTGTAAGAACTGCCTCATAAAGAGTGCGATGGCAGGTAGGAATTCTTGAGTATGTTTTTGGGTCTTCAACATACTCAATTCCATATCTACAAAGCACAATACCCCAGTGTGCTTCAGATTCAGTATTATTAATATCTAAAATTTTCTCATATACCTGTTCGGCTTTGTCAAACTCACATTTGAGTCGTAGGTTATTAGCGCGGTTAAACAGGTTAGAAACAACCTCATCTCTTGATTTTGGTATGGTCTGTTTCGTGCCGCAATACTGACATACCGCAACGGTTTCATTATTTATTTCAAGTGTGCCGCCGCACATTTTGCACTTGAAAACTGCCATTGATGTATCTCCTCAATTAATATTCTTTAATCTCCAAATTATCTACCGCAAAGGCAAGACACTTTTGAATTACTTCGTTTCTTGTTCTACCGGTCTCTTCCGCAATCTTATCAAGTTCCTTTACGAGTTCATCAGGTAGACGGATAGAAATCACGGTAGAATCACCCCTGTATTTTTTTGAAGAAATAACGAGTTTTTCGTTCGACATAATACTTCTCCTTTTAATATAAAACTACATTTTGTATTATACTACATTTGTAATGTATTTGTCAACGTATGATTGTTAATTTTTATTATAGGATAATATTATTGAAAAAGATATGTTTTAAAAAGCAAAGGTATTGATTTTTCTTTTTGGTTGTGGTAATATAATATCGTAATTTGACAATGAACAACAAATAATTTATTGACGAAAATTTTGAGAGGAGATTTCAGTTTATGGATGTACATTCTGTCCGCCAGATGATGAGGACAAAAAGTATATACGAAATACCTATGCGGGTTACATTTTATGCCCGTGTATCTTCTGAAAAAGACGAGCAGTTGAACTCTCTTGACAACCAGATTTCATATTACCGCAATTTTATAAAGAAAAACGCTAATTGGGAGTTTGTTGAGGGGTATATTGATGAAGGACTTTCGGGTATGAGTACCAAAAAGCGTGAGAACTTTCACAATATGATTAGTGATGCAAAGTCGGGGTTATTTGATCTTGTTATTACAAAGGAAATTACCCGTTTTGCACGTAACACGCTTGACAGTATTCAATACACTCGTGACCTACTCTCCTACGGTGTAGGTGTATTCTTTCAGAACGACAATATCAATACACTTGATGAAGACAGCGAACTTCGGCTTACCATCATGTCGGGTATTGCTCAGGATGAATTGCGTAAGTTATCTTCCCGTATTAAGTTCGGTCATCAAGAGGCTATAAAGAAAAATGTTGTCCTCGGTAATAGCCGTATATTTGGCTACCGCAAGGACAACAAAAGGTTAGTTATTGATGAAAAAGAAGCGGAAATGGTTCGTGAATTATTCGAGCTTTACGCAACCGACCAATACAGTATGAAGCAGATTGAGGAGATTTTTTGGAACAAGGGCTACCGCAATAACAACGGTAAGCGTATCTGCCACAGCACAATGTCTAACACCATTTCCAACCCAAAATACAAAGGTTACTATGTTGGTAACAAGGTAAAGATTATTGATATGTTCACTAAAAAGCAAAAATTTTTACCGCCTGAGGAATGGGTTATGTTCAAGGATGAAACCGGTGAAATTGTTCCTGCTATTGTTGATGAAGAATTATGGGAAAAAGCCAACGCTGTTCTTAGAAGGCGTAGCCATGATGTAAAGAACAGGCAGAATCTTTGCAACCACCCAAATCTGTTAACAGGTAAAATGTACTGCACCCATTGCGGAAAGCTATACTACCGCAAGGATAGTAAGGACCGCAAGGGCAATGTATTATCCCGTTGGATATGCAGCGGAAAAATCAACAACGGAACAGATTCTTGTCCCTCGTTCACTATTTACGAAGAAGAAATCAAAGAAGTTCTTTATGAAGTATTTAAGGACACCGCCGAGGATGCAAAGCTAATTATTGAAGAATATACAAACATGTACGCTGAAATATTAGCAAAAGACACTTCTTCGGGTGAACTGCAAAAGTTAAAAGACCGACTTGATTTTCTATCAAAGAAAAAATCAAAGTTACTTGAGTATAACATTGCGGGACAAATCAATGACCGAGATTTTATTGAGATGAACAAACAAATTACCGATGAATCTGCTGAAGTTTACTCGGCTATTCAGGAAATTGAATACGAAATCAACTCCCGAGCCGAATACAAACAGAAGATTGAAGAAATACGTAATATATTGCTTAAAGCCGAAAACGAAGCAAGTCAGAATATGATTGATTCGGCATTCATAAACAGGTATATTGACAAGATTTACGTAACTCCTATTGAAGAAGGTACTGTTGAAATTTCGGTAAAGATTTTCTCGGGAGAGACGGTTGAGAAACATTTGTCAAGCTTACGAAAACGCCATAAATCTATTAAAAATGCCGAAAAAATCGATGAAAACGAGCCCTCTGATAACGGTATTGTCAATGTTTGCACTACGGGACACACATTTAAGAAGATGATCGAATCTTATGAAAACAGCATGAAATAAATTTCATGTTATATAAGATGCGGGTGCTCTTAGGAGCACCCGTTTTTTATAAAATCAATAACACATGACCTTACTAATGTATAATCCAAGTATAATTACAACTCATTGCTTTTAAGTTGTAATTTTTTCGCAACATCAAACTGAACCATAAGATTTCCTAAAGCTGTAGCTTCAGAAGGACCTACAGTAACAGCTTTCCCTGTATACTTTTCTGTCAGGGAATTAAGGTATGTATCCTTGCTTCCTCCACCTACGATAGTAATTCCTTCAACTTCTTTATTAGTTAGCTTTTCAATCTCAAGCACGACATTTTTATAAGAATTTGCAAGAGAATGATAAACACTACTTATAACATCTGCCAAAGGTAATTCGGGTTCATTAAGGCATTCCCTTATTGCTTCAATCATATTTTCGGGAGCCACAAGTCGTTGATCGTTCGGATTAAAGGTTTTAGTGTAATTGCTTTCCATAGCCATACACATCATTTCATCATATGTATACTTTTTGTCCAAGTTCTTTCGAATATTTTGGAAAAGCCACATTCCCATAATGTTTTTAAGGATACGGTAGGTATTATTTACGCCGCCCTCATTAGTAAAGTTTGCATCCATCGCTTCATTCGACAAGACAGGCTTTTCACTCTGAACGCCAATAAGGCTCCAAGTACCAGAGGAAATATACATTCTGTGTCCACTGAGCTCGCAAGCCGCAACTGCAGACGCCGTATCATGAGCTGGTGCAAAAAGAACCTTCGCATCAAATCCAACCTGATCCTTGACCAACGGAGAAAAATTACCTACAACGCTGCCTGGCATTAGTATGGGCTTAAATAATGCTCTTTTTATGCCGAGAGCGAGAATTAAATCAACATCCCACTCACGAGTTTCTGCATTTAACAGTGATGTGGTCGATGCAATAGTATACTCGCTTGCCAGAACTCCGGTAAGCTTAAAGGATAGGTATTCAGGCATCAACAACATATGCTCTGCATTCCTAATTTTGCCTGATTCCTTATCACAGAAAAGCTGATATATCGTATTATAATTAGCCCTCTGTATACCGGTTTTTCTGTACATAGTTCTCCTACTATAGCACATATCAATCCTTTCAGGAACACCTTTTGTTCGCCCATCGCGATATGACACTGCAGGAAGAATCTCCTTAAGATTTGAATCTAAAAGAACATAATCAACACCCCAAGTATCAATGGCTACTGTATCAGGAATTTTATCAAGATCTTTGCATTTTTTTAGGCCCTCAAGGATTTGTCTGTTCAGATAAGCAATATCCCAACATAGTGTACCCTTTTCATTCTTTATATAATTTTCAAATCTATATACCTCAGTAGTTTCAATTCTGCCGTCAACATATTCGCCAAGAACATGTCTACCGCTAGAGGCACCAATATCAATAGCTAAACATCTCATAGCACTACTCCTAAATTACACCTTTTTGAAGCATTATATTAGCGTATAATGCAGACTCACTTGTTGCAATAACTGCATAGGCTTTTTTTGACTGTTCATAAAACTCAAAGCGTTCAACCTCACAGAAAGCGTCTGAGCCACGATTATCATGTTTTAAAACAATCTTCTTGTATTCATCCCATATGGGCGTTTTAACATTATCACCCGGCATAACCTGCATCAAACTAATGGGGTTATCAACATATGTATCAAGAGGAAAAACGGTCAAAATTGCATCAAGAATATCGGTTGCAGAATGGCCGTCAGCTCGAATAACTATAGCATTTTTTCCCATAGTTTCAGCAGGAAAATTACCATCAGCTATGACAAGTCTGTCGCTATGTCCCATTTCACATAATACCTTAAGCATTTGGGGAGAAAGTATTTTTGGAATATTTTTTAACATACTATTCACCTTTACAAATAATTATTTAACTCATTTAATATTGCATTAGCTAAAATATCATAGCCTTGCGGCGTAAAGTGAACACCATCGGTTGACAGCAAATCCTTATTATTTTCTGATACAGTATAAATATCAATAAAATAAAGGTTTCTCTCCTTGGCAAGTTCTTCAACAATTTTATTACGAATTATAACCCTGTCATTATGATAGTATACATTAGTTACAAATGTTGTTAAAAGACAATAAATCGGTGAGTCAGGGAATTCTGCAATCAGCTTATCAAGAAAATCGGCATAAAGTTTTTTATAGCTTTCTTCATCAAGATGCCAACCGTGAAGTCCGTTATTAAAAAGTATAGCGTTTCTTTTCGGTTCCTGTTTTGCAAAAAGTGACAGAGAACTGAAAAAATACGGATTATCCAAGGCTTTGGAAGTTCCAAAGCCATCAAACAGGATGTCCCCCGCAGCAAACTGATTAAGTCTGCTGCGGTTACCGCACGATATTGAATCTCCAATATATAAAACTCTTTTAGAGGTTTTATCATTAGATTTTTCTATCCAAGTATTATCCCATTCGTATGTTTCTAATAGAAATTCACTCATTATTTTTTAAACTGCGGACCGTAGGTAGCGCAAGCACGGTAGTCCTGTCCTTCCTTATCCATACCGAAAGCGTTCCAGCAAGCAGGACGGAAAATTTCATCCTCAGGAACATTGTGCATACAAACAGGGATTCTGAGCATTGAGCACATTGTTATAAGGTCTGCGCCGATATGTCCGTAGCTGATTGCTCCGTGATTGGCTCCCCAATTCTGCATAACTTCGTAAGCTGTCTTAAAGGGACTTCCCTCTTTACCGTCACAACGGGGTGCAAACCAGGTGCAAGGCCATGTCGGATTTGTTCTTTCCATAAGGGTATCTGAAACTTCATCAGGAAGGTTTACAGTCCAACCCTCTGCAATCTGAAGAACGGGTCCAAGGCCCTTTACAAGATTCATTCTTATCATTGTACAAGGCATTTCGGCACGAGTGGTATAATGACTTGAGAAACCGCCGCCACGGAAGTTATCAAAGCCTGCTTCACACCAAACAGTAGCATCGGTCATCTTCTTGATATCCTCGTCGGTTACTTCCCACCATCTCTTCATAACTGGGTTACCGTTTTCATCACGGCACTCTCCGCAGGCATCAAGACAAGCGGCGCCCGAATTAAGCAGATGGATAATGCCGTCAGATTCCTTGGCTTTACCCGTAAGTTCGTAGTCTGTCACTCTCTTTACTGCATCACCGCTCCAATATGTACGGACATCGGCAAATATCTGCGCTCTATGGGTAAGCAATCTCATAAAGAGCATACTCATTCCGTTAAGAACGTCATTCTCGGTAGCGAGTGTAAAGGGTTCTCTTGCGCCCTCATAGTCAAATGTAGAACTGAGAAGTGCCTCGGGGTAATCACAGTTGGGCCAATGGTCAGTCCATTGTCTCTGACCCTGGAAGCCACCGACAATAGCGTTATGACCGACCTTTTCCTCCACGAATGCATCGGGGAGATTCTTATTTCCTGCCATAAGGTCTTTAATTATGCAGTACATCTTAACAGTGAATTCCCACTGTTTTTCTTTTTCTTCATCAGTAAACTTAATTTTTCTGTTTTCACCTAAGAACTCTACGCTGTCTGGGTTGTCATCTCTTCCCTCTTTACAGTGTTCCTTAGTCCAAGCAAGAGCCTTCTGGAATTCTTCTTCGTTATAGATTCCCTCTTCCATTCGGCGAAGAATTTCAACCTCATCTACCGACTCAATGCGCATACCAAAGTAATCTTCCATAAAGTCCTGGTCCATAATGGATCCAGCAATACCCATACACTGAGAGCCTATCTGTAAATATGATTTTCCACGCATTGTTGCAACTGCGATAGCGGCTCTGCCGAAACGTAAAAGCTTTTCTTTTACGTCCTCGGGGATATCAGCGACCATATCTACATCCTGAACCTCATGGCCGTAGATACCGAATGCAGGAAGTCCCTTTTGTGCGTGACCGGCAAGAACTGCAGCAAGATATACGGCGCCCGGACGCTCTGTACCGTTAAAGCCCCAAACACCCTTAATAGTATTCGGATCCATATCCATTGTTTCAGAGCCGTAGCACCAACAAGGCGTAACCGAGAGGGTTATATCTACACCTTCTCTTCTGAACTTATCAGCACATGCAGCTGTTTCAGGCACTCGACCAATAGTTGTATCTGCCATTACTACCTTAACAGGTTCACCGTTTGAATAAAACAGATTTTCCTCAAACAGTTTCTTTGCCGCATTTGCCATTGCCCAAACGGTAGGCTCAAGACTTTCTCTTAGCTGCATAGGGCCTCTTCTGCCATCTACAACGGGGCGAATTCCAATTACGGGGTAATTGCCAATATATCTAGATTTTGCCATAAAAAATACCTCCAAAAGTATATTTCTATATTGAATTATAGTATCTTTTCTGTTATAATGCTTGTACAATATACGCCCAATAATATGATTATATTCACTTTTGAGGTAAATTTATGAGAAATTCAAACCAGTATGAAAATAAGAACCACGGTACATATGACTTTCCCTTAGAATATTACTACGTTAATAATGAACATCCTCGCTATATTATGAATGCTCACCTGCATGAAGAATTTGAAATCATAAGAATATTAAAAGGCAGATTTGACCTTTATGTTAATAACATAGTATATACCTTATCAGAAGGAGATTTTTTCCTTATTGAATGTGGTAACCTCCACAGAGGTGTTCCAAAAGATTGTGTGTATGAGTGTATTGTTTTTAATCTCAACATGCTATTTAAGGGTCGGAATGACACAATTTCCAAATACATCTCTCCCCTTATATCAAATGATGTTAGAATAAATCAGCTAATTCATAACGATTCTACCTTCAAAGAAACTATAGCTACCCTATTCTTAAAAGCAGGTAATAAGCAGCCCTTTTATGAGTTTGAAATCTATAGCATACTTTTTAGCTTGTTTGGGCAACTTTACAAGAAAAACAATGTTATTTCCTTCCCAAAATCTCAGCACAATCATCAAACACTAATTTTGTCGGAAATTCTGGACTGGATTAATAAACATTACGCAGAAAACATATCACTTGAAAGGGTCGCAGAACATGCGGGGCTCAGCAAGAAATATCTCTGTAGAATTTTCAAGAAATATACTGATAAAACTATCATTGGTTACATAAATGAATTGAAGGTAGAAAATGCCTGTTATCAAATTATTTCGATGAATAAAAGCATTACACAAGCGGCATTAGACTGTGGTTTTAATGACATAAGTTATTTTTCAAAAACATTTAAGAAATATATGGGTATTACACCTTTGGAATTCAAAAAAACAATTTCATAAACATTCATTAACAATTTTGGTTTCAATATATAATTAATTTGAGGTGAACACAATGTATAAAATCGGATTACTTAATGACTCATTTCCACCTACAATCGACGGAGTAGCTAATGCAGTAGTCAACTATGCTGAAATAATTACAAAAAAATACGGAACGGCAGTCGTTATTACCCCTGATTATCCAAATGTTGTTGACAATTACAATTATGATGTTTACAGGTATCACTCGGTAAAAATATCAAAGGAGATGCCCTACCGTGTGGGTAATCCCTTTTCTCCTGTTACGCTTCGTGATATTTCCAAAATGAAACTCGACCTTATCCACACCCACTGCCCCTTTGCCTCAAGCGTTCTGGCTCAGGAGCTTTCAATTTTTAATATGAAACGAACGCCAACAATATTGACCTATCATACAAAGTTTGATATTGACATTGACAGATACGTGGAAAACGAGATATTTAATGCAATTTCAAGAAAATTCGTCCTCAATAACATAAATCAGGCAGATGAGGTCTGGGCGGTTTCAAACGGAACAGTTGATTCTCTCAGAAAAATTGGCTACGAGGGAGAAGTAATAATTATGCCAAACGGCACCGATTTCGAAAGAGGAAAAGCAAGTGATAGCGAAATCCGTGAAATCGACAGAATGTACCAGACAGCTGTCGAGCCCCTTGTTTTCCTTTATTGCGGAAGAATGATGTGGTACAAGAATATAAAAATCACACTTGATACCTTAAAAATAATTAAGGATTCCGGAATAAGATTTAAAATGTTCTTTGTCGGCGACGGTCCAGACCGCCCATCTATTGAACAATATGCTTATAATCTTGGGCTTAAGGATTATGTTATTTTTACAGGCGCTATCTATGACAGAATCAAGGTAAAAGCCTTTTTCAGCCGTGCCGACCTATTCCTTTTCCCCTCAACATATGACACCTCGGGACTTGTTGTTAAAGAGGCAGCAGCTTGTAGCTGTGCATCAGCTCTGATAAGGGGATGCTGTGCAGCAGAGGATGTTGAGGACGGAGTCAGCGGAATTCTTGCAGATGAGGAGACGCCTGAAAGTTTTGCGAAAACAATCATCTCTGCTCTGAAAATTCCCGGAAAGTTAAAGCAACTTGGTCTTGCAGCATCAGACACAGTATATTGCTCCTGGGAAGAATCGGTTGACAGAGCATATAAACGTTATGAATATGTAATCGAAAATTTTAAATCTCGAAACAACTGAGAACAGGGATACTCAGAATCCCTGTTCTTCCTTTATATTTTTTATTTTATGCGCAATCTTATAAACATCTCCGCCGCCCATTGTAATTACAATGTCACCCGAAGAAACAGTATTCAAAACGCAATCTGCCGCCTCATCAAAATCAGCAACACAGCAACAATCCTTAAGTCCTGCAGCAATGTCCTCAGATTTTATTCCGTAAATGTTTTTCTCTCTCGAACCCATAATAGGTGTCAAAATTACCTTATCAGCAACCGAAAGAGCTTTTACGAAATCGTCCTTAAGTAGCGCTGTTCTGGAAAAAGTAAATGGTTGAAAAACCGCTATTACCCTTTTATAATTGAGATCCTTGGCAGCCTTAAGGGTAGCCTCTATTTCGGTTGGATGGTGAGCATAGTCATCAGCAAGAACAAAATCATCATACTCGCCTAAAAATTCAAATCTGCGACCCGCTCCTCTGAACTGCTCAATAGCAGGTTTTATATTCTCTGGTTTTACACCTAAATAATCACAGACTGCAAAAGCTGCAAGACCATTCATTACATTATGCCTACCGGGAACCGAAAGAGAAATGCGGATAAGCTTTTTCTTATTGTGGTACACGTCAAATGCAAAGCCGTAACGTGAAGGCTCTATATTATCTGCAAAATATTCGTTTGACTCATCAAAACCGAATGTATGTTTTTCTATATTAAGAGGAGATATGGCATCAACTGCCCTTTTATCATCACCATTAATAAAGGACACACTCGACATTTCTACAAACTTTTTAAAAGAATCGGTTAGATTCTCCATTGTCTTAAAATAGTCAAGATGATCATTGTCAATATTTAAAAGCACACTAATATCCGGAGATAACTGTAAAAAGGTATTTACAAACTCACACGACTCGCAAACAAAAATATCACTGTTGCCACAAAGACCATTAGAACCGGTAATCGGCAGTTTTCCACCGATCACTGCTGAAGGCTCCATCTTGTTTAAATACAAAATTTGTGTTATCATAGATGAAGTGGTGGTCTTACCGTGAGTTCCGCAAACTCCGACTACCTTGTTATACTGTCTTGTCAGGGCACCGAGAACCTGCGATCTCTCAAGACTGGGAATGCCTCTCCTTACGGCCTCAGCTCGTTCGGGATTATCTTCAGAAATTGCGGCAGAGTAGATAACAAGCTGTGCATCCTTTAGGTTATCGGCGCTATGCCCCATAAAAACCTTAATGCCAAGGTTTTTGATTCGGTTAAGTGTATCCCCTTCATTATTATCCGAACCTGTAATCTCGTAACCCTTTGTATGCAGAATTTCGGCTATCGGACACATACCCGAGCCGCCTATTCCAATCATATGAATTTTTTTAATTCCAATTAGCAATTTGTCGGTATCTCTGATTTCTTTCATTACATTACCTTCTTAACAGATATGACAATAGTCATTTTGATGATGTAGACAATCAAATAAATTCGAAGAATTTACTTGATTAAAAGACGAAAAATCGGTCTTTAGTTGAAATGAAAGGCATTTCAACACCCTATAATCATTATAACAGTATTTTTCAAAAAATAAACTATTATTTTTGGAGTTTTTATGAATATTACTTATCCATCTTATGCGCTTGAATGTCTTAATAAAATAGAGAATAACGGCTTTGAAGCCTGGTTTGTCGGCGGCTCTGTCAGAAACGCTCTGCTCGGCTTACCTTTTTTTGACATAGACATTACAACCAATGCGCTTCCAGAACAGATAGAAAAAATTTTTGAAAAAACCATTCCAACCGGCAAAAAACACGGAACAGTGACGGTAATTATTGATTCAAAGCCAATAGAGGTAACTACCTACCGCACAGAGTATGGCTATAACGATTCAAGACATCCCGATAAGGTTGAATTCAGTAAAAATATTAAAGACGACCTTAAAAGAAGAGATTTCACAATTAACGCTCTTGCCTACAATCCTAAAAGAAATCTACTCGATATGTTTGGTGGCATCGACGACCTGAAAAAAGGAGTGATACGCTGTATCGGAAACCCAATTGAAAGGTTTGAGGAAGACGCTCTGAGGATCCTTAGGGCCTATCGTTTTGCCTCGACCTTGGAATTCCATATTGATAGGGAGACCGAGTCGGCCACCATTATGTGTGCTGAAAGACTTAAAAATATCAGCCCTGAGAGGATTTTCACAGAGCTTAAAAAACTCTCTCTCGGAAAAAGGCCTGATATTATAAGCCGATTTTTGATTAACGGTCACCTTTCTCATTTTGGGATGAATAGTCTTAATATAAATGCAAATCAGCTTTGTAAGGCTGATTCTCAATATCGTACCGCTATCTTTTTTGCTTTGACAGGCGCTAAAACTTCAAATATAAAGGACAAACTAAAAGCGGATAACAAGCTTGTTGACCAACTTAGATGCCTTGAAAAAGTTAGCGATATACCTGTTCCAAGCTCTAAAACCGAGCTGAAAATACTGTACAAGGAGATAAAAGAAGAGCACTGCGATTTATATCTTTCCTATGTGGCAGTTATGTTTGACCAAGAAACTATAAATAAAATTAAAGGTTTTCACGACGATATTCTTAAAAACGCAGAAGCATTTAGTATTGCGCATCTTGCAGTAAATGGAAATGACATTTCAGCCCTTGGATTTAAAGGCGAAACAATCGGAATGGTATTAAACGCACTTATTGAAAAAGTGATCGAAAAACCTCAACTCAACAACAAGAAAAGCCTAATAGAACTTGCAAAGAAAATACTGTAACTAATAGCCGGCAACGACATAAAATGTACTGTGAATATTTTATATCGTTGTCGGTGATTTTATGATAATTACAGTAATCGGCTCAACAAAAAGGCACTATTTTCTGGCAGAAAAGCTAAAGGCTGACGGGAATAATGTTTTTCTCTTTGAAACCGCAGACCAACTGCCAAAAAAGATTTCCGGACAGGTAGTTGTTCTTCCTATACCCACCTCAACAAAGACAGGCGTTCTTAACATTGAAAAAAACGTAAATAGTATTACCGCATCGGAGATTGTAGGACGAACAGATAAAAGCGCAATAATAATTTCCTGTAATTTCAGTTCAGAAGAGCGAAAAACGGTTGATATCAACAAGTATGAACCCTTTTGTTCAATGAATGCCGTTCCTTCTGCGGAGGGTGCTATTTTAAAGGCGTTACAAGCCACAAATATTACCCTATACAATAGCAAAACTCTGGTTATCGGCTACGGTCGTATTGGTAAGATCATAGCTGACCGCCTTAAAGGTTTTGGCGCAGATGTTTTTATCACCGCAAGAAATCACAAGGACATTTGTCTGGCGCAGTCATTGGGTCACAGATTTATTGATTATTCTTCCTTAAAGCAAAAAATCAATCAATTTGATTTTATATTCCAGACGGTACCACACTTAATCCTAACCGACGAGCTTATCGATCATCTGAAAGAAAAATCGGTAACTGTTGAACTCGCTTCTAACGGAATGGGTACTGATCTTGATTATGCAAAAAGCAAAGGTACAAATGTAATTTATGCGCCGACTATTCCCGAAAAATGTTTTCCGGAGACTGCAGGTCAAATATTCTACGACAACGTTATAGGTATTATTAAGGAACTTGATATCTGACAGCAAATCGAGGAGTTTTTATGAAGAATATTAAGCTTGGTTTTGCTCTGTGCGGATCATTTTGCACCATAAAAGAAGCCGTAGAGCAACTTGAAGCACTTATAAATATGAATTTTGATATACAACCGATTTTCTCTGAAATCGTTGCCAATTCCGACACAAGATTTACTAAAGCCGAAGAATTAAGGAAAAGAGTTGAAGATATTACGGGAAAACAAGTGATATCGAGCATAGTAGATGCAGAGCCAATAGGGCCAAAAAAACTATTTGATGCGCTTGTAGTTTGCCCTTGTACAGGAAACACCTTGGCAAAACTTGCAAACGGAATAACAGACACGTCTGTAACAATGGCTGTAAAAGCTCATTTGCGAAACAACCGACCCGTTATTCTTTCCATCGCAACCAATGATGCCTTGGGTGGCTCAGCTAAAAACATAGGAATGCTCTTAAATACAAAAAATATCTATTTTGTACCCTTTAAGCAGGATGACCCTGTTAACAAGGAAAAGTCAATAATTGCCGACTTCGCCTTAATATACAACACTCTGAACTGCGCATTAAACGGACAGCAGATAAGTCCCCTGCTTCTGTAAAAAGGTCACGGAGAATTCCGTGACCTTTTTACAGAAGAATATTTTATGAGTTTAATCAATTACTTGCTTTTTATTACATATAATATTAAAATATAATAAAAGAATAAATTAAGGAGAATTTTATGAATATATGTGTTTATGGTGCGGCAAGTCCGATTATTGATAAAAAATATATTTTGATTGGTGAAAAGTTGGGTGAAGAACTAGGCAAAAGAAATCACACACTTGTTTTTGGTGGTGGTAATAGCGGTTTAATGGGCGCTGCTGTCAGAGGCATTACAAAGGTCGGCGGCAAAAGCATAGGCGTTTCCCCCGAGTTTTTCCGACCTGACGGTGTGTTATCCTTAGACTGCTCAAAAACATTTTTTACTGCTGATATGCGTTCACGTAAAGCGATGCTTGATTCTCTTTCAGAAGCTTTTATAATCACTCCGGGCGGAACGGGCACATATGATGAATTTTTTGAATTGTTTACCCTCAAGCGTTTAGGACAGACAAGCAAGCCGATTGCAATCCTTAATACTGACGGATATTATGAACCCTTATTAAAGCTTTTATACCATACCGCCGAACTTGGTTTTATGGATAAAGAGGATATAGATAATATGCTGTTTGTATCAGACTCTATAGATGAGATTATTTCGTATATAGAAGAAGTCTTAAAATAATTTAACAGTTAAAAACGCAAACGGAATTTCCGTTTGCGTTTTTCCTTTTATATAATTACTCGATATAGTATTTCTTTTTAAACTCCTGATACATTTGAGTAAACTCGGTCTGCTCTCCTGTTTTTAGCTGATTCAGATACTCATGGGTTTCGAACGAATCGTTGCTTATTTCAATGCAACAAACCGCAATGTTTGAGCAATGGTCTGAAATTCTTTCACAGTTGTTGAGAAGGTCTGAAAGAATAAAGCCAAGCTCCATAGTGCAGTCACCCTGTCTGAGTCTTGAAATGTGACCGTTCTTAATCTTTCTGTTAAGTCTGTCAATAACTTGCTCTAGCGGCTCAACTAGTTTTGCCGACTCAAGATTATTCTCAATAAGTGAAACAGTTGCAAGTCCTAAAATCTCGGATACAGCATTTATAAGAATCTTAATATCATTAGTAGCATCCGCTGAGAAAGCAACATTCTTATCATGAATTTCTTTTGCAGTTTCAGCGATATTTAGCGCATGGTCTGAAATTCTCTCAATATCTCCAATGCAATGAAGAAGTTCACTTACCATCTTGCTGTCCTCAATAGAAATATCGTGTTCCGCTATTTTTACAAGATAAGTGCTTGTCTTGTCCTCGTATTTATCTACAAGAGCTTCCTTTTCTTTAACTTCGGCAAAGAGATTTTCATCGAAACCATCAAGTAGTAAAACTGCTTTTTCATAAGATTCTTTCGAAATATTTGCCATATCGCAGACAAGCTCTTTACACTTTTCAACAGCAAAAGAAGGCATATTTAAGAATCTCTCATCAAGAGTAGAAAACACATCAATAACATGTTCTTGCTTTTTGGATTTAATTGTCTTAATAGCAAGTTTTTCAAGCCAGTTGCAGAAAGGTAAAAGAATGACTGTCGAAATAATGTTGAATACTGTATGAACAACCGCAATGCCGGCAGCTCCAGCCCTTTCATTTAAGAACTCAAACCCAACAATGTAATTAAATAAATAGAACAACCCTGCAACAACTGTCACGCCAATCATTTTAATGTAAAGACAACTGTATGCAACACGCTTTGACTCGGTGTTGCCTGTTAAGGAAGAAATAATAGGAGTAATTGTTGTTCCTATATTCTGCCCAAGTATTACAGGAATTGCAGTAGAATAAGGTATTATACAGGACAACGACAGCGCCTGCAAAACACCAACCGATGCTGAAGAAGACTGAATAACTGCAGTAAATATTGTACCTACCAGAATGCCCATCAAGGGATTAGAGAACATTGTAAGCATATTTGTAAAGGTCTCGTTATCCCTGAGGCCGGAAACAGCACTACTCATCGCATTCATTCCAAACATAAGGATTGCAAAACCGAGCAATATATTTCCTGTATTTTTTCTTTTATCATTCTTTGCAGTCATAATCATTAAAAGACCAATTACTGCAAGGATTGGAGTAAAGGACTCTGGTTTAAAAAGTTTTATTATGGTGGCGGTGCCTTGTATGTCAGCCGTACTGAGCAGCCAAGCAGTAACAGTCGTACCGATATTAGCGCCCATAATAATACTGATTGTCTGACCCAATCTCATAATACCGGAGTTTACAAAACCAACAAGCATAACCGTAGTTGCTGAAGAAGATTGAATTACGGCAGTAACAATAAAACCAAGAAGAAAGCCTTTAAAACGATTTGAAGTCAGCTTTGCTAATATAGACTCTAGTTTTCCTCCGGCAAGTTTCTTAAGGCTGTCTCCCATCAGATCCATACCATAAAGAAAAAGCGCCAAGCCTCCAATAAGACTTAATACAGAAAAAATATCCATTGTTTCTCCTCTTTAATGTTCATTATCTTTTATTTTTTACAAACTTTAACAAAAATAATATACCATATTTCTTTAATTTTAACAAGAAAAATATAAGCGTGTTTTTATACAAAAAAAAGCGGTACAAAGAAAATTCTTTTGTACCGCTAAACTATTAATTATTTAATTTTAAATATTGACCCTACAGATAGGTAATCACTTGCTCCCGCAAGACGAACAATTTTAAGTTCATTTTCACTGATTATTTGGAGATCCATATCCTCTCCTCCTGTAAGGGTAACTATATCAGAACTAACAGTATACTGACCACCGCTACCTCCGCCACCGCAGGGATAATAGGTTTTATTATTATATACTACACTCTCGCTGTCTGACGGGACCTCCCCCACAACGCTTATATCACCATATGGGGCTTGGACATATGCGAAATTACCGCCAGAAAAACTTAGTGAAACTACTGTAATCATTTCTTCAGCAAAAGGATCGGGCTTAATCGTAATATACTCTACACCTGTTTTAAGCGTAGGCTTCGGTTGCTCTGCAGGCTTGCTTTCAACCGATGAGGTGGTGGTGCTGGAAATAGTGGTGCTTGAAGTAGATACACTTGAGCTGACGGTTTGTGATGATGTATCACTTGAGGTGTCAGTAGTAGTGCTGCTTGTAGTGTTGGCGCTGTTCAGCGCATCTTCAGTAACTACTACACCCTTATCAAGCACATTTACTGTGGCTTCAATCTGAATTTCTTGTAATGCACTCTTTGCAGCATCGTTTGCAGTTTTTAAAATTATATTATTTGTGTCCTCGGCCTTTGTTTCAACAATGTTAATTGTGACCTCTTTGTTCTCGACAAGGTAACCGTCTGCAGCTGCAGTTTCAATAACAAGGTCTACGCCCGTCTCAAGAGTTGCTCCAACAAGGGTGTCCTCAATTTTCTCATAGCTATTTTTAGCATCAGAGTTCAAATACTCAACAGCAAGTATGACCTGATTTGAATCAAGGTAAAGATTGACAGTCGGATTAATAGTGATCTGTACTACAGAAACATAATCTGTAGGCGGAACGAAGTCTCCTGTTTCCTTGCCTTTTTTACCGCAACCAACAAATGAAACTGCTAAGGTAAAGCACAAGCATATTGCAATTATTGTTGTAACAAGCTTTTTCATAAAAACACCTCTATTTTTAATAAAGCATATCACCCATCTGGGTGTTGTAATCGACGTCATTACGTGAGTCAAAGCTAACCCTCTTAAACAAGAGCGTACTGATTGCACCGAACAAAATAGAAACAGCAAGTATAACGGCAATAACAATAGCTGCTATTTTTCCACCGTTGCCTTTTGAAACAACAGCCGAAGATTCACTTTTTCTTATTGCCATAACGCACTTTTTAATTACTGCAAGCTCCTCTTCGGTCAGCTCAATTCCACTCTCCAAAAGAAGATCTCCGTATCGAACAGCCTTTTTCAGATATTCAAGCGAAAGCTTTGTGTTTTCAGTAGAAAGACCGAAATTTCCGTTAAAGATAAGTCTGTTTCTGATAGCAGGAACCTGTCCCTTTTCTGCCGATTTATCTAGCATTTCTCTGGTAGCCTCGACATTATGCGTTAAGGCATAAAGGCACATAGCAGGAGCATATTCTGCCTCAGCAGAAGCCTTAAGTAAAGAAGAAAAAGGTTCCTCTGTGTACTGCTCATCAGCAAAGCGAACAACATATAAATACTGAGCAGAACGGCAACCGCAGTTTGCCAAAGCGAAAAGTTCTTCCTTGGAAATAGAGTCGGTTATTCCCGCTTTAATTGCTTCCATTTCATACTCAACATTCAAACTTTTAAAGGTTGAAGTATCGGTGCGTATAATGTTGCGATACTCGCTCTGTTTTATGAGTGCCTGAGTTGTATGCTCATGGTCAATGGTATTCTCAGCTTCAAGGCGAAGATTTTTAACCGGAACAAAAATTCCGAAAATTCCGAAGGTAATACCTGTCAAAAAGCCCCAAAGTAGATATTTAAGGAAGAAATTACCTATAGTGCCTGTAAATACAAGACGTCTTGAATCGGTAACAGTATGCTTTCTTTCCCAACGAAGTTTAATAATATTAGACCACGCAGGCCCTACTAACGGAACAAAAAGCACGAGGATAGAGAGTATACTGGTTCCGATAAGTCCGAGAACTCCACCATCAAAATAACTGTTGTTGTCCTCTTCTCCGACAAAATGGGTATGCTTGGAAACCCATTTTCTAATTGCAATTGTCATCCAAAGGCTATATATGCCAAATGTTATGAAGGACAAAAACATCCACAAAATGTAGTTGCCTATCAGTTGTATTCCGGTTCCGTCAAAATACATTCGTTTTCCGCAGACTATAGTATGCTTTGCCTTCCATCTCTGAAGTAAACAGAACATCCAAGGAAATGCAATTCCAAGGGTTATTGCAGTAACAAAAACAACAAGAAAACTGTAGCCTATGTAAGCAAGGTATCCGCCATCAAAATAAGACTTGTCCCCTTCGGTTACTGTATTATCCTCTTCCTTTTGTTTTGATTTAGAACTGAGGAAAACAATAAGCGCTACGATTCCTCCAACTACAGCAGCAACTACTATAACTGCAAAAAGAACTGATAAAATGCCAGATACTGATCTCATAATAACCCCCCTAAAATTTGTAGATTTATCTACTTTTTTAGTGTATCACACTAAAGCGCAAAATTCAACAAAAAAATGGGCTTGGTGTATTGACCAAACCCATTACAAAATTGTTGTGTCTAAACCTATAAAAGTGAGAAGCTTACAACCAGTGCCGCAAACACTATAGAAACCATAGACAAAAGCTTAATAAGAATATTTATAGCGGGACCTGCTGTATCCTTGAAGGGATCTCCTACGGTATCACCAACTACTGCAGCCTTGTGGTTGTCCGAACCCTTACCGCCGTGAACTCCGCTTTCAATATATTTCTTTGCATTGTCCCAAGCGCCGCCGGCGTTAGACATAAATACTGCCATAAGGAAGCCTGTTGCGGTTGCTCCTGCAAGCATACCTACAACGCCATTCGGTCCAAGGATAAGACCTACGCAAACAGGTACGATAACGGCAATAACGGTGGGAAGAATCATTTCTTTGAGAGAGGAACGTGTGCAAAGGTCAACACAACGAGCATAATCGGGATCAGCCTTGCCGTCCATAAGACCTGTGATTTCCTTAAACTGACGGCGTACCTCTATAACAACGCTTTGCGCCGCTTTGCCAACCGACTCCATCGTAAGCGCTGCGAAAACAAAAGGTAAGCACGCACCTATAAACAGACCGATAAGAACCGACGGGTTCATAATATCGAGGTTAAATTTAAAATCAGAACCTAAAGAGTTAATCTTTTCAATATAGGATGCCATCAAAGCAAGGGCAGTTAGAGCTGCCGAACCAATGGCAAAGCCCTTGCCTGTTGCGGCAGTTGTGTTACCAAGAGAGTCAAGGGCATCAGTGCGGCTTCTGACCTCTTCATCAAGTCCTGTCATTTGAGCAATACCACCTGCATTGTCGGCAACAGGACCGTAAGCATCGGTTGCAAGTGTTATACCAAGTGTTGAAAGCATACCTACAGCAGCCAAGGCAATACCATAAAGACCTAAACTTGTACTCTGGGCTCCACCCGAAACAAAATATGCAACAAGTACGCATACAGCAACAATTATTATAGGAAGTGCAGTAGAGAGCATGCCAAGTGACAAGCCGCCAATGATTATTGTAGCCGAGCCCGTTTCGCTTGTGGATGCAAGCTTCTTGGTTGGCTTGTAGGTATCAGAGGTAAAATATTCCGTCGACTGTCCAATAAGTACGCCCGCAATAAGACCGGCAAGAATAGCAAAATAGAGTGTCCAGTTATCCTTGCCTAAAACGAAATAAACGACAGGCAGTGAGATAACTGCGATAAGTATTGCCGAGAAATTTGTTCCACGACTTAATGCAGTGAGAAGATTTTTCTGGCTGGCGCCCTCTTTTGTTCTTACAAGGAAGGTACCGAAAATTGAGCATAAAATACCAATAGTTGCAAGAACAAGAGGCAAAGCCATAGCCCTTATATCGCCGCCGAAAGCAGCAACGCCGAGAGCTGATGCCGAAATAATTGAGCCAACATAAGACTCATAAAGGTCGGCACCCATACCTGCAACATCACCTACATTGTCACCTACGTTATCAGCAATAACAGCAGGATTACGAGGGTCATCTTCGGGGATTCCTGCTTCAACTTTACCAACAAGGTCTGCACCAACATCGGCTGCCTTTGTAAATATACCTCCACCGACTCTTGCAAACAGAGCCATTGAGGATGCGCCCATACCAAAGGTAAGCATTGCGCCGGTAATTTCAGAAGGATTACAGCCGAAAGCGTATTTTAGAATGGCGAACCAGATTGCAATATCCAGAAGGCCGAGACCTACTACAGTAAAGCCCATAACAGAACCTGCGGAAAAAGCAACTCTAAGACCTCGATTTAGACCCTCTCTACAAGCATTGGCTGTTCTTGCATTAGCAAGAGTAGCGATCTTCATTCCGACAAAACCTGAAAGACCGGAGAAGAAGCCACCAGTTACAAATGCGAACGGAACATATGGCGTGAGCAGCTTAGCAAATGCCATTATTCCAAGAACGACAAACATAACACCAAAGAATATAAAAACAATTTTGTATTGGCGCTTTAAATAAGCGTTTGCTCCCTGCCTGATAGACATAGATATCTTTTTCATTAAATCCGTGCCTTCAGAAAATCCCAACACCTTTTTAGCAGTAAAAAGTGCGAAAAGCAGAGCAATAATCGAACCCGAAAATGTCAATATTACCAGAAGTTTATCCAAAACACAACATCTCCTAACGACATTAAAAATAATGAGAGAACTAGATATTTTCTACATTCTCTTTTATGGGTTTGTTAATTATATCACAAAGTTTTTAATAAAGCAATTAAAAATTTTTTTGCATTTTTAGGTATAATATGGTAAAAAAGCACAAAATCCCGTACAAATCAGTGTACGAGATTTTGAATTAACAATTAAACCGGGTCTGCATTAAGATGTGGAATGTATTTACAAGCCTCAATCAAAATATCTCCTACCCTACCGTATATACCTGCAACATGATGAATATAAGGGCCCTCTACCAGCTTATGCTCCCATTTTGGCCAATCATTTACCTCAATCCAGACATAGCTTCCGACATTCTTAGGACCTTCTGTTGTGTCAGCCTCACCGATAAATAGGCTATATACGCCGTGATCCCCGTCAAATCTTGCAACAGTTAATTCCCCTTCTCTTAATTCCCACTCACAGATGCCGTAATTATCATTATTATATCTGTTCTCACCGGCAGTTGCGACAGACTTATCCTTAGCCAACGAATATGGGAAGTTTCCGCAATGCCAAAGAAGCTCTGCGTTATCATTATATGGATGGCGAACTGTAATATCTGCAAAGAAAGGTACTCCGCTACCGAAAGCGGCAGCCTTCATAATTATAGCAGTTATCGCACCGTGTATATCGGTCTCACAAACAGTTGGTATGCCCTCATCGGTTAATAAAGCATTAGCTAAACAAGGCATAATGCCCATCATATCCTGCAACGAGGACCAACACTGAATTGCTATAGCTCTGCAATTATACTGCTCAGCAAGAAGCTTCATCGCAACCTTAAGCGATGCAACCTTTTTTATTTTCTCAAGGTCGCCTATTCGGTCAATTTTTGAAATGAAGTCGACTGTTTTTACAAAGTCCTCTCCTGCCTCCTCGCAAACCTGATTTGCCTTAACAACGAGGTCATTGATAGTAACGGGATATAAATGAACATTAAACTTTTCAATAAGCTCATTCTCGTTACAAATTACACTACAAAAGGGCTCGGGCCTTGTAGAAATCTGTAATATGTTAAGGTTCTTAAGAGATTTTACAACATTAGCAACCTTAAGGAACTTTAAAAAGCCTTCAGAGAACTCATCGCTTCCAAGCCAAGAGTTTGTTAAATATGTAAAAGGAATATTATATCGTCTGAGCACCTTACCGGTTGCAAATAAACCGCACTGCGAATCTCTGCTGCGAAGACCCTGTTCATCAGGAGCATCGTCACGGGGTCCCCAAAGAAGAACAGGTACATTAAAAGCCTTAGCAACCTGAGCTACACGGTTTTCAGAGCCAAAATTACAATGTGGAAAAAATATTGCGTCAACCTTTTCTCTTGAAAAGCGTTCGATAATAGGAGCGATATCAGAATCACTATACAATAATTTTTCCTCATTTATACCGTCTAGGTCTACTATTTCCACAGGGAACTCAGAAACAATAGACCTGATCTTGTCATTAAATTTAATTGCTTCCGATCGGTCAAAAACGTCTCTGCGTGTGGGACAGTAACCAATTTTTATTAGCATATTTTCCATTATGGGACACCTCATTTTAGTAGATTCTGCGATTATTATAGCAAATTATGGTATAAATAGCAACACTTATTAAATTAAAACAAACTTTTAAACCAACCTAAAATTGTAAAATTATCTGCAAACGAGAAATTAAGAATTCCTACTACAAATACAACAACAATAATTATAGGTAAAACATAGGTAAGGTAGGGGCGCATCCATTTTTGAAGTTTCAAGCCTTTTCCAGAGTTTGCTTCAGAAATAAAATTATCAAAACCCCATCCCTTTTTGCTGACACAGAAAAGCACATAGCAAAGGGCGCCAAGCGGCAAACAACAGTAGCTTACAATAAAATCTTCAAGATCAAGCACAGAAGACCCGGACGCAAAAGGAACAAAATCTGACCAAAGATTGAAACCGAGAGCACACGGCACTGACAAAATCAAAACTGCAATTCCACAAATAATACATGCTTTTGCTCTTCCCCAACCGGTAAGCTCACGAACACAAGCGAGAATGTTTTCAAAAACCGCAATAATTGTTGAGAATGCGGCAAACACCATAAATAAGAAGAAGAGAGATCCCCACCATCTGCCGCCGACCATATTGTTGAAAACCTTTGCCATAGCTACAAACAACAGGCTTGGACCTGCACCGGGCTCAACATCAAATGTAAAGCACGCAGGAAAAATTATTAGACCTGCAGTAATTGCAACAAAGGTGTCAAGAACTAAAATGTTAACAGACTCTCCCATCAGTGAGCGTTCTTTACCTATATAACTACCAAATATAGCCATTGAACCGATACCAAGACTTAATGTAAAGAATGCCTGATTCATTGCACCAACGATAACATTGCCGTCTATCTTTGTAAAATCAGGCTTCAGATAAAAGCTAAGACCTTCAGCTGCGCCTTCGAGCGTAAAACTGTTTATTGCAAGAATTATCATAAGCAACAAAAGAGCGGACATCATATATTTCGTTACCCGCTCAACGCCCTTTTGTAGTCCGAAGGAAAGAATAAGAAAACCTAAAACAACAACAAGAGCCATGAATCCGACAGTAATTGCAGGACTTGAGAGCATATTGCCAAACAGTTCAGAAGATTCTACATCTGTAATGTCGGTCATTTTCCCCGAAATGAAACCGAAAAAATAATGTATAATCCAACCTGTTACCGATGTGTAAAACATCATCAACAGAAAATTGGCAATCAGAGCGACATATCCATGATAATGCCATTTTTGTCCGTCTTTTTCAAGTTTCTGATAGAGCTTAACCGGGCTACTCTGACTAGCTCTTCCAAGCGAAAATTCCATCACCATAACAGGCAGACCAAGAATAACAAGAAAGAGTAAATATATAAGGACAAAGGCTCCTCCACCGTGTTGCCCTGCCATCCACGGAAACTTCCAAACGTTACCTACGCCGATAGCACATCCTGCACTAAGCAGTATAAATCCTAATCGACTGCCAAGATGTTCTCTTTGCATAATATCCCCTCTTATAAATCTGATTTCTTGTATTGTATCACACTAAGCACATATCTATCAAGAAAATAATGTGTTAAGGTCTGATATTTGTGTCATCTTTTTCGATACTTCATATTATGATATAGAAGTTTAACTTCATTAAATACTTATCAGGAGGTAATCTAATGGCTGAATCCAGAATCGGATTTGAATCGACCGATAATTTTAAAGAAGCAGTTTGTATTGATGCCGGAAGAGTGTATGATTCCTGTTGTGACCGTGACTGTCTGGAAGACCTGAGAGTTTATTTTGGCTGCTCAGGACAGGAAACCATTCAAAACGCCTTGAGTTTAAAAATCAAATGCGCAGAGGTTTTAAATGTAATGATAGATGTTGAACCTGTTAGCTTCAACAGAGGTTATTATTCTTGCGACCTTACCTTCTTTTTCCTAATAACACTTGATGTATTTACTTCACCTCACTGTATGCCGACCGAAGTAAAAGGTATTGCAGTATTCAACAAAAAGGTTATTCTCTTCGGAAGCGAAGGAAACGTAAGAATCTTTTCAAATATGACTTCAGTAGAGGATGAAAACGATCCTCAACTCTATCAGACAACAAATATGCCCCGCTGTGTAGTACAGGCGGTTGATCCTATTGCCCTTTCCGCCAGAATCGGCGAGGTCCGAGACTGCTACGAAAATCTTTGCCGAATTCCCAGTGGAATATCACAGTATATTGGCTCCCCGGTTATGACCGAACTGCCTAACGGAGCGCCTGCGGTATATGTAACACTTGGTCTGTTTACAGTAGTACAGCTTATAAGAAATGTTCAGATGCTGGTGCCCGTATATGACTTCTGCATTCCCGAAAAACAGTGTGATAATACCTGTGACCAACCTTGCGATGTGTTTAGAAAAATAAAATTCCCAACCGACGACTTCTTCCCTCCTCAATCCCTTGCTTGCGGCTCTGACAGCGCCTTTAATTGTTGCAAAGAAAAAAAGTCTGACTGATAATGCGCATCCCGAATAATTTCGGGATGCAATTATTGTTGTATACTATAACCACATTATCCTAAACGCCCTGAAAAGAATGCTGCACCAAAAAAGCCTATCAGCACAAGAATAATACAAAGCGCAGTTATAAACGCAGATTTCAAAAATAGCTTGAAGCCAGTTATCTGAGTCTTTTGTTTATCCATTACATCACTTCCGAAACATAATAACATAGTGATATAATGGTCCTATTTTTATTTTTTTATTCACGGAGGGATAAAATGTTCGCAAGTAAGATTTCATCTCGGAAGCTTAAAATCACGCTTGACAGTAAAGAATCTGCAGAATTGATTAACAGATTGTATAAGGTGCCACGAGATAATTTGCAGTTAAAGCATATTTTGCGTATATTACTTTCAAAGGCTGCCGCAAAGACAGATTTTACTTTAGACTGCGAACGAATATATGTTGAACTTTTTCCCTCTGTAAATAGCGGTTTGATAATTTTCTTCACTAAATATCCACAGGTAAAAAAATACAGACTGAATTCAGCAAAGGTATTTAAATATCTTCTCGAATTTTCTGACAGCGATTCTGTTATAAGAGCGGCAAAAGCTTTTGCGGCGCAAAAAAAAGACTGCTTTCAAAGCAGTCTTTTCAAAAAGCAAGACAAATATTATCTTATTATTTCCTGTAAAACAGGTATCCCTATTACGTATGCTCTGCTAACAGAATTTGCCGACCGATGCGTATGCTCACATACGGCGTCAGCTATCGTTAGTGAATACGGCAAAAAGATACTGTCAGAAAATGCGGTAGATTTACTTGCTAAAATCTAACCTAACGCTTTAAGAGCCTTTACCCTATTATTTAAGTCTTCAGAGCCTATAATATAACTTCCGGCAACCAAAACGGTAACTCCGGCTTCAACTGCAAGTGGAGCAGTTTCGGCATTAATTCCGCCGTCAATTTCAATCTCAACATCCAGTCCCAGACGTTCAATTTCTTTCTTCAAGGCAGCTACCTTCACAAGGGATTCGGGCATAAACTTCTGTCCACCGAAGCCAGGCTCTACCGACATAACAAGCACCATATCACAAAGCGGCAAAAACTCAAAAATATCTTCCGCTTTAGTTGCCGGTTTAATAGTGAGGCAAGACTTACAGCCAAGTGCACGGATTTCCTTTAAGGTTTCTGCAACATCTGAACCTGCTTCATAGTGGAAGCCGAGCCAGTCGGAAACCGCAGCAAAGTCCTTAATATATCTATGAGGACGGTCAATCATCAGATGAACATCAAGAGGAATATCTGTGTGAGATCTGATAGACTTGATAAGCGGAACACCAAAACTCATATTTGGAACAAAGTTGCCATCCATTACGTCAACGTGAAGCATATCAACCCCTGCTTCTTTAAGGTCAGCAAGGTCTTTTTTAAACTCAAGAAAATCTCCTGACAAAATTGAGGGAGAAATTTTTACCATAATCTAACATCCTTTCAAATAGATCACATAACGCAAATATTCTAATACAAAAACCTGCTATTGTCAATGAAATTAACCTTTAAACTTGAATTTATCAGAAGATAGATATATAATACTGGGTAGAATTTAACTAAAGTGCGTGATGTTATGAAAAACAACAGGTATATCAGGGGTATTTTAGACGGTTTGCCGATTGGCATAGGTTATTTTGCTGTTTCCTTTGCTTTTGGAATTTCGGCAGTTCAGTCAGGTCTAAGCTGGCTTGAGGCCTTACTGATTTCTGCAACAAATCTAACCTCTGCGGGACAGGTTGCCGGACTCCCTATAATTGCTACTTCAGGAAGCCTTGCAGAAATGATAGTTACTCAACTGATTATTAACTCAAGGTACTCATTAATGTCTGTATCAATGTCACAGAAATTCTCAAAAAACATCTCTTTGCTTGACCGTTTTCTTATTGCCTTTGGTAATACCGATGAAATCTTCGGCGTGGCTATATCACAGAAAGATTGTCTTGAGAAAAGCTATATGTACGGACTGATACTCACTCCTTATATCGGTTGGAGTACAGGAACGCTTATAGGCGCTGTTGCAGGAAATATTCTTCCGGCTATCATTGTGTCGTCTCTCGGCCTTGCAATCTACGGAATGTTTATTGCAATTGTCGTACCTGTCGTTAAAAAGGAATCTTCAACCGCTCTGTGCGTATTGATTGCTGTACTGCTCAGCTGTGCCTTCAGGTATATCCCCACACTTGGTTCAGTTCCAAGCGGATTTGTCACGATAATTTGCGCCGTCGTCCCCTCGGCAATTTTTGCAGTTGCGGCGCCACTCAAAACGGAGGTGTCTGCAGATGATTAGTGATAATTTTTTTATTTACCTGTTATGTATGGCAGGTGTTACCTATCTTGTCAGAATGCTTCCTATGGTAGTATTCAAAAAGAAAATAACAAACAGATATGTGCTTTCGTTTCTGCATTACATACCCTACACCGTTCTGAGCGCAATGACAATACCTGCAATCTTTTACGCCGCAAACCCAATACCTGCAATCGTCGGATTTATAGTTGCAGTTACTGTAGCTCTATTCAATAAAGGATTGGTTCAAGTAGCCGCACTCTCATGTGTAGGCGTATTGATAACCGAGCTGATAGTTCAATATCTTATATAAGTAAAAAGCCGTCAGTTAACTGACGGCTTCCTTTTTATTCATTGCTTGTATTATTTTCGCTTGAGGTCTGTTCTTCTGAAGACTGTTGTTCTTCTGACGACTCTGCAGATGATGCCTCCTCAGAAGAAGATTCAACCGAACTCGGAGGGTTGAGATAGTCCTGAACACCCTGCTGTGTATTTACATCTATCTCGTGTCCGCCGTGTTTACTGCAAACCTTTTGACCTGTCATCTTATACCAACCGTAGCCTCCTACAGGACAAGCATCGGTTGCCAACTCTCCGGTATCGACGCAATAAATTCTGCACTGAACATACCTACTGTCGACAAAGGTCTTTGCCGGAAGGTCTTTATGAATTTGTGACATAACATTACCCCACATTTTCATAGCAATACCCGACTGAGAAATCGACTGCTGTTGATCGTAACCGCACCAGCAAGATGCAACATAATAAGGTGTGCCACCAACAAACCAAAGGTCGTTTTCGTTATTCGAAGTACCTGTCTTTGCATAAATCTTCATGTGAGGAACATACGAACCTGCGCCACGACCTGTACCGCTTCCCCCGTAAACAACATTCTGTAAAAGATGATTCATTATAGTGGCAGTATCTTCACTGAGCGCAACTGTCGGTTGAGTATTGTGTGATGCAATAAGAGTGTCATACTGGTCGTATAGTTCGACAAATGTACTTGGCTCATAGTAAAGACCGTTGTTACCAAACACAGCATATGCCGCTGCCGACTCTACTGTTGTAAGACCGCCGTTGGTACCACCCATTCCAAGAGGAGAATAGTTGATATCGTTTGAGTTGAGTGTTGTAACACCCAGTTTCTGTGTTAGGAAGTCATATGAGGCCTTCGGTGTCAACAGGTCAACAAGATATACGGGTATAGTGTTTACCGATCGTTCAAGCGCATACTTAACCGTAATATTTCCCCAGAATGAACCATACCAGTTAACCGGATACCAATTACCGTACATTGTTTTCTTATCGTTAACAATAGAAGAATAGGTAATGAGGTCCTTTTCAAGAGCCGGAGCGTATGCTGCTATAGGCTTCATAGTAGAACCGGGTTGCCTAATAGACATTGTTGCTCGGTTAAGACCTCTGTTTTCAGTCTTTTCTCCTATACCTCCGACAAGACCTTTGATGTGTCCCTCATAATCCATTACAGTCATTGAACCCTGAAGCTTTGCATCATTTTTACCTGCGAGAGCGTAGGCTGTATCAGTAAAGACATTTTCAAGACTTGCCTGTATCTTGGGATCAAGAGATGCATAAATCTTATATCCGCCGTTGTAGAAGTTCTTAGCAGCATGGGCTTCCTCATATCCGTAAACATCCATAATTGTTTGAATAACCTCATCAATCAGGGCGTCAACAAAATATGAATTGATCTCAGTTTCCTTAAGAACAGAATCATCGGCAACGACATTTAGTTCCTCGCTAACCGCTTCATCATACTCTTCCTTAGTAATATAACCTTGGTCATACATCTCATAAAGAACATCATTTCGACGATCAAGATTGTTTTCGGGATTCTTATCCGGACGATAGTATTCGGGAGATTTGGTTATTGCTGCAAGAGAAGCGCACTCAGCCAATGTGAGTTGATTTATATTTTTCCCGAAATAATATTCTGCCGGGACCTCGACTCCGCACATACCCTTACCCATTGAGACGGTGTTCATATAACACTCAATAATGGTTTCCTTGGTGTATTTACCTTCGAGATACCTTGCTCTCATAATTTCTCTTACCTTACGACTGGCCTTCTGGTCCTTGTCAGATGTAAGATTTTTTACGAGCTGCTGTGTAATTGTCGAACCGCCGAACTTACTTCTCATTGGGAAAACCATGTTGACCAGAGCACCAAAGGTTCTCTTCCAGTCAACACCGTCGTGATCCATAAAGCGCTTATCCTCGATAGCAATAAAAGCATTGGCAAGATTCTGCGGAATTCCGGTGTAACTTGGATCCTTTGCTATTGCCTTTTCCTTGTTATAATCCACCCAGATACGATTATCTTCACCGTGAAGACGTTGATACTCTTCCCATCCGCCGTCTTCATTCTGGACATAGATGGTTGTTGTGTAACTGAGTTCAAGATTATTAAGGTCTTCATCCATGGTTCCGTCTACAAAAGCAAATACGTAAACAAGCAGTGTTCCTGCAACAAGACAACCTGTAATCAGAAATACAAGAAAAGAGGTAAGCAGAACCTTAACCAAATTTGCCCTGCAAAAGAACTTTTTCTTAACGGTTTTGCCCTTTGCATCATTTTTAACATCAAAACTATTGTAATCTGTTTGATCTTCTTCCGTAGCGAAACTGTTTAAATCAAAAACCTCGGAGTCATTACTCGATAAATCAAAATTGTCATTATTATTAAATTTTTCGAAATCTTTATTCTCCAAGAAAATCACCTCACGATGAAATTTTTAACTATTATAGCATATTTTACACAAAAAATGGTAACAATTTTTTTACAAATAATTTTTGGGTGGTTTTATATTGAGAATTCTACTTGCAATTATGATGATTATGACTTCGGTTTTGTTTGGCGTTAAATTGACTACAGAATATGAAAATGCTGACAATTTGGAAAATCGGAACAGTTCCCAAACTTCTGCAATTAAATTTGTTGTAAAGTATTCTGATGGCTATGTAAAGCTTTTTGAAGGCGAAAATGTCATTGAAACCTTTAGCGAGGTAAACTACACTCTACTGCCTCCGATTGACCAAGAGAATCTTTCCAGCGGTATTGAGTTTGAAAATCTTGAGGATGCATATCAGCTTATTGAGGATTTCGACGGTTGACTTTTATAGTACAATTTTGTATAATTATTACCAGGATATTCTTTAGATTTTCCTTAAAAGTTACGTGGAGGGATCCATATGGAACGTGACGCAATTTCCGCAAATGTATCAAAGGGCGGACTAAAAAACACAACGGAAATCAAAATTCTGGTTTTATATCTTCTTATGAATATTGATGAGCCTATTCCTGCTGCTCAGATTGCGAATTTGCTTCATATGAACGGAATTGCAAACACATTTGAGGTTAGTGACGCTTTTGTTCAGCTTTCAAAGAATGAACTAATTTTTGAAACCGACGATTCGTCAGATTCCTTTATGATTTCTGACAAAGGCCGAGATGCAGGACAGACCTTACAGTCAAGGGTTCCCTTTACGGTTAGAGAAAAATCAATTGCTATAGCAAAAAAAATGCTTGAGCGCAACAGACATATTAAGGAAACAGATATCTCTGTGATTCACGATGAAAACGGTATTTTTATAACCTGCTCTGCACTTGAAAAGGATAAAAAAATCATGAGCTTTACCCTTCAGGTTACGGATGATGATCAGGTGCTAAAAATTAAGGAAAATTTTTTGGATGATCCTGCTTTGGTATATAGAACTCTCATTGATATGCTAACTAAGTAAACAGACCGGACAAGAAGTTCGGTTTGTTTTTTATCCTTTAGTTGACAAACTTCGACATGATATTGTAAAATGTTTCTGTAAATAAAAACAGCCTCGACGCTGACGGTCGAAGCTGTATTATGGAGCTGGAGATGGGATTTGAACCCACGGCCTATTGATTACGAATCAATTGCGCTACCACTGCGCCACTCCAGCATTTGACCATACAAGTATAACAATTGTTTTGTTTTAAGTCAAGTAAATTTACGGAGATAAGGTTATGAAAAACATTGATTCTGGCAATGTAAGAAACTGGAAACTGAAAAAAATAAGGGTTGATGCAGGTATAACCCAAGAGGTTATAGCCGAATATCTCAACATGAAACGTACGGCCTACCAGTATCTTGAAACAAAAGGAAAGCTTACCGATGATGTTCTGGTTAAGCTTTCAAGGTTTTTTGACAGACCATATGAGGATTTTTTGCCTGATGATGAAATAGTTAAGGAACCAATAAAAGGCGGTCGCCTGAATGAGCCTGATAAAGTAGTTGTGGTAGATCATATAGTCCTTTCAGATATAGAAAGAGAGCTTCTCTATACCTTTAAGGACTTGACTAATGAAAACAAATATGATATTATTCGATATCTTCGTATTATCGACCAAAATCAGAAAAATCAAAACAAATACTAAAACTACTTTTATGCTAACCTATGTTTTGTCACAACGTTACAAGGAGTATTTTCTATGAAAAAAATCATTTCAATACTGTTATGTCTACTGATTGGGCTCTGCCTCGTTGGTTGTAAAGGCGACAAAAATCCCGAAGAAGTCTCAAGCGCTCCAGAACCCGTAGTTATTCCACCAAAATATACTGTTTTTATCGACCCCGGCCACGGTTTTTGGGATGGTGGATGTTCCAGTGAATTCCTTGAGAGCACAGAATCAGTTGTTACGCTTGATATGGCAAATAAACTAAAGTCTGCGCTTGAGGCAAAGAACATAAAGGTTATTCTTACTCATGACGGCATTACCTTTCCATCTGTCAGCAAGATAAAGGAACTTGCGAACACCTATGGAATTCCATATAACGCCGGTGAAATGATTGATAACCAGGTTTTTTCCGCATATGAACGAGCCATTTACACAGCAGCTTACGGACAACAAACAAAAGTCGATCTATTCGTTTCGCTTCATATAAACAGCATTGTTGGTTATCCCGATATAAACAGGTACGAAATGTATTTCTATGAAAACAATCCTTTTGCGTCTCAATTAGGCAGACTCTGTTCATCAATTTCTTTAGAACTTGATAATACTGCCCAAATACATGCTACAGAGAAAAAAGACACCTTCACCGTTACAAGATATTCAGACTTCCCTTCCATGCTAATTGAATGCGGATATGCAACTAATGAAGCACAAGCCCAGAAGCTTAACTCTGAGTCCTGGAGGACAACCTTTACGGCTAATCTGGCTGACAGTATAGAAACTTGGCTTGATACTGAATTTGGAGAAACACCCGATGAATCACATATGGAAACGTCTTCAGAAGGAAACTAATCCGATATTACTTTACGGCACCGGAAACGGTGCCGATAAAATTATTTATGAGCTCAACAGACTTGGCATCTCAATAGACGGAGTATTTGCAAGTGACGGCTTTGTTCGTGACAGGTATTACAGAAACTTCAAGGTTATGTCGCTTGAGGAGGCCGAAAGCAAATTCGGTACATTTACCGCCCTTTTTAGCTTTGGTTCCAACAGGCCAGAGGTTCTGGAGAATATAAAAAGAATAATGAAAAAACACACTTTGCTTGCGCCTGAGGTGCCTGTTGCAAACGGAGAAATATTTAGTCTCGATTTTGCAAGGCGCAATGCAGATAAGCTTTATAAGGTCTATTCTCTTCTTGCAGATGAACAGTCTAGAAAAACCTTTGAGCAAACCGTTCTTTTTAAACTTGACGGAAATATACAGAGGCTTTTTGATTGTGCGGTATTGGCTGACGAACCCTTTGAAAATATTCTCAAATTAGAGCCAAATTCTTCCTTTTTAGACCTTGGCGCATATAACGGAGATACTGCCTTAGACTTTGCTCGTCGTGTTCCTGATTACTCAAGAATAGTAGCATTGGAACCAGATAAAAAAAGCTTTATGAAACTTTGTAAAAATACTGATGGATTGAATATTGAAAAAATTAACGCTGCAGTATCACGCAAATGTCAGACAGTAAGTTTTTCCGGAAAATCTTCACGGGGCTCTTCTATAGGAATTGGCACCGATATTCCCGCTATCAATATTGACAGCATCTGTAATGCTAGTGGTTTTGACTATATTAAGTTTGATGTTGAAGGTTCCGAGCTTGACGCAATTCGTGGCGGCTCTGAATGCATCAAAAAATTTAAGCCAAAAATGCGTGTTGCAGCCTATCACAAAAGCGAAGATTACTTTACCCTCCCTCTGCAGATACTCGAATACAGAAGCGATTATCGCATATACATGAGGCATCTTCCCTGTGTACCTGCCTGGGACACCGACTTCTTCTTTATTTAACAGAAAAACGCTACCATTAGGTAGCGTTTTTAATTATATAATTATACAAACAAGACCGTTACAACCCTCGTTGATTACACGCTCAATCGTTTCCTGAATTCTCATTCTCGCATCTGTCGGCATACGGGAAAGCTTTGTATGGAGTCCTTCGTTTACAAGCTCGTGAAGCGATTTTCCAAATATGTTCGAATCCCAGATTTTAACAGGATCATCATCAAACTCACTTAGCAGATACATAATCAGATCTTCACTCTGCTTCTCAGTACCTACGATTGGACTTACCTCGGTTGTAATATTCGCCTTCATCATATGAATACTCGGCGCTGACGCCTTAAGCCTAACACCGTATCTTCCGCCCTGTCGCATAATTTCAGGTTCTTCAAGAGTAAGCTCATCAATATCAGGCATAACAATACCATACCCCGTTGCTTCAACCTCATCTAAAGCATTTTTGACCTTTTTATATTTGTTCCTAATATCCTTCATTTCATCAAGGAAGCTCACGAGCTTACTGTCATTACTTATTTCCAGTCCCGTTTTTTCAGAAATTATGTTGTAGAAAAGCGAACGGTCAATATCTACCGATATATTTGCCGAACCGCTTCCAAGGTCTATATCGCAGATACGCACATTCTCTGCATTCTTGTTCTGAGAAATTGCTTTACTCATCTTAGAGATATCCTTAATACGGGAAAGCTCTCCCGATACCGATTTTATGGTTTCAGTAAATTCTTTTCTAAGCCAATGATCAACATCAAGAGAACCAAGCCAAATCGGTAGCGTTACCTTAACCTCTTTAATCGGAAATTCGTGAAGTATTTGAGAAAGGATAGAATTTATATCCTCCTCATTGAGTTGCAAACAGTTTACAGGTATAACTGAAACTTCATATTTTTCACTTAATTCTTTAGCAAGTTCATGGGTCTTTACACTATGTGGGTCGGTACTGTTCAGCAAAACAACGAAAGGCTTATTAATAGCCTTAAGCTCGTATATTACCCTCTCCTCTGCCTCGGCGTACTCATCTCTGGGAATTTCGCTTATACTACCATCTGTAGTTACAACAAGCCCAATAGTTGAATGCTCGGTAATAACCTTCTTAGTGCCGATTTCAGCCGCCATATTGAAAGGAACAGGCTCATCAAACCACGGCGTATCAACCATTCTAGGAGTATCGTTTTCGATATACCCCAGTGAAGACGGCACAATATATCCTACGCAGTCAATAAGCCTGACCTTCATATTTGAAGCATCATCTATCCTTATACTTACTGCATTTTCCGGTATGAATTTTGGTTCTGTTGTCATTATTGTTCTGCCTGAAGAAGACTGGGGCAGCTCGTCAATTGCTCTTTCTTTAATATGTTCTTGTTCAATGCGAGGTAATACAAGAATATCCATAAATCTTTTAATAAAGGTAGACTTTCCGGTTCTGACCGGACCCACGATACCTATGTAAATATCCCCGCCCGTTCTGGTTTCAATATCTTTATAAATGCTTGTATTAGCCATACACTGTCCTCTTTTCTGTTTCTTTCAATGAAATAGTATGAAAAAGCTTCTTGTTATATGACTAATTGAAAAGAATTAACTTTATAAAGGACACGCTCATATTATGGAATGGCAACAGTTTGCCAAATTTATATTATAAGGAGCTCATAGATTTGAACAATTTTTACTTTGGCGCAGAAAGCCAACGAATGATGTCCGAAGAAGATCATATGCAATCAAGACCTTCTGCTTTACCTTCGGACACAGTAGTTGCTATGGCTTATGTTCCAATGCAATTTTACGATCAGATTTTTGAAGTTGAAGAAGGATTTTCTTGCGGAACAGTCTTTCCCGAACTTTCAAAGCCTTTTTTGGGAAGTGATATGCGATGATGGATGCTAAAGCGTCACTTGTAAACCGCATACACGCCCACGATTTCGCAATTTTAGAATTTACCCTCTACCTTGACACTCATCCGTGGGACAAGAGAGCACTCAGGCGCCGCAACGCTCTTATGATTGAGAGAAAAAACCTAGTCGCAGCCTATGAGTCTAAATTCGGACCTTATATTGTTACTGCAGACGATGTAAAGGGTGATTCTTGGTGTTGGATAAACGATCCGTGGCCTTGGGAATATTCATGTAGGGGGGGAAACTAAATGTGGCAATATGAAAAGAAACTACAGTATCCGGTAAAGATAAAAAATCCTAACCCAAAACTGGCAAAGATTATTATAAGTCAGTTTGGTGGCCCCGACGGAGAATTGGCAGCCTCCATGCGTTACCTCTCCCAACGTTACAGCATGCCGTATGCCGAGCTTAAAGGCTTGCTAACCGATGTCGGAACAGAAGAACTTGCACACATGGAAATGATCTCTGCAATGGTTCAACAGCTTACTCGTGATTTGACACCAGAACAAATAAAGGCCTCAGGTTTCGACACCTATTTTGTTGATCACACTGCTGGCGTTTATCCGATAGCTGCCTCGGGTGTACCGTGGACTGCAGCCTATATTGGCGTTAAAGGTGATGTAATTACAGATTTGCACGAAGATCTGGCGGCAGAGCAAAAGGCTAGAACGACCTATGATAACCTACTGCGCCTTATAGATGATCCCGATATCCGAGATCCGCTTAAATTCTTACGTGAAAGAGAGATAGTCCATTATCAAAGATTCGGTGAGGGACTGCGTCTTGCAACCGACCGACTTAATTCCAAAAACTTTTATGCTTGTAACCCATCTTTTGACAGAAGATGCGGAAAATAAAAAAGAAACCGCCTAAGGCGGTTTCTTTTATTTTGACTTAATAAGGCCGATTGCTTTGAATAGTTCCATCACTACAAGAGGAACAAGGACGAGGCCAAGTCCGATAAGATAGAGTTCTAATGACAAATCGATGAGACCAAAAGCGGTTTTTACCGGTGTGAACAAAACGAAAGCAACCAATGCAACTGATGCCAGAGCTGCCAAATTCAAATTCTTATTTTTAAAGAACCCTATTTTAAACAATGAATGTTCAGAACGCATATTGAAGGAGTGTACTACCTGAGAAAGCGCAAGGACCATAAAGGCCATTGTCTGACCGCCCTCAAGGGTTCCTGTCATATTCTCGCCGAAAACGAAGCCAATAAGCGTCAGTGCCGCAAACATTATACCCTGCAGTACAACCCTAATACCGAGTCCGTTTGCAAAAATGCCTTCATTTTTAGGCTTTGGTTTACGCTCCATTACATCTGATTCAACCGCTTCCATTCCAAGCGCTATCGCCGGAAGTGAGTCGGTTACAAGGTTTATCCACAAAAGCTGCATTGAAAGTAATGGGGTTTTGTGCCACAGAAGCATTGCAACAAAAACTGTGATTACCTCTCCGACATTTGTTCCCAAAAGGAAGCCTACAACCTTTTTAATATTTGCGTAAATTCCCCTACCCTCACGGACAGCGTCAACAATTGTTGCAAAATTATCATCTGTAAGTGTCATATCGGAGGCTCCTTTGGCGACATCGGTACCTGTAATGCCCATAGCGCAACCAATATCGGCAGCCTTTAAGGCAGGAGCGTCGTTTACGCCATCTCCCGTCATGGAAACTACCTGACCTTTTCTCTGCCAGGCCTTGACAATACGAATCTTGTTTTCGGGCGAAACTCTTGCGTAAACCGAAATTGATTCAACCTGTAGGTCAAGCTCACTATCGGTCATTGCATCAAGCTCAGTACCGGTAATAGCCCGATCCCCTTCAACAAGAATTCCGAGTTCACGGGCAATAGCAGAAGCAGTAACAACGTGGTCACCTGTAATCATAACCGGCTTGATTCCAGCCTTCCGACAAATTGCAACAGCTTCTTTAGCTTCAGGTCTCGGTGGATCTATCATTCCGAGAAGTCCCATAAAGGTAAGTCCATTTTCAAGCTCATCTGAGGTTGGTTTTTCGGGGACAGCATCAATCTCCTTATAAGCCACAGCAAGTACCCTTAAAGCACCTTCGCTCATATCTTCGGTAAACCTTTTTGCATTATCAAGGTCCCCTGCAATGCACCTTTGAGCCAACATATCAAAAGCGCCTTTAACAATTACAATATTCTTCCCGTCTATACTGTTTACCGTTGACATAAGTTTACGGTCAGAGTCAAAAGGAATTTCACAAAGTCGAGGGTATTTTTGATTGATTTCATCCTTAATTATGCCGTTTTTGTATGCACCGACTACAATTGCCGTTTCGGTAGGATCTCCGATGTGTTGCTCGTTGCCGTCATTAAAAATGACCGAGCCATCGCAACAAAGTGTACCGTATAAAAGCAAGTTTTTTAGAGGCTCAGAATTATTATTGCTGACATTTTCTGTATCTGTCATACCATCTGCAAATATTTTTGTCAGTGTCATTCTGTTCTGGGTAAGAGTTCCCGTCTTATCCGAGCATATAACCGAAGCGCCACCCAAGGTTTCAACTGCAGGAAGCTTTCTGATAAGCGCATTCTTTTTGACCATGCGTTGAACGCCGATTGAAAGAACGATTGTTACAATAGCCGGCAGTCCTTCAGGAATAGCAGAAACCGCAAGAGAGACCGAGGTCATAAATATTTCAAGAACATTTATATCATTTGCAAGACCAACAACAAAAATTACACCACAAGCCACCAAGGCAACTATACCAAGATATTTGCCAAGCTGCGCTAATTTTTGCTGAAGCGGAGTTTGAGAATCCTCCTCGTTGTCAAGAAGGTTTGCAATCTTACCCATTTCGGTATCCATCCCAGTTGCAGTAACTACAGCAGTAGCTGTGCCGTAGGATATTGAGCAACCCGAATATACCATATTGCTTCTGTCACCAATGGGTGCATCCTCATTAACCTGAACAAGACAGTCCTTCTCCGAGGGAACAGATTCTCCCGTCAGAGCCGATTCTTCAGATTTAAGTGAAGCACTGACAATCAATCTTGCGTCGGCAGGTACAAAATCTCCCGCCTCAAGCCTGATTATATCTCCGGGAACGAGCCCTGCAGCATCAATAATCTGCTCAACACCATCTCTAATGACTCTGGCGTGGGGCGCAGACATAGATTTAAGGGCATCCAAGGCCTTTTCAGCCTTTCCCTCCTGATACACTCCCATTATTGCATTTAATACGACTATAACCAAAATCAAAACAGGTTCAAACAACTCTGCCCAATTCTGTTCAACCAAGATAACAGTAAAGGAAACAATAGCAGCGGCAATAAGAATGAGTATCATCGCATCCTTGAACTGATCAAGAAAACGCTGGGCTACGGTTTTCTTCTTTTTCTCTTGAAGCTTATTTGCCCCGTATTTCTCCAGTCTTTCTGCGGCGTCTGCAGAAGAAAGACCGCTAACGCTATCGGTTTGTAGATTTAACAATAGATCCTCTGCGCATTGACTAAATGGTGTCAATTTAAAATTCCTCCAAAAAAATCATCATCAATATTATATGCCATATTTTATATATTATTGTTCACGCACCGTAATTTTGGTAATTATCGGTTGTTCAGCAGCCAGAATTGAGCCGTTATCATCAATCGGCTGCGCATCTTCACAAATCCTGTCAACAATATCCATACCCTCTGTGACATATCCGAAAACGGCATAATCTCCATCGAGATGCGTTGCCGTCTCATGCATAATAAAGAACTGCGAACCTGCGCTATTCTTATCAGAACTTCTGGCCATAGAAAGCGCACCTCTGGTATGCTTGAGTTCATTTGCAAACCCGTTTGACTCAAATTCTCCAAAAATTGTATGTCCCGGACCGCCTGTTCCGTTTCCATTCGGGTCTCCACCCTGAATCATAAAGCCAGAGTAAATTCTATGGAAGGTCAGTCCGTCATAAAAACCTTTCTTTGCAAGGTCTACAAAGTTGGCTGCAGACATAGGAGCATCATCGTGTTCGAGCTTTACGGTTATCGTTCCGTAATTTTTTACCACAATATCTGCATAATGGGTCTTGTTTTCATCAAGAACAGGCGGGACATACCCGTCATAGTTAGAAAGTGCATTTGAATTTGACTGTTTATTCGCAGAGGAAGTGTCGGCACTGTCCCCTGCAGTTGTACTAACAGTCGAACTGCCTGCAGTGTATTGAGGCTTGATAACCATATGATCCCTGAGAATAATCACTACAGTAAAAACAAGCACAGTACTAACTATGCCGATAATTGCTGCGATTATTCTGTCTTTTTCGTCTTTGTTTGGTTTATACATAATTTTTTACCCTTTCTCAGATCGGACTGTCCGCTTGTCCGTCCATAAACATAAGTATTTTGTTCTTTGCTTCCTCATCCTCGATAGGTGTGGGTTGATAATTGTTTACAGAGCCTGTATATACATAGCAAGGTATAATTTCAGAGTTGGTATCAATAAGATTTTTATCTTTATCAAAGGTAAGCTCCATTTGATAGATAACAGTAGCATTTTCAGGTCGTCTTGAGCCGCCGTAGCAGAAGTTTCCGACAGAGTAAACTATCTCAACGCCATTATAAATCTCTCTCGGCTGTAAAACGTGAGGATGTCCGCCAACAACAAGGTCAGCACCGTTATCAACAAAGGTTCTGGCGCCCGTCACCTTATAATCATCAGGAGTATGTATTTTTTCCGTTCCGCCGTGAAAAATGACTATCTGAAAATCAGAATTCTGCTTTACCTCCTCCAGACGCTTTACGCCATCCGAAATATTCCACTGGCTCCAGAGTCCGGTACAAACTACACCGATAGTAATTCCGTCCTTTTCAAGATAGAAGGAACCGCCTTTATTGCCAACAGTCATTCCTGCATTTTCAGCAGCGGCGACTGTGTCATTATATCCTTCCTTACCGTAATCCATAGTATGATTGTTTTCAAGACTTACTACTTCAACGCTAGCCTGTTTTAAAATCTCAATATTTGATGCCTTTGCCTTAAACCAGAAGGCCGGAGAGTAGTCCTTTTCTACAGGAGTAAGGGATCTGTCGGTCAATACATTTTCAAGATTTACAATTGTGAAGTCATCCTTCTCAAAGATAGGCTTGACCTTTTCAAGAAAATAAGATGGTTCATGATTATTTGTGTATTCGTTAAAGCTCCCTGCATTTGTAACATCAAGCTGACAGGCAAGAATCATATCTCCCGCAAAGGAAAGCTTAATATTTGTTTTTTTCTCAACTACAGGTATCTCCTCCACCGAAGAAATTTCAGACAACAAGGCAGATGAGTTGTCGTCTGACACAACCTGCTTAGAAGAACAGGAAGAAAAGGTAATTAAAACTAAAACTGATAAAAATAAGCTGAATATTCTAATCATTTGTAGCATCTCCGTTTCCGTTTATTGAAATAGCATCGCCGAGATAGGTTGGCTCTGGCTTTATTATCGATGTAAAGAAATCCTTTACTCTTGCAAGAATTTCTCTCAAATCACGTATTTCCTGACCGGCATAACTGCGTATATCTGCAGACACTCCGACAGCATCAACGCCAAGATATTCGCATATGAAAAGTGCCCTGTACAAGTGGTATTCCTGGGTAACGACAATCATTTTGTCTGCCCCAAAAATCTCTTTGGCTCTATATATGCTTTCATAGGTAGAAAAACCTGCATGATCCATAAAAATATCCTGTGATTCGACACCTTTTTCTTCGGCAAATTCTTTCATTACCGAAACCTCATTGTAATCTTCCTGACCGTGATCTCCGCTCATTAAGAGCTTGGGCGCCGCACCGTTTTCATAAAGAGCAATTCCTGTCAAAAGTCTATCTTCAAGCATATCACTCGGCGTTTTGTTGTTTTTCACACTGCAGCCAAGCACCAGTATACAGTCGGCATCCTCAAAAGACAAAGCCGTCTCGGCCGAAACTATTGAATTCTCAGCAGTTAGCTTAACGAAGGCATTTATACCAATAACCGCAATTGCCGATATCAAAACTATACCGACAAGCACGAAAAATAAAATTTTTAACCTTTTTTTCATTTTCTCACCAAAGCATATTCTAACAGAAAACAGTGCTTAATTCAAGAAGAAAAGCATTCGGCATAGAAATACCGAATGCTTTAATTTTATAGACTGAAATATTTAACTGCCGACTCAAACATCTTCATATCGTAATTGCCGACAACATTCTTGTACAGCCCTGAGCCTGAACGCTCTGAATGACCCATTTTACCAAATACTCTTCCATCAGGAGAAAGAATTCCCTCAATTGCCGCAGCTGAGTCGTTGGGGTTAAAATGAACATCAGATGTCGGGTTGCCGTCGAGGTCGACATACTGGGTAGCAATCTGTCCGTTAGCGGCCAGTTTTGCTATAACATCATCACTTGCCCAGAACTTACCCTCTCCGTGAGAAATGGCAACATCATAAATATCGCCGACATTACAGGCCGAAAGCCAGGGAGAATTTGTTGAAGCAATTCTTGTGCGAACGATTCTCGACTGATGACGACCAATTGTGTTGAATGTCAAGGTGGGACAGTTTTCATCGGTATCGATTATCTCGCCAAAGGGCACAAGGCCAAGCTTAATTATAGCCTGGAAGCCGTTACAAATTCCGCACATAAGGCCGTCTCTGTTACGAAGCAACTCATTAACCTGCTCCTTAACTGCTCCGTTTCTGAAGAAGGCAGTAATAAATTTACCCGAACCATCGGGCTCATCTCCGCCCGAGAAACCTCCGGGAATAAATACCATCTGCGCTTCTTTGAGCTGCTTTGCAAAATACTCTACCGATTCGGTAATGCCCTGAGAGGTAAGGTTTTTAATAACAATAATTTCAGGCTCTGCCCCTGCTCTAGCCATTGCCTTTGCGGTGTCATATTCGCAGTTAGTACCGGGGAATACAGGAATAAGCACCCGAGGCTTTGCAACCTTAATTGACGGCGTGAGTACAGACTTTTTATCGTACGAATATGCCGTAATTTTCCTCTTCTTCTGCTCAATGTTACAGGAATAAACCGGTTCAAGTTTATCCTCATAAACCTTAAGGAGCAGGTCAAGGTCAATAGCCTTATCACGATATATAATTACATTTTCAAAAAGGGTTACGCCGAGAGTTTCTCCAACATCTATATCCTCGGTAAGCTCGAGCACAAATGCGCCGTAGTTATATCCAAAGATATCCTTCATTTCGACCTTTTCATCAAACGCAAAGCCGATAGAATTACCAAAGCTCATCTTCATAACTGCTTCTGCGATTCCGCCATATGTAACGGTGTATGCCGAAGCGCACTTTCCTGCCGTCACAAGCTCGTGAACCTTGTCAAATACCTGTAGTAGCGACTTTGTAACAGGAAGTCCGTTCTCATCATAGTCGGGCTTTAAAACCACTATCTTTCGGTCAGCTTCCTTAAACTCGGGAGAAATTATGTTATCAATATTCTCGGTAGTGACCGCAAAGGAAACAAGTGTTGGCGGAACGTCAATATCCTCAAAGGAGCCGGACATTGAATCCTTGCCTCCGATAGCCGCAATTCCCAAATCAATCTGTGCCTTAAATGCGCCGAGGAGGGCGGCAAAGGGTTTACCCCAACGCTCCCTTTCTTTACGGGGACGCTCAAAATATTCTTGGAAGGTAAGATATACATCCTCAAACTTTGCGCCTGTAGCAATAAGCTTTGAAACCGATTCAACAACAGCAAGATATGCGCTGTGATAAGGGCTCTTTTCTGCAATATAAGGGTTGTAGCCCCAGCTCATTAAGGAACAGGTCTTTGTATCACTTTTTTCAACCGAAACCTTATGAACCATTGCCTGAATGGGCGTCTGCTGATTCTTACCGCCAAAGGGCATAAGCACGGTTCCAGCACCGATAGTAGAGTCAAAACGCTCGGAAAGTCCCCTCTTTGAACAAACATTGAGGTCAGACGCAAGATTTATATATTCTTCCGCAAAGTCCTCTCCTACCTTTTTATCATAGGAGACAGGCTTTGTCGCTGTAACATCTATTGACTTGGGGGCACCGTTGGAATTAAGAAATTCACGAGAAATATCGCAAATAGCCTTTCCATTCCAGTTCATAACAAGTCTCGGCTCTTCACTAACACGGGCAACCACGGTTGCCTCAAGATTCTCCTTTTCTGCCAACGCTTTGAAAGCATCAACATCCTTTGCCTCAACAACAACCGCCATTCTCTCCTGAGATTCGCTTATAGCAAGTTCTGTTCCGTCAAGACCTTCATACTTTTTCGGCACTGCATTAAGGTCAATTACAAGACCGTCTGCAAGTTCTCCGACAGCAACAGAAACACCGCCTGCGCCGAAGTCGTTACAACGCTTGATAAGACGGGAAGCCTCTGGATTTCTGAACAGTCGCTGAAGCTTTCTTTCCTCGGGCGCATTACCCTTTTGAACCTCTGCGCCGCAGGACTCAAGTGACTCTAAAGTGTGGGATTTAGACGAGCCGGTTGCTCCTCCGCAGCCGTCACGACCTGTTCTTCCGCCAAGGAGAATAACGATATCCCCGTCTTCGGGACGCTCTCTGCGCACATTCTCGGCAGGAGCTGCAGCAATTACAGCACCAATTTCCATTCTCTTAGCGGCATAACCGTCGTGGAAAAGCTCGTCAACCTGACCTGTTGCAAGACCTATCTGATTTCCGTAGGAGGAATAGCCTGCTGCAGCAGTAGTAACAATTTTTCTTTGAGGAAGCTTTCCTGCAAGAGTTTCGCTGACAGGCTTAAGGGGGTCTGCCGCACCAGTAACTCGCATAGCGGCATAAACATAGCTTCTGCCCGAAAGCGGATCTCGGATAGCTCCGCCTATACAGGTAGCGGCACCGCCGAAGGGCTCAATTTCGGTAGGATGATTGTGGGTTTCATTTTTGAAAAGAAGCAGCCAATCCTGTAATTCTCCCTCTACATCAACCTTAATCTTTACTGTACAAGCATTGATTTCTTCCGATTCGTCCAGTTTTTCAAGCTTACCCTGACTACGTAAATATTTAGCGGCAAGGGTTCCGATATCCATAAGTGTTACCGGCTTTGTTCTGCCGAGCTTTTTTCTGATTTCAAGATATTCCTCATAGGTTTTTTGTGTAAGCTCATCATCAAATTTAACATCTTCTATTTTGGTGTTAAATGTAGTGTGACGACAATGGTCAGACCAATAGGTATCGATCATACGGATCTCGGTAATTGTGGGGTCTCTGTCCTCGGTCTTAAAATAATCCTGACAGAATTTAATATCATCGTTATCCATTGCAAGACCGTATTTTTTTACAAACTGGGAAAGCCCTTCGTCATCAAGTTCCAAAAATCCGTCAAGGGTTGCGACGGTTGTTGGGAGTTCATAGTTTATTGCCAGAGTTTCACACTCTTCGAGTGATGCTTCTCTGCTCTCAACGGGGTTGATTACATACTTTTTAACTGCTGTAATATCCTCCTCGGTTAAATTACCGTAAAGAATATAAACCCTTGCAGTTTTAACAAGCGGTCTTTCACCCTGACTTATAATCTGGATACACTGTGCAGCAGAATCTGCCCTCTGATCAAACTGACCAGGTAGATACTCTGTAGCAAATAGTACGGCATTATCAGCATCCTCGATAGTTTTTGTAACAATATCGAGCTGCGGTTCACTAAAAACAGTACCAACAGCGTAATCAAAAAGCTCCTTATCAATGTTTTCAACATCATAACGATTTAAGAGCCTAATTTTATCCAATCCTTTTATCTGAAGAAAGGCACGAAGATCGTTCAGCAGTGATGCCGCTTCATTAGCCAGTTCCTCTTTCTTTTCAACATATACACGGTAAACCATTATTTATCCCCTTACTGTAAAGCCTTTAGGGCTCTTTGCCCGATATCACGGCGGTAATAAGCGTTATCAAAGCCGACATTTTCAATTTCAGCATATGTCTTGTCTATGGCATCCTTTAAAGTAACTGCCGTACAGACAACTCCAAGTACTCTGCCGCCGGCAGTAACCGTTTTGTCGTCCTTAAGCTTTGCTCCTGCGACATATACTTCAGCCTTGCATGACTCATCAATTTTGATTTCAAAGCCGGTATCATACTTTCCTGGATAGCCCTTTGAAGCCATTACGACGCAACAAGCTGCACCGTCTGAAAACTCAACATCTACCTCTCCGAGTCTTTCCTCACTGACCGCCTTCATTATTGTAAAGAGATCAGTTTTTAAAAGCGGAAGAACAACCTGAGTTTCGGGGTCTCCAAAACGGCAATTATATTCAATTACCTTTGGACCGTTCGGGGTAAGCATAAGGCCAAAATAGAGACAACCCTTAAAGGTCCTTCCCTCATTATTCATAGCATTCATTGTTGGAATAAAGATTTTATCCATACACTCTTTTGCAATATCTTTTGTATAGTAGGGATTGGGCGCAATAGTACCCATTCCGCCTGTATTAAGTCCCTCATCGTTGTCGAGAGCTCGTTTATGGTCCATAGAAGAAACCATCGGAACGAGGGTTTTGCCGTCAGTAAATGATAAAACAGAAACCTCGGGGCCTGTTAAAAACTCCTCAATAACTATATTGCTTCCTGATTCTCCAAAAACCTTATCGCCCATAATACTCTTTACTGCGTAGTAGGCTTCATCTCTTGTAAAGCAGATGAGAACTCCCTTTCCGAGCGCCAGTCCGTCAGCTTTTACTACGGTCGGGATTGGCGCAGTCTTAAGGTACTCAAGGGCAGAATTCATATCTGAAAACACTTCATATTCAGCGGTGGGAATACCGTACTTTTTCATAAGGTTTTTTGAAAAGACCTTACTTCCTTCAATAATTGCTGCCTTTGCATCTGGTCCAAAGCAAGGAACGCCGATTTTATTAAGGGCATCAACAGCTCCGAGAACAAGGGGATCGTCGGGAGCGACTACAGCAAAATCGATATTATTTTCAGCGGCAAATCTAACAATACCGTCAATATCCTTTGCGCCGATATCTATACACTCTGCATCCGCTCTCATACCAGCGTTACCGGGAAGGGCGTAAATCTTTTCAATTTCCTTGTTTTCTTTTAATTTTTTTATGATGGCATGCTCTCTTCCGCCGCCACCTACAACCATTATTTTCAAAATATCAAACCCTTTTTATTAGTGATGGAAAAGACGCATTCCTGTGAAGGCCATCGACATTCCGTATTTATTACAGCACTCAACAACGACATCATCTCTTATAGAGCCGCCGGGTTCAGCGATATAGGAAACGCCGCTTTTCTTTGCTCTTTCGATATTGTCATCGAAGGGGAAGAATGCATCTGAGCCGAGAGATACTCCTGTAATTGTATCAAGATAGGCTCTCTGCTCTGCCATTGTGAAAGGCTGGGGCTGTTTAGTAAAATATTTTTGCCAATTTCCGTCAGCGCAGACATCCTCTTCGTTCTGATTGATATATCCGTCAATAACATTATCTCTGTCAGGTCTGCCAAGGGTATCCTTAAAAGGAAGATTTAATACCTTATCGTGCTGACGTAACTGCCAGGTATCCGCCTTTGAACCAGCGAGACGGGTACAGTGAACCCTGGACTGCTGACCGGCACCTACGCCAATAGCTTGTCCGTCAACAGCGTAGCACACAGAATTTGACTGGGTATATTTAAGGGTTATAAGCGCAATTATTAGGTCACGCACAGCGCTTTCGGGCATATTTTTGTTCTCTGTAACAATATTTGAAAGAAGCTCACGATTAATCTTAAACTCATTTCTTCCCTGTTCAAAGGTAATACCGTAAACCTGCTTATGCTCAATCTGGTCGGGAACATAATCTGGGTCGATTTTAACTATATTGTATGTTCCTTTTCTCTTGGATTTTAAAATCTCGAGCGCCTCAGGCTCATAGCCGGGAGCGATAACGCCGTCCGAAACCTCTCTTTTAATAAGATTTGCAGTAGCAACATCACAAACATCAGAAAGAGCTACCCAATCTCCGAAAGAACACATACGGTCTGTGCCTCTCGCTCTCGCATAAGCACAGGCAAGAGGAGATTCGTCAAGGCCTTCAATATCATCAACAAAACAAGCCTTTTTAAGTCTGTCTGAAAGGGGCAATCCGATAGCCGCAGAGGTAGGGCTGACATGCTTAAAGGAGGTAACTGCAGGCATTCCAAGGGCTTCTTTCAGTTCCTTTACAAGCTGCCAGGAGTTAAAAGCATCAAGGAAGTTAATAAAACCGGGTCTGCCATTTAAAATTTCTATCGGAAGCTCACTGCCGTCGTGCATAAAAATCTTTGCAGGTTTCTGATTAGGGTTGCAGCCGTATTTAAGTTCAAATTCTTTCATTATCTTATCCCCTCTTACTTATTCTTGTTAACAATTCTTGTCTCGGTCTCACCTGACTCAATATCAATATATCTTACAAATAGAGAAACCTTGTTATCTTCATTAAGATTTGTCCAGATAAGATCAGTTAGCTCGTCAATGCTGACATCGGGAAGCTCAAGAGTTTTAGGCTCTCCCTCAAAGGACGGAAGCGGATTTCCGTCGCAGTTATAGGTATGAATGAATTTTGCTCTTGCAGGAAGCGGATTTGAATAAGCGTATGTAAATCTTTCACAGGAAGAGTCATCTCCCTCTGCGCTCTTCAGAATAGACATTGCAAAATTCATTCCGTCGGCTTCTCTGCGGATAATACCTGAAATGCGAGGTGTAAAGTTCGGACAGTCATCCTCAAACTCACGTGTGCGAAGAGCCTGTTCAAAGGTCATCTGCTTGTCCATAAGATTATAAATTGTGTCTGTCTGATCGCCGTTTGTAACAATGGTCTTATTACCGAGTACACGAACGGGATAATAAATTATAAGATGAGGATCGGTCATCTTCGACTCGTCGTATGCCTTGGTACGCATAGCATCGCCCTCTGCTACGAATATACGGTTGCGGCTATTCTCACTTCTGCCCATAATAAAATAGGCGGCTACTGCCTTTTTAGAGTCAGCACTCTTTCCGATTATAATTCCTCTGCCGTGATAGCTGAGGGAGTTAAGTTCGTTTGCAATAGTTGAAATTTTCATTTATTTTTCCTTACCTTTTAAAATTTCTTCACATACCTTTTCACAGGCTTCGGGAAGAATTATCCATTCGGCCTGTTCCATAACTCTTTTCTGTAAAATCTCGGGTGTATCTCCTTCTTCTATGGCAACCGCCTTTTGAAGAATTATCTTGCCGCCGTCGGGAATCTCATTAACAAAATGCACTGTGGCTCCCGTTACCTTAACCCCGTAGGAAAGCGCCGCTTCGTGAACCTTGAGCCCATAAAAACCCTCTCCGCAGAACGACGGAATGAGCGAGGGATGAACATTTAGTATGCGGTTTTCAAAGCTTTTTGTGAATTTTTCGCTCAGAATACACATAAAACCTGCAAGTATTATAACCTCTATACCCTCATTTTCCAGTATTTCTATAAGCTGCTCCTCAAAAAAAGGATTGCCCTTCTTTTCAACAACTGCTGTCTTTATGTTGGCATTCTCCGCTCTTGTTAGGGCATAAGCGCAGGGTTTGTTCGAAATCACAAGTTTGATGCTGCCGCTTTTGATTATTCCGCTTTTCTCAGCATCGATTAAGGCCTGTAAATTGGTTCCTCCGCCCGATACCAGAACGGCAATAGAGATTTTATCTCTCACTGTAACACCACCGATTACTCAATTATTACGCCCTCATCGGACTTAACTACTTCGCCAAGCAGATATGCGGTTTCTCCATTATCATTAAGGATTCTAATTGCCTTATCTGCATCACTTTTAGATACCACTATGCTCATACCAACACCCATATTAAAGGTATTGAACATATCTCGTTCAGGAATGTTACCAACCTTTGCTATAAGGTCAAATATCGGTAAAACCCTTACGTCAGATCTTTTTATTCTGGCAGAATAACCCTTGGGTAAACTTCTCGGGATATTCTCATAAAAGCCTCCGCCTGTGATATGTGAAATTGCCTTGACCTTTACCTCTGCCATAAGCGCAAGGGTCGATTTAACATAAATTTTAGTAGGAGTGAGCAAGGTTTCTCCAAGGCTTTTTCCACCAAGCTCCTCAGTATATGCAGACAGGTCAGCCGACTCGATATCAAACACCTTGCGAACAAGAGAAAATCCGTTAGAATGAACACCTGTAGAAGCAAGAGCGATAATTGCATCGCCTTCTTCGACAGAGGAATTGTCAAGAATCTTTGATTTATCTACAACTCCTGTGCAATAACCGGCAAGATCATAGTCTTCTTCCGGCATTAATCCGGGATGCTCGGCAGTTTCACCGCCGATAAGGGCGCAACCTGCCTGTACGCAGCCTTCAGCGACTCCGCCGACAATATCAGCTATTTTCTCAGGAATATTCTTGCCGCAAGCAATATAATCAAGGAAAAAGAGTGGTTTTGCTCCGCAACAAATAATGTCATTTACACACATTGCGACACAGTCGACACCAATAGTATCGTGCTTATCAAGCAGCATAGCAAGTTTGATCTTTGTGCCGACACCGTCTGTTCCCGCAACAAGCACAGGTTCAGAAATTCCATCTAAATTTAATCCAAAACAACCGCCAAAGCCGCCGACATCGTCCAGACAGTCCTCATTCTTTGTTCGGTTAATATGTTTCTTCATAAGTTCAACCGACTTGTATCCGGCTATAATATCAACTCCTGCAGCAGCGTAGCTGTCAGACCTTGATTTGTTATGCATAATTTCTATTCCTTTCCGTTCCAACAGTAAGTACAAAGTTTACAAGGCTCAAGACCTATTGCCTCTGAAATACCCTTTATAGACTGAAATTCGAGTGAAGCAAAATGAAGCTTATCACAGATATATTTACGAAGTTGCTTTCCCCTTTGGGTCTCGGGGTCACAATATTCTTCGATATGTTTAAGCCCCTCCTCGCCCTCGAGTTCATAGACGCTGCGACGGGCTATAAGCTCCATCCCGTCGTTTGCTCTTGAGAAATTAAGATATTTGCAACCAAACATAATTGGCGGACATGCCGACCTCATATGCACAGATTTTGCTCCGTTTTCATATAGGAAATCCACCGTTTCCTTAAGCTGAGTTCCCCTAACGATTGAATCGTCTACAAACAAGAGATTTTTATCCTCTATAAGCTCGTGAACAGGTATCTGCTTCATACGGGCAACCTTACTGCGCTCCTTTTGGCTTGAAGGCGTAAAGCTTCTTGACCAGGTTGGAGTATATTTAATAAAGGCTCTTGCAAAGGGAATTCCGCTGGTATGAGCATAACCAATAGCGTGTGGAGTTCCCGAATCAGGAACACCGCCGACATAATCTATACCCTCACACAGACCGTTATCCATATCATTCTTTGCCATTATGTTACCGTTGCGATAACGCATTATTTCAACATTTACGCCCTCGTAGGTTGAGGTAGAATAGCCGTAATAGCTCCACAAAAATGAGCAAATTCTCATTTTTTCTCCCGGAGCGCAAAGCTGAACAATACCTTCACAAGAAATCTCTACAATCTCCCCCGGGCCGAGCTCTCTATCCTTCTCATAGCCGAGTTTTGTGTAGGCAAACGGTTCAAAGGAGACACAATAACCAAAATCACTCTTACCAATACTCATCGGAATTCTTCCAAACTTGTCCCTAGCAGCAACGATATTACCGTTATCACGCAAAATTAAAATTGTTGCGCTTCCGTCAATTTCACTCTGAGCAAACTTTATGCCCTCTGAAATGCAACACTTTTGGTTTATAAGCGCCGCAACAAGCTCGGTTGAGTTAACCTTGCCGCCTGACATTACGCCAAAATGGCCGACATTTTCGCAAAGATAACGGGAGATAAGCTCATCGGCGTTATTTATCATACCAATAAAGCAAATTGCATAAGTGCCGTGCTTTGAACCAATAAGTAAGGGCTGTGGGTCAAAATCACTAATACAACCAATTGCTGAATTACCCTTCATCTCATCAAAAACATCCTCAAACTTTGTTCTGAATGGGGCGTTCTCAATGTTATGAATCTCACGCTGAAAGCCTCTCTCGCTGTCAAAGGCAGCCATACCCGCTCTGCGAGTTCCTAAATGCGAATGGTAGTCGGTACCGAAAAAGACATCAGAAATTGCATCCTCTCGGCAGACTGCACCGAAAAATCCACCCATAAAATACTCCTTATCTGAAATCGGGTTTAATCTTATTTAAAAAACAGCTCGGAAAGAGTCATGGGGTCGATATATTCCCCGTCCTTATAAACACGCATATTTCCGGATGCAATCTCATCAATCAGCATAACCTTGCCGCTAGGATCATAACCGAACTCAAACTTTATGTCATAAAGCACAAGTCCCTTCTCCAAAAGATCATCTGCAACAATCTTAGTAATCTTCTGTGTCATAAGCTTCATATCGTCATATTGCTCTGAGGTCATAACACCGAGATCAACAAGTCCATCCTTTGTTACCAGAGGATCGCCCTTTTCGTCGTTTTTAAAGGTCATTTCAACATATGCGGGAAGATCTGCACCTTCCTCGATATAATCGCTGTATCTGCGATAGAAGCTGCCAACGGCTTTATGGCGGCAAATTACCTCAAGTCCCTTACCGAAGACCTTTGCGGGAAGAACCTCCATAGTTGTATTTGCAAGATCAGCGCTTACAAAATGAGTTTTAATTCCTGCTGCATTGACCTTCTCAAAAAAGTATATTGACATACGAAGATTTACATCTCCAACACCGTCAATAGTAAGTCCAACAGAATTCTCGCCCGGATCAAACACTCCGTCTTTGCCTGTGCAATCATCCTTGAACTTAAGCTCATAGTTTCCGTTTTCAAGCGCAAAAACATCTTTGGTCTTTCCGGTGTAAACAAGTTTCTTTTCCATATTAAATTACTCCCTTGAATAAGAATTTTTTAGTTATTTAAGTTTATCCATAACCTCTGTGTCCTTTTTAAGAACCGCAGCAGCATCGTCAACTCTTTTATTATCCAATTTTTCTGCTAAAGCAGCATCCTCTACTGCAAGAATCTGAGCCGCAAGCAGCGCAGCATTTGCACCACCGTTTATAGCAACCGTTGCAACGGGAATACCCGAAGGCATCATAACTGTAGAAAGAAGGGCATCCATTCCGTCAAGCACAGCAGATTTGCAAGGAATTCCAATGACAGGAAGGGTTGTGTTTGCCGCAATCGCTCCTGCAAGGTGTGCCGCCATACCAGCCGCCGCAATTAAGACACCAAAACCATTTTTTCTGGCATTTGCTGCAAAATCTCTTGCCTGTTCGGGGGTTCTGTGAGCAGAATAGATATGAACTTCATAGGGAATTTCAAGCGAATCAAGCATATCTGTAGCCTTCTTAATGATCGGCAGATCGCTGTCGCTTCCCATAATAATTCCAATCTTTTTCATAATTTTCCTCCTGATAAAAAATCAATAAAGGCAATCCAAACCCTGAAACGAGGTTGGACTGCCCAGACGGTCGACATTTTTCGGTATTTTTGCTCCCATGTGGTTACCCACTTATCCGTCAGTAACAAAAACCCAATATATAGTATTCATATATTTATATTTTAACATTATATCAAAAAATGTCAAGTAAAATAAGCAGCTGAAAGAATAGATAATTTAATATAAATTGACCAATAAAAACCATCTTGAAAAAAACAGTAATTATGTTATAATAAACTAAATACGAGGTGATAACTTTGTCAATGGATATAAGGGCGGCTCTCCCAGCCCCCGAAGAAATCAAACAGCAGTATCCGCTTTCGGCATCTGTTGTTGAAAAAAAAGCTGCAAGAGATAAGGAAATCCGAGAGGTCTTTGAGGGTAAATCAAAAAAGTTTATCTTAATTATCGGCCCTTGCTCTGCTGATTCTGAGGAATCGGTTCTTGATTATATCGGACGGTTAAAACTGCTTCAAGATAAGGTAAGCGATAAAATTCTGATTATTCCGAGAATTTATACCAATAAGCCCCGCACAACCGGCGACGGATATAAGGGTATGATACATCAACCCGACCCAAATAAAAAGCCCGATATGCTAAAGGGTCTTCTCGCCATTCGTGACCTTCACACAAGAGCGGTTGAAGATACTGGCTTTTCCTGTGCAGATGAGATGCTATACCCTGAGAATTTCAGTTATCTTGACGATATTTTGGGTTATGTAGCTATTGGCGCCCGTTCGGTTGAAAACCAACAGCACAGACTTGTAAGTTCAGGAATGAACGTGCCTGTCGGAATGAAAAACCCAACGAGTGGAGATTTTTCTGTTATGATGAACTCTATTACCGCCGCCCAGCACCCTCATGATTTTATCTACCGTGGTGCCGAGGTTTCAACAAGCGGAAATGATCTTGCACATGCAATCCTTCGAGGATCTGTTAACAAGCATGGTCAGTCAATTCCCAACTATCACTATGAAGATCTTGTAAGACTTTATGAGAATTATTCCTCAAGAAACCTTGAAAATATGGCGGTTATAGTTGATGTCAACCATTCAAATTCAAATAAACAATATCTTGAACAAATAAGAATATCTAAAGAAATTCTTCACAGCCGCCGACACTCCTCTGATATATACAGCATGGTCAAGGGACTTATGATTGAAAGTTATATTGAGGACGGTTTCCAAAAAATTGGCGAAGGAATATACGGTAAGTCAATTACCGATCCCTGTCTTGGTTGGGAAAAATCCGAAAAACTTGTTCTTGAACTTGCCGATGTATTATAATTTTAAAGGACATTGCGAATGCAATGTCCTTTTTATATTACTTAATTGCCTTACCCTTCCATTTGCCTCTGCTATAAAAAATTAATGTCAGCAGAGCGCCAATAATCCAGGAGGAAAGTAGCGATATCTGTATACATTCGCTTATTCCATACGGCATCTCCTCGGTTCTTGTAAGGAAGGAAATACCGTATGCAATCGGGACACGAATTGCAACAGTTGTTATAAGCGATATCCACATAGGCGTCATAGTATCTCCGGCCCCTCGCATTATACCCGAAAGGCTCTGCGTTACAGCAACCGCAATATAACCGACCGCAAGTATGCACATAAGATAATAGCTCATATCGACCAGAGATTTGGTGTCAGTAAAGATACCCATAAGACCTTTACCGAACAACAGTATTAAAGCCGTTATAGTCGTCGAGCAGCCAACCGCAAGAAGAGTACCCTGTTTTGCTCCCTTCTTGACCCTATCGTACAATCCTGCTCCAACATTCTGACCGGCATAGGTCGTAAGCGCCGTACCGAAGGAGAAGTTTGGCATCATCGCAAAGCCGTCAACACGCATTACTACCACGTTTGCTGCAATAAACTGTTCTCCGAACTGGTTTGTTAGCGACTGAACGATTATCATAGCCGACGAGAAGATTGCCTGTGTCAAGCCTGACGGCAAACCAAGCTTAATAAGTGTTTTAACATATTCTGCAGACAGTTTTAAATACTTTGCGCCAAAATCAAAATATTCTCTCATCTTTGATAGTTTTATAAAGCAAAGGATAGAGGAAATTATCTGTGCGATAACCGTAGCCAGTGCAACTCCACCTACTGCCATATTAAGCTCAGCAACAAAATATATATCAAGAACAATGTTAATAACCGTAGCTACTAACAGATAGATTAATGCCGAAAGTGAGTCTCCCAGTCCTCTGATAATTCCCGAAAGAATGTTATAATACGCCATCCCCGCAATACCGACAAGAGATATTAAAAGATATTCTGCGCACCAATCAATAATTGATTCGGGAGTGTTGAGAACAGTTAGTATCGGCCTTATCAGCGGCGCCGCTATCAATATAAGCAAAACACAAGCAATTGCAGTGACCGTTATGCAGTTTCCGACTGTGAATGACAGTTTTTCACGGGACCGAGCGCCAAAGTACTGCGAAACCATTATACTTGCGCCTGCCGAAATACCGATAAAGAGCACAAGCAAAAAATTCAAAATAGGCATTGCGCTTCCAACTGCGGCAAGGGCATCGTCACCGACAAATCTGCCGACGACTATGCTGTCAACCGTACTGTAAAGCTGCTGAGCAATATTTCCGATAAGCATTGGAAGCGTAAAGGAAACAATGCTTTTCCAAGGGGTTCCAACCGTCATATCGGTCGGAGAAAAAAGATTTTTAAGCGAACTTTTCATTTCAACCTCTGAATTTTAAACTTATATATTTTTATTATACCATATACAGATTTTTTACTCAATATATTAGGGGTAAAAAACACCCGGATATTTCCGAGTGTTTTTAGTAAATATTCTAAATTATATCGAAGAAAAACCGTTTATTCAAATAATGGAGTTGAAAAGTAGCGTTCGGCGGTATCGGGCAGAACGGTTACGACCGTTTTTCCTTTACCGAGCTTTTTTGCAAGTTTAATTGCGGCGGCAACGTTGGTTCCGCTCGAAATTCCGCACATAATTCCCTCTTTTGCGGCGAGGTCCTTTGCTGTTTGCAAGGCTTCCTCGTCCCTTACGATGCAGACATCGTCATATATGCTCTGATTAAGTATTTCAGGTATTATGCCGTCGCCGATACCCATCTGAATATGCGTACCGATAGAGCCACCCGAAAGAATTGCGGCGTCCTCAGGTTCGACAGCCCAAATTGTCATATCGGGGTTTGCGGCTTTTAGTGTTTCGCCTATTCCCGTTATTGTGCCGCCAGTACCGATACCCGAACAAAAGCCGTCTATACTGCCGCCGACCTGTTCTAATATTTCAGCACCCGTCACCTCACGCTGAATCTGTGGGTTAGCGGGATTTTCAAACTGTTGAGGAACAAAGACATTTTTATCTTCAGCCTTCATTTTTAGGGCAAGATTCAAGCATTCTTCAATACATAAACCGATATTACCGTTATCGTGTACAAGAATTACCTCGGCACCGTAGTGGCAGACAAGTTTTCTGCGCTCCTCACTAACCGAGTCGGGCATAATTATCTTGACCTTATAGCCTTTAACCGCACCGACCAATGCAAGACCTATTCCCTGATTACCGCTTGTTGGCTCAACAATAACAGTATCTTTGTTTAAAAGGCCTTTTTGTTCGGCATCTAGAATCATATTGAGAGCAGTTCTGGTTTTTATAGAACCTCCGACATTAAGACCCTCAAACTTAACGAGTATCTGCGCATCGTTCGGGCCGGTCATATTATTTAATCTTATTATCGGAGTGTTTCCGATAGCATCAAGAATTGTATTACATACCATAAGGTTTCGTCCTTCGTAAAAAGATTGTTAAAATAATGCACCAACGGTGCAATTTATGAGCCGAAAGGCTCAATTCATGAAATCTTTGATTTCGTTTCATGCCAGAGGCAATTCACTGAGTTTGCAAAGCAAACTCATTATATCATATTAGTTTAATAATTGCAATTCTACAAAAAATTAACCGCACAAGAAAATTTCTTGTGCGGTAATTTCAGGTTATTCTACATTAAAGGTCATAAGAACATTGTAGCCGTTCTTATTTGATTTATTTTCGCCTGTGTAGTAGAAATTGTCATCTGCTGCGTTGCTGAGACGGGCTGTATCGTGCATTGCGTTCTCAAGAAGAAGGGCTATGCGATAGGTTCCGCTCTCGGTGGGCAGTTTTATATCAGCATTTACGGTATGCTCATATACATACTGGGTTGCTGCAACAGGGTCCTTGGTGTAGAAGTCGACAGGAAGGCTAATCCAGGAATCAGGGTCACCTGCTAATACCTTATATACAACATTACCATCTTCATCAAGGATTACAAAGCTACTCTCAAGTCCGAAAGCAGCGGCAAAGCCGTAATTCTTAAGGGTAAGGTTTGCATTAACTGTACTGCCTGCAACAAGATTACCCTTAACTGAGAACTTCTGACCAACAAGTTTATAGCCGAGGTGGTCACGAAGGAACTCATAGGGGTTACGATTTGTTATCTCTTCTCCGTTTTCGTCAATAAACCAGGACGGGTCGTAGATAATACCCTCTCTGTCAAGCAGCTCCTTTGTTACAGTTTCGTTGTTAATCCAACGCTGAATAACACTATCACCGATATGATAGATACCTTCTTCATCAACGTAGGAATCTACCGCCTCGTAGCTGTTCCACTGGCTTAAGGTAACAAAGCGATGATGAGCCATTTCCTTGATTACCTCAAGACCTGTGGGAATCATTGACTCATTATCCTTGTAGGTTTTGTGAAGACCGTGGTACATTTCGCCCGACTGAGGTGTGTATGCCGCAGTAGCGGTAACCTGTTCCCACCAGGTGTTTGGAACATGGGTTCCGCCGTTTTCGGCCTCAAAGCACCTGTATTCGCCTTTTGAGGTTTCAAAGTTGTGATTATATTGGTAACAACCCGAAGTGTGACCGTAAGCAGTAGTTTCGCCAAAAACAGCATCGTTATTTGTGCCGACAATTTTTGCATACTGCGGATAGGCAGCAACAAAATCATTTTTAAACCTTTGAGAACGTGAAGTGTAATAAAGGTCAAACGGAAGACAAATCTTCTCAATAATGTTCTTTATAACATTATTGTAATTTGTAGAGGTAAAGGTTGGCCACTGATAAGATGAAACCATCTCACCGCCCGAGCCGATGAAGCCGCTGGACATTTTGTTGATGACCTCATAATTCTTTTTGCCGTTCACTTCTTTATTAAAGAATTCGGCAAGGTCATCAATATGCATAAGCATCTGGGCTTCAGATACATATGCTTTTTCTCTCTTATCGGCGTTCTCAGTCAAGGTAAGATTATACTGAACACCGTGATAGCCTATTCTGAAGAGGATGCGAACTTCCTTTTCTCTCATCTTATCAATAATAAGCTGAACCGTCTCGAGAACATCAGAGGAAAGATGTGTCGGGCTCTGACCCTCGGCATCCCTACAGTCCGGAAGGCCTAACTGCAAAAGTTGAAGCTTTGGCTGATAGTCGGTCTTCATAGTAGAAAGGAAATATACGTTGTTGATGATGTAATCAAGCTGCATTTCCTTATATTCAGGTAAAAGATTTGCATATGCAGTCTCTACAGTATGCTGACCACCAACAGGAGTTTCGGTCTCATTGTTATAATAACAGGGTGAATCATAGTTTATTGCGTATCTGTTAAGCGTATCAGACCAATAAATCAAATCGCAGGTGTCGGTCACCTCTCCATTAACCTTGTGCTCTGCTTTAATGTTGAGAGGTAAAGTTGTACGGAAACCCCTATCGGGATTACCGTACAGTAGAATGTCATTTGAACGACCTGCTACATCGCCAACGGTAGATGTGAATAAATCACGAGCACTACCTGCAGTCAGCGGACTTAAAAAACCGATGCTTCGGGCTTTACATAGTCACGATAGCCAAAGTAGTTCTTAATAAAGTTTGTATTATCGAAGCTGTTTACCTTATTATAAACAAGGTCAAGAATGTCGAGCTTCATATTTCCGTTGTTATCAAAGGGAAGAACGAACTTACCTGTAGAGAGATTCTGAGTAACTTCAGCACCGTTAACTATAGCAACGGGCTCGTTGTAATCATCAGCAAAGTTCTCAACATACATAGGCTTGCTGATTGTAAAGCTATCGTCCTTATTAATCGTTACATATGTCGGAAGGGATGTAGCGTATGCGTTTTCAGAGCCAAACAATTCAGCAACATTACTGAAGCTTTCGAAATCTACAAAGAGATATCCCTCAAAGCCTGCAGGAATAGTAATATGTCTGTCATCTTCACCATAAATCGTAGCTGCCTGCCATGCATTAGAATTTACAGAAAGAAGTCTTGTGTCTCCTCTGTTAACACTAAAGGTTCTGGTAGAAACAATAGTACTGGAGGTCGAGGATTCAGGAGACATTAAGGATGAGAAAGAGAAATCAGCATCTGATGCAGACTCATTCTTAATGTAATACATAATACCTGCATTTGCCTTTAATTCAACCCCTGTTTCCTTATTGGACTTGAACAGGAAGTTTGCAAACTGGCCATAAAGTCCGCTATCACTTGTTGCCGAAACCTTATAAGCAGGAAGGTTTTTAACTACGCAATCAGTAAATACGGTAGAAATTTTAGCAGTGCCATCGGTGTAAGAGTTAGAATTACCTATCTCAATTCCGCCATACAAATTTCTATATGCAGCAACGTTTGCACGGGGGTTGAGCAGATGGTCAACATATGCACCAAACTGTTCGCTGAGATCAACTTGACTAATGCTGGGAACAAGATTAGTGTTAAAGTATACATTGGGGTTTGCGCCTTCGTAAGTTGCAGGCTTGCTGTAAGAAGCAAGGCCTTCTGAAACGTATTCATTTGTATCAAGGTCAACTACTGCAGCGGGTCCGTTAATAACAGTATTTGTGGGTTTTGCCGCAGGGTCAAATCCAAAGTCTTTAAGGAAGGCAACGGGTGCGCCGATATAACAGTCGTAGTCTGCACGACCGAAGCCCGATGTAAGGGTTATGCGAACAGTATCAATTACAACAGAATGATGGTTATAATAAAATACTGTGTAGGGAACATAAATATATCCCTTGTATGCTTTTGGAAGAATAATACCCTCGGAATTGTTTGGATAATTTAAGTTTGATAATCCCTCATAGACATTTGCGGCACTACTACCGGTAGCTTTCAGCTCCCATTCGGTCCACTGAGTTCCCTTTTCACCATCATCGGGGAGCAGATAAACGGCACCGGTCTTACCGCTCCACGCAGCTCCTCTTGTTCCATTAATTGAGGTAGAATATCCAGAAGTATTGCTCAGGAGCATATTAAGATGGGACGGAACATTTGTATTAACATTAGCCGATGCATCAATATAGAAGAGGAAGCCGTCAAACTGAGCACCTGCAGTATACTTATAGGTGGCAGTAGTATGAGGAGCTATGTTAAGACTACCTGTACCTCCTGTACCTGTGCTATATGTTCCTGCAGCAAGGTTGCTTAAATAAAGATTACGGTAAGCGTAGGTGGAATTATTTGACAAGGGGTTTAGATTATATGACAGCGAACGATTTGTTCTGCTGGAATAATTGGTTAGGGTATTAAAGTCTACGGCAGTATTAAGCTTGTTTGCAAAGGAGGGCTTAGTATAGTCGGTGGGCTTACCCTCGACAAGTCCCGAGCCATCAAGGCGATAGTACTTACCATCAATGACAACGGCATCCTGATTCGGGACTGTGTACGCAGAGTTACCGTTTAAGGTTTGTTCAGCTTTTGTAACAAGAATAGGCGAGCTTATAACAAGGTTGCCCTCTCCT